>NZ_JBWJZE010000002.1:0-776241 GCF_056429085.1 Bradyrhizobium sp. CFUWI
CCTCGACCGCGATGGCCATTACGGAATCTTCTTTGCCAGCTGGCAGGTCGCATCAATCGACTTGACCAACGGCCAACCTGTCAGTGATGTGTCCGAACAGGTGTCAGCCATGTCCCCGGACTAAACATCAAGCCGGGCGATGACACTGAGTGTGTGGCGAGTGCATCCCACAATCCCCGTCATTGCGAGCGTAGCGAAGCAATCCAGGAATCCCTCCGCGGAGGCAGTCTGGATTGCTTCGCTGCGCTCGCAAAGACGTGGAGAGAGCTGGCCCCAGTCTTTATTCCGCCGCCGCGGCAAAACGGCTGTTCTCAAGCTCCGCTTCCAGCCGCGCCGTCTCGGCTGCCGCGAGCTTGACGTTGGCTTCCTTGACGTGGCCAAAGCCGCGGATCGTCTCCGGCACGCGGGCGAGCCTTGCCAGCAACGGAATCTGCTCCGCCTTCAGCCCGGCGATCCGCTGGTCGATCATCGCCAGATAATCCGCAACCAGCTTGCGCTCGGTCCGGCGCTCCTCGGTGCGGCCGAACGGATCGAACGCACTGCCGCGCAGGAATTTCAGCCTGGCGAGCACGCGGAAGGCATGGATCATCCAGCCGCCGAACTCCTGCTTCTGGAGTCGACCCGTCGTCTTGTCGCGCTTGGCGAAGATCGGCGGCGCCAGCTGGTACTTCAGCGTGAATTCGCCGTCGAATTTCTCAGACACCTTCTTGGCAAAGCTGCCATCCGTGTAAAGCCGCGCGACCTCGTACTCGTCCTTGTAGGACATCAGCTTGAACAGGTTCTTCGCGACCGTCTCGGTCAGCTCCGTAGACGTGGGCGAGGCGGCATTCTCCGCCTTGTGCACCTTGGCGACGGCCGCGAGATAGCGATCGGCATAGGCCTTGTCCTGATAGGAGGTCAGGAATTCGGCGCGTGTTGCGATGATGTCGTCGAGCGACTTGGTCGGCGCGGACGCACGGTTCTTGAACTGCAGCACGCTGCGCACCCGCGACATGTCGTGGGCAGCGAGGCGGCCCCAGGTGAAGGCGAGCTTGTTCATCTCGATCGCGGCGCCGTTGATCTCGATGGCGCGGAGCAAAGCCTCCAGCGACAGCGGGATCGCGCCCTTCTGGAAGGCGAAGCCGAGCATGAAGGGATTGGTCGCGATGCTGTCGCCCATCAGCGCGGCAGCAATGCCCGTTGCGTCGATAATGTCGAGATTCTTGTCGCCGATCGCGTCACGCAGCACGGTCTGCATCGTTCCCATCTCGAAATCGAGATCGGGGTTCTGCACGAAGCTCGCAGTCGGCTGCAGGTCGGCGTTGATGTAGGCCTTCGTCACGCCGCGCTCGGCGCGGCTGAGCGCGGTCGGGCCGGCCGAAACGATCATGTCACAGCCGAGAATGACGTCGGCGCCGCCCGTGGTGATGCGGACGGCGGAGATGTCCTCCGGCTTCGGCGCGATGCGGACATGGCTCATCACCGCGCCGTTCTTCTGCGACAGGCCGGTGAAATCGAGCGCCGAGCAGCCGCGGCCGTCGACATGAGCGGCCATGCCGAGCAGCGCGCCGATGGTGATGACGCCGGTGCCGCCGATCCCGGTAACGAGGATGTTGTAGGGACCGTCCAGCTCACGCGCCGGCGGCAGCGGCAGATCGGCGAACAGCTGGCCGGAATCCACCGCCGAGGTCTTCATGCGCTTCAGCGTGCCGCCGTGCACGGTGACGAAGCTCGGGCAGAAGCCCTCGACGCAGGAAAAATCCTTGTTGCAGTTGGACTGGTCGATCTGGCGCTTGCGGCCGAACTCGGTCTCCAGCGGCTGCACCGAGACGCAGTTGGACGCCTGCGAGCAATCGCCGCAGCCTTCGCAGACCAGCTCGTTGATGAAGGCGCGCTTGGCGGGATCGGGATAGAGCCCGCGCTTGCGGCGGCGGCGCTTTTCGGCGGCGCAGGTCTGGTCGTAGATGATGACGGTGAGGCCCTTGATGTCGCGCAGCTCGCGCTGCACGGCATCGAGCTCGCGGCGGTGATGGATGGTCGCGCCTTGCGGGAAGTAGTTGCCTTGGGGATACTTGCCCGGATCGTCCGAGACGATCGCAAGCCGCTTGACGCCCTCGGCCCAGACCTGATGGGCGATCTGGGCGACGTTGAAGGCGCCCTCAGCCGGCTGGCCGCCGGTCATCGCCACGGCGTCGTTGTAGAGGATCTTGTAGGTGATGTTGATGCCGGCGGCCGATGCCGCGCGCAGCGCCAGCAGCCCGGAATGCGTATAGGTACCGTCGCCGAGATTCTGGAAGATGTGCTGCTCGCTCGTGAAGGGCGACTGGCCGATCCAGTTCACGCCCTCGGCGCCCATATGCGAGATCAGATCGGTGCGGCGGGTCGGCATGCTCAGGGCCATGCCGTGGCAGCCGATGCCGGCCATGGCGCGGCTGCCTTCGGGCACGCGCGTCGAGGTGTTGTGCGGGCAGCCCGAGCAGAAGAACGGCGTGCGCGCGAGCTTGATCTGCGTGCCGGTGGTAACGGGATTGTCGAACGCCTCGAGCCGGGCGAGGCGCTGCTCCAACACCGGGCTATGATGGCCGAGCTTGCGCAGGCGCGCCACCAGCGCGGATGCCACGATGGTCGGCGTCAGCTCGCCCTCGCTCGGCAGCAGCGGCGCGCCGCTTTCGTCGCGCTTGCCGGTGACGGTCGGGCGCTTTGAGGCATCGATGTTGTAGAGGATGCGCATCAGCTGGTCTTCGATGAAGCCGCGCTTCTCCTCGACCACGAGCACGTCCTGCAGACCTTCGGCAAAGCGCTTCGCGCCGCTTTCCTCCAGCGGCCAGGTCAGCGCGACCTTGTAGATGCGAAGGCCGAGATCCTGCGCGTCCTTGTCGGTGATGCCGAGGTCGGCCAGCGCCTGGCGCAGATCGAGATAGGCCTTGCCGGTCGCAGCGATGCCGAGCCGCGCCGGCTTGGAATCGAGCACGATGCGGTCGAGCCGGTTGGCGCGGGCAAAGGCCTGCACCGCGGCCATCTTCGACCCGAACAGGCGCTTCTCCGCTTCCAGCGGCGGATCGGGCCAGCGGATGTTGAGGCCGCCGGGTGGCATCTCGAAATCGTCGGGGAGCACGATCTTGACGCGTTCAGGGTCGCTATAGATCGAGGCCGAGCTCTCGACGGTCTCGCTGATCGCCTTGAAGCCGACCCAGCAGCCGGAGAAGCGCGACAGCGCGAAGCCGTAGAGGCCGAGATCGAGATAGTCCTGGAGCGTCGCGGGGTTGATCACGGGGATAAGGGCCGCGGCGAACACCTGCTCGCTCTGATGCGCCAGCGTTGAGGACTGGCAACCATGGTCGTCACCGGCGAGCGCGAGCACGCCGCCGTTGAGTGCGGTGCCGGCCGCATTGGCGTGCTTGAGCGCGTCGACCGAGCGATCGACGCCGGGGCCCTTGCCGTACCAGATGCCGAACACGCCATCGACCTTGGCGCCGGGAAACAGGCCGACCTGCTGGCTGCCCCACACGGCGGTTGCCGCGAGGTCCTCGTTCAGGCCGGGCACGAAGGCGATGTCGTGCTGCTGGAGGTGCGACTTCGCGCGCCACAGCGCGTGGTCGTACATGCCGAGCGGGGAACCGCGATAGCCGGAGATGAAGCCGCCGGTGTTGAGCCCCTGAAGCCGGTCGCGTTCGCGCTGCAGCATGGGCAGGCGGGACCAGGGCCTGTGTGCCGGACAGGAAGATCCGCTTCGATTCGAGCCGGTATTTGTCGTCCAGCTCGACCTGCATCAGCGTCATTTCAGGAGTCCTTGGTGGCCTGGTTCGGCGGGAATATTGCGCTGCGGGAGGAGTCGCAGCTTGTGAGGCGGGGTGAGCGCAGTCAAAGGCATGGGCCAGCGAAGTCAATACGGCTAGCCGCATCCGTGGCGCTCCTGCTAGTCATGGCTTGCGAGCGGAGAAAATCATGACTGCAAACGCATTCGACACCGAAATCACAGAGACAACCGAGACCCTGATCGGGCCGTGGCGCCAGCCGCGTCAGATGCTGCAGGCACAAACTTACGACGCACATGCCTCGATCCACGACGACGCCACCGCGCAGAAGCTCGGTTTCAAGGGCGGCACCATCGAAGGCCCGACGCATTTCAGTCAGTTCGCCCCGCTCGGCGCGCGATTGTGGGGACAGGCCTGGTTCGAGACCGGATGTCTGTCCGCGCACTATCGCAGCGTCTGCTATGAGGGCGAGGAGGTGCAGGCGATCCTGTCGAAGCCATTGCCCGGCACCAGCCAGTGCCAGATCCAGATGGTCAAGCGCGACGGCACCGAGGTGCTGCGCGGTACGGCTTCGGTCGGTGAACCGCACGCGGCGACGGCGCTGGAGGCCCGCCTTGCCGAGCTCAAGCCGCTGGCCGATCCCGTGATCCTGCGCGATGTGAAGGTCGCTCAGACCGGCAAGCGCCAGACGGTGCGGATGGCGTTCGACCAGATCATGGGTGATCTCTATCCCTTCTCGCTGCGCCAGAAGCTGGCCGTCATCACGGAGAGCTCGCCGTATTACTCGGGCGCCGACAATCCGTGGCGCAGGCCGATCATCCCGATGGAGATGCTGAGCGTCCTGTTCCAGTACCGCTCCAAGGACGATCCGCTGCCGGCCAAGGGCCCGGCCGTCGGCCTGTTCGCCGATCAGGAGATCCGCCTGGTGAAAGGCCCGCTCTTCGTCGACGAGGACTACGAGGTCGAGCGCGAGGTGGTCGCGCTCTCCGGCAGCCGCCGCACCGAAAGCGCCTGGGCCAAGACGCGCGTGTTCGACAAGGCCGGTGCGGTGGTGGCGACCATGTTGCTCAACATGGCGACGCTGAAGGATTCCTATGCGCCCTATGAGGAAGAGCATCGGCGGCTGTATGGCGCGGGGCGGTAGTTCCTCCTCGTCATTCCGGGGCGCGCGTAGCGCGAACCCGGAATCCATTTCACCTCATATATTGCCGCCCGATGGATTCCGGGTTCGCGACTTCGTCGCGCCCCGGAATGATGGCCAAGGCCGCTCATCCTTTAAGCAAATGCACGTCGCAAAGCCGTCGCACAGGGAATGAGCAGGCGCCGATCGCTCGCGTAACCTTCTGAGCACGCAGCAAATTCTTTCGCGGCCTGCGCGCCGTCGCGATTGTACACAATGGCACGCCGCTTGCAGAACTCCTGGCGCAGTTCTCGCAAGGGGCGGGCGTCATGCTGGACTTGAGCAAGCCGACATTGGGCGTCATCAGCGCCGAGCCCGAGCCGATCAGACTCGACTGGTCCGCCACCGCACTTCTGATCATCGACATGCAGCGCGACTTCATGGAGCCCGGCGGCTTCGGTGAGACGCTCGGCAACGACGTCAGCCAGCTTGCGCGCGCGGTGAAGCCGATCGGCGCGGTGCTGAATGCGGCGCGTGACACCGGCATGCTGGTGATCCACACCCGCGAGGGCCATCTGCCCGATCTCTCCGACGCGCCCCCGGCGAAGGTCGAGCGCGGCGCGCCGTCCTTGCGCATCGGCGATCCCGGCCCGATGGGCCGCATCCTCATTCGCGGCGAGGCCGGTCACGACATCATCCCCGCGCTCTATCCGCTCGACAGCGAGGTCGTGATCGACAAGCCCGGCAAGGGCGCGTTCTACGCCACCGAGCTCAATGACGTGCTGGAGAGATACGGCATCGAAAACCTGCTGGTGTGCGGCGTCACCACTGAAGTGTGCGTCAACACCACGGTGCGCGAGGCCAATGACCGCGGCTACCGCTGCGTCGTCATCTCCGACGGCTGCGCGTCCTACTTCCCCGAGTTTCACGAGATGGGCCTGAAGATGATCAAGGCCCAGGGCGGCATCTTCGGCTGGGTCGCAACCTCAGCCGCAGTCTTGGAGGCAATGAGAATTTCGACCACTTGAGGGGGTGACATCATGAGCACATTGACGGGGACGGCCGGCAAGTCTGAGATCGATACGTCCGGGTTCAAGCCGGCATTATGGACGTCGGGCGACTGGAATGCGTTTTTCGGCTTCGGCACCAACATCCTCGTCAACATGCTGGTGCTCACGGGCCTGTTGCGCTTCGTCCTGAAGATGCCGGACAGTCTGGTGTTCGGCCGCATCCTGCCCGCGCTCGGGCTGATGATGTGCCTCTCGACCTTCTACTACGCCTACCTTGCCTACCGTCTGGCGCAGAAGACCGGCCGCAACGATGTCTGTGCGCTGCCCTCGGGCGTCAGCGTGCCGCACATGTTCATCGTCACCTTCGTAATCATGCTGCCGATCACCCTGAAGACCGGTGATCCGCTCAAGGGCTGGTCCGCGGGCCTGGTCTGGGTGTTCTTCCAGAGCTTCATTCTGATGATCGGCGGCTTCATTGCGCCGTTTATTCGCAAGATCACGCCGCGCGCGGCGCTGCTCGGCACGCTTGCCGGCGTCTCCGTCACCTTCATCTCGATGCGGCCGGCGCTGGAAATGTACATGACGCCGCAGATCGGTCTGGTCTGCTTCGCCATCATCCTGGTGAGCTGGTTCGGCGGTGTGAAGTACTGGCGCGGCATTCCCGCAGGCCTGGTCGCCATTGCCGTCGGCATGGTCATCGCCTGGGGCTCGAACCTGTTCGGGCTCGGCCTCGGCGGCTTGAGCATCGCCGGCGTTGGCGCTGCCTTCGCCAATTTCGGCTTCTCGGTGCCGATACCGGCGCTGGGCTACGTCTTCTCCGGCTTCGAATTCCTCGGCATCATTCTGGTCACCGCCATTCCATTCGGCATCTATGACCTCGTCGAGGCCATGGACAATGTCGAGAGCGCGGAAGCGGCCGGCGACGAATATCCGACCACGCGGGTGCTCACGGCCGACGGCGTCGTCAGCCTGATCGGCTGCCTGATGGGCAATCCCTTCATCAACGCCGTCTATATCGGCCATCCCGGCTGGAAGGCGATGGGCGGCCGCATCGGTTACTCCGCCGCGACCGGCATCATGGTGGTCGTGCTGTCCTGGTTCGGCATCATCTCGGTGCTGCTGGCACTCGTGCCCGTTGTCGCGATCTCGCCGATCCTGCTCTATATCGGCATGCTGATCGGCGCGCAGGCGTTCCAGACCACGCCGGTCAAGCACGCGCCCGCGATCGTGCTGGCGCTGACGCCGCATCTGGCCGCCTGGGCCAAGCTCCAGATCGACACGATGCTCGGCTCGACCATGAATGCGGCGGCGACCGTCGGCGGCATGGCCGCCGACAAGGCCGACGCGGTCAAGGCGGCCGCGATCGCCGCGCTGCCGCAGCAGGGCGTGTTCTATCACGGTCTTGAGGTGATGGGTGGCGGCTCCATCCTCGGCGGCCTGGTCCTCGGCGCGATCGGCGTCTTCATCATCGAGCGGGATTTCGAGAAGGCTTCGGCGTTTGCTCTGGTCGGTGCCGTGCTCACCTATTTCGGCTTCATGCACGGTGAGGCCGTCGGCATTGGCGGCGGCCTTGGCGTCACGCCGGCGGTCGCGCTGGCTTACGCTGCGATGGCCGCCGGCCTGTTCGCGGCCAGCAAGCTCGGCACCAGCGAACACTATGCCGCGCATCCGGAGATGTCGGCGGCGCCGGCGGAATAGGCAACGGCGCGAGCTTGTTCGAAGCGGCCGGCGGATGCCGGCCGCTTTCACTTCAGGGCCGCACCGCCGGCGTCTCCATCGGCAGGCCGCGCGCGCGCGACATCAGATAGAGCTCGAGCGCGACCAGTTCAGGCGAGCCGTAATCATAGGCCTGGGCGCGCACGCCGCTCATGCAGCTGCGCAAGCGCCGCTCCAGCGAACCCAGCGTCTGCCATTCCAGGCGGTAGAGCGGATAGCCGGTCGGCTGTCCCTGCGTGATCGGCGCGCCCGCGAGGCGCTTGTCGAAATTGTCGTCGTGGCAATTGGTGCAGGCGAGATTGAGCTGGCCCTCGCGCCGAATGAAGAGCTCGCGGCCTTGCTCCACGAAGGGTTTTGCCTGCGGATCGTCTCCGGCGGTGATTGCGGCGCCGCGCGATTGATGGGCGACGAACGCGGAGAGCGCAAGGAGGTCGCGGCTCTCGTAGGGCAGCGGCGTTGCCTGCTGATGATTGGCGCGGCAGAGATTGATGCGCTGCTCGAGCGTGACGGGGCGGTGAAGCGTTTTGTCGATGGCGGGATAGCGCGCGGCGACGCCCTTCATGCTGTCGCGCGCGTCGCCATGGCAGTCCACGCAGGCCTTCTCCGCGCTGCCGGTTTTCTTGCCCCATAGCTGTTCGCCATCGAGCACGAACAGCATGCCGGGATTGGAGGTGTCGTCATCCTGCATTGCGCGGGTGTCGGGGCCCATGAACGAATAGCCGGACCGGCGCGCATCGGGCGGAATCTCACCGGCGAGCAAGGCAGGGGCCGCGGCGAACAGTGCCGCCGCTGCTATCGCGCGCCAAGCGCTCATTCGACCGTGATCGATGCCGAGGCGGTGGACGAATAGCCGTTGTCGCCGATCCATTCGAATTCGAGCTTGCCGCTCTCCTTGGCGACGGTGAAGAACGACAAATACGGATTGGCCGCGATCGCCGGAAAGAGATCGGCGCGAAAGATCTCGGCGCCGTTGTAGCGGCAGGTGAAGCTCGTGATGATGTCGCGCGGCACCAGCTTGCCGTCCACGGTGTGGCGAAAGCCGGTCTCCATGATGTGCGAGGTCAGCGCGCGGATCTCGATGACATCGCCGCGCCTGGCCTTGGCGGGAACGTTGATGAGTGCGGCCATCAGTTCATCTCCTCGGTGCAGGCGGCCAGCGTCACGACCACGTCGGCGGCGACCTGCCAGAACGTGTCGTCGGACAGGCGCGCGATCGCCACCACTTTCTGGGTGTCGGCGAGGCGGATCCGGGTCGAGACCTGGGCCCGGCCGGAGGAGGGGCCGAGATAGAAATTGCCGATGTTCGGCTGCGGGTTCTTCTCGTTGAAGACGTGGATGCTCTTGACGTGGTCATCTGCCGTCATCGGGCTTGCGACGCTCACGGTCATCGGCACCACGTTGCCGTTCTCGACCAGCGGCGGAATGTCGAGCTTCACCCTGCCGGTGCGAAGCGGCGCCTCGCCGACGATATTGCGGATCGCGTGATTGAGCATCGCGGGCGTTGCTTGAAGCGGACGCAAGGTGACGACCGGGATCGTCCCGGCGGCCGTGACGCCTCCGGCGAGGCTCAGGAATTGTCGTCGCGTGGTTGGCATGAACAGTCCTAGTCGCGAAGCGTTGCAAGAAAGGCCACGATGTCCTCGACCTCGGCGGCCGACAATATCGGCTTGCCGGCGAAGTTGCGTCCGACACGGACGAGGCCGTCGGCGCGATAATAGGATGGCATGATGGTCTCCGGGTTGAAGCGCGAGGCATCGACCAGTCGAAGCCGCAACTGGCTCACCGACCACCGGTTCCCGGCGCCGGTGAGATCAGGCGCGAGATCACCCTGGAACCGCGTTTCCGGAAATGGGCCGGAATGGCAGAGAATGCAGGTCGTGGTGCGCGCCAGCACCAGAGCGCGGCCGCGCGCGGCATCGCCGGGGGAGCCTGTGAGCGAGGCGGGAATGCCGTCGTTGACGATTGTGTAGGGCAAGAGTTCGTCTGTTTCGGCAGGCGAGGCGAAGGAGAGGCTCGCTACGATGATTGCCGCAGTTGCAGATATCGGATGGGGTGCATGATGTCGTCGCGAACTCCACTTACCTCTCCCGCTTGCGGGAGAGGTCGGCGCGCAGCGGCGGGTGAGGGCTCTTTCCTCTTGGAGGCTCTCGATTGTGGAGACACCCTCTCCCCAGCCCTCCCCCGCAGGCGGGGGAGGGGGCGCACCTTGTTCGTGGCGATTGCTTCGTCTCGTCATATCCTAGCCAAAACAATCCGTCGTGATGGCCTGAAACCAGCGCTCGGCTTCAGTCGCCTCGCGCGCGCGCAATTCGCGCGGCGCGTCGACCGGGCTGGTCGCGCCGCCCTCGACCTCGGCGAAGATGTCGCCCCTGGGCTGGTAGTTGCCGGCGAGCGAGAAGCCGTAGCCGGGCGCGACGGTGCTGTAGCAGATCCCTGTAAGTCGTGGCGGCTCCGGCGTGCGGCCCGCGAGCAAAGCGACGATGGCGGCGGCGCAGGCCTTGCCTTGCCCGCTTGCGGCCGATGCCGATTTGGGAATGCCGCCGCCAAGGCAGGCATCGCCGATGACGTGGATGTTCGGGGCGAGTTTCGACTCGAAGCTCACGGGATCGATCGGGCACCAGCCGGTCGCATCTGCAGCGCCCGCAATCTCGGCAACGCGCCCCGCACGTTGCGGCGGGATGACGTTGGCGACATCGGGCGTGTAGTTGCCGAACTCGGTGACGATGGTCCTGGTCGCCGGATCGACCGAGGTCACGCGGCCGCCTTGCGACAGCGCGATGCGCTCGATCATGTCGCCGTAGAGCTCCTTCCAAGCCTTCTCGAACAGCCGCTGCTGGGAGAAATTGTCCTTGGCATCGAGGATCAGAACCTTGGAGCGCGGCTTGTTCGTCTTCAGATAATGCGCGATCAGGCTGGCGCGCTCGTATGGCGCAGGCGGACAGCGCGAGGGATTGGCCGGGACTGCAATGGCGACCGTGCCGCCATCTTCCATCACTTCCAGCTGCTTGCGCAGCAGCAGCGTCTGCGCGCCGGCCTTCCAGGCATGCGGCATCTTCTCCGATTCCGCCTCGTCGTAGCCGGGCAGGGCTTCGAGATGGAAGTCGATGCCGGGCGACAGCACGAGACGATCATAGGCAAACGCGGTGCCATCCGCTGTGGTCACGCTACGCTTTTGCGTGCGATGGTCGTCGCGGCCTGAGCGACGACGGCGATGCCCTCGGCAGCGAGCTTGTCATAGCCGAAATGTTGCGTCTCCATCTTGCGCAGGCCGGCGATCACCTCGTTGCTGAACGGGCAGGAGGTGAAGACCTTGTTCGGCTCGATCAGGGTGACCTGCAGGTCCGCGCCGGCGCGCTTGAGCGCACGCGCGCAGGCCGCGCCGCCGAAGCCGCCGCCGACCACGACGATGCGGCCTGCCGATTGCGCGCGCAGGATCGAAGGTGTGGCGAGCGATGCGGCCGCGGCGGTGATGCCGAGGACGGCATTCCGCCGTGTCACCGGCACATTCATGGGATTTGTCCGGAAAAGTGTGCGGCGGCGGCCATCGTGGCCGCCGCCGCGTATCTCAGGCGAAGGTGATGTTCTGGTCGCGCAGCGGCACCGAGCGGATGCGTTTGCCGGTCGCGGCGAAGTACGCGTTGAGCACCGCCGGCGCCGCGACGCCGATGGTGGGCTCGCCGACGCCGCCCCAGAACCCGCCGCTCGGCACCATCACCGATTCCACCTTCGGCATCTCGCTGATGCGCATCGAGTTGTAGGTATCGAAGTTGGTCTGCTCGATCTTGCCGTCCTTGACGGTGCAGCCGCCATAGAACAGCGCGGAGAGGCCATAGACGAAGGAGCCTGCGATCTGCCGCTCCACCTGCGCCGGATTGACGATGTAGCCGGGGTCGGTGGAGGCGACGATGCGATGCACCTTGATCTTGCTGCCCTCGGTCACCGAAATCTCGGCGGCGCCCGCGACATAGCTGCCATAGCCCATCACTTGCGCGATGCCGCGATAGACGCCCTGCGGCGCCGGCTTGTCCCAGCCGATCTTCTCGGCGACCGCATTGAGCACCGCAAGGTGCTTGGGGTGATTGCCCATCAGCTTGCGGCGGAATTCGAGCGGGTCCTGGCCTGCGGCCTGGGCGAGCTCGTCCATGAAGCATTCCATGTAGATCGCGTTGTGATTGACGTTGACGCCGCGCCAGAAGCCGGGAGGAACGTGCGGGTTACGCATCGCGTGCTCGATCAACAGATTCGGCACCGAATAGCCGAACGCGGCCTCGCCGGATTGGGCGACGCCCTGGAAGGCGGCCGGATCCATGCCGTTCTGCAATGCCTCGGGGCGCAGCGAGAACAGGATCGATTGCCCGGACAGGCGATAGTGCAGCGCGACCAGATTGTTGTTGGCATCGAACGCGCCGGTCATCTTGCACTGGGTGATCGGGTGATACCTGCCGTGCGCCATATCCTCTTCGCGCGACCACAACAGCTTGACCGGCGTGCCCGGCATCTGCTTGGCGATCATCACGGCCTGACGGACATAATCGGTCTGGCCGCGCCGGCCGAAGCCGCCCCCGAGCATCACCTTGTGGACGTCGCACTTCTCCGCCGGCAGGCCGGAGGCCTCCAGCACCGCTGCGAACGCCGCTTCGCCGTTCTGCGTCCCGCACCAGACCTCGCATTTATCCGCGGTGTAAAGCGCGGTGGCGTTCATCGGCTCCATGGTGGCGTGGTTCTGGTAGGGATAGGAGTAAACGGCCTCGATCTTCTTGGCCGCGCTGGCAATCGCCGCCTTGGCATCGCCGTTCTTGTTGCCGACATAGGCCGGCTGCGCATCGTCGAGGCCCTCGGCCAGCCATTTCGCAATCGACTCGCTGGAGACCTTGGCGTTGTCACCCTCGTCCCAGACGATCGGCAGCGCCTCCAGCGCAGTCTTGGCGTGCCACCAGGTGTCGGCGACAACGGCGACCGCGGTGTCGCCGACCTTGACCACCTTCTTGACGCCTTTCATGCTGGCGATCTTGGCTTCGTCGAAGCTCTTCAGCTTGCCGCCGAACACCGGGCAGTCCTTGATCGCGGCGTTCAGCATGCCCGGCAGCTTGACGTCGGCGCCGTAGATCATGGCGCCGGTGGTCTTGTCGAGGGTGTCGAGCCGCTTCACGCCCTTGCCGATCAGCTTCCAGTCCTTGGGATCCTTCAGCTTGACATCGGCCGGCGGCGTCAGCTTCGCGGCGGCTTCGGCGACCTTGCCGTAGGTCGTGGTTCTGCCCGACGGCTTATGGGTGATGACGCTGTTTTCGGCCGTGCATTCGGAGGCCGGCACTTTCCATCCGTCGGCGGCGGCCTGGATCAGCATCACGCGCGCGGTGGCACCGCCCTTGCGGACATAGTCCTGCGAGGAGCGGATGCCGCGGCTGCCGCCGGTCGAGAAATCGCCCCAGACACGCTTGCGGGCGACGCTCGTGCCGGGTGTCGGGTATTCGGTCGTGACCTTGGTCCAGTCGCACTCGAGCTCCTCGGCGACGAGCTGGGCGAGGCCGGTCAGCGAGCCCTGGCCCATCTCGGAGCGGGCGATCCGGATCACCACGGTGTCGTCCGGCCTGACCACGACCCACGCGCCGATCTCGGGCGAGCCGTCGGCGGCGCGGACCACGGCGGGGCCGCCGAAGGGGATGTCGAGACCGATGGCGAGGCCGGCACCGACCGCGGCCGTGCCGATGACGAAGGCGCGGCGGTTGAGCCGCGGCGAGACATGCTTGTTCATGTGGGGATTTCCTTACGCGCTGGCGATCGTGTGGATCGCTTCGCGCACCTGCTGGAAGGTGCCGCAGCGGCAGATGTTGGTGATGGCCTCATCGATATCGGCGTCGGTCGGTTTCGGCTTCTCGTTCAGCAGTGCGGCCACCGCCATGATCATGCCGCTCTGGCAATAGCCGCATTGCGGCACGTCCTGGGCGATCCAGGCTTCCTGCACCTTGTGCAGCGTGTCGCCCGAGGCGAGCCCCTCGATCGTGGTGATCTTCTTGCCTTCGGCCTCGCTGACCGAGACCCCGCAGGAGCGGGTGGCAACGCCTTCGATGTGAACCGTGCAGGCGCCGCATTGTGCGATGCCGCAACCGTATTTGGTGCCGGTCAGGCCGGCATTCTCGCGGATCGCCCACAGCAGTGGCGTATCCGGCTCGACGTCGAGGGTGAAGGTTTTTCCGTTGATTGTTAGGTTAGCCATCGCAGTCCCCTGATTGGCCCAATCCACCGATTGAACTCAGGCGCGCAATGTGTCCGGCAAACTGGAACGGTTCAAATCAACAGTCCGAGGGGTGGCGGCCCGAGAATCTGGTCGCCGCGTGAAGAACAGGGATCAAGCCGGTTTTTGCCTTGCCCGGCTGCCGCAAGACCTCTCTTCAGGCGCCAGTTGCCGGGCCTGAGGCGACCTCCGCGGTTCCAGCGCATGGGGCCGAGCGACAGTTTGTCCGTTTTGCCGGGATGCAAGACGACCGCGCTTTGCTACACTGCGTCGACGCAAAAGGAGTTCCATCGACGTGCCAAGCCCCTGCAACGTGCTGCTGCTCTACCCGCTGTTCTCGGCAGAGTCCTTCTGGAGCTTTGGCGAATCCTGCAAAGTGATGGGCGTCAAGCGCCCTGCCGCCCCCTTGGGCCTGATCACCGTTGCCGCGATGTTGCCCGAGAGCTGGACGGTCCGGCTGATCGACTGCAACACGGCGCCGCTCGGCGACGACGATCTCGCCTGGGCCGATGTCGTCTTCACCGGCGGCATGTTGCCGCAGCAGGCGGATACGTTGCGCCTGATCGACATGTGTCGCGCGGCGGGCAAGCCGGTTGTCGTCGGCGGTCCCGATCCGACTTCGAGCCCGCACATCTACGACAAGGCCGACTTCCGGGTGCTCGGCGAGGCCGAGAGCGTCATCGACGACTTCATCGCGGCCTGGGAGAGCGGGGCACGCTCCGGCGTCTTTACCGCGCCGAAGTTCCAGGCCGACGTCACCAAAACGCCGGTGCCGCGTTTCGACCTGCTCAAGTTCGAGGACTATCTCTATCTCGGAGTGCAATATTCCCGCGGCTGCCCGTTCACCTGCGAATTCTGCGACATTATCGAGCTCTACGGCCGCGTGCCGCGGACCAAGACGGTCGAGCAGATGTTCGTCGAGCTCGAGACGCTCTACAAGATGGGCTACCGCGGCCATCTCGACTTCGTCGACGACAATTTCATCGGCAACAAGAAGTCGCTGCGGCAATTCCTGCCAAGGCTCGCCGAATGGCAGCGCACGCACGGCTATCCCTTCGAATTCTCCACGGAAGCCTCGGTCAACCTCGCCGACGATGCGGAGCTCCTGGAGCTGATGGGTGCGGCCAATTTCTTCGGCATCTTCGTCGGCATCGAAAGTCCGGACCCGGCGACGCTGGTCGCGATGCGCAAGAAACAGAACACGCGGCGCAACATCGCCGAGAGCATCCACAAGATCTACGCCGCCGGCATGCTCGTCACCGCGGGCTTCATCGTCGGCTTCGACAACGAGAAGGTCTCGATGGCGGAGGCGATGATCGAATTCATCGAGGAGGCCGCGATTCCCGTCGCCATGGTCGGCCTGCTCTATGCGTTGCCGAACACGCAGCTCACGCGCCGCCTCGAGCGCGAAGGCCGGCTGCATCCGGGCCACGATGTGGCGCCGACCATCGGTGCCGATCAATGCACAGCCGGCATCAACTTCGATCCGGTCCGGCCGCTGCGCGACATTCTGACGGACTACAAGCGGGTGCTGGAGCACACCTATAGCCCCGCAGCCTATGCAGGGCGCGTCGACCGCCTGATGACGCTGCTCGACCGATCCAGGCAGCGTCCCGAGCTCGCCGAAGGAGATATCCGCGCCAGGCTCGGGGCGATGGAGACGGTGCACAAGGTGGTCACCGCCCTTCCCGAGGCACGGGGGCCGCTCTGGCAGACCTTCATGAATTGCGCCAAGCGTGACACCTCGTCCGCACGTATCGCCGTGCAGATGATCGCGGCCTATGCCCATCTCGGACCGTTCTCGCGCAAGGTGATCGCTGCTATCGATGAGCGTCTGGCCGCGCTGGACGATGAGACCGTCATTCCGGCGAATGTCGGCGTGACGGCGGCCTGACGGCTTACTTCACCGCCAGCCGCAGGAAGCTCATGACGCTGCCGAGGGCGGCAAAGCCGGCACCGAGCGCCAGTGCCAGCGTTGCGCCCTCGTGGCCGGCGAGCGCAAAGCAGGCGGCGGCAAGCGCGGCGCCGGTCGTCTGTCCCGTCAGGCGTGCGGTGGCGACGATGCCCGAGGCGCTGCCGCTGCGATGTGGCGGCGCGCTCGACATCACAGCCTTCATGTTCGGCGCCTGGAAGAAGCCGAATCCCATCCCACAGATCACCATCCGCCAGATGATGTCGGCAATGGCGGGGTTGGCGGGAAGCGTCGCGAGCAGCGCCATGCCGAGGCCGAGCAGCACGAGGCCGATGCCGCCGAGCAGGCCGACGGCATAGCGGTCGGAGAGGCGTCCGGCGATCGGCGCCATGATGCCGACCACCAGCGGCCATGGCGTCATGAAGAACCCGGTCTCGACCTGCGAGCGGCCGAGCACGTCCTCGAAATAGAACGGCAGCGAGACGAAGGCGAGGCCCTGGACTGCGAAGGAGCACACGGCCGTCGCCGCCGACAGCGCGAACATCGGCCGGGCGAACAGGTCGATCGGCAGCATCGGCGCCGGGTGATCGGCATGCCGGCGCGTCAGGATCAAGCCGAGCGCGAGCGCCGCGACCAGCTCGATGCCCACGAGTACCGGCGACAGATTGTGCGCGGCGCTGCCGATGCCGGTGATGAACAGGCCGAGGCAAGCCGACGCCAGGATCGCGCCGAGGAAATCAAAGCCGTGATCGGCGCGCGGCGTCTTCGGCAGCATCGCAAAGCCGATGCCGATTGCGACGAGGCCGAAGGGGATATTGACGGCGAACAGCCAGGGCCACGGGCCGAACGCCAGGATGGCCGACGCAATCGACGGCCCGAAGGTGAACGCCGTCGCGACCACCAGCGCGTTGTGGCCGAAGCCGCGACCGAGCATCCGTCCGGGATAGACGAAGCGCACCAGCGCCGTGTTGACGCTCATGATGCCGCTGGCGCCCAGACCTTGCAGCGTCCGCGCGACCAGGAGGCTGTCCAGCGACCACGCCACCGCGCAGAACAACGAGGCGATGGTGAACAGGATCAAGCCGCCGAGATAGATGCGCTGGTGCCCGACGATCTCGCCGAGCGCTCCGAGCGGCAGCAGCGTTGCCACCAGCGCGATCTGGTAGACGTTGACGACCCAGACCGACTGCTCCGGGCTGACGTGCAGATCGGCGGCAATGGCGGGCAGGGCGATGTTGGCGATCGCGGTGTCGAGCGAGGCCATCGCCAGCGCGGTGAAGATCGCGGCGATCGCCCAGCGCCGCCGCGCGGTCGGCAGGCCGTCGGAAGCGGGGTGATCGGGCTCGCGCGCGGCAGCGGGTAACGTGATTGTCATTGCGTTCGCGCGTCGCTCCGGTGGGCTAAGCGCCGTGTACTACGGCTTGGCGGCCGGCCACAGGCTCATGCGTGCATGCTGTGTATGCGCCGATGCCGGATGCGCCGTGGAAAGGGAAGGGCGACCGAGCCGGGTCGCCCGCACCAGGTCCTTTCACGTCGCTCGAACAAAAAGTCGAAAAACAACCCCATGCACAGTAGAAGGCCCTTTGATCGACAAGGCATTTCCGGCCGTGTCGCAAACGGGCGGTCGCAGCCGCGATGAAGTTGACCCGTCGGGCAAAACACTGGCAGAATTCCAACGTGCCAGCGATCGAACCGAGAGCAGGCCGCGTGCGCGTCCTGCACGCGCCATCTCCACCAGGCCGACGTTGAGGCAGATCAACACTCGGCTTGTGCGGCCGCCCAACCTTTCCATCAGCGCATCGATGGAAGGGCGGCCACATGCAGACCCTGCTCAGGGAAATCCGGAAAACTCCTTTGCTCTGGACGCTGGCCTTCGTGCCCATCGTGCTGGTGGCCGAGGCGGTGGCGCCGCATTCCCACACGCTGCTGTTCGTGCTCGCGGTGCTGGCCATCGTTCCGCTGGCGGCGCTGCTCAGCCACGCCACCGAGGCGGTGGCCGCGAAGACCGGCGATGCCGTGGGCGGATTGCTCAACGCAACGCTCGGCAATCTGACCGAGCTGATCATTGCCATCACGGCACTGCGCGCCGGCCAGTACATGCTGGTGAAGGCCTCGATCGCGGGCGCGATCGTCACCAATGCCGTGTTCATGCTGGGTGCGTGCTTGCTGCTGGGCGGCCTGCGCTATCATGTGCAGGAGTACAACCGGGCCAGTGCGCGGCTTTCGTCCGGCCTGTTGCTGATGGCGACCGTCGCCCTGCTTGCGCCTTCGGCGGTCGCCGATCTCGAACATCTGCCGCAGGGTGGAGGCATCCTGAACAAGCTCAGCCTCGGCATTTCGGTCCTGCTCATCCTCGCTTACGGGCTCGGCCTGTTGTTCTCGCTGCGAACGCACAAGGAATTGTTCGCAAGCGCCGGTCACGGCGACGACGACAAGGAGGCGCACTGGCCGATCGGAACAGCCGTCGGCACGCTGCTGGTCGTCACCGTGCTGGTGGCACTGGTCAGCGAGATCTTCGTCGAATCGGTGCAGAAGGCGGCGGAAACGTTCGGGATGAGCCCGGCCTTCGTCGGCTTCATCGTCGTCTCGCTGGTCGGTGCCGCCGCCGAATTTGCGGTGGCCTTCGCCGCGGCACGCAAGGACCGGCTCGACATGGCCGTCAGCATCGCGCTCGGCAGCGCCTCGCAGATCGCGCTGTTCGTGGCACCCGCGCTGGTGCTGCTCAGCTATGTCGTGGGGCCGAAGCCGATGGACCTGCAGTTCTGGCCGGGCGCCGTCACCATGATGATGATCGCGACGGTGACGTCGGCCTTCATCACCGCCAGCGGGCGCTCGGCCTGGTTCGTCGGCGCGCTGATGATCTTCATCTATGCGGTGTTCGCGCTGACGCTGTACGTGGTTCCGCCGGCGGGCCAGGGGTGAGGTTCGGTGCCCTTCGATCTTGCGCCGGCAGCGCCAGTGGCCGCGCGGGATCATGCCAATCCCAGGCCGCCATCGATGGCGATCACCTGACCGGTTACCCACGCCGAGGCGGGCCCGGCGAGTTGGACGACCCATTCAGCGACATCCTCGGGCACGCCGCGGCGGCCGAGCGGTATGCTGGCGCGCTCCTGTTCCTCGACCGTTGCGGCCTGCTCCGCCGACAATCCCATCATGCCCGTCAGCGCGCCCGTCTCTGTTGGGCCCGGTGCAACGGCGTTCACCCTGATCCCGAACGGGGCCAGCTCCAGGGCCCAGCATCGCGTCAAATGCTCCACGGCGGCTTTGCTGGCTGCGTAGTGCGATAGGCCCGCGGCCGCTTTGTGCCCGAAGGTGCTAGAGACGTTGACGATCGTGCCGCGCGCGGCCTTGAGATGAGGAAGCGCCGCGGACGCGAGCAGACTGGGGCCGAGCACATTGACGGCGGAGATATCTGTGATGCGATCGACGGTGACATCGGCGAGTGACAAAATTGCGCCGGCGCCGGCATTGTTGACCAGCGCATCGAGGCGGCCCCACTTGTCGAGTGCCTTTGCAACGGTTCGCTTGGCATCTTCGGGGGACGCCGCATCCGCCGTCATTCCCGCGATACTCGGGTGTTGCAGCATTGTCTCCTCGATCAGGCTCGCCCGGCGGCCGGTGATGAGCACCCGGTAGCCCTGCTTTGCGAAGCGCAGCGCCGCTGCCCGTCCGATACCCGATGTGCCGCCCGTGACGACAACGACTTTTTGATCTTGCATGTTCTGGTCTCTCGCGCGGTGGACCGCATCGATTGGTTGGATTGAAGACGAGTTTGCAGGCCACGGCGGTCGATTTCTCGGTGTCCCGGCCGCCGTGAGGGCTTTCATCCGGAGCGGGAGCTCAGTCATCCGTGAGGGCTCCAGTTCGGCCTGTTCGATAGCGGTCAGTAGTCCCAGAAGACCGGTACCCAGCGGAAGGCATCGCCGGCGGCCGCGACATGACCGACCGATGGGAACGGCATGTGCGTGGCCACCAGCAGCTCGCCGCTCTGCGCGATCTCCCGCAACAGCCGGATGCGAACGCGCGCCGCCTCCTCAGGGTCGTGCTCGAAACCGTTGTGCCATTCGGGTTGGTCGAACCCGACCGCAAACACGGCATCGCCGGCAAAGGTCAGCGCCTCGCCGCCGGACGCCACGCGGACCACGCTGTGTCCTGGCGTGTGACCGCCGGTGCGGCGTACGACGACACCGGGTGCAACCTCGTGCTGCTCCTCGAACGGCCGGATCTGGCTGCCATACATCTTCACGAACTGCTTGGCGGCGGCCCGAAGCGCATCGGGAAATCCCTGCGGCATGTTGGTATGGGTGAAATCGGGCGACTCCCAGAACTTGACCTCGGCAGCGGCCACGTGGATCCGCAGGTCCTTGCGCAGCCGCTCCTTCACGCCGTCGACCAGCAAGCCACCGACGTGATCCATGTGCATGTGGGTCAACACGAGATCGGTCACGGACGAGAGGTCGATTCCGGCGGCCTCCAGGCGCTTGATCAACTGTCCGGCGCGCGGCAGATGCAGATCGGGATCGGACCCAAGTCCGGCGTCGATGAGAATGGTCTTGTCGCCACTTCGCACCATCACCGCATTCAGTGCCCAGTCGAACGCATCCTGAGGCAGGAACATCTCGCTCAACCAGTTGGCCCGTACGGCCGGGTCTGCGTTGTGCGCCAGCATGGTGGTCGGGAGCGGCAGCACGCCGTCGCTGACCACCAGCACCTCGATGTCGCCGATGCGCACCGCGTAGCGCGACGGCACGAGCTCTTCGGGTTTTGCGGCAATGGAAGCGTTGTGCAGATTCATGTTGGTCTCCTTTTCAAAGTTGGGGGGTAGTTGCTATAGCGCTGTGACGCGCTCGGGATCGGCGGAGGCGAGCGCTGCGGCACGCTCGGCCTTGGGTGGATAGATCCAGACCGTGTTGATCTCCTGCTTGGTCTTCTTGGCGACGTCGCCGACCATCTCGACCGTGCGCTCCCAGCCGCGGGTGAACAGCGCGCCGGCTTCGCCGAGGTCAAGGCAGGTGACGTAGGCTTTCTGGTGATAGGGTCTGGTCGGAACGCCCAGCAGCTCGGCGGCGGCGTTGTTGCCGGCGAAGGCGCCCATCCGGGTCGCATGCTGGCACGACATGAGCGCGTAATTGCCGACATCGTCACATGCGGCCCGCGCGGCATCGCCAGTGGCGAAGACGCCGCTTGCCGATGGCACGCGTAGCTCGCGGTCGACGAGCAACCGGCCAAACTGGTCGCGTTCGGCAGGGATCTGCGCCGTCAACGGCGCTGCGCGCATGCCGGCGGCCCAGATCACCGTCTCGCACTCGATCTGCTCGCCGTTGGAAAGCGTGACGCCGGACTTGTCGAGCGAGGCCACGCCGACGCCGAGCCTGGTCTCAATGCCGAGCTTGCGCAGCGCCTCCTCGATGATGGGACGTGAGCCTGCGCCCATGTCCGGGGCGATCGCCTCGTTGCGGTCGACGATGACGACGCGCAGCTGGGCGTGCTTGCCGAGGATCTTGCGCAAGCGTGACGGCAGCTCGGTCGCCGCTTCGATGCCGGTGAACCCGCCGCCTGCGACGACGACGGTATTGCGTCCCTGCGAAGCCGGACGGTTCGACAGCCCGTGCAGGTGACGATCGAGCGCGATCGCATCATCGAGTTGGTCGACGCTGAAGCCGTGCTCGGAAAGGCCGGGAACGTTCGGGCGAAACAGCCGGCTACCGGTGGCGACCACCAACCGGTCGTAGGATAGCATCTTCCGCGTGCCCTCCGCGGCAGCGACCTCGACGATTCTGGACTTGGTATCGATCGTCTCGGCATGGCCCCTGACATAGACGACGTCGATCGCCTCGAGAACGTCCTGCAGCGGTGCCGTCAGGGTCTCGGGGTTCGGTTCGTAGAGCCGCGGCCGAACTACCAGCGTCGGCTCGGGCGCGACAAGCGCGATCTCGAGCTCGTCGGGCGGAACGCCCTGGATGTCGCGCAGGCGGGCGGCTGAAAGGGCGGCATACATGCCGGCGAAGCCGGCGCCAATGATGACGATGCGCATGTTGACTGGTCCTTGAATTGATTGCGATGAAGACGAGGCTACGCCGTCACGAACCTGAGCAAGTCGCCGTTGACGATGTCGGGGTGGGTCGTGCAGACCCCGTGCGGCAGCAGGTCGTAGATTTTCAGGGCGCTGTGCTTCAGAAGCCGGGCCGACAGCGGTGCGGAATCTGCGACGGGGACGATCTGGTCGTCGCTGCCATGCAGGACGAGCGTCGGCACAGCGATGCTCTTTAGGTCTTCGCTGAAGTCGGTCTCGGAGAAGGCCTTGATGCCGTCGTAGTGGGCCTTGGCGCTGCCCATCATGCCTTGGCGCCACCAGTTCCAGATTGTCGCCTGCGAAGGCTCGGCGCCCGGACGATTGTATCCGTAGAAGGGGCCGCTCGCGAATTCAAAATAGAACTGCGGCCTATTTGCAGCGAGCCGCCCGCGCAAGCCGTCGAAGACCTTAAGAGGCAATCCGCCGGGATTGGACTCAGTCTTGAGCATCAGGGGTGGCACAGCGCCGATGAGTACCAGCTTGGCCACGCGATCCCGGCCGTGACGCGCGACGTAGCGCGCTGCCTCGCCGCCGCCTGTCGAGTGGCCGATGTGGATGGCGTTGCGAAGATCGAGTTGCTGGACGAGGGCAGCGACGTCGGCCGCATAGTGGTCCATGTCGTGCCCGTCTTCGACTTGGCTCGAGCGGCCGTGGCCGCGGCGGTCATGGGCGATCACGCGAAAGCCCTTGCCGAGGAAGAACAGCATCTGAGCATCCCAGTCATCGGAGCTGAGCGGCCAACCGTGATGGAAGACGATCGGCTGTGCGGACTTCGGTCCCCAGTCCTTGTAGAAGATCCTTACGCCGTCGCTGGTGGTGACAGAGCTCGTGCCGTCGTTCCTGCCGGTCAAGAGGGACGCGGTCTCCACGTCGCTGCCTACTGCCGAGGTGGAGCGGACGGTCAACGACGCCGCGTACAAGAGAGTTGTTGCGAGAATGTTTCGCCGCGAGGTGCTCGCGAGCCGACTGACAGAGCTGATCAAGGTCATTTGCCATTTCCGTTTCAGGTGTGGGGCACCATGATTCCTAGCGAAACGCATGCGCCAATGCCCCAGCGCGATTGACGCGATTGCAGCGCGATTGCTGCTAACGTGCGCGCCGCCGCCAATCGCTCGGCGATTCCCCGGTGAGCTTTCGAAACGCGGCGGCAAAGGCGGTCTGCGAGGAGTAACCGAGCGTGGCCGCAATCGAGACGACGGGCGCGTCGGTGTCGCGCAACATATTCATGGCTTGCTCGAGCCGGTGCTGGCGCAGCCAGGCATGGGGAGACAGTCCGGTGCTGTCCTTGAATGCACGGCAGAAATGAAAGCGCGACAAGCCGGCATCGGCCGCAAGAGCTGCGAGTGAGACGTCGGCATCACTGTCCGAGCGCAACCGCTCGATTGCGCGGAGCAGTGTCTTCGGCGACAACCCGCCCCTGGTCGGCAAGATCGCGCTCGGCGAACCGGTGTGCGCAGCCAGAAGACGCGTCGTTAGCAAATCCATGAGTTGTTGCCTGAAGAGTGTATCCAGCGCTTCGTGCCCTTCCAGCACATCCGCGGCACTCAGCAACAGTCGGGAAGTCACGGGATCGGGATGCGCGGTGCGCTCCAGGAGTTCGGCCGGCGATCCGGTTGCGGCTTCGTCCGCCACGCGCTTCAGCGTTGTCTGCGGCAGGTAGAGCTGAACGACGTCGACGGGCTTCGGGATGTCCCATCGGGAGGTCGATCCCTCCGGAATGATGATGACGACGCCGGGACGAAACGTCCCGATCGCGATCGACCGTCCGGACCGCCGCTCCATGCGCTGTACCGTGCCGTTATAAGCCATGATGACGTGGTGACTCATGGGCTCGACGACGTCGTGCAATGGGTCGTGCTTCCAGTGAGCAATCCCGGCGCCGGAGGCGTCCAACGCCATGCGAAAGGGAGCCGTCCTGAGCACGCGAGCCATCTCCACACCCGCAGCGGACCGGTCGCCTCCGAGGGCAACGTCGCGCTGCCCCCGAGGCGCGGCGGGGATTTCATTCGCGGATTCGCGCAAGACAACTTTGCTCATGGACTCTCGCTCGTGTGCGCGCGTCGCTGACGCGCGACCTCTTGATCATGGTCTTTGCCGCAGCAAAGCGGGCCGAACGGCCGATGCCGTGATCTTCGCTCGCCGGATGGATTGGGGTCCAAAGCGATCCGTCGAGTTTCGATGCAGTAGATTTGCGGGTTCTAGGCGGGGCGGAAATCTGTGTCTTTCCTATTGCTGCCGTGCCTTGCCTGATCCTGCTCTGCGGCAACAGGAGCGCGCGGCCCCCCGTGCGTTTGTGAAAAATCGTGATGTCCGCGCCTCTGTCGTCGGGCATCTAAGGCATCAGGCACGAACCGCATCGTTTTGAAGCAATTAACAAATTCTGGTGTGGCTCGGTCGAGGCGAAGGACCGAACCGCCCCCGGTGCGACGTCTCCGGTCGTGGACAGCAATGGGTGAATAGCCGATATATCGCTCTGGAAATGGCAGCTTGCTGCGGCCTGCTCCCTCGACGTGACGGAAAAGACATAGGATGACCAGGACAGGCGCTTACGGTGAACGGGTTGCAGAATTCCTTCGCCTCGAGGAAGCCCCTCCCACTCTGACGACAGGGTCGCTGCGCAGCACCAAGATTGCGGTCACTGAAGCGCGCAACGACAATCCCGTGCCGGGCCTTTCCGGTTCGTTTGCCGCGGAAGATGCCTATCTCGTCAGTCTGAAGCTGCGCGACTATCCGGAGTGCGAGATCTGGGAGCAGGGGCGTCACATCAAGAAGGCGGATGTCCACGCCGGCACGACGTATCTCTATGATCTCAGGGTCGACCCGCGCTACTTGATCAACAAGCCATTCCACTCTCTGCATTTCTACGTGCCGCGTTCCGCGCTCGATGGTCTCGCTGATCAGTCGGGGGCGCGGCGCATCGATACGCTCGACTGCAGTCCTGTTGGGCACGATGATGCCATCGTCCGTCATATCGGTGCCTCCTTGCGCGAGGGACTGCGGCGGCCGGACGAGGCAAACCAGCTCTTCGTCGACCACACAATGCTGGCCCTCACCGCCCACGTCGCTCAGGCCTATGGGGGCTTTCGGCACAAGATCGAGGGCAGCCGCGGCGCGCTTGCGCCATGGCAGCTCGCGCGCGCCTGCGACAAACTCGAAGCGGATCTCAGCGGGAAGCTGCCATTGGAGGCGATCGCTGCGGAGTTAGGCCTCTCCGCCAGCCATTTCTCACGTGCGTTTCGCGCGGCCACCGGCCTGCCGCCTCATCGCTGGCTTCTGCATCATCGCGTGAGGACCGCAAAGCGTCTGATGAGCGAGCCCGGCCCATCATTGTCCGAGGTTGCGATCTCGGCCGGCTTTGCCAACCAGAGCCACTTCACGCGGGTCTTCTCGGCAATTGCCGGCGTCAGCCCGGGTGCATGGCGGCATGATGTGCTGGGAGCAGCAGCAAGCCGCGAGCGGTAATCTGCCCTTGTCTGAGACTGACACTGCAGGTCGTGCGAACATGTTCACGACCTTATAGCAGAAGGGTCGTGAGTGCGTAGATGACCACGGCGGCGCCGAGGCAGCGCCGCCAAGGGTTCACGCCGCGGACGATCTCGTCGACGCCCCAGATGATGAGGCCGCCTTTCAACACGATCGTCAAGCCGACGCTGGCTTTGCCTGCGGAAGGCCAGATCCAAAGCAGAACGCCCGCAACGATCACGATCCACAAAAGGAGATTGGGCCACTGCGCGACGGTGATGGCACCGGTCTCGCGGTTTCGGAAGAACCATTGAGGGAAACTCGGCATGGCGTCCCGCGGCGGGCCAGGGATGAAGGGCTGTCGCCCGTCGGCATGAGGCTTCCAATTTCACCCGGGATGGCGGCCTGCGGCAAGCCGCGGGCGGCGGAGCCGTAGGCTGGATAATGACATTGCTCCATGACGCGCCGTCAAACCTGGCCTCGGCGGCCGACGAATCCCTCCCGGCACTGATTATTTAATTGACTTGTCATGCAGTTAAATTATATAGAGTTTTATATATTTAATAAATTTAAATAATGGCGGCGTGCCGCCTCAACGTTACGTCGATCTACCGTGTTCTGATCGAGCACTGAGCCAGGCGAACAGGCCGAGCCATCCGCTCCATTGGAGTTGCCGTCGAGGGAGGCGTGAGGCATGCGCCGACTAATTGATACAGCACCGAGGAGCGGAGAAGACATCTGGGTAGAGGATGCGACCGGGACTGCTGAGCTCGGCCACTGGTCACCTGGGGCGGATCAATGGGTCTGGCGGGACGGCTCTGCAATCAATCCTGCGCCCACCCATTGGCATCCCGCAACGGAGGATGTCGATCAGGAAGACGAAAAATCGGGCGGCTGGCTCGTGGCGGCTGCAATTCTGGTCCCCTTCATCTGCCTCGGAGCTTCACTGCTCGGCGTGTTCACACCATTCACCGCGCAATCGGACATGACGCGCATCGGCGGCGAGAGCGGCATTAGCCTTGATCAGCGGCTGGAGATCACGACCGGTTCGCTGGCGCTCCTTCAGCGCGAAGCGACCGAAGCCCTGATGCAGGCGGAGCCGGCAAGCGTGGTGCAACCAAGCCCGCGGCTGGACGAGGAGGCGCCGCGCATCGAAGCGCCGGCCAACGAGCTGGCCGAGGCGCGCAGGGAGCTCGACGAGGCAGTCCAGCGCACGCACACGGCGGAAATCGCCGCGGACGAGCTGCGGAAATCGCTTCAACAGGAGCAAGCCCACAACGCCGAGCTCGCGAACGAACTTGCCGGAGCGCGCCGCGAGATCGACGCCGGTAACGCGCGATCCCGCAACGCGGACGATGCGGCCGCGCAGCAGAGAGATGCGGCGGCGCGGGAAATCGAGGAACTGCAGCTGACCCTGCAGCAGGAACGGCAAAGAAGTGGCTTCCTCGTGAAGCAGGCGAACGCCGCGCAGGCGGCAGCGGCGAGCGCTCAGCAAGAGCGCCACGAGGCGCAGTCGCGTGCCGCCGCGCTCGCGAGCGAGCTTGCCGGAATACCCCGCGCATCGCTCATGGCGGAAGCTGCGGCTACGGAACAAGAGGCAGAGGTTGCGGAGCTGCGGCAGTCTTTGCAGGACGAGCGGCAGAAGAACGCCGACCTCGTGGCCCAGGCCAAAGCCGCGCAAGCGGTAATGGCCAATGCCGAACCACAACGCCGCGCTCTCGAAGACACTCAGGCGCATGCGGCCGCGCTGACGAGGGAACTTGCCGAAACGCGCCGTGAAATCGAAACCCGGAACGTGCAATTGCGCCAGGCGAATGATGCGGCCTCGCAGCAGAGACAGGTAGCGAACCGGGAGATTGCCGAACTGCGGCAGTCGCTGCACCAGGAGCGGAGCGGGACCGAAGCCAGGCAAAAAGACCGTGCATCGGCATCGGCTCCCATCGATGCCCGCCTCGAGGTGGCGAAAAAAGATGAAGGCCCGATCGTGCCGGCGACGCGGAGCGTGGAAGCGGCCCTCGGGGAGCCTCTGACAGCCGCAAACCAAAGCCAAAACGAGGCGGAGGCCCGATTGATCCCGCGCGCCAGGGCGTTGCTCGATCAGGGAAATATCGGCGCAGCGCGGATCGTACTCGAGCTCGCGGCTGAGAAGGACATTGCGCAGGCAAGCTTCATGCTCGCGGAGACATACGATCCGGCAGTTCTGTCCGCCTGGGGCACTTATGGAACGCGCGGCGAAGCGGCCAAGGCGCGAGAGTTCTACGCGAAGGCACACCGGGGCGGTATTCGCGAAGCGAAGGAACGGCTGGATGCGCTGCAGCGGTGAGAGTGCACTTGTTGCAGCCCTGCGGGACCAGAGATTGCGGTGGCGAATTCGGAAGGGAAACGACATGAACAGAGCGCCAAAGTCACTCTCGTTGCTCCTGCTCACCTGGTTGGTGCCGGTCGCGATGATGCTTCAGACGTCCTGCTTGGAAGCGCAAACGGCGAGAAATGCCAAGGCCGATGCTCAGCCCGTCCGAAGGTCGCTGCCCCAGGAGAATGAAAAGGACCGGATGAACGCCTGGACGGTCGGGCTCGCCGGCGGTCTGCTCGAGGGCGCACCGATCCGCCTCGCCGCAGAAATGGCGCGTGTCGTGGACGACGGAGCAGACCTGCATCTCCTGCCGATCGTCACGCGGGGAGCCACCGATAATCTGAATGCGCTGCTGTATCTGCGTGGCGTCGACACCGCAATCATCAATTCCGATGCGCTCGAAGAGTACAAGGTCCAGGCACCGCAGATCCGAAGCCGCATCACGTATCTGCTCAATCTCTTCCCATCCGAGCTGCATATCTTTGTGCGGCCTGAAATCACAAGCCTGCAGGATCTCGCCGGCAAGAAGGTGAACTTCAACACCCTGGGCACCGCAGCCGCCTATTCAGGGCCACTGATCTTCAGCCGTCTGGGCATCGATATCGACAAGACGTTCATTCCGCATCAGGTGGCCCTCGAACAGATGCGCAAAGGCGAGATGTCTGCCGTCGTGTTCATTACCTCGAAACCCGTCGACGCCTTCGTAAAGGGCCGTTGGGAGGCTGGATTCAAGTTCCTGCCGGTCAACTACGACAGCAAGTTCGAGGACTATTATCTGCCCGCGACTCTGGATGCCAGCGAGTATCCCAATCTGATCAGGCAAGGCGAGCGGATCTCGACCATCGCGGTGCCGACAGCGCTCGTTGCGTTCAACTGGCCACAACATTCGAATCGCTACAAGCGCGTGGCGCGCCTTGTCGAGTATCTGTTCTCGCGAGTCGACCGGCTGCAGGCGCCAGGCTTCGATCCGAAATGGCGGTCGATCAATCTCGCGGCGACCGTGCCAGGACTCACCCGCTTCCAGGCCGCGCAGGATTGGCTGGATCGCAAGGCGCGCAGTGCACAGGCGCGGCCATGAAGCGTGCGGCTGCTCCGCTCGCCGTCGCTTTCAATGTGGCTTGCGGAATCGCATACGCGCAAAACACGAGTGATCCCATAGCAATACTTCGGTCTTGTTCGGCGATGGAGGGGCAAGCTCGGCTGGAATGTCTGCAAGATCTGTCACGCAAGATTCCACCGCCCGGGCGGCGGGCCTCAGACGATAGCTGGCTGATCAGCGAGACCACTTCGCCAGTCGACTATTCACCAATCGTCACCGCCACGACCTCTTCCGTCGGCGGCTCGGATGGTGCCGCGATGCTACTCGCAATCCACTGCCGCAAAGGCCGTACGGAAGTCGTAGTCGCAGGACCGACGGTGGCACGCAGTGCCAGTGAATATGCCGTCTCCCTTCAGCTCAACGCGGAGCAGCCAATGCAACTCACGGCGGCCTTGCCGCTGTTCGGTTCCGGCGTCGCTTTCGGCGGCGACGTCGTGCAGTTGCTGAAGTCGCTACCCGACGACGGGCACATCATCGTGCGTCTCACCATCCGCACCGGCGCGGTGCAAGAGGGAAAATTCTCGCTCAGCGGATTCAAGAACGTGCGCGAAAGAGTGGGGACGGCATGCAAATGGCCGCATGCCGTTGCCAGACCAGGACGGTGACCATCAGGTAACGGGAGAAACGAGATGATCAATCCAAAGTTGGCGACGGCAATCATCAGCGCCTTGGCGATGCTGCTTCTGGCCGGACCAAACGCGCGGGCGCAGCAGGACAACCCGTGGGCCCCGCAGACGAGCGCGAAGAGCAAAGCGAGCAATCCGAAGCAGTCAAACGCACATAAACAAGCGGGCAAGCCGACGCAGAATCACACAGGCAAGCGGAACCCTGCAAGCGAGGGAGCGCTGGCTCAGATGATCAAACCTGAGGTCGCCCGCAAGCCGCATCGGTTGATCTTGCAGGTTAACTCCAACGAACCTGCGATGATGAATCTCGCCCTCAACAATGCGACCAACGTCGCGCAATATTACCGCGATCTTGGTGAGCCGGTGTCGATCGAGGTCGTCACCTTTGGTCCCGGGCTTCACATGCTGCGTGAAGACACCTCGCCGGTAAAGCCGCGCATCGAGGTTCTCGCGATGAGCCATCCCGAAATCTCCTTCAAGGCTTGCGGCAACACGCAGGAAAACATGCATAAGGCGGAGAACAAGGACATAAGCCTGATTCCGCAGGCCTCGGTCGTCAAATCCGGTGTCGTCCGCGTCATGGAGCTGCAGGAACAGGGCTGGAGTTACGTCAAACCGTGAGATCAGGCGGCAAATCGGGCACGGCAGGTCTCCGCGAGCCGCGCCAGCGGGCACTCGCTGCCCGTCCTTGCGGGCTTCCAAGGCGTGCGAAGATTGCCTCGCTGTTCGGAGCCCCTAGAACTGATACCGCCGCAAGCCCCCGTCCACCGGGATCACCGTCCCCGTGATGTACCGCGCCACGGGTGAGGCCAGGAAGACCGCGAGCGCCGCCAGATCCTCCGGCTCGCCCCAATAGCCGACGGGGATTTCCTCTTCGGCAAAGCGCTCGCGATAGTCGGGTGCGTAATTGCGGCGGATCTGCTCGCTCATGATGCGGCCGGGCGGGATGCAATTGATGGTGATGCCGTGCTCGCCGATCTCGCGCGACAGGCCCTTGGCCCAGGCGTGCACCGCGGCCTTGGCGGCGAAGGCGGCGTTGAGGCCTTCCGGCTCGGACTTGCCGGTGATGTTGACGATGCGGCCCCATTTGCGTTCGATCATCTGCGGCAGCAGCGCATGCGCGATGCGGCGGTAGCTGGTGAAGTTCAGCGCGATCGCCTCGTCCCATTTGCTGTCGGGCGCGTCGACCGGCAGCGGGCGGCTGCCGCCGGCATTGTTGACGAGGATGTCGACATGGCCAAGCTCCTTCAACGCGAAGGCCGCGATCCGCTCCGCCGCGTCCTTGGCCATGACGTCCTGCTCGAACGGAGTGATCAGCCCGCCGCCGACTTCCTTCACGAGCTCTGCGAGCAAGTCGCCGCGCCGCGCCACGCCGACGACGCGCACGCCCTCGGCCGCAAGGCCCTTGGCAATGGCGCGTCCGATGCCGATGCTCGCGCCGGTGACAACAGCGGTTTTCGATTTGAGCCCGAGGTCCATGGTCACACGCTCTCTTGGTTGTCTTCTTGCTTGTTGCTGATCGTTTCCTGTCCCGTCCCGCCTTGCGAATTGCCTGAGCGGGACGAGCAGTGGTAACCAAGGGCGACGTTGAAGGAAACACGAAAAAGAAAAAGGCGTTGAGCGATGGTCTGGGATCCGCAGCAATATCTGAAATTCTCCGGCCATCGGCTCCGGCCCGCCGTCGACCTCTTGATGCGGATTCCGGATTTCGGCCCGCGCGAGATTGCCGATCTCGGCGCGGGCGCCGGCAACGTCACGAAACTGATTAGGGAGCGTTGGCCGGACGCGACGGTGACGGCTGTCGAGGGCTCGGCCGAGATGGTCGCCGCCGGCCGCAAGGCAGCGCCGGATGTGGAATGGTCGCATGAAGATCTCGGCCATTGGCATCCGGCCGGGCAATACGACCTGATCTATTCCAATGCCGCACTGCACTGGCTACCCCATCATGCGGCACTGTTTCCGTCGGTGATGGCGAGGGTGAAGCCCAGCGGCATGCTTGCGGTGCAGATGCCGCGCAACTTTCTGGCACCGTCGCATGTGTTGATCGGCGAGACCGCGCTCGATGGTCCGTGGCGGTCCAAGGTCGAGCATCTCGTCACGCCGTCGCCGGTCGAGGGGCCGGCCTACTACCATGATCTTCTCGCGCCGATGTCGGCCAACATCGACATCTGGGAGACCGAATATCTGCAAGTCCTCGAAGGCGAGAACCCGGTCAAGGAATGGACCAAGGGGACCTGGTTGACGCGTTATCTCGACGTGCTTGCTGGCGACGAGAAGATCGCGTTCGAGGCCGCCTATGGCGCGCGCGTTGCGAAAGCCTATCCGAAGAATGCGGCGGGACAGACCCTGTTCCCGTTCCGCCGTCTCTTCATTGTCGCGCAGCGCAAGGGCTGATGCATTGCCGCAATGCGACATAAGCGCTCGTCGCCACGGGCGGCCGCGTGCCGGGTTGCGCAGACAGCCTCCGTCAAGATAGCTTGGCTGCGGCAAATTAGGCTTAGGTCTGGTTGTTCGGCTTGCGGGTTGCTGCGAGTACTGACCGCAAAACAAAAAGAACCCGGTTTCGAGGTTGTTGGGGAGGTTCTTCATGCGCAAAGTGCTTCTTGCGGTCGCGGCGGTCGCATTAGGTCTGGCCCCTGCCGCTGCGCCGGCCCAAGCTCCGATCGCCATCAAGTTCAGCCACGTCGTCGCCAACGACACCCCGAAAGGGAAGGGCGCGCTGAAGTTCAAGGAGCTGGCCGAGAAGTACACCGACGGCAAGGTCAAGGTCGAAGTCTACCCGAACTCCACGCTCTACAAGGACAAGGAGGAGATCGAGGCGCTGCAGCTCGGCTCGGTGCACATGCTTGCGCCCTCGACGGCGAAATTCGCGCCGCTCGGCATCAAGGAGTTCGAGGCGCTCGACCTGCCCTGGCTGTTCCGGGACGATGCGACCTATGCCAGCGCGATGAAGGGCACGATCGGCAAATGGCTGTTCCAGAAGCTCGAGGCCAAGGGCATCACGGGGCTCGCCTATTGGGACAACGGCTTCCACATGCTGTCCGCCAACCGTCCCTTGCTGAAGCCGACAGATTTTCAGGGGCTGAAATTCCGCATCTCCGGATCGAAGGTCGCCGACCAGTATCTCCGCATCATGGGCTCGATCCCGCAGATCATGGCGTTCTCGGAAGTTTACCAGGCCTTGCAGACCGGCGTGGTTGACGGCTGCGAGAACACGGCGTCAAACTACCTCACGCAGAAGTTCTACGAGGTGCAGAAGGACATCACCGTGTCCTATCATGCCCATCTGCAATATGCCGTGATCGTCAATTCGAAGTTCTGGTCGGGCCTGCCGCCCGACATCCGCACCCAGCTTGACAAGGCGATGGCGGAGGCGACTGACTACACCAACTCGATCGCGCGCCAGGAGAACGAGGACGCGCTGGCCGAGATCAAGAAGACGGGTAAGACCAATCTGCATTATCTCACCGACGCCGACCGCAAGGCCTGGCAGGAGGCGATGCAGCCGACGTATAAATGGGCAAAGGGGCGGGTCGGGCAGGAGGTGCTCGATCTCCTTGCCAAGGAACTCGACGTCAAGATGAACTGACGGCCGCGGCCCAATAAGAACAATACCAACGGTCGGGGGTGATCGCACTCCCGGCCGTTTCACTCTTGAATGGACGAGCCAATGCTGGGGGGACGAAGTTGCTGCGTGGGCTGAATCGCTTTCTCAATCATCTCGAGGAATGGCTGATCGCGACGATGATCGCGGCTGCGACGTCGCTGATCTTCGTCGCCGTGCTGCATCGTTACGGTGCCGGGCTGTCGATCGACATCGCCAAATGGGCGGAAGCCCGCAATCTGGCCTTCCTGGCCGTCCCGGCCCGCGCGGCGTTCGTCTGGCTTGCCGCGCTCGACCTGTCCTGGGCGCAGGAGCTCTGCATCTACATGTTCATCTGGATGGCGAAGTTCGGCGCCGCTTACGGCGTGCGGACCGGCATCCATGTCGGCGTCGACGTGCTGGTCAACATCCTGCCCGGCGGGTCGCGCCGGCGCGTGATCACCTTCGGCCTTCTGTGCGGCGCTCTTTTCACCGCCATCGTCGGCTATTTCGGGGCCGCCTTCGTCACCCACATGTGGCAGAGCGGCCAGCAGTCCAACGATCTCGAAGCGCCGATGTGGATGGTCTATCTCACCATCCCGCTCGGCTCCGGCCTGATGTGCTTCCGCTTCCTGCAGGTCGCCTGGTCGTTCTACCGCACCGGCGAGCTGCCGCACCACGACGTGGCGGGCGTCGAAGGCGTCGAAAGCGTCGAGATGGACCCGGTGCATCCGGCCCCGGTCACGCACACTCAGGTGGTCCGGGACGAGCGCAGCCCGCTCGGCTGGATCCTGATGCTGCTGCCGGTCCTGATCGTCGCCATCTGCTTCGCCCATGCGGGCCACCTCATCACGCTGCCGCAGGGCGTGCGCGTCGCCATCGTGTTCGCGCTGCTGCTCTCGCTGATGCTGACGGGCATGCCGATCTCGATCGCGCTGGGTCTCACCGTGCTCAGCTTCATGTTCACGCTGACCGACGTGCGAACCGAATCGGTGGCGCTGAAGCTGTTCACGGGCATCGAGAATTTCGAGATCATGGCGATCCCGTTCTTCATCCTCGCCGGTAACTTCCTGACCCATGGCGGGGTGGCGCGGCGGATGATCGCCTTCGCAACTTCCCTGGTCGGCCATTGGTACGGCGGTCTCGCCTTGTCGGGCGTCGTGGCCTGCGCGCTGTTCGCCGCGATCTCCGGCTCGTCGCCGGCGACCGTGGTGGCGATCGGCTCGGTGATCCTGCCGGCGATGGTCGCGCAAGGCTTCCCGAAGCGGTTCGGCGCCGGCGTGATCACGACCTCGGGTTCGCTCGGCATCCTGATTCCGCCGTCGATCCCGATGGTGCTCTACGCCGTCTCCACCAACAGCTCGGTGGGCAAGCTCTTCATCGCCGGCATCGTGCCGGGATTGGTGCTGGCCTCCTTGCTCGGCGCCACGACGTTCTATCGGGCCTGGCGCAACGACTATCCGCGGATGCCGAAGGCCACCTTCCTCGAGCGCCTCGATGCGTTCCGCAAGTCGATCTGGGGCATCCTGCTGATCGTGATCGTGATCGGCGGCATCTACAGCGGCCTGTTCACGCCGACCGAAGCTGCTGCCGTCAGCGCGGTCTACGCCTTCATCGTGGCCGTGTTCATCTACAAGGACCTGAGGCTGCGCGACGTTCCGCGCGTGCTGCTGTCATCGGCGAACCTCTCGGCGATGCTGCTCTACATCATCACCAACGCCGTGCTGTTCTCGTTCCTGATGACCTACGAGAACGTGCCGCAGGCGCTGGCGCAATGGATGATCGACCAGGGCCTGGGGTGGATCGGCTTCCTGCTGCTCGTCAACCTGCTGCTGCTGATTGCGGGCAATGTGATGGAGCCGTCCTCCATCATCCTGATCATGGCGCCGATCCTGTTTCCGGTCGCGATCAAGCTCGGCATCGATCCGATTCATTTCGGCATCCTGATGACAGTCAACATGGAGGTCGGGCTGTGCCATCCGCCCGTCGGCCTCAACCTCTACGTCGCCTCAGGCATCGCCAAGATGGGCATCACCGAGCTCACGGTCGCGGTGTGGCCATGGCTGCTCACGATGCTGGGCTTCCTCGTGGTGGTGACGTACTGGCCCGGCCTGTCGCTGTGGCTACCGCGGCTGCTGGGAATGTAGCGGCGCGGGGCGGAGCGGAGACAATGAGCTTGCGTCTCCGCCCGTCCCGGCGAGACATGGCTAATGCACGGTAAATCCGCACGCTCAAATGCGATCGTTGAGTAGCGAACGCAATCTTTACGGGTCTGCGCTAGATGCCAGCGGATGGGAGCTGGCATGTTTTTCAACAGAATGGAGTCCGGACCGGCGTCGATTTCGGACGCCGTCCATTTGGAAGTCATCACGGGTCTTCACGGCACGATGATGCCCACCATTCTCGCGGCCGCCTGCCAGGCGTTGGTCGGCGCCATCACGACCTACGAGACCGGTGATATGATGACGGCCGGCCTGACGGTCGCCGGCGTGGTGGTGGCGATTGTTCGTCTCGTCGAGATATTTGCATTCCGCCGCCGCCTCGCGGCTCCGCCACTTCTCGGCCGGGCCGAGGCCGTGCACTGGGAACGGCGCTACATTGCCGGCACCGTGGTAACGGCCCTCGTGCTCGGCGTGTTCGCCGCGCGCAGCATCGTGCTGGGCGATGCGCTCTGCTGCGTGATGGCGGTCGGCATCGGTTTCGGCTTCGGCGCCGGCGTGGTGGCGCGGCTGGCGCTGCGTCCCGCTGCGGCGCTGCTCGATCTCGCCGCGATCGCCGCGCCCGCCGCGATCGTGAGCTTCATGCAGCCCGATCTCCGCCATGTCGGGCTCGGTCTCCTCATTCTGATGTACGTGGTCGCGAGCTTCGAGATGGTTCGGCTCAGCTTCAACGCCTCGATCAGCCAGATCACGCTCAAGCGCCAGTTCGAGCAGCTCGCGCGCTCCGATCCGATGACCGGCGTGTCCAATCGTTCGGTGCTGGCAAGGGATCTGCCCGTGATGCTGTCGGCCGGGATGGTTGCCGTCCATACGCTGGATCTCGACCGCTTCAAGGAAGCGAACGACCGGTTCGGCCACCCCGCCGGCGATGCGCTGCTGAAGCAGGTCGCCGGGCGGCTCAAGGCGCTGGCCGCGCCTGACGACCTGGTGATCCGCATGGGCGGCGACGAGTTCGTCCTGGTGCAGCGCGCCGCGTCCGACGCGGAGGCGATGGCACGGCGGATCGTGCAATCGATCGGCACGCCATACGAGGTTGACGGACAGGTGATCGATCTCGGTGCGAGCGTCGGCGTTGCCGTCGCGCCGGACGACGGCCGAACCGCAGAGGCGCTGTTGTCGCGCTCGGACAAGGCGCTTTACCGGGCCAAGCAGAATCGTGGCGGCTACGTGCTGGCCAGCGAGCTGCGGATGGCGGACAACGCCACGGCATCGCGCCAAGCCGTTGAAGGCGTAGCTGCCTAGCCCATGCACCCTCTCGTCGGGGGAGGGGAGAAGGGAAGACGGCATCCATTTCCTTCGTCTCCTCCAATGGCAATCGACCGCAAGATGCGGTTAGATGCCGTGCATCAGGCGGGGGGACACACATGACCGAACTCAGCAATGAGCCGAAGGACGCAACGCCCTCCGTCATCGCGCAGCAAGCGGCGATGCTGAACGCGTTGCCGTTTTCCGACACGCGGGATTTCGACGATGCCGCGCGCGGCTTCCTCGGCACCATCGAGAACGCGGAGATCACGAACCCGCAGGGGCGGACGGTCTGGAGTCTTCAGCCTTACGGTTTCCTGTCCACCGAAGAGGCGCCGCCCACGGTCAATCCGAGCCTGTGGCGGCAATCGCGTCTCAACATGCAGCACGGCCTGTTCGAGGTCGTACCCGGCGTCTACCAGGTGCGCGGGCTCGACATCGCCAACATGACGCTGATCGAGGGCGACAGCGGCGTCATCGTCGTGGACACCCTGACCTCGATCGAAGGGGCCCGCGCCGCGCTCGATCTCTACTTCAAGCATCGCGGCACGCGACCGGTCGCGGCGATCATCTTCACCCATACCCACACCGACCATTGGGGCGGCGCCCGCGGCGTGCTGGAGGACGATGCGCTCGCGACCGGCCGCGTGCCCATCATCGCGCCGAACCTGTTCATGGAGCACGCCGTCTCCGAGAACATCATCGCAGGACCGGCGATGCTGCGCCGGGCGCAGTACCAGTTCGGGCCGCTGCTCGCCAAGGGCGCGCGCGGACAGGTCGATTGCGGTCTCGGCAAATCGATGGCGGCGGGATCGGTTGCGCTGTTGCGCCCCACGGACCTGATCATGGCGACCGGCGATACGCGCGTGATCGACGGCGTCGCGTTCGAATTCCAGATGGCGCCGAACAGCGAAGCGCCGGCGGAGATGCACTTCTTCGTCCCGCGCTACAGGCTGCTGAACCTCGCCGAGAACTGCACGCACAATTTTCACAATCTGCTGCCGTTCCGCGGCGCCGACGTGCGCGACGCGCTGGCCTGGTCGAAATATCTGGGCGAGGCCTTGCGGCTCTGGGACGGCAAGGCCGAGGCGATGTGCGGCCAGCACCATTGGCCGGTGTGGGGACGTGAGCGCATCGGCACGATGATCCGCCAGCAGCGCGACCTCTATAAATTCGCGCATGATCAGACCATCCGCCTGATGAATCACGGCCTCACCGCGGCCGAGATCGCCGAGACGATCCGGTTGCCGAAGAGCCTGGAGGGCGCCTGGCACGGCCGCGGCTATTACGGCCACATCCGCCACAACGTGAAAGCGATCTACCAGAAATATCTCGGCTGGTACGACGCCAATCCGGTCAATCTCGATCCGCTGCCGCCGGTCGAATCCGGCAAGAAGTATGTCGAGTACATGGGCGGGGCGGACGCGATCCTGGCGCGGGCGCGCACCGATTTCGACAGGGGTGAATTCCGCTTCGTCGCGCAAGTGCTCGGCCATCTCGTCTTCGCCGAGCCTGACAATGCGGCAGCACGCGGTCTCCTGGCTGATACGCTGGAGCAGCTCGGCTACGCCGCCGAAAGCGCGACCTGGCGCAACGCCTATCTGTTCGGCGCCCAGGAGCTGCGCCAGGGCATGCCGAAGGTGCCGGCACGCCCGCCGATGCCGCGCGAGACGCTGGCCGCGCTGCGCACCTCGCAGCTCTGGGATGTGCTCGGCATCCGCCTCAACGGTCCCAAGGCGGAGGGCAAGCACATCGTCTTGAACTGGAGCTTTTCCGACACCGGCGAGACCTTCGTGCTCAATCTGGAGAACTGCGCGCTCACCTACACCGAGGGGGTGCAGGCGGAAGGCGCCGATGCCAGCTTCACGCTGGCGCGCGCCACGCTCGACGAGGTGATCGCCAAGCTGACCAGCTTTCCGGAGGCGGTTGCCGCCGGCAAGGTCAAGCTCGCCGGCAACCCGATGAAGCTGGCCGAGCTGATGGGCCTGATGGACGAATTCCCGAGGATGTTCGAGATCGTCGAGCCGAAGCGGGCGGTCGTGAGATAGAGGCTTTGCTGTTCGCCACGCATGTGTCGCCACGCATGTGCGGTGATCTGTCCACCGCATATTCGCTGTCATCGCCCGGCTTGACCGGGCGATCCAGTATTCCAGAGAACGTAGTGCCTGAGCCGATATGCCGCGGCGTACTGGATGCCCCGGTCAAGCCGGGGCATGACAGTGTGCCCTTGCAGTGCTACTCCGCGCTGCTCACCAGCTTGATCCGCGGCGCCTTTTCTTCGGCGAGGCTGCGGTAGGCCGCGAGATAATCCAGCGCCATGCGCCGCGCCGTGAAGCGCGTCTCGAATTGCTTGCGGATCGCGGCGCGGTCGAGTTGCGGAAGGCGGTTCACCACGCCCGCCGCGCTGATCACGTCCTCGACGATGAAGCCGGTCAGGCCTTCGTCGATGATCTCCGGCACCGAGCCGCGGTTGAAGGCGACGACCGGCGTTCCGCAGGCCATGGCTTCGATCATCACGAGGCCGAACGGCTCCGGCCAGTCGATCGGCAGCAGCAGGCCGAGCGCGCCGCTGAGGAAATCCGACTTCTCGTGATCGCCGATCTCGCCGATGAACTCCACCAGCGGGTTGTTCTCGATCATCGGCCGGATCAGCTCGTCGTAGTAATCCTGATCGGCACGATCGACCTTGGCCGCGATCTTCAGCGGAATGCCGCAATGGGTCGCGATCTTGATGGCGCGGTCGACGCCCTTCTCGGGCGCGATGCGGCCGAGCACGGCGAGATATTCCTGCCGCATGGGCTTCGGCGTCAGCAGGTTCTCCGGAAGACCGTGGTGGATCGTCGTCACCCAATTGGCCTGCGGCACCGGCCGCCGCTGCGCGTTGGAGATCGAGATGACGGGCATCTTGGAGAAGGTGTTGAAGACCGGCTGATGCTCCGGCAGGTCGAGCCGGCCGTGCAGCGTGGTCAAGAACGGCGTCGGCTGCCGGTGGAACAGCGACCAGGGATAATAGTCGAGATGGAAATGGAGGAAGTCGAATTCCTCGTCATCACATTTCTGCCGCACACGCTCCAGCAGCACCATGTGCAGCGCATTGGGATCGCGCACGGAACCGTCGAGGCGAAGCGCCTTCGGCCACAGGGCATCGAGCTTGGCCGAGGTGTGCGAGTCGCCGCTGGCGAACAGCGTCACGTCGTGTCCAAGGGCCACCAGCTCCTCCGTCAACCAATGCACCACCCGCTCGGTGCCGCCATACAGCTTGGGTGGAACAGCCTCCGTCAACGGAGCTACCTGCGCGATGCGCATCTCACCATCTCCTCTGCGATCATGATTGTCGAAACCCCCGCCAGTACGGCACCGGCATGCCAGATAGGGGAACGTTCCCGCAGTTGCGAAGTTCCTTCTCCCGAATGTTACTTCTTCGACACGTTGGAGCGCGCCGCGATCCTGCCACCACATCTTCGCAGATCGTCCGCATCCGCATGTCGTGATCGTCAAGCCCGGGAACCCGGGCGAAGAGATCGATGTTCAAGTCGGTCGGTCACCAACGAAAAACCAGCATAATGGGGCGATAACCATATGGATCAGCTTTCTGGATACGCGCGCAGGCCATTTGCCTTTGTCTTGCGCTATCTCCGGCGTCGTCTCGCGTCGCATTTGGTGATCCTGACCGCGGTCGTTGCCGCGGTTGCCTGCTCGGTAGGCACCCAGTACGGGGTCAAATCCCTGGTCGACAGCCTGTCGGCCGGGCCGTCGCATGGAGGCAGCGTATGGCTGGCATTCATTTTACTCATGTCGCTGATCGCTGCCGACAACTTCCTGTGGCGGATCGCGAGCTGGACGGCGAGCTTCACTTTCGTTCGTGTCACGGGTGATTTGCGCCGTGACATCTTTCGTCATCTGACCGGGCACGCGCCGAGCTATTTCTCCGACCGCATGCCGGGCATGCTGACGAGCCGCATCACCGCGACGTCGAACGCGGTGTTCACGGTCGAGAACATGTTCGTCTGGAACGTGCTGCCGCCCTGCATCGCCACAATTGCGGCAATTGCCCTGATTGGAACCGTCAGCCCTTATATGGCGCTCGGTCTGACCGTGATCGCCGGCGGCATGGTGGTCGCGATGTTCCACCTGGCCGCCGCCGGCAAGCCCCTGCACGACGATTTCGCCGACAAGGCGGCGGTCGTGGACGGCGAGATGATCGACGTCATCAGCAACATGCCGCTGGTGCGGGCCTTTTGCGGCATCGGCCACGAACATGAGCGGTTCGACGCGACGGTGAATCGGGAACTCACCGCGCGAAGCCGCAGCCTGCGTTATCTGGAGAAGCTGCGGCTGTTGCATGCCGCCGTGACCGTGCTCCTGACGGTGGCGCTGATGGCCTGGGCAGTCACGCTCTGGCAGAAGGGGGAAGCGACCACCGGCGACGTCGTGCTGGTCTGCACGCTCGGCATCTCCATCCTGAGCGCCACGCGCGATCTCGCGGTGGCACTGGTCGACGTCACCCAGCACGTCGCCCGTCTGACCGAGGCGATCGCCACGCTGCTGGTGCCGCACGAGCTGCGCGACCACCCCGAGGCGGAGCCGCTGGTCAAGAGCGGCGCCTCGATCTCGTTCAACAACGTCACCTTCGGCTATCCCGGCGGGGAGAAGATCTTCGAGCGGTTCAGCCTTCGCCTGCAACCCGGCCAGCGCGTCGGCCTGGTCGGCCAGTCCGGCGGCGGCAAGTCGACGCTGTTCACGCTGCTGCAGCGCTTCTACGACGTCGACGACGGCAGCATCACCATCGACGGGCAGGACATCTCGAAGGTCACGCAGCTGAGCCTGCGCGAGGCGATCTCCGTCGTGCCGCAGGACATTTCCCTGTTTCATCGCTCGATCCGCGAGAACATCCGCTACGGCCGCCCGAACGCGACCGACGACGAGGTGCTGCGCGCCGCGATCGCGGCACGCTGCGATTTCGTCGAGAACCTGCCGGATGGTCTCGACACCATGGTCGGCGACCGCGGCGTCAAGATGTCGGGCGGCCAGCGCCAGCGCATTGCCATCGCGCGGGCCTTCCTGAAGGACGCGCCGATCCTGCTGCTGGACGAGGCCACCGCCGCGCTCGACAGCGAATCCGAGGAGGCGATCCGCGAGGCACTGTCGCGCCTGATGCGCGGCCGTACCGTGATCGCGATCGCGCATCGGCTGGCAACGCTGCGTAATTTCGATCGCGTGGTGGTGCTGAGAAATGGTAAGATCATCGAAGACGGGTCGCCCGAGCGCCTGATGCAGGGTCACGGACCCTATCGTGAACTGGTCACGCAGGAAATGAGTAGGCTGGCGCAAGCCGCCGCGTAAGCCAACAATCGCGTTCTCGAGTCGGTCGCGTTTCAAACAAGCGCAGGGGAGCTGCTCATGTCGGCCGAAGCCGTAACCCAACTCGTCTCCGTGACACGGACCTCCGAACAGGTCGCGGAGCAACCTTTCTATATTCCGATGACCGGGCCCTCGGCGCGGCCGCGGCGGTCGCTCAAGCACGACGACATGTTCATCGTGCTCGACAGCCATGGCGACATCGGCGCCTCGGCAGGCGGGCCGGATGGCCTGTTCCATCACGATACGCGCTACCTCGCGCGGCTCGAGCTCGTGCTCGACGATCTCCAGCCGCTGCTGCTCGGCTCCAACCTGCGCGACGACAATTCGGCGCTGACCGTCGATCTGACCAATCCGGACATCTACCGACGGGAAAGCCTCGTCCTGCAGAAGGATCTGCTGCACATCGTGCGCACGATCTTCCTGTGGCGGGGCACCGCCTATCAGCGCATCGGCGTGCAGAACCATGGCGAGCAGCGCACCAGCTTCGAGCTGACGCTGCTGTTCGACAACGATTTTGCCGATCTGTTCGAGGTGCGCGGCGAGCGCCGCCCGCACCGCGGCACCGGCACGAGCAGACTGCTCGGGCCGACCGACGTGCTGTTCGAATATCGCGGTCTCGATGACATCGAGCGCACCACGGGGCTGCATTTCGACCCGCGTCCGACGCGGCTGTCGGTGAACGCGGCGACCTGGCAGATCGAGCTGGACCCGCACGAATCGACATCGCTGTTCGTGGCCGTGTCCTGCAACCGGCCGATGGCGGAGAGGCCGGCGCGGTTCTTCCGGGGACTACTCGCTCACCGCCGCGAGATGCGCCATTCCACCATGGGCGCCGCCAGCATCGAGACCTCCAACAACATCTTCAACGAGGTGCTGTGCCAGGCCATGGCCGACCTCAACATGCTGATGACGGAGACGCCGCAGGGGCGTTATCCCTATGCCGGCATTCCCTGGTACTCGACGACGTTCGGCCGCGACGGCCTGATCACCGCGCTCCAAATGCTGTGGGTCGATCCGCGCATCGCCAAGGGCGTCTTGCGCCGGCTCGCGCATTTCCAGGCCAAGGCGGTCGATCCGCTTGCCGATGCCGCGCCCGGCAAGATCCTGCATGAGATGCGCGGCGGAGAGATGGCGGCGCTGCGGGAGGTGCCGTTCGCGCAATATTACGGCAGCGTCGATTCCACCGCGCTGTTCGTCCTGCTCGCCGGCAGCTATTTCGAACGGACCGGCGACGAGAAGACCTTGCTCGAGCTATGGCCGGCGATCGAGGCGGGGCTGGCCTGGATCGACGGTCCCGGCGATCCCGACCAGGACGGCTTCGTCGAATATCAGCGCGCGACCGAGAAGGGGCTGGCCAACCAGGGCTGGAAGGATTCCTACGACGCGATCTTCCACGCCGACGGCCAGCTCGCGGAAGGCAATATCGCGCTCGCCGAAGTCCAGGGCTACGTCTATGCCGCCAAGCTGCTCGCCGCGCGTTGCGCCTTGCGGCTCGGCAAGCCGGATCGCAGCCGCAAGCTCGAGGCCGAGGCGAGCGCGCTGGCCGAACGCTTCGAGCAGGCGTTCTGGTGCGAGGAACTCGGCACTTATGCGGTCGCGCTCGACGGCAAGAAGCGGCCGTGCAAGGTGCGGACCTCGAACGCCGGTCAGGTGCTGTTCAGCGGCATGATCCGCGAGGACCGCGCCCGCCTCGTCGCCGCCGATCTGATGCGGCCGCACTTCTTCTCGGGCTGGGGCATCCGCACCGTCGCGCAGGGCGAAGTGCGCTACAATCCGATGTCCTACCATGACGGGTCGATCTGGCCGCACGACAACGCGCTGATCGCGCTCGGGCTCGCGCGCTACGGCCTCAAGCACTCGGTGGCGCATGTCTTCAAGGGGCTGTTCGACGCGGCGACCTACATGGACCTGCGCCGGTTGCCCGAATTGTTCTGCGGCTTCCGGCGCGAGAAGCGGCGAGGTCCGACGCTCTATCCGGTCGCCTGCGCGCCGCAGGCCTGGGCCAGCGCGACGCCGTTCACGCTGCTGGAAGCGGCGCTCGGTCTCGAATTCGACGTGGCGCGCGGTGAGATTCGCCTGCGCAACCCGCATCTGCCGGCGTTCCTCAACGAGGTGTTCTTGCGCGATCTGCGCCTCGGCGATTCCAGCGTCGACCTGCGCGTCAGCCGCCACGGCGACGACGTGGCGCTGGAGGTGATGCGCACGCGCGGCCAGATCCAGGTCTCGATCGTGCTGGCGCGCTAGCGGCGCGCAAGGAGGGCGTCATGCGTGCGATCGGAGCATTGATCCTTGGTACAGCCCTCGTTGCAAGGCTGGCGGTCGCGCCCTCGCACGCCGCGGACGAGCCGCCGACAAGCCCGCATGAGGCCAATGCGCCGGCCACCCAGCCGCCGGCCTCGACCGTGCCCGTCACGCCGAAGGATGCCGCTCCGCCGCCGTCGGTGACCATCATCGGCGCCAGCGAGGCCCATGGCGTGCTCGGCCGCGACGTGCGCAGCGCCGCCGGCGAGGACATGGGTCGCATCGTCGACGTCATCGTCGATCGCACCGGCCATGTGCGCGCCGCCGCGATCGATTTCGGCGGGTTTCTCGGCGTCGGCAGCCGCAAGATCGTGGTGGACTGGAACGCGCTGCGCTTCGGCAAGATTGCCAACAAAAAGGACAGCATCACGCTGGAATTGACCAAGGCGCAGGTCGCGGCCGCGCCGGAATACAAGGAAGACACGCCGATCGTCGTGCTCGGCGCGTCCGGCAGCCTTCAACCGCTGCAAGCAATCCAGTGAGGTGCGGGGAGGGCTGACCGCCTGTGCTGTTGTCGAGGAAGCTGAACCATGCAGATCGCGACGGCCGCGTTGAACAGGACGACGTCGCCGCGCCATCGGTCAACGGCATCCCGGCGCCGTCGCGCCAGAGCCTGCGTGGCCTCGACTGGTTCATCTTCTTCCTTGCCGACGTGCAGACCGGATTCGGTCCCTTCATCGCGGTCTATCTGACCACCCAGAAATGGACCCAGGTCGAGATCGGCCTCGTGCTGTCGATCGGCGGCATCGTCGGGTTGATCGGGCAGATGCCCGGCGGGGCGATCATCGATGCCGCGAAGTCGGAGCGTCTGGTTGCCGCCCTCGCGATCGCGACCATCGGCGCTTGCGCGCTGGCCTATGCCGCGATGCCGATCTTCCCGGTCGTGGTGGCGGCGGCCACCTTGCACGCGGCGGCGAGCTGCGTGCTGGGGCCGGCGATTGCGGCGATCAGCCTTGGCCTGGTCGGTCCACTCGCGATCGGCGAGCGGCTCGGCCGCAACGCGCGCTTTGCCTCGCTCGGCAACGGGGTCGCGGCGGCGGTGATGGGCACCGCGGGCTATCTGCTGTCGAGCCGCTCGGTGTTCCTGGTCACCTCTTTGCTCGTCATTCCGACCCTGATCGCGCTCTCGCGTATCCGCGAGAAGGAGGTCGATATCAGGCGCTGTCACGGCGAGATGCCGCCTGAAGCCGCCGGCCGTGCCGACACCAATATCTGGCACCTGGTCCGGCAGCGTCCGCTGATCGTCTTTGCCCTGAGCGTTCTGCTGCTGCAACTGGCGAACGCCTCGATGATGCCGCTGATGGCAAGCGCGGTGACGGCGCGGTCCGCCCAATGGGCGACGGTGCTCGTCGCCTTTTGCATCGTCGTCCCGCAGGCGATCGTGGCGCTGCTGTCGCCGACGGTCGGGCGCAAGGCGCAAGCGTGGGGCCGGCGACCGCTGCTGCTGATCGGGTTCGGCGCGCTCGCGATTCGCGGCCTGTTGTTTGCGACCGTGCGCGATCCCTATCTGCTGGTCGCAGTGCAAGTGTTCGACGGCATCACCGCCGCGGTATTCGCGGTGATGATTCCGCTGATCGTCGCCGACGTCGCCTTCGGCAGCGGCCATTTCAATCTGGCGCAAGGAATCGTCGGCACCGCAACGGGCATCGGCGCGTCGTTGAGCACCGTGCTCGGCGGCTATGTCAGCGACAAGTTCGGCAACGCAACCGCCTTCATCGGGCTGTCCGGCGTTGCCGCGACCGGGCTCTTGCTGATTCTTCTGGTGATGCCGGAGACGCGGCGCACGGCATGATCGGCGGCCAAAAGGAAAATGGCCGGCCGAAACGAGCTCGGCCGGCCAAGTTGGTAGGGAGGAGAAAGATCAGACGAAGATCAGGCGTCGAGATGTTGCAGGCGCTGACGGTTGCGCAGCACGATCTGGCGGGCGCCGGAGAAGCCGAGGATACCCTGAGTGCACAGCTGCGACAGCGCGCGCGACACGGTTTCAAGGGTGAGGCCGAGATAGTCGCCGATGTCGCGGCGGCACATCGGCAGCGCCATCATGCCGGCAACGGCGAGGCGGCGGTCCATTTCGAGCAGGAAAGTCGCGACCCGCTCCATCGCGGTCTTGCGACCCAGCAGCAGCATGTGGTCCTCGGCATGGCGCAGCTCGGAGGCAGTCATCGCCCAGAGCTTGCGGGCGACCTGGACGTCGGTGCCGGCGGCCTTCTCGAGGCTCGCGCGCTTCACGAGGCGCACGGTGGTGTCGATGATGGCTTCGGCGGCAAGGCGGTGGGCGGGACCGGATTCGAGGCCGAACACGTCGCCGGGAAGATGGAAGGCGCCGATCTGGCGGCGGCCGTCGGAAAGCAGCTTGTAGCTGCTCACTGCCCCTGAAACGACCTGGTAGACATATTCGGCCGGCTCGTCCTCGCCATAGATCTCCTCGTCCTTGCGGTAGGAGAACTCGGTGGCGACCAGACCCACGTGGCCGGTGATGGCGCCGAACTGGTCGGTGACGGGATGGGCGGGCGCAGCCTTGCCGACAATCTGGGTGTTGATCGCCGGGGTGTTGATCGTCTGGGTCAGCATCTGCGCCATCTCCGTTGTGATGGCGCCTTGGTACGCGGTATCCGGGGCTTCGAAAATTTCGATCGATATCTTAAGGGGGGTGCCTTACGTAGAATCCCGTAGGTCAGGCGCCGGGACGGTCCTGGATGGCGTGGCGGATGCACTTGACCAGGTTTTCGTCGAGAAGCGGCTTCAAAACCACGTCTTTGATGCCCGCCGTCGCAGCCCGGGCCGAGATGTTCTCGTCGGGATAGCCGGTGATCAGGATCACGGGCACATCGCGGTCGGATTTGCGCAAGCGGCCGGCCAGCTCGATGCCGTTGATGTCTGGCATTTTGTAGTCGATGACGTAACAGTCCGGTCCAGCCGCGCCGCCGATATTGAGCAGCGCCGTGCCGCTCCTGAAGGTCCGCACGGCAAAGCCGTCGGTCTCCAGCAGGAACCGCAGGGATCCCAGGACGGCGGCGTCATCGTCGACCACAAAGACGGTGGGTCGTGCCGGGGATGACGGCCGCGCAGGATGTGAGCTGACCTCGATCATGTTGTCTGGCTAGCATTGCGCCGGGAAGGTGCCTTGACCTGCCTCAATCGTTGAGCATGCCGGCGCGCATCGCCAGCCGGACCAGTTCCGAGAGGCTGTTGGCCTGCATCTTGGTCATGACATTGGCCCGGTAGACCTCGATCGTGCGCGGGCTGATGTCGTATTCTCGGGCGATCAGCTTGTTGGAGAGGCCCGCAATCAGCCCTTCCATGACCTGGCGCTCCCTGGGACTCAAGGACGCGACGCGGGCGGCGATGTCCTGCGTGACGACTTCGTTCTTGGCGGCGGGCTCGGCCTGCCGGATCGCCGACTCGATCATGGCGGTGAGACGGTCGTCATCGAACGGTTTTTCCAGGAAGTCGACCGCCCCGAGCTTCATCGCCTCGACCGCGAGCGGCACGTCGCCATGACCGGTCATGATCAGGATCGGGAACGGGCTTTGCTGCGCCTTCATCCGCTTGAGCAGCTCGATGCCGTCGAGGCCGGGCATGCGCACGTCGGAGACGACGCAGCCGAAGCCGAGGCCGGGCAGGGCTTCGAGAAAAGCGAGGGCGTCGTCGAACAGCGTGACGTCGAAGCCGGCGGAATCCAGCAGGAAATTCAACGAATCGCGCATCGCTGCATCGTCGTCGATGACGTAGACATGTCCCTTGGTCGTCATGATCAGCTTTCGTCAGTTGCCGGCAAGGTGAAGCGGAATGTCGCTCCGCCCGCTGCGTTGCTCTCGGCCCACATGCGGCCGCCGTGGGCCTCGATGATCGAGCGGCTGATGGAGAGTCCCACGCCCATGCCGGTATCTTTGGTGGTGAAGAAGGTCTGGAAGAGATTTGGAAGAACGTCGTCCCGGAAGCCGGAGCCGGTGTCGGAGACCTCCACCTCGATCATGTCGTCGGCAACGCGGGCATTGGCAACGACGAGCTCGCGGCGCGGCGACTGCGCCATGGCCTCCAGCGCGTTGCGGAACAGGTTGACCAGCACCTGCTGGATCTGCACCCGGTCGGCGAGCACGAGATCGGCGTCGGGATTGAGGCTGAAACGGAGCTGCACGTTCTGCTCGCGCGCGCCGGCAAGCCCGAGCGCGCCGGCCTCCTCGATCAGCTTGGACAGGCTCTCGACCCGCTTCTCCGACTCGCCGCGGGAGACGAAGTCGCGCAGGCGCCGGATGATCTGGCCGGCGCGCAGGGCCTGCTCGGCCGCACGATCCAGCGCGTTTTCGACCTTCGGCGTGTTGGGATCGCTGCTGCCGGCGAGAAGGCGCCGCGACCCCTTCATGTAATTGCTGATCGCCGCCAGCGGCTGGTTGAGCTCGTGGGCGAGCGCCGAGGCCATTTCACCCATCGCGGTCAGCCGCGAGACATGGACCAGCTCGGATTGCAATTCCTGGAGCCGGGCCTGGGTCTGCTGGTGCTCGGTGAGGTCGCGGACGAAGCCGGTGAAATAAGGCTCGCCCGCGCGTTGCGTCTGCCCGACCGACAGGTGCATCGGGAAAGTCGTGCCGTCGCGGCGCTTGCCCGTCACAATCCGGCCGATGCCGATAATGTGCGGATCATTCGTCCTGAGATAGCGGACGAGATAGCTGTCGTGACGCGACTGATCGGGCTCCGGCATCAGGATGCTGACGTTTCGGCCGATGGCTTCCTGCCTGCTGTAGCCGAACAGCCGCTCGGCGGCGCTACTGAAGAGCTGCATGATGCCGCGGGAATCGATGACGATCATGGCGTCGGGCACTGTCTCGAGAATCGAACGAAGATGATTCTCCTGGGAACGCAGGGCGTCCTCGAGATGCTTTTCCTCGTTGATGTCGAGGAAGATGCCGCTGAGATGACGTGGCGTTCCTGAATCGTCGCGGATCACGCCGGCCCTGGCCCGGATCCACTGACCGGTCCCGGAGGCGACGCCCAGCCTGAAGGACAGGTCAAGTCCCCCGCCGCCTTCCAAGGCGCGCCCGATCGCCTTCTGGAAGTGGTCGCGATCGCCCGGCTCCAGCAAGGAAAGAAAGAGATCGTAGCTGACGGTCTGGTCCCGCTCGAGGCCAAACAGCCGCCTGGCCATGTCCGACCATTCGAGTTCGTGCGTCTTTAGATCAAGGTCCCATGTGCCGACCCCGAATCCCTCGATGCGGACGCGGAAATGGTCGCCCCGACCGTCGTCTGCCGGTTGGGTTACGCGGGTCGGCGCCAATCTCTGCTCCTCATCTCAGCACGGTCGGCAGGATGCCGTTACCGCTAGCACAATTTCGCCCAAGGCGCGTTCCGAGGCAAGCGCGGACCTTGAATTCACTGGCGTATTCCTTTGGGCAACGGCCGGGGAGCCGCAACGCTCATTTTTGATCTATCTCATCCTGCTGCACGGCAGCGGGCTTAGGCTTCAACAAAACCCGGTGATGTGGAGATACCCGATGACATACGCGACGGTGATGGTCAGCCTGGCGCTCGATCAGTCCAACGAGGCGCGTCTTCAGGTCGCCGGTGAGCTCGCCGAACGATTCGAGGCGGCCATCGTCGGGGTCGCCGCGGCGCAGTTCGCGCCGCCGCTCTATTTCACCGACGGCGCCGAGGCACAAGCGCTGATCGACGAGGGCGAAGCTTCGGTCAAGCGGCGGCTGGCCGGCCTCGAGGCGCAATTCCGGGCGGCGACCAAGAATCGCGGCGGACATGCGGAGTGGCGCAGCGCCATGGACTTCCCGGCGCGATTCGTCCTGGCGCAGGCGCGTTGCGCCGACATCATCGTCAGCGGCGGGCAGAGCCCGGCCTTCTCTGACGCGTTCGCGCTCGCAAGCCCCAAGGATCTGGTGATGCAAGCCGGCCGCCCGCTTCTCGTCGCCCCCGATCGGGTCACCTGGCTCGACCTGCGCAGCGTGCTGGTGGCGTGGAAGGACACGCCGGAGGCGCGGCGGGCGGTGGCCGACGCGTTGCCGATGCTGCGCAAGGCGAGGGACGTCACCATCGCGGCAATTCCCGAGCGCGACGGGGACCGTTCGGTCGTGATGGCCGGCGTCACCGACGTTGCCGCCTGGCTCGCCCGCCATGGCGTCACCGCGACGGCGCGCATCTGCGAAGGCGCCCGGAATGAAACTGCCGCGGCGCAACTGGAAAAAGTCGCAGGCGACGTTGATGCCGGCCTGATCGTTGCGGGCGCTTACGGTCATTCGAGGTTTCGTGAGCTGATCCTGGGAGGCGTTACCCAGTATCTGGTCACGCAGACCGCCCGCTGCGTGCTGCTGTCGCACTGACGGCCCGGCCGGAATCGAATCGAGGAGGACGCGCCGTGTACAGATTTCTTGAACAGACCGTCGACGGCTACATGACGCGCAACGTCAAGGCGGTGCAGCGCGACCGTGACTTGTTCGAGCTCAGCGAGATGTTCGAGGCCGACGATTTCAACTCCTATCCGGTCGAGGACGACGGGCAGGTGGTCGGCATCGTCACCAAGTTCGACATCCTGAAGTGCTTCGCCTTCACGCCGAGCCAGATGATACCCCGCTATCACGACCTGATGAGCCGCAAGGTCGGCGACGTCATGACGCCGGAGTTCATCTATGTCGGCCCCGATACGCGGCTGACGCGCGTGCTTCAGATCATGGTCGAGCACCGCATCCGGAGCATCATCGTGCTCAACACCGCGCAGAAGCTGGTTGGAATCATCGCCCGCGAGGACGTCATCGCGGCGCTCAAGGCGACGGCGCGCGACTGACGGGGGCCCTTCCTGATCGAGAAGCTCATTGTCGCCTCCGTGTTCCTACGGAGGCTGTTTCCGTTTGTGCGTCACGCCGGACCGCTCCCGCGGAAGACGCCCGATGTGGCGCCAGCCCCACACTCAGTTGAGTTTCCCCCGTGGTCCTTGCCCTCACGAAGGGACAAGGCAATTCGTTTCGCCCACGACGGAAATGCGGGGAACCAGCGAGATCTTCGGCCGCTGCGGAGAACTTAAGTGCCGCTCTTGATTTCAATCAATTCCCGGTGAGGGTGAATGTGGTTTGTGGCGGTGTGTTCTTTCAGAGAGAATCCGCATGAGCCAGCCCTCCATTTCCAAATCCATGACTATCGGTGAAAGCGGCTTGGCTGTCGTGTTCGCAGTCACCGCCTTCCTCTGCGTGATCGCTTCGGCCAAGGCGCTCGATGCGCCCTTCGCCTTCCATGCCGCGCTCAGCGCGGCGGCGAGCCTCGCGGCGCTGTTCGTCATCGTCAACCGCTACCTCGATCGCCCGGCGGCGCTGCCGCCGGCGGAGATCAACGGTCGCCCCAACTACAATATGGGCCCGATCAAGTTCTCGGCGTTCATGGCGATGTTCTGGGGTATTGCCGGCTTCCTGGTCGGCCTCATCATCGCCTCGCAGCTGGCCTGGCCCGCGCTGAACTTCGATCTGCCCTGGATCAGCTTCGGCCGCCTGCGGCCGCTGCACACCTCCGCCGTGATCTTCGCCTTCGGCGGCAACGTGCTGATCGCGACCTCCTTCTACGTGGTGCAGAAATCCTGCCGCGCGCGCCTCGCCGGCGACCTCGCACCGTGGTTCGTCGTCCTGGGCTACAATTTCTTCATTCTGATCGCCGGCACCGGCTATCTGCTGGGCGTCACTCAGTCGAAGGAATATGCCGAGCCGGAATGGTATGCCGATTTGTGGCTGACCATCGTCTGGGTCGTCTATCTGCTGGTCTTCCTTGTCACGATCATCAAGCGCAAGGAGCCGCACATCTTCGTCGCGAACTGGTTCTATCTCGCCTTCATCGTGACGATCGCGGTGCTGCATCTCGGCAACAACCCGGCGCTTCCCGTCTCGGTGTTCGGCTCGAAGTCTTACGTCGCCTGGGGCGGCATCCAGGACGCCATGTTCCAGTGGTGGTACGGCCACAACGCGGTCGGCTTCTTCCTGACCGCCGGCTTCCTCGCCATCATGTACTACTTCATCCCCAAGCGCGCCGAGCGGCCGATCTATTCCTACCGGCTGTCGATCATCCACTTCTGGGCGCTGATCTTCCTCTACATCTGGGCAGGTCCCCACCATCTGCACTACACGGCGCTGCCTGACTGGACGCAGACGCTGGGCATGACCTTCTCGATCATGCTGTGGATGCCCTCCTGGGGCGGCATGATCAACGGCCTGATGACGCTGTCGGGTGCCTGGGACAAGCTGCGCACCGACCCCGTGCTGCGCATGCTCGTGGTCTCCGTCGCCTTCTACGGCATGTCGACTTTCGAAGGCCCGATGATGTCGATCAAGGTGGTCAACTCGCTCAGCCACTACACCGACTGGACCATCGGCCACGTGCATTCCGGCGCGCTCGGCTGGGTCGGCTTCGTCTCCTTCGGTGCGCTCTACTGCCTGGTGCCGTGGGCCTGGAATCGCAAGGGCCTCTACAGCCTGAAGCTCGTCAACTGGCACTTCTGGATCGCGACCCTCGGCATCGTCCTCTACATCTCGGCGATGTGGGTGTCCGGCATCCTGCAGGGCCTGATGTGGCGCGCCTACACCTCGCTCGGCTTCCTCGAATATTCCTTCATCGAGACCGTCGAGGCGATGCATCCCTTCTACATCATCCGCGCCGCAGGCGGTGGCCTGTTCCTGATCGGCTCGCTGATCATGGCCTACAATCTCTGGATGACGGTTCGCGTAGGCGAGCAGGAAGTCCAGATGCCCGTCGCTCTCCAGCCGGCGGAATGAGGAGCTAAAGCAATGTCGTTCTGGACACGCCACCAAGTCTTCGAAAAGAACTCGATCATCCTGATCGTCGGCATCCTGCTGGTGATCGCGATCGGCGGTCTCGTCGAGATCACCCCGCTGTTCTATCTCAAGAGCACGATCGAGAAGGTCGACGGCGTCAGGCCCTACACGCCGCTGGAGCTGGCGGGGCGCAACGTCTACGTCCGCGAGGGCTGCTATCTCTGCCATTCGCAGATGGTCCGCCCGCTGCGTGACGAGGTCGAGCGTTACGGCCACTTCTCGCTCGCCGCGGAGAGCATGTATGATCACCCGTTCCAGTGGGGCTCCAAGCGCACCGGTCCAGATCTCGCCCGCGTCGGCGCCAAATATTCCGACGAGTGGCACGTCACCCATCTGACCAACCCGCGCGCGATTGTGCCGCAGTCGGTGATGCCGGGCTATCCGTTCCTCGGCAAGGCCGAGATCGACCCGGATGCCATCGCCGGCGACATGCGGACGCTGCGGACCGTCGGCGTACCCTATAGCGACGAGCAGATCGCCAATGCCGCCGCCGACCTGAAGGCCCAGGCCGATCCGGACAATGCCGGCGGCGACGCCTTCACCAAGCGCTACGGCAAGGCCGTCGTGCGCAATTTCGACGGCAAGACCGGTACGCCGACAGAGATGGACGCGCTCGTCGCGTACCTGCAGATGCTCGGCACGCTGGTCGACTTCAAGATCTACAACGAGAAAGCCAATCTTCGCTGAGAAGGCATGAACGATGAAAGCCATCCTTACAGTCCACAATCTTGCGTCAGATCTCGTGACGACGATCTGGACACCGGTGTTCGTCGCGATCTTTCTCGCGATCATCGCCTACGCATTTTGGCCCCGTAACAAGGCTGTGTTCGACAAGGCAGCGCACCTGCCCTTGCGGGAGGAGTAGAGAACCATGACCGATCATTCTAGCGACATCGATTCCGTCTCCGGCAAGTCCACGACCGGCCACGAATGGGACGGCATCAAGGAGCTCAACACGCCGCTGCCGCGCTGGTGGGTGATCACCTTCTACCTCACCATCATCTGGTCGATCGGCTACTGGATCGTCTATCCAGCCTGGCCGCTGATCCAAAGCAATACCACCGGCATGTTCGGCTACTCCTCGCGCGCCGACGTCGCGGTCGAGCTCGCCAACCTCGAGAAGATCCGCGGTGACAAGATGGCGGCGCTGGGCACCGCCTCGCTCGTCGACATCGAGAAGGACCCGGCCTTGCTGGCGCTCGCCCGCGCCAAGGGCAAGACCGTGTTCGGCGACAATTGCGCGCCCTGCCACGGCTCCGGCGGTGCCGGCGCCAAGGGTTATCCGAACCTGAACGACGACGACTGGCTGTGGGGCGGCACGCTCGACCAGATCATGCAGACCATCCAGTTCGGCGCGCGGTCCGGTCATGCCAAGGGGCATGAAGGCCAGATGCTCGCCTTCGGCAAGGATGGCGTGCTGAAGCCGGACGAGATCGTCACGGTCGCCAATTACGTGCGGTCGCTGTCGGGCCTGTCGACCCGCAACGGATATGACGCCGCCAAGGGGCAGAAGATCTTCGCGGAAAACTGCGTCGCCTGCCACGGCGACAACGGCAAGGGCAACCTGGAGGTGGGCGCCCCGAACCTGACCGACAAGATCTCGCTTTACGGCACCGACGAAGCGAGCCTGATCGAGACCATCAGCCAGGGTCGTGCCGGCGTGATGCCGGCCTGGGAAGGGCGGCTCGATCCCGCCACGATCAAGGCGATGGCGGTCTACGTCCATTCGCTCGGCGGCGGAAAATAGCGGATCCGCGGCACAAAGACTTCAAGCGGGGGCAAACAAAAGTGCCCCCGTTTGAGCTGGATCAACTGACGCGGCGGTGTCGGGTCTAGGTTTAATCGCACCTCTTTTAGAAGTTCCAAGCGATGAACAAGACCGTCAATCCGAACGAGCTCAAGCCTGTGGACGACGTCGGGCCGCTCTATGCGGCCCGCCAGAAGGTCTACCCCCAGAGCGTCTCGGGCACGTTCCGCCGGATCAAGTGGAGCCTGATGGCGATCTGCCTCGGCATCTACTATTTCCTGCCGTTCGTGCGTTGGAACCGCGGCCTCGGCGCCCCCAGCCAGGCGGTGCTGATCGATCTGCCCAACAGCCGCTTCTACTTCTTCTTCATCGAGCTGTGGCCGCAGGAGGTCTACTACTTCACCGGCCTGTTGATCGTGGCCGCGGTGGCGCTGTTCCTGATGAACTCGGTCGGCGGCCGTATCTGGTGCGGCTATCTCTGTCCGCAGACGGTGTGGACCGATCTGTTCTACGCGGTCGAACGTCTGATCGAGGGCGACCGGCGCGAGCGGATGAAGAAGGCCAAATCGTCCGATCCCTTGAAGCTCGAGCGCGTTTCCGAGATCGTGCTCAAGCATTCGATCTGGCTGATGATCGCCTGGTGGACCGGCGGCGCCTGGGTGCTTTACTTCAACGACGCGCCGACCCTGGTGAAGGAGCTCGTCACATTCCAGGGGCCGATGCTCGCCTATATCTGGATCGGCATCCTCACCGCGACGACCTATGTCCTCGCCGGCTACATGCGCGAGCAGGTCTGCACCTATATGTGCCCGTGGCCGCGCATCCAGGCCGCGCTCACCGACGAATGGGCGCTCAACGTCACCTATCGCTACGACCGCGGCGAGAAGCGCACGTCGGTCAAGAAGGCCGCCGAGCTGCGCGCGCTCGGCCAGCAGGTCGGCGATTGCGTCGATTGCTACCAATGCGTCGCGGTCTGTCCGACCGGAATCGACATCCGTAGCGGACCGCAGATGGAATGCATCCAGTGCGGCCTCTGCATCGATGCCTGCGACAACGTGATGGCCAAGATCGGCCGGCCGAAGCGGCTGATCGGCTACGACAACGACATCAACATCCATCGCCGCCAGGAAGGCAAGGCGCCGATCTACCGGATCGTCCGGGCCCGCACCATCGTCTACAGCGCGATCATCGCGGCGATCGGCAGCTTCATGGTCTATACGCTGGCGACCCGCAGCCTGCTCGACGTCAACGTGCTGCACGACCGCAACCCGGTCGCGGTCAAGCTCAGCGACGGCTCGATCCGCAACGCCTACACGGTGCGGCTGCTGAACAAGAGCGGCTACGATCGCGCCATCGCCATCGATGTGGAGGGGCCGATCAATCCCACGATGCATGTCGTCGGCGTCGATTCGGTGACGCCGGATCGGCCGATCATCGTGATCCCGCGCGACTCCACCAGCGAGCTGCGGCTGCTCGTCACCGCGCCGGCCGAGAACAATCCGGAGAAGTCGATTCCGGTCCGCTTCCACGTCATGGATATCGGATTGGGCGTGGCCGCGAGCGCCACCGACAATTTCGTCGCGCCGTAAGTCGAGGAAACCATCATGTCATCCAAGCCGCTGACCGGAACCAAGGTCTTCCTGATGCTGGTCGCTTTCTTCGGCCTCGTGATCGGCGTCAACGCCACCATGATGAAGCTGGCGATCGCGACGCTGCCCGGCACCGAAGTTGACAGCGCCTATGCTGCCGGCCTGACCTACGACCGCGAGATCTTGGCGGCGCAGGACCAGGCGCTGCGCAAATGGAAGGTCAATGCCCATATCGAGCGCCGCAACGACGGCGGTGCCGTGGTCCAGGTCGAGGCGCGCGATGCCGGCGGCCAGCCGATCTCGGGGCTGAAATTCGGCGGACGCCTGGAGCGGCCGACCGACAAGCGCGCCGACCTCGCCGTCGAGCTCACCGAAGCCGGTATCGGCCTCTATCGCGGCAATGCCGCATCCGTCGCGCCGGGCCAGTGGGACCTGGTGATCGAGGGCGAGGCGCGGGGAACGCGCGTGTTCCTGTCGCGCAACCGCGTGATCCTGAACTGAAGGATTTTGTCATGCACGTCACGCGGGATTTCTCGCACTACGTCCGGGCCGCGGGCGAGGGCGTCCAGCACATCGATCTCGCGGTCGAAGGCGTTCACTGCGCCGGCTGCATGGCCAAGATCGAACGCGGCCTGTCCGCCATCCCCGACGTCACGCTGGCGCGCGTCAACCTCACCGACCGCCGCGTCGCGCTGGAATGGAAGGCGGGCACGCTCGAGCCCGGCCGCTTCATCGATCGGCTCGAGGAGCTCGGCTACAAGGCCTATCCGTTCGAGACCGAGAGCGCGGAGGTGGCGGAGGTCGCCGAATCGCGCTTCCTGCTGCGCTGCCTCGGCGTCGCCGCCTTCGCCACCATGAACGTGATGATGCTGTCGATCCCGGTGTGGTCGGGCAACGTCTCGGACATGCTGCCGGAGCAGCGCGACTTCTTCCACTGGCTGTCGGCGCTGATCGCATTGCCGGCTGCGGCCTATGCCGGCCAGCCGTTCTTCCGCTCGGCCTGGCGCGCGCTGTCGGCGAAGACGACCAACATGGACGTGCCGATCTCGATCGGCGTGATCCTCGCGCTCGGCATGTCCGTGGTCGAGACCATCCACCACGCCGAGCACGCCTATTTCGACGCGGCGATCATGCTGCTGACCTTCCTCCTGGTCGGCCGTTTCCTCGACCAGAACATGCGGCGGCGGACCCGCGCGGTCGCCGGCAATCTCGCTGCGCTGAAAGCGGAGACGGCCGCCAAGTTCATCGGTCCCGACGAGATCTCGCAGGTGCCGGTGGCGGCCATCAATCCCGGCGACATCGTGCTGCTCAGGCCCGGCGAGCGCTGCGCGGTCGACGGCACCGTGATCGAGGGGCGTTCCGAGATCGACCAGAGCCTGATCACCGGTGAGACGCTCTATGTCACGGCCGAGCAGGGCACGCCGGTCTATGCGGGATCGATGAACATCTCCGGCACGCTGCGGGTGCGGGTCTCGGCCGCCTCCGAGGCGACGCTGCTCGCCGAGATCACCCGGCTGCTCGACAACGCGCTGCAGGCCCGTTCGCGCTACATGCGCCTCGCCGACCGCGCCTCGCGGCTGTACGCGCCCGTGGTGCATGCGACCGCGCTTCTGACCATCCTCGGCTGGGTCATGGCCGGCGCGTCCTGGCATGATGCGATCGTGACCGGCGTCGCCGTGCTGATCATCACCTGTCCCTGTGCGCTGGGGCTTGCCATTCCGACCGTGCAGACCATCGCCTCCGGCGCGATGTTCAAGTCCGGCGTGCTGCTGAATTCCGGCGACGCGATCGAGCGGCTGGCCGAGGCCGACCACGTCATCTTCGACAAGACCGGCACGCTGACGCTGCCCGATCTCGAAGTGATGAATGCCGCCGACATCCCCGCCGATATTTTCGAGCTCGCCGGCCGGCTCGCGCTGTCGAGCCATCATCCGGTCGCCGCCGCCGTCGCGCAGGCCGCCGGCGCCAAATCGCCCGTCGTCGGCGCGGTCGAAGAGGCCGGGCAGGGCGTCCGTGCGATCGTGGACGGCGTCGAGCTTCGCCTCGGTCGCCCCTCCTTCTGCGGCGCGGAGGCCCTGGTCGGCAGCGTCGATCCCGAGGCCTCCATCGTCGCGTTCAGCAAGGGCAGCGAGAGATTCGTCCTCTCGGTGCGCCAGGGCCTGCGTCCGGATGCGAAGGCCGTGATCGCCGCGCTCAAGGCGCGCAACGTCGGCATCGAGATTCTCTCCGGCGATCGCGAGGCGGCCGTGAAGTCGGCGGCCAGTGCGCTCGAGATCCCCGAATGGCGTGCCGGCGTCACGCCGGCCGACAAGATCGCGCGGATCGAGCAATTGAAGCAGCGCGGTGCCAAGGTGCTGATGGTCGGCGACGGCATGAACGACGCGCCCTCGCTGGCGGCGGCCCATGTCTCGATGTCGCCGATCTCGGCCGCGCATCTGAGCCAGGCCACCGCCGATCTCGTCTTCCTCGGCCGGCCGCTGGCCCCGGTGGTTGCCGCGATCGACGCCTCGCGCAAGGCGCTGCATTTGATGCGGCAGAACCTCTGGCTCGCGATCGGCTACAATGTCCTCGCCGTGCCGGTCGCCATCAGCGGCGTCGTGACGCCCCTGATCGCGGCGGCTGCCATGAGCGGATCGTCGATCCTGGTCATGCTGAATTCGCTGCGCGCGCGCAGCACCTCGCGGGAGATCGTGTGATGGAGATCCTGGTCATCCTGGTCCCGCTGGCGCTGATGCTCGGCGGTGCCGGTCTCGTCGCCTTCCTGTGGTCGCTGAAGAGCGGCCAGTACGATGATCTCGACGGTGCCGCCTGGCGCGCCATCGCCGACGACGAGCCGGCGCCGAAAGCCCCAGCCAAGCGCTAGCGCCTCAGGGCAAAGGTGAGCAGGGCCGCGGCGGCAAGGGCCGCGCCGACGCCGACCACGCATGCGGGCCATCCGAAAGCGTCGAACAGGCGCCCGAGCATGGCCGTACCGACCAGCCCGCCGCCGAAATAGCATGCAAGATACGTCCCGCTGGCAATGCCGCGGTTCTCAGTAGCCGCCTGTCCGACGAAGCCCGTGGCGGCGGCCTGCGCGAAGAATGTGCCGACGCCGACCAGAACCATGCCGGTGAGCACCTCAGGCAGCCGCGCTGTCAGCATCAGCGGCAGGCCGATGCCAGCAACGGCGAGCGCCCCCCAGATCGTGGGACGCGTTCCGAGCTTTGATGCCACCCTGCCGGCCAAGAGCGTCGTGACGACCGACGGCAGGAACACGAAATAGACGAGGCCGAGGTCCATCATGCCCAGCGCCAGCGGCGGGCGCACCAGCACGAAATTGACGAAGGTAAAGGTGCCGATGAAGGCGAACAGGATGCAGAAGCCGATGCCGTAGGCGGCGCGCAATCGCGGATTGCGCCAGTGCGCGATGGTGGCGGCAAGCGGCGAAGCCGTCGGCGTCAGCGCATGCATCGGTTGCACGCGCCGAATGGTGAAATAGACCAGCACCGCGCCCGCCAGGTTGAGAACCGCGAACAAATAGAAATTCCAGGCGAGGCCAAGGCCATCGGCAACCGCCGCCGAGATCAGCCGGCCGACGAGGTTGCTTGCGACGTTTCCGGTGATGTAGGCCGCGAAGGCGCCGCCTGCGTCCATCGCGCTGCATTGCTCCCCGAGATGGGCGAGGGTGAGCGCGAAGGCGGACGCCATGCAAAGGCCCTGCGCGACCCGCAAGGCAGTAAAGACGGCAAGATTTGGCGCCGAGGCGAGCAGGCTGGTGGGGATCGCCAGCAGCGTCAGGCTGAGCAGGATGCCGGTCCGCCGGTTGATGTGCGCACTGAAGAAGCCGACGATGAGGCTCGCTATGGCCATGCCGAAGGTGCCGGCGTTGACGGCAAAGCCCATCGCTGCGGGCGTGACGCCATAGTGCCGCGTCAGCGCCGGCAGGATCGCCTGCGTCGCGAACAGGTCGACCACCGTCAGGAATGCGGTCAGCCCGATCACGACCGAGCGAAGCACGAGACCGGACAAATGCGCGTCCATCGCCATTGCGGACGGCTTGATCGGCGTGGAGAGGTCGGTCATGGCGTTGCGCTCCGCAGATCTGTCATTCCGGGTTCGCTTCGCGCCCCGGAATGACCCGCTACCAAAAGCCGTTACATGTGGTGGTCGTTGGGATCCTTGCGGACGTCGCCGACATAGAGGATGACGGTCTCCTTGCCGAGGTTCTTCCACCAATGCGAGGTGCCGTGGACCTCGGGACGGATGTCGCCGGCCTTGTGCATGATCGGATCGACGCAGTTGGAGGCGTATTCGACGATCTCGCCCTGCTGCACGAAGATCAACGCGGGACGGTCGTCATGGCTGTGCCAGGGCACGATGCCGCCGGGCGCGATGGTCAGCTTGCGGAAGCGCAGCTCGCGGCCCTCGATATGGGCGGGCTGCTTGCCGAGGTCGATGGCGCCCAGCGTCACGTCGGTGACGCCGACCGGCTTGTAGTCGACCATCTGTCGTGCGTTCGGCTTGACCTTGTCGGCTGGGCATTCACCCGCGACGGCCGGCTGCGACGCGAATGTCAGCGCGCCGACGACGGCGAGGCCGGACCAGACCAGGCGCGACAATGTGGGATGCTTGGACATGGAAGTCTCCTGTGTTGGCCGCAACCTCGCTGGTCGCCGGCTATGACGGGAGCTTGGTCGAGATCACGTCGATCCTGAAATGCCGGCTTGCTTTCGATGCGATAGCGATGCGCTATGTTGATACGCGGCGGCTATCGATCCGATTGGGTAACGGCATTTCCGCATTCGTCCCATTCGGCGTCCGATGACAGGGCGGGCCCGATTGGCGCCCGGCTTCGCGGCCGCCCCTTGCGGCCGGCCGAACCGGGAAACTAATATTCACCGAATGCAATGCCGGAGCAGAAGATGACGTCTCTCTCGCCAGCCGATGCCGAACAGCTCAGGCTTGCCTTCCAGCGCTGCCGCGACATGGACGGCACGCTGAACGAGCAGCTCCGCGCCTATGCCGATGCCAGCCGTGCGGTCTTTCCGGCCTATGGCGAGGCAGTCGATCGCCTGGTCGCGAGATTGGGCGGGAACGGCGGCGGCGAGACCGCGCCGCGTCCGGGCGATGCGATGCCGCCGTTCATGCTGCCGGACGAGGGCGGACGTCTGGTCGCGCTGCCTGCGCTGCTGGAGCGCGGTCCGCTCGCCGTGATGTTCTTCCGCGGCCATTGGTGTCCCTATTGCCGGCTCAATGTCCGCGCCGTGGTCCAGGCACTCGACCGTATCAAGGCCATGGGGGCGCAGGTCGTTGCAATCGTGCCAGAGACGCAGGAATATACAGGGCAACTGAAGGCCGAATCCGGCGCGCCGTTTCCGATCCTGACCGATCTCGACAACGGCTATGCGCTGTCGCTTAATCTCGCGATCTGGCTCGGCGCCGAGATCCAGCACCTGTTGTCGTATCAGGACATGGCGAAATTCCACGGCAATGACGGCTGGATGCTGCCGATCCCGGCCGTGTTCGTGGTTGGCCGCGACGGGATCGTCAAAGCACGGTTCGTCGATCCCGATTTCCGCAAGCGCATGGAGATCGATGATCTGCTCGCGGCGCTTGAGAGCGCGAGCCGGGAGAACTGAGCATTTCTTCCTCTCCCCTTGCGGGAGAAGCTGGCGCGGAGCGCCGGATGAGGGGTATCTAGCCCCATACAGGGATGTCCGCCGAGATATACCCCTCACCCAAGTGAGTCCGGATCTGCCAGCGTCGCTGCCCTCTCCCACAAGGGGCGAGGGCGCAGCAATTCGCATCTCGCTAGAGCGAGGGTGCTCGCCTTGCTAGCCCGCAATCTCCCGCCAGTCGGCGCCGCGCAGCATGCGCATCACGGCGTTGGCGACCGCCGTGCGCTGCCGGCCGGCCACGCCGTAAAGGCTGACGGTGCGGCGGGCGTCCAGCCCGGCGACGGTGGCGCGGGTCAGCGTTTCCGGCAAAGGCGATGTGTGCGGCACCATGGCGACGCCGATGTCGGCTTCGACCAGCTCGATCAGATCGCGCTCGCTCGAAATCTCGTGGCCATGTTCGATGCCGTGTTCGCGCAGGCTCGCGGCGATGCGGCGCGAATGCTCGCAGAAAGTCCGGCTCAGCAATTGTTCCGAGCGCAAATCGTCCAGCTCGATGCTGCTGCGGCCGGCCAGCCGATGTCCGTCGCCAACGACGAGCTCGAAACTCTCGGTGAACAGCGGCCAGGTGTCCAGCCGGTCCCAGGCCTCGTCGATCTCGGCGGCGATGCCGAGCTCGGCTTCTCCTTTCTTGAGGAAATCGGCGACCTCGCGGCTCGTCCCGCGCAGGAAGCGCAATTCGAGCCGGTTGAACTGCCGCCTGATCTCGTTGAGGTGCGGAATCAGCAATGCCAGATCGATCGAATGCGTCAGCGCGATACGGAGCGCGCCGACCTCTCCGCTCCTGAACGAGGAGGCGAGCGAGCGCGCGCCGACCGCGGCATCATAGCACTGCTTCAGGAGCGGATGCATGCGCTGGCCGAGCTCGGTCAGTTGCGCCGCCGGTCGCTCGCGGCGAAACAAGTCGCCGCCGAGTTCGGCCTCGAGCTGCTTGATCGCGCGCGTCAGCGAAGGCTGCGTGACGTTGCACTCCTCCGCCGCGCGCGTGAAATTGAGCAACCGCGCCACCGCGAGGAAATAGCGGACCTGGTGCATTTCCATGGATCGGCTCCCAGCAAGATCGGCCGGAAATCTAGCCGATCGAAGCGGGAAATGACATCCCGCCCGCGATAGCGCGGACGTATGGAGTCGGAAGCCAGCCGGTATTTCCGTTTGGGCCGGCGATCCTCCAGGGTTCTGCGAAGGCTTGAAACCCAGTCATCGCCAACGGAGACCGTGCCATGAACATACCGCTGAAGCCGCAGACATCGCAGCCTGCACGCGCGCTGGCCGGCAGGGTCGCGCTCGTCACGGGCTCGACCAGCGGCATCGGTCTCGGTATCGCACGGGCCCTGGCCGCGGCCGGCGCCGATGTCGTGCTGAATGGTCTCGGCGTCGCCAGCGAGATCGGTCGGACACGCGAGCAGATCGCCGCCGAGTTCGGCGTCAAGACGAGCTACTCGCCGGCCGACATGACCAAGCCGAGATCGATCGCCGAGATGATCGCGGCGACTATCGCCCAGTCCGGTCGACTCGACATCCTCGTCAACAACGCCGGCATCCAGCATGTCGCGCCGCTCGAGCAATTTCCCGTCGAGAAATGGGACCAGATCCTCGCGATCAACCTGACCTCCGCCTTCCACACGACGCGGCTCGCGCTGCCGACGATGCGTCAGAACGGGTTTGGCCGGATCATCAACATCGCCTCCGCGCACGGGCTGGTCGGCTCGCCATTCAAGGCAGCCTATGTCGCCGCCAAGCACGGCATCGTCGGTCTGACGAAGGTCACGGCGCTGGAGACGGCGGAGGAGGGCATCACCTGCAACGCCGTCTGTCCCGGCTACGTCTATACGCCGCTGGTCGAAGCGCAGATCGACGGGCAGGCCAAGGCGCACGGAATCTCCCGCGATCAGGTCATCCGCGACGTGCTGCTGGCGCAGCAGCCGAACAAGCGCTTCGCCACGGTCGAAGAGCTCGGCGCGCTGACGGTGTTCCTGTCGACGGACGCGGCCGCTTCGATCACCGGCATCGCGCTTCCGGTCGACGGCGGCTGGACCGCGCATTGAGATGGGCCGGCGCAACAAGCCGCAGCGGCATGTGAATATTCGATCGGTGCAAGCTCACCAGGAGCAAGACATGAATGGCATGCAGGACAACACACAGAGGAAGGGCCTGGGTCTGCCCGGGCAGGTCGTGCTCGTGCTCCAGGGCGGCGGCGCGCTCGGGTCCTACCAGGCCGGCGTATATCAGGCGCTGCATGAAGCCGGGATCGAGCCGGACTGGATCATCGGCACCTCGATCGGCGCCATCAATGCCAGCCTGATCGCGGGCAACGCGCCCGGCCAGCGGCTGGCGCATTTGAAGGAGTTCTGGAAGCGGATGGAGCAGAATCCGGTCTGGAATCTGCGCACCGCGTTTCCCGGCTTCAACGAGAAACTCACCTATTGGTCGACCGTCACCAACGGCATTCCCGGCTTCTTTCGTCCCAATCCGCTGGCTCATGCCGGTGATTCCTATCCGCTGGGAGCGGATCACGCCGGCTTCTATTCGACCGCGCCGCTGGAGAGGACGCTGCTCGAGCTGGTCGACTTCGGCCTGGTCAACCGCTGCTCGCCGCGGCTGACGGTCGGCGCGGCCCATGTCCGCAGCAGCCAGATGCGCTATTTCGACAGCCGCGACGGCGAGCTGACCGTGAAGCATGTGATGGCCTCGGGCGCGCTGCCGCCGGCGTTTCCGGCGGTGCGTATCGACGGCGAGCTCTATTGGGACGGCGGCATCCTCTCGAACACGCCAACCGAAGCCGTGTTCGACGACAATCCGCGCAGGAATTCGCTGATCTTCGCCGTGCATCTGTGGAATCCGATAGGCGCGGAGCCGACGACGATGGCGGAAGTGCTGAACCGGCACAAGGACGTACAATATTCGAGTCGTATCGCGAGTCAGATCGCCCGCCAGCAGCAGGCCCACCGCCTGCGCCACGTCATCAACCAGCTCGCCGCGAGCCTCTCCGAGAACGAGCGCCGCGAGCCCGCAGTGCGGGAATTGATCAGCTACGGCTGTCCAACCCGGATGCATGTCGTGCGGCTGCTGGCGCCGCAGCTCGATCGTGAGACCCATACCAAGGACATCGACTTCAGCCCGTCCGGCATCATGCGGCGCTGGGACGCGGGCTATGCGCATACGCGGTCTGTGCTCGAACGAAAGCCGTGGCTCGGCGAATTCGATCCGCTCGCCGGTGTGGTGCTGCACGAGCATATGGACGTGCTGCCGATGGCGGCGGAGTAGGACGGCTCTTTCATCATCGAATTGCCACAGGCCTTGCGGATCGTCGGTCACCTCGCAACCGAAGGCCGCGCAGATGGTGTCCGCGAACGATCTCGAGGCAACGCTCGATCAGGTCCGCGCCAACGCAGCGGGACCAGTGGCCGGCGTGTTCGGTCCTGACACGCTGACCTGGCGGATCGACCGCGAGGCCGTCATCTTTCTCGGCGCCGGACGGGCGCTGTTGTTGCAGCTGGCCCATCCGTGGGTCGCCGCCGCCATCGCCGAGCATTCGAAGACTCTTGCCGATCCGATCGGGCGCTTCCATCGCACCTTCGACATCGTCTTTGCCATGGTGTTCGGCTCGCTCGACCGGGCGCTGCTGTCGTCGCGCCAGCTGCACCGGCGCCACAGCATGATCATCGGAGAGATGCCCGAGACTGCCGGCCCGTTTGCGGCAGGTTCGCGCTACCACGCCAACGACATCCCGTCGCTGCGCTGGGTTCATGCGACCCTGGTGGAGTCCGCGCTGATGGCGCACGACCTGGTCCTGCCAGCTCTCTCGGCGGAAGAGCGCGAGCGTTACTGGAGCGAGAGCCGGCTGTTCGGTGCCTTGTTCGGGTTGACGGCAGACGATCTGCCGGCGGACTGGTCCGGCTTTACCGCCTACACCGCGGCGATGGCGCAGTCGGAGACGTTGACCGTGAGCCCGGCGGCACGCGAGATCGCGGCGCAGATTTTTGCCGGCGCACGCCCGTGGCTGCGGCCGCCGCGCTGGTACCGCGCGCTGACGGCGCGGATGTTGCCGGAACGGCTGCGCGCCGGGTTCGCCTTTGCGCTCGACGCGAACGACGAGAGGGCGGTCGACAATGCGCTGCGATGGATCCGGCGCGTCTATCCAAGACTGCCTGACCGGCTGCGCTATGTCGGCCCTTACCAGGAAGCGCAGGCGCGGCTGCGCGGCGAGCCGCAGCCCGACTGGATGACGCGCTGCCTCAACCGCGCCTGGATCGGACGGCCGCAGATGGACGTGCGCGGGAAGGGGTGAGGGCCCGATCTCTCGTGTCCCGGACAAGCCACAACGTGCCAAGCGCGTTGCAGCGCAGAGCCGGGACCCAGAGGCCTCGAACTCCGACGCGCCATGGGCCCCGGCTCAGCAGCGCACCACGTCGCAAGTGCGCCGCGCTACGCTGCGTTCGGGGCACGACTGGAGGGTGAGGCGCGCCACGGGTCTCCGCGTCGTCATTGCGAGGAGCACTTGCGACGAAGCAATCCAGGCTGCCTCCGCGGAGACGGTCTTGATTGCTTCTCTGCGCTCGCAATGACGGAGTGTGTGGGAGCGCCGTCGCGCCTCACACCGACGCCAGCTTCCGGTACAGCGCGCTGTAGCTGCCCGCCGAGATGCTCCAGGAGAACGATCGTCCCATGGCGCTGCGGCGCATGGTGTCGAGCTGGTCCTGCGCCATGAAGGCCGAGAAGGCCCGGCGGACGCCGCCGAGGAAGGAATCGCGCGAGGGTTTCGAGAACAGGAATCCGGTCTCGCCGTCGGTGATGGTCTCGGCGAGGCCGCCGGTCTGGTGCCCGATCGGCAGCGAGCCGAAGCGCTGGGCGTACATCTGGCTGAGGCCGCACGGCTCGAAGCGCGACGGCATCAGGGTGAAATCACTGCCCGCAAAGATGCGGCGGGCCTGGGCGTCGTTGAAGCCGATCGCGACGCCGATGGCGTCGGGGCGGCGGCGATGCGCGTCGATCAAGGCCTGCTCGAGCGCCGGCTCGCCGGAGCCGGTGACCACGATCTGCCCGCCGGCATCGACGATCTCGTCGGCCGCCGACAGCACGAGGTCGATACCCTTCTGGTGCACGAGGCGCGCGACGATGCCGAATATCGGGCCGCGCGAGACCGCAAGCCCGAACTGCTTGCGGACGTAATCCGCATTGGCCCTCTTGCCGACCCAGTCGCCGGCGCCGAACTGCTGGGCGAGCTGGGCGCAGGAGCGCGGGTCCCAGCTCTCGTCGATGCCGTTGAGGATGCCGGTGAGCTCGGCGGCGTCCGAGCGCAGGCGGAGCAGGCCCTCGAGACCACAGCCGAACTCGGCCGTGGTGATCTCGCGCGCATAGGTGCCGCTGACCGTGGTGAGGTGCGAGGCGTAGACGAGGCCCGCCTTGAGGAAGGAGAGCTGGTCGTAGAACTCGATGCCGTCGATGTGGAACGAGCTCTCCGGTGCGCCGATCCGCCGCAGCGCGTCCTTCGGGAAGAGGCCCTGATAGGCGAGGTTGTGAATGGTCAGGATCGACGGCAGCTTGGCGCCCTGCCAGGCGAGATAGGCCGGCACCAGCGAGGCCTGCCAGTCGTTGGCATGGATCAGGTCTGCTGCCCAATTCTTGTCCAGCTTGCCCATGGCCAGCTCAGCGGCGGCCGAGGCAAAGCGCGCGAAGCGGATGTCGTTGTCAGGCCAGTCGCGTCCGGACTCGTCGCCATAGGGATTGCCGGGCCGGTCGTACAGTTGCGAGCAGAGCAGCACGTAGACGGGCAGTCCGTCCTTGGTCGCGGCCCGGCCGAGCGAGCAGGCGGGCATTTCCGCGAACGCCGGGCAGCGGCCAACGATCTGAATATGTGTGAGTTGTTCGATGATGTCGCGATAGCCGGGCAGCATGACCCGGATATCGGCAAAGGAGCGAAGGGCGCGGGGGAGGGCAGCGGACACGGCGCCAAGGCCGCCGACGCGGACGAAGTCGTCCATCTCTGTCGTGACGAACAAGACCCTCAAGAACAGCTGCCCTCTTCCGATCCCGTTTGCTGCTATGCAAGAACGGGTCCAGTTGCCCACGAATTCTTAAAGCCCGCCCACGCGGCGCGTCCGTTGGGTAAAGACTTTCCTACTCAGCCGCCGCCCTCTAGGGTCGCCGCATCAACAAGAGAGAACATCGAAGGTTCCAAGGGGCTTCGGGGATGCAACTAGCAGATAAGCATGAGGGGACGACGACAAAGGCCTTCGCCGGCCTCAGGGTCCTGGATTTTTCGACCACCATCGCCGGTCCGCACTGCGCGCGGATGCTGGCCGACATGGGCGCCGAGGTCATCAAGATCGAGACCGACGGCGGCGAGACGATGCGGACCCGGCCGCCGCTGCGCAAGGGCTGCAGCACCACGTTCGGCCAGCTCAATGTCGGCAAGAAGAGCGTGGTGCTCGACCTCAAATCGGAGGACGGCAAGGAGGCGGTCCGCCGGCTGGCCGCGACATCGGACATCCTGGTCGAGAATTTTCGCCCCGGCGTGATGCACCGGCTGCGGCTCGACTACGACAGGCTGCGCATCGTCAACCCGCGGCTGATCTATTGCTCGATCTCCGGCTACGGCCAGAGCGGCCCTTCGGCCGAGCTGCCGGCCTACGCGCCGGTGATCCATGCCGCCTCCGGCTACGATATGGCGCATCTGGCCTACCAGCCCGGCCGCAATCGGCCCGATTATTGCGGCATCTATCATGCCGACGTCGTCACCGGCACCTATGGCTTCGGCGCGATCGCGTCAGCGCTCTATCAGAGGACCGTGACCGGGCTCGGCCAGCATATCGACGTGTCCATGCTGGAATCGATGCTGTCGCTGACGCTGACCGAATTGCAGAGCGCGCAATTCGCCGTGAAGCCGCCGCCGCGCCCGATGTTCGGACCGACCGAGACGGCAAACGGCTACGTCATGATCACGGTCGCCAGCGAGAAGACGTTCCAGGGATTGATGGGCGTGATCGGCCACGGCGAATGGATCACCGACCCGCGCTTCTCGACCTATGCCGCGCGTCGCGACAATTGGGCGGAGGTGATGGACGGGGTCGAAGCCTGGTCGCGGCAGCTCACGACCGATGCGTGTCTCGCTGCGCTCGGCGCCGCCGGCGTGCCGGCTTCGGCCTATCGCACCGTGGCCGAGGCGCTGGCCGATCCGCAGCTCGCGCACCGGCAGGCGCTCACGTCCGTGCAGGACGAGGGCGGCGCCTTCAAAGTGCTCAACCTGCCGTTCCGGATGTCCGGCGCCGACACCGCGCCTGCCAGGACGATGGCCGTGCTCGGCGAGCATACCGATGCGCTGCGCGAGGAGATCGGCCTCGCCGACGATGCGACAATTCCGACAGGCAAAACAGCTGCGACACGCTGAGCAACGTTGCGCCGCACATGCGGCGTGTGATCTCGCGCGCGTTCCTCTTGCGGTGGCGCGCATTTGTCGCCACTCTCGCCTCCACTCATTCAGCGATCCGAAACATCGGACGAGGGATCCCGGGAGGAACCATGACGAAGATTGCTGCTGCGGCGCGCCAGCACGCGCCGATATTCCTTGCCGCGGCATTTGCTCTCCTTCCGCTGATTGGGCCTGCACAGGCGCAGAAATCCGGCGGCAGCATCACCGTCGGCCAGGAGCTGGAGATTGCAGGCTTCGATCCGCTCAAGGTCGGGGTCTACGACACCTCGACCTTCACCGCTGCCGCCGCCATTTTCGACACGCTCACCACGTTGGATGAGAAGGGAGACGCCGCGCCAAAGCTCGCGGTGTCCTGGACGCATTCCGACGACTACATGACGTGGACCTTCAAGCTGCGCGAGGGCGTGAAATTCCACGACGGCACGCCGTTCAACGCGCAGGCCTTCAAGGAGAATTTCGACCGGCAGAAGGATCCCGCCAACAAGTGCCGCTGCGCCTTCTACATCACCAATATCAAGGAAGTGCTGGCGCCAGACGACTACACCCTCGTCTACAAGCTCACCGACCCCTCCGTGAACCTGCCGGCGGTGATCACGATCCAGAGCCAGAACAACGCGGTGCATTCCCCGACGGCCTGGAAGACCAAGGGCGACGACTACAATCGCAATCCCGTCGGCACCGGTCCCTACATCCTGAAGTCATGGACCGCCGGCGACCGCATGGTGCTGGAGAAGAATCCAAATTACTGGGACAAGAGCCGTCCCTATCTCGACCGCATCATCCTGAAGCCGCTGCCCGACGCGCAGTCGCGCTTCGCCTCGCTGCAATCGGGCGAGGCCGACATCATCTGGGATGACGAGAACGACGCCGACAACATCATGAAGGCGCAGAAGGACCCCAAGCTCACCGTGCACACCTATAAGGGCTCGGGTGCGGCGGTCTACGCCTTCAACACCAAGGTCGCGCCGTTCGACGACGTCCGCGTGCGCCAGGCGCTGGTGATGGCGATCGATCGCCCGAAAATGTCGCAGGCGATCACCAACGGTCTGAGCCGGCCCGCGAGCAATCCTTACGGTGACGGCTCCTGGGTCAAATGCAAGGACGACGGTGCGCTGCCGTTCGACGTCGAGAAAGCCAAGGCGCTGATCAAGGATTACGGCAAGCCGGTCGAGTTCAAGATGCTGGTGACCGCGACGCCGCGCGGGCGCATGGTCGGCCAGGTGCTGCAGCAGTTCTGGAAGCGCGTCGGCGCCAACATGGAGATCGAGCAGGTCGATCAGGCCACCATTCCCTCGCGCGCCTTCACCCGCCAGTTCCAGATGACGCCGTGGCGCATCGTCGATCTCGCCGATCCCGACCCGCAGATGTACGCGAATTTCCGCAGCGGCAGCCCGCTGGCGCTCGCCGGATACTCGAACCCCGAGCTCGACAAGCTCCTGGACCACGCGCGCGTCACGGCGGACCTCGGCCAGCGCACCGAGGATTACTGCGCCATCAGCCGCCTGATCAACAAGGAGGCGATCTGGTTCTGGACCTTCCAGAACACCTATTACGCGCTGTCGAGCGCCAAGCTGAAGGGCTTCCCGAAGATGTACAACGGCGTGATCGACGTCTCGAGGACCTGGCTGGAATGATGGCGCGATGCTGAACTTCGTCGTTCGGCGGCTGCTTGCCATGCTGCCGGTGCTGCTCGCCGTCTCGCTGCTGACGTTCCTGATCGCCTCGCTGCTGCCGGGCGATCTCGCTCTCGTGATCCTGGGCGATCAGGCGACGCCGGAGAACGTTGCGGCGCTGCGCCGCGACATGGGGCTCGACCAGCCGCTGTGGTGGCGTTATCTCAGCTGGCTCGGCCAGGTTCTGCAGGGCGATCTCGGCCGCTCGTTCCGCACCGGGCAGACGGTGTTGCAGGCGGTCGCCGAGCGTATTCCGGTCTCGCTGCAATTGATGCTGATGGCCGAGTTCCTCGGCCTCCTGATCGGCGTTCCCGTCGCGATCGCCTGTGCCGCGCGTGCCGGCGGCGCGTTCGACCGCTTCATGACCGGCAGCGCGTTCGCGATGCTGTCGATGCCGTCCTTCCTGGTGGCGATCCTGCTGATCTATCTGTTCGCGGTCGAGCTGCACTGGCTGCCGGCGACCGGCTATGTGCCGTTCACCGAGGCGCCGCTCAGCAATCTGCGCTTCTTCATGCTGCCGGCCCTGACGCTCGCCCTTGCCGAATGGCCGGGCATCATGCGGGTGCTGCGCTCCGACATGATCGCGACCCTGCAGGAGGACTATATCGCGCTCGCCAAGGCAAAAGGCCTCAAGCCCGCGCGTATATTGTTCGTACATGCGCTGAAGCCGTCATCGCTGACCCTGGTGACCGTGACCGGCATCAATATCGGCCGTCTGCTCGGCGGCACGCTGATCGTGGAATCGATCTTCGCGCTGCCCGGCATCGGCCGGCTCCTGGTCGGGGCGATCTATACCCGCGACCTCGTCATCCTCCAGGGCGTGGTGCTGCTGGTCGCCTGCGGCTTCGTCATCGTGAATTTCATCGTCGACATGCTCTACGCCGTGCTCGACCCCAGGATCCGCCATGGCCACGCTTGAGCTCTCGCTGCAGGACGAGGCGGTGCCCGTGCCGGTCGGCCGCAAGCGCAAGCTCGGCCTGCTGTTCTGGATCGCGAGCGCCTGGCTCGCGATCATCCTCGCGCTCGCGATCCTCGCGCCAGTGCTGCCGCTGCAAAATCCTGTCGACATGGACATGCTGGAGCGCCGCGCGGCGTTCTCTTCCGAGCATTGGCTCGGCACCGACGGACTCGGCCGCGACGAGCTCGCCCGCCTGATTTTCGGCGCGCGCACCTCGCTGACGGTCGGACTGATCGCACCGATGATCGGCCTTGCCATCGGCGGTGCGCTCGGCCTGCTCGCCGGCTATTTCCGCGGCCGGTTCGAGACAGTCGTGGTCGGCAGCATGGACGTGCTGCTCGCCTTTCCGCCGCTGATCTTCGCACTTGCCGTGACCGCCTATCTCGGCCAGTCCGTCCCCAACCTCACCGTGATCCTCGGCGTGCTCGGCATTCCCGCCTTCATGCGCGTGGCTCGGGCGGCGACGCTGACGCTGGCGCGGCGGGAATTCGTGATCGCGGCCGAGGCGCTCGGCGCCAGCCATGCGCGTATCCTGCTGCGCGAGCTGTTGCCGAACGTGATCCTGCCGCTGCTCGCCTTCTTCCTGCTCGGCGTCGCCGTCACCATCGTGGTCGAGGGGGCGTTGTCCTTCCTCGGCCTCGGCGTGCCGCCGCCGATGGCGAGCTGGGGCAGCATGATCGGAGAGGGGCGCGACAGCCTCGACGTCGCGCCGCGGCTGGCGTTCCTGCCGGCGGCCGGACTTTTCGTGACCGTGCTGGCCTTCAATCTGGTCGGCGACACCTTGCGGGCGCTGACCGATCCGCGGCAGGGGGCGCTGTGAGCGCCCCGCTATTGACCATCGCGGACGTCACGGTCGAGCTGCCGACGCCGCGCGGCAATTTGCGCGCGGTGGATCATGTCGACCTGTCGCTGGAGGCGGGCCGCACGCTCGGCATCGTCGGCGAATCCGGTTGCGGCAAGACCATGCTGTCGCGCGCGGTCCTTCAGCTGCTGCCGAAGAAGGCAAAGCTCACGGGCCGGGTGATGTTCGACGGCCAGGATCTGGTGCGGCTCGCGCCGGAGAGCCTGCGGCGCCTGCGCGGCCGCGATCTCGCGGTCGTGTTCCAGGATCCCATGACCTCGCTCAATCCGGTTCTTACCATCGGCACGCAGTTGATGGAGACGATCCAGGAGCATCTCGAGCTCGATGCTCCTGAGGCACGGAAGCGCAGCATCGAGCTGCTGGCCGCCGTCGGCATTCCCGCGCCGGAGCAGCGGCTCGCGCAATATCCGCATCAATGCTCCGGCGGCATGCGCCAGCGCATCGCGATTGCGATCGCGCTGTCCTGCGAGCCGAAGCTCTTGATCGCGGACGAGCCGACGACCGCGCTCGACGTGACCATCCAGGCGCAGATCCTCGATCTGCTCGCGCGCGAACAACGCCGCCGTCACATGGCGATGATCATCATCACCCACGATCTCGGCGTCGTCGCCGGCCGTGCCGACGAGGTCGCGGTGATGTATGCGGGCAGGGTGGTGGAGCGCGCGCCGACCTCGGCGTTGTTCAAGCGCATGCACATGCCCTACACGGAGGCGTTGCTGGCAGCGATTCCCAAGCTGGATGCCGCGCCGCATGCGCCGCTGCCGGCCATCTCCGGCCGTCCGCCCGATCCGACGCGGCCGCTGCGTGGCTGCTCCTTCGCGCCGCGCTGCCGTTATGCCACCAGCCGCTGTCGTGAGGCCAAGCCGGCACTGACGAGCGCCGAGATGCCTGATCATCTCTATGCGTGCTTCCACCCGATCCAGATGGCGGAGGGAGTTGGCGCATGATGCAGCTTGCCGTGCGCGCCGAGCCGCTTCTGAACGTCGACAATCTCGTCGTTGAGTATGGCTTCGGCAACAAGACGGTGCATGCCGTCTCCGGCGTCAGTTTTCAGGTCGCGCGCGGCGAGACGCTGGGGCTGGTCGGCGAATCCGGCTGCGGCAAGTCGACGCTGGGGCGCGCGGTGCTGCAATTGCGCCGGGCCAGATCCGGCCGCGTGCTGTTCGACGGCGAGGATCTCACCGCGATGGAGGGCGAGGCGCTGCGCAGGATGCGCCGCCGGGTGCAGCTGATCTTCCAGGATCCGATCGCGTCCCTCAACCCGCGCCGTCGCATCGGCGACATCGTGGCCGAGCCGCTGATCATCGCCGGCGTCAAGGATGCGGCCGAGCGCAAGCGCCGCGTCCATGAGGTGCTGTCGGCGGTCGGGCTTGATCCCGACCTCGTCGCAGGGCGATTGCCGCATGAGTTCTCCGGCGGGCAGTGCCAGCGCATCTGCATCGCACGGTCGCTCGTGCTCAATCCCGAGTTCATCGTCTGCGACGAACCGGTCTCGGCGCTCGACGTCTCCATTCGCGCGCAAATCCTCAACCTGCTCGAGGAGATGAAGGCGCGCTTCGGCCTGACGCTGCTGTTCATTGCGCATGATCTTGCGGTGGTCAAAGCGGTCAGCGACCGCGTCGCGGTGATGTATCTCGGCCGGCTTTGCGAGGTCGGCCCTTCCGAGCAATTGTTCGCGCGGCCGGCGCATCCCTATACGGAGCTGTTGTTGCAGGCGATTCCGGTGCCCGATCCGGACGTTCGTCCCGCCGAGAGTGTAGCGGGCGGCGAGCCGCCATCGCCGATTGCACCGCCGTCCGGCTGCCGCTTCCGCACCCGCTGCCCGCGGGCCGATCAGCGATGCAGCGCGGAGATACCGGAGTTGCGTCAAGTCGCACCCGGCCAGTTCGCGGCTTGCCATCATCCGCTGGCCTGAACTAAGACCGGTTTGTCTCGCCTTGCCGGCCATGGCATGGTGGCGCGGCGACAAGAAGCATGCGGGAGGACGCCGATGAAGAGTTTCAAGGTTGCCGATTTCAAGGCGCCGCTGCAGGAGTTCGACGAGGCGACGCCGCAGCCGTCGGGCACGCAGGTGCTGATCAAGGTGAAGGCCGCCGGCGTCTGCCACAGCGATCTCCACATCTGGGAAGGCGGTTACGATCTCGGCCACGGCCGCAAGCCGCTCTCGCTGAAGGACCGCGGCATCAGCCTGCCGCTGACCATGGGCCACGAGACCGTCGGTGAAATCCTGGCGTTCGGTCCCGACGTGAAGCCGACCGACCAGGGCGAGCTGAAGATCGGCGATGTCGGGCTGGTTTATCCCTGGATCGGCTGCGGCAAGTGTGCCACCTGCCTTGCCGGTGACGAGAACATGTGCCTGACGCCGCGCTCGCTCGGCGTCTATTGCGACGGCGGCTATTCCGATCACATGCTGGTGCCGCATCCGCGCTATCTGCTCAATCTGAGAGGGCTCGACCCGGCGACGACCGCGCCCTATGCCTGCTCGGGCGTCACCACCTACAGCGCGCTGAAGAAGGTCGAGCAGCATTTCGACACGCCGATCGTGATGTTCGGCGCGGGCGGTCTCGGCCTGATGGCGCTGTCCCTGTTGAAGGCGATGGGCGGCAAGGGCGCGATCATGGTCGATATCGACGCCAGGAAGCGCGAGGCGGCGGAGAAGGCCGGCGCGCTCGCCACCGTCGACCCCAAGGCACCGGATGCGCTGGAACAGCTTGCCAGGAAGGCGGGCGGGCCGATCCGCGCCGTGATCGACCTTGTCGGCAACGCAGCGACGACGCAGCTCGGTTTCGACTGCCTGACCAAGGGTGGCAAGCTCGTCATCGTCGGTCTGTTCGGCGGCGGCGCGACCTGGGCACTGCCGCTGATTCCGATCAAGGCGATCACGATCCAGGGCAGCTATGTCGGAAACTTGCGCGAAACGCAGGAACTGCTTGAGCTCGTGCGCACCAAGAAGGTGCCGCCGATCCCGGTGACGACGGCCCCGCTCGCCAAGGCCAATGACGCGCTGCTGCAATTGCAGCAGGGCGCGGTGGTCGGGCGCACGGTGCTGACGCCGTAATCCCTCTGTCATTCCGGGGCGGTCCGTAAGGACCGAACCCGGAATCTCGAGATCCCGGGTTCGGTCCTGCGGACCGCCCCGGGATGACGCATCCCTACAGGAACCCCCATGTCCGCAAATAACGCCTTCCACATTGCCGTGCTCGCTGGGGACGGCATCGGTCCCGAAGTCATGGCGCCCGCACTCGAGGTGCTGCGCAAGGTCGGCGAGAAATCAGGCCTCGGCTTCCGTTTCACCGAGGCACCGGCAGGGGCGACCAATTATCTCGCGACCGGCAAGTCGATGCCGGATTCGACGATCAAGCTGTGCGAGGAGGCCGATGCGATCCTGCTCGGCGCCTGCGGCCTGCCGTCGGTGCGCTACCCCGACAATACCGAGATCGCGCCGCAGATCGAGCTGCGGTTCATCTTCGATCTCTATGCCGGCGTGCGGCCCGCGCGCCTCATTCCCGGCGTGCCGAGCCCGATCGTCGGTGCCGACCAGCGCGGCATCGATCTCGTCGTGATTCGCGAATCCACGGAAGGGCTGTTCGCGTCGATGGGCAAGGGCGTCGTCACCCACGAGGACGCGCGCGAGACCATGGTGATCACGCGTCGGACCTCCGAGCGTCTGTTCGAGTTTTCGTTTCGCCTGGCCGAGCGGCGCAAGGCGCGCGGCAAGCCGGGGATGCTGACCTGCGTCGACAAGGCGAACGTGTTCAAGGCGTTTGCGTTCTTCCGCGGCATCTTCGACGAGATCGCCAAGAAGCATCCTGACGTGAAGACCGACCGGCTCTATGTCGATGCCTGCTCGGCGATGCTGGTGAAGCGCCCCTGGGATTTCGACGTGATGGTGATGGAGAACATGTTCGGCGACATCGTCTCCGACATCACGGCGAGCTTGATCGGCGGCCTCGGCATGGCGCCCTCGGCCGACATCGGCGACAAGTACGCCGTGTTCCAGCCGTGCCATGGCACCGCGCCCGACATCATGGGGCAGGGCAAGGCAAATCCCACCGGCATGATCCTGTCGGCGGCGATGATGCTGGACTGGCTGGCGGACAGGCACGGCGTCGAGAGCGCCGCGGAAGCGGGCGAGACGATCGAGCGGGCGGTGGACAAGATCTATGCCGGCGGCATCAAGCCGATGGAGTTTGGCGGCAGCAACGGCACGGCCGACATCACCAAGGCGGTGCTCGCGGCGCTGTAGTCTGCGCGCTTCACCTCTCTCCGCTTGCGGGGAGAGGTCGGATTGCATCGAAGATGCAAGAGCAGACCGCCGCCACTGCGGCTCGAGTTGATCGAAAGAAAAGGGCCCGCGGGCCCGCAGCAAGCTGCACGAGGAATTTAATCTTCCTGAACAGAGGTTCGGCTATTTGCCCTGGAACTTGGGCTTGCGCTTCTCCATGAAGGCCTGCCGGCCCTCGCGGAAATCGGCGCTGTCCATGCAGGCATGGCCGATCGCCTTGATGGCGTCCATGTCGCGCTGGCTTTCGTCCTTCAGCACCTGCGCGATCGTGATCTTCGCGGCCTTGATCGCGAGCGGGGCGTTCTCGGAGATGGCCTGCGCGATCGTCATCGTCTCACCCCACAGCTCATCGATCGGGAACAAGCGCTCGACGAGGCCGATACGCAGCGCCTCCGCGGACTCGATGCGCATGCCCGTATACATCAGCAGCCGGGCCCAGGACGGGCCGACCAGCGACACCAGGTGCTTCAAGCCGTCATAACCATAGGCGATGCCGAGCCGGGCTGCGGGAATGCCGAACTGGCTGCCGTGTGCGGCGAGGCGGATATCGGCGAGCATCGCGATCTGCATGCCGCCGCCGAGACAGAAGCCCTCGATGCAGGCGATAGTCGGCTTGGGAAAGTCGGCGAGCAGGGCGCGCTGGGCCGCGCTGCGCTTGGCGTATTCCTCGGACGCCGCCGCGTTATGGCGGGTCTTCTCGAACTGGCTGATGTCGGCGCCGGAGACGAAAGCCTGGCCGCCGGCACCGCGCAGGATCACGACGCGCACCGTCTCGTCGTCGCGCAAGGCCGTCAGCGCCCCTCCAAATCCCTCCCACATCTCCAGCGACATCGCGTTGCGCTTGTCGGGATTGTTGAAGGTGATCACGCCGACGCCGTCAGTGACGTGCTTGAGGATCTTGCCGTCGGCGTAGGATTTCTCACTGGAAGTGTCGGGCATCGCGCGCTCGCTTGTCATTGACAAGATGCAATGTGCTGCGGCGGCACCGCCGCGGTCAACGGCAACAGGCGAGGCAGCTTGCATCCGCCTGTGCCGCCATTGCATGACGGCGGTGCCGCTGCGTTCGCAAGACAGGACGAGCGACAGGGAAATCGACAACAAAAAGAGGCGGTCAGGCCGCCCCGAGAAGCGAAGGCCGCACGCGGAGAGCGCGCGGGCCAAGACGGACGCAAGGACATGCGATCCGGGTCTCGTTCAATCCGGCCGCGCCCCCCTGGCGCGGCGGATTGAAGATCGGCCGTAAAGGCAGATCGTCGGTCGATCTCAGCTTTCGTTCGCTGCGATCGATTCCATCAACGAGACGAGCTGACGCTGCACCGTCTGGTCCTTGATCTTGCTGTAGGCGCGCAGCAGGCGAAGGCTGAAGGCCGAATCGAGGAAGAGCAGGCTCTCGACTTCGCGCGCCTTGTTGTCGCCGTCGTAGAAGAAGGTCACCGGTACGTCGAGCGCGGAGGCGATCTGCTGAAGCCGAGCCGCGCCCACGCGATTGACGCCCTTCTCGTACTTCTGCACTTGCTGGAAGCTGACGCCGAGCTTCTCGCCGAGCTCGGCCTGCGAGATCTTCATCTCGACGCGCCGCAGGCGGATCCGCTTGCCAAGCTCGATATCCGGCTTGCCGGCACTACGCTGCTTCATCCTCTTTGCCGCTGCTTTCATGTTCGTTCTCACCTTTGTTCTTCGGTAGAAAATCCCCCGAAGAGCTGGGTCAGGGGTTCGCCCATATACGAGTCCTTGAATTCATGCGGGTGCACGAACTCTTCCTTAAACCACGGGAAACGAGCTGGACTGAAAGCTTCGATCAGCCAGTCGATCATGTGCCGCACGCGCGGAATACGGCCGCTACCGGGATGGTAGGACAGCCAGATATCCAGCGGCCGGTTCAGCTCGACCTCCAGTGGAATCAACTTCCCCCCAAGCGCAATGGCGTAGCTGGGGAAGACGCCGATGCCGGCGCCATTCGCGACCGCCCAATAGTTGGCGCTCGAGACATTGGTCTTCATGACCAGAAGGTCCCGTTCCGAAACGCCCGGGAAGAAGCTCTCGAAAGATTCCTTGGCGGCGAGCTGATCGGCGAATTGCAGCACCAGGCGATGCTTGATCAATTCCGCGGCCGTACGCGGCGCGCCATGTTTTGCGATGTATTTCTCGGAGGCCCAGAACATCAGGTGCATGCGGCCGAGCCGCACCAGCTTGATGTCGAGGGCCGAGGGACGCGACAGATGGATGGCGACGTCTGCCTCGTGGCGCGAGACATCGGCCGAGCGCATCGCGCAATGCAGGTCGACCAGGATCTTCGGATAGGCCTGCTGGAACTCAACCAGGCGCGGGGCGAGCCAAAACGTGCCGAGCCCCTCGGTGACGGCGACCCGGACCTCGCCGGACAGCGCGTTGGCCATCGAATCGCTGGCCCGCAGCACGTCGAAGGTGGCAGCCTCCATGCGCTCGACGGCGGACACCACCAGCGCGCCTTCATCGGTCAGATGGGTGCCGTGGACGTCGCGGGTGAATAGCGTGGTGCCGGTCTGGCGTTCGAAATCGTCGATGCGCCGGCGCACGGCGTTGATCGACAACGACAGGCGTTCGGCCGCCGACCGGAAGCTTCCGCATCGGACGACTTCAAGAAATATGCGGGCCGCATCCCAATCCGAGAGGCCGCTGAGATTTGTCTTTTGGCGTTCCGTCAGAGGAACGCCCCTTTCCGCCAAGGAGTGCATACAAGTCCTTTCGGACTGCTAAACTGGCAGAATCCAGCGCAAACCACAACCACTGCGGGTTGGGGATGATGAGTTTTGAACTGTCATCCTTACTATCTAGTGGGGTGGTATTTAGATGCTGGCATGGGCTGGGAATTTGGGTGGATTTGTCGCCCGCATAAGGGGTGTGGCGTGAGTTCCGTTGCAAGCCGTGAAAGGGCTGCGGGATTGCAGGCGCAGTCCGCAATGACTGTCTTTGCGCGCAAGCCGGCGTCGTTTCCTTCAGTGGATCAATTGCAGCGCGCCAAGCGTTCGCTTCCGAACTGCCTCGCGCATCGTCAACAGCGCGACGCGGCGATGGTGGCCGGAACCGCAGTTCCGCGACAGAAACCCACCGAAATCAGGTTCAGAGGCGCAGTGGCCTCATGCTATCCTCGGTATTCCAGGGGTGCCGAGGGGGTCGTCACAATCACGTCTCGCAGGCCGAATTAACGGAAAGAACGCCGGTGTCGCATTCAGACGAACAGTTGCAGTCGGTGCTGGAAACGCTCGAGGAGTGCCGCAAGGTTCTCAATGCGTGCAACAGCCGGGAGTCGGCCGATCTGCTGTCCATAGTCATCCTCGACGTCAGGATGAAGCTCAAAGGAATAGACAGTGCCGATCTCAAGGCATTGTGCGACGAAATGCTGCGGAGCGCTGCGAGCGCGCCGCCGCCCCCTTCCAAGCAGACGCAGGACCAGCCCCGGCGTCCGCTGCTCCGCGTGGTGAAGTAGCCGCGCCGCCGAACCTCGCTTTTTGGCGAGATTTGTGCGCGTCTCGATGCCGCACCTGTGATCGCAGACGGCATCGAGAGGAGCCCTGGTTTCGTGCGCCTCTGTTGCGCATTCTCCGGCATCGGCTACACCAGAGCCGGTTCGGCTCCGGCCGGGCGCATTTCCCGCGCGCCGTACCGGTACCTGAGATGGCTCAGACGGCATCATGCAAAATGTTTCGATCCCGGCGGCGCTGATTGCCGGCCTCGTCAGCTTCCTTTCGCCTTGCGTCCTGCCGCTGGTCCCGCCCTATCTGATCTACCTCACCGGCGCCACGATCGAGCACGTCGAGAGCGACGAGCCGCCCTCGGCCTCCAAGCGCGCAATCCTGATGTCGGCGCTGCTGTTCGTGCTGGGCTTCTCCACGGTGTTCGTCGCGCTCGGCGCCAGCGCCTCGCTGATCGGCGGGCTGATCCGGGCCTGGTCGGCGGAGCTGTCGATCCTCGCCGGCATCGTCATCATCGTCATGGGCCTTCACTTCCTCGGGCTGACGCGCATCGGCCTGTTGATGCGCGAGGGACGGCTGCCGATCCCGAAGCCGGTCGGCCTGTGGGGCGCCTATATCATGGGGCTCGCGTTCGCCTTCGGCTGGACGCCCTGTATCGGCCCGATCCTCGCCGCGATTCTGTCGATCGCTGCGGCTGAAACCACGGTGACGAAGGGCGCGGGCCTGCTCGCGGTCTATTCCGCGGGCCTCGGCATTCCCTTCCTGATCGCCGCCCTGATGATCGAGCAGTTCTCGGCGCTGTTCGCGCGCATGAAGGGCCATCTCGTCAATGTCGAGCGCGCCATGGGTGTCCTGATGGTGATCACCGGCATCGGCTTTCTCACCGGCGCGGTCTCGAATGTGAGCATCTGGCTGCTGGAGACCTTTCCAGCGCTGCAGACGATCGGCTAGCTCCCACGGGAACCGGGTTTTCACGGATGGAACCGCTGAGAACCGTCAGGCATGCTGCCTGAGAGCGGCAGGCTCCCCAAACCTTTCCGATCCCGAGGCGTTGGAGCAGGGACAGCCGCATGGTGGGAGATCACGTGACCAAGACGGTGCGCCTAGAGCCCATATCGGGCAACGTGGCCCTGGTGGCCTGGCAGTTCGCGGGACAGCCCTTGCAGGAGTGGCCGAGCTGGGTTCAGTCGAGTTGCTCGCTTCAGAAGGATGCCGAGGGAAAATTCGAGCTTCGGCACGAGCGGCGTAGCGGCACCCAGATCGTCTATCTCGGCGAGTGGCTGGTGCGAGATCTAGATGGCGGCGTCGACTTCTACACCGACACCGAGATCTGGGCGCGGTTCGCCGCGAAACGCTGAAGCGCGACGAGATCGCCGCGCATCGTGCGTCGCGCCTTAGTCTCACTTGCTCGAGCTTCGGGCGATCAAAAGCCTGTGTCGTCAGTGGGGCAAATAGCCTCGCCGGTAGGACTCACCCATGAAATGCAATCTGTGGTAATATTTCCTTGTACTGCACCCTGAGGGGCAATTTTCAAAAGCCTATACTGAAACGGGAATTTCAACCCAATCGACAACTTCGTCGCCCCTCTCCCCGCAGCATTTTAAGGTAGGAGCAAGCGATGGGAACCGAGGTCAACGTTCATCCCGGTCACGGCAAGGCCGGACGTCAGCCGACACGACAATTCCTCGATACGCTTTCCGGGCACGATGACCCGGGCATGTTTGGTCGGATGTTTCCGACCCTGGAGCCGCTGGCCGTCGACGACGGTCCGCTCCATGAACTCGCCGATGCGATGAAGGACCCCAACCCGGGCGATCCCGCGGGAAACAATGCCAACGTACCGGCCGGCTTCACCTATCTCGGCCAATTCGTCGACCACGACATCACGCTCGACCTGACCTCCTTTGGCGAGAAGGAAGCCGATCCGACGGCGGTCACGAATTTTCGCACGCCCGCCCTCGACCTCGACAGCGTCTACGGTCTCGGGCCGGACGGAAGCCGCCATTTGTACGCGCGCAATTCGGCCAGCGACACCGGCAAGACTCCGGGTCCCAAGCTCCTGATCGGCAAGACCGTCAACGTCGATGACATCACCGGGGACCATCGCAGCGACCTACCGCGCAATCCCGAGGGGTTTGCCCTCATCGGTGATCATCGTAACGACGAGAATTTGCTGGTCGCGCAAACCCATCTTGCGATGCTGAAGTTTCACAACAAGGTCTGCGACCAGCTCGCGGCGTCGGGCAAGCCGCAGGGCGAGATCTTCGAGGAAGCGCGCCGGATCGTGACCTGGCACTATCAGTGGATGGTTCTGCACGATTTCGTGGAGCGGATCACCGAAAAGGGGATCGTCGCGAAGATTCTCGAGCAGGGGCGGCGCTTCTACCGCTTCAAGAAGACACCCTACATGCCCGTCGAGTTTTCCGCGGCGGTCTACCGTCTCGGCCACAGCATGGTTCGGCAGGTCTATAGCCACAACCGGATCTTCACGCCGGGCGGCCTCGCTCCAGCGACGCTCGACCTGCTGTTCAGGTTTACCGGGCTCTCGGGCGGAATCATCGGCGATCTCGCGCCTAATCCGATCCAGCCACCGCTCCCGCTTCCGGTGCTCTCAAGCAACTGGATCATCGACTGGCGGCGCTTCTACCAGATCCTGCCGAACAATCCTCCGGGCGTGGGGTTCAATCCGTCGCGCAAGATCGATCCGTTCGTCGTGCCGCAGCTCCACACCTTGCCGGGCGATGGCGGCAGCCTGCCGTTCCGCAACCTCAAGCGCGGCGTGCTGTTGGGATTGCCGTCCGGACAGGACGTCGCCAAGGCCATGAAGATCAAAAATCCTCTGACCCCGGCCGAGATCTCCAAGGGGACCGACGGTGCCGTGGCGAAGAAGCATGGTCTGCACGAGCACACCCCGCTCTGGTACTACATCCTCAAGGAAGCGGAGCAGCGGGGCGGCGGCGAAAGGCTCGGACCGGTCGGGGCGACGCTGCTTGCCGAGGTCTTTGTCGGCCTCGTCCATGGCGATCACCAATCGTACCTCTGGCTCAAGGGCAAGAGCTGGAAGCCGACGCTTCCATCGCAAGTGCCGGGCGAGTTCACGATGGCCGACCTGCTGCGCTTCGTCGGTGATATCAGCCCGATCGACGGCATCTCGACCGTGTAGAACGTGATCCGGAACGCGTGAAGCGATTTCTCCGGAATGCCCGAACGATGAGCTCAAGCGCGATGACGATTTGTTTCAGTCTCATCGCGCTTGGGACGTTCGGCGATGTCCTTTCGTTCACCGTGCCTCGTCCAGCGTGCAGACCACCGTGCAGACCACGCCGCGCGGCAGGAAGTCGACGGTTGCTTCGCCGTCGAGCTGGTCGCGGGCGCTGCGCTCGATCAGGCGCGAGCCGAAGCCGCGCCGCACCGGCGCCGTCACCGGCGGTCCGCCGATCTCGGTCCAGATCAACCGGAGCCGCGGCTTCGGCGCATCGGTGACGACCTCCCAGTCCAGCGTCACCCGCCCGGTTTCGTTGGACAGCGCTCCATACTTCGCGGCGTTGGTGGCGATCTCGTGCACGATCATCGACAGCACCACGGCAAGCCGCGGCGACAGCGGCACGGCGGGACCGGCCATGCGGATGCGGTCGGGGCTGCTCAGCAGGAACGGCTGAAGCGCGCGGGCGATCACGTCGCGGAGCTCGGAGCCCGCCCATTTCTCCTGGCTCAGCAGGTTGTGCGCTTCGGCCAGCGCGCCGAGCCGGCCCTCGAACTTGATCCGCTCGTCCCGGCTGGCGCTGCGGAAGGTCTGCACCGCGATCGCCTGCATCAAGGCCAGCGTGTTCTTGACGCGATGGTTGAGCTCGTCGATCAACAGATCGTGCAGCATCTCGCCGCGTGCGATCGTGGTCGCCATCCTGACGGCGAAGGTCAGGCCGGTCAGCAGCAGGATGCCGCCGATCAGGCTGGTGATCGCGATGTTGCGCCAGAGCGGCGCGATCAGCGAGCTCTCGGCGACGCCTGCCACGACGGTCCAGCCGGTCAGGGGCGACTTGGTAAAGGCAGAGGATAGCGCCACCCCGTCGAGCGAGACGGTCGAAAGGGCGGCCTCCGAGGTGCGGGACATCGCATCGTAGAGCGCCCCGGAAGCCTGCTTGCCGACCGTCTCGCTCGGGTTCGGTGCGCGCGCGAAGACGATGCCCTTGGTGTCGAGCAGGGATACGGTCCAGAGCTGGTCGGGCCGTTGCTTTTCCACCAGCTCCTGGAAGATGCCGATCGGCGGGCTGAAGCAGAGGTCGTAGATCACCTCGCCGTCGCGGAACACCGGAACCTCGACGGTGAGCACCTGCCGCCCGTTGATCGCGCTGATGAACAGGTCGGAATATTGGGGCGACCTGTTTGTAAACACTCTCTCGATCGTCTCGAGATGGCTGCGCGGCGGCAGGCTTGCGGTGTCCTCCGTCGCGGAGGAAAACAACAGCCGGCCCTTGCGGTCGGAGATCAGCACCAGACCGCCCTTGCCATATTGCTCGACGAAACCGAGCGCGATGCGGCGGAAGGTCTGGAAATCGTCGTGGCGCAGGGAATTGGTCAACGCGAGCACCTGCAGGCCGCCGGTCATGCGCTGAACCTCGGAGTCCAGGACGAGGCGCATGCTGCGCACGTTCGCCACCACCCGGCGCGTCGCGTCGCTGCGGTCCTGCTTGTAATTATAAACGGCAATACCGACCGCAAAGACGATCAGCGGCAACATCGTTCCCGTGACCAGAAGAGCGAGCCGGACCGGCAGGGTAAGCTTTGACAAGCGCGGGCGTCCCGGTTCCAGCGCAGCGGCGCCGGATTATGATTTTGGGAGGACCATACGGGCGCGACTTGCGCGGCGCCACGATTTTCACATCCGGCGGCATTGATCTGATCGGCCATATGCACCAGGCCGCGTGCCCGCAGAGGCGCGAGTTGCAGTGCAGCAGGTCGTGGCGGGGAGCCCTGCGACGAAGGAGTACCCCCAGCGCAGGCGAAATGACTTCCGTCCCGCCGAGGTTTTTCATACGCTTCCTCTCGCAAGCCGCATACCGGCTGCACTCACGGCCCGGCGACAGGGTCGGAGCATCAAAGGGAGGGGAGACGATGAGGCGAAGGTCATTTCTCGCGGGTATCGGCGCGACCACTGCGGCGGCTACGATTGGCTTGCCGTCGATCCTCAGGGCGCAAACGCCGATCACGCTGAACGGCGCCGTGCAGTTCAACGACGACCACGCCTTCAACCGGGCTCTGCTCCGGTTCGAGGAGCTGGTGAAGAAGTATTACGGCAAGCCCGTCAATTTCACCCTGCACAGGAACTCTTCCCTCGGCCTCGAGAAGCAGTATTTCGAGTACATGTCGCAGGGCAAGGCGGTGGATTACGGCATCGTTTCGCCGGCGCACATGTCGACCTTCGCCAAGGCGGCCCCGTTCATCGACGCGCCCTTCGTGTTCAAGGGCATCGAGCACATGAACAAGGTGGTCGAAGCCAATATCCTGGCGCCGGTCGCCGACGAGGTCGCGGCGAAAGCCGAGGTCGTTCTCATCGGTTACGCTGGCGGCGGCATCCGCAACATCTTCGCCAACAAGCCGCTCAAGAACCTTGCCGACCTCAAGGGGCTCAAGGTCCGCGTGCAGGGCGCACCGATCTGGTCGAAGACCTTCGCGGCGGTCGGCATGAGCCCGACGGTGATCGCCTATAACGAGATCTACAACGCGATCCAGAACGGTGTGATCTCGGCCGGCGAAAACGAGGCGGCCGGCGTCGAGGCCATGAAGTTCTACGAAGTGGCCCCGCATCTCAACCTCACCCAGCACGCGGTGTCGATCCGGCCGATCTGCTTCTCGGTAAAGACGCTGAAGACCTTGCCGAAGGATCTGCAGGACGCGATCATGAAGGCCGGCAAGGAGGCCGGCGATTACGGCCGTCAGCTCGAGTCGAGCGAGGAGGTCGTCAAGCTCGACACGCTCGAGAAGGCCGGCAAGCTCAAGCGCGTCCCCTTCGAGGAGCGGGACGCCATGAAGAAACTCGCCGACCCCGTGATGGCCACCTACGCCAAGGAAATCGGCGCGGAAGGCATTTTCGAGAAGATCAACGCCGTCTGAGGTCTTTGCGTCCGCCGACAGCAGCCCCGGGCAGGCCCCGCTTCCTGCCCGGATGTGGCGGATGTTCTGCCGCTGGGAGTCCCAATGCCTGAAATGCCCGTCCCGTCCACACCGTCGCTGTGGCGCCGCGTCACGGCGGCCTATGCCAAATTGCTGGAATTCCTGCTGGCCGCCTGCGTCGGCATCCTCGTTATTCCGGTCACGCTGCAAATCATCTCACGCTACACGCCGTTCATTCCGTCCTACATCTGGACCGAGGAAATGGCGCGCTTCATGTTCATCTGGACGATCATGATCGGTGCGATGGTCGGCGTGCGCGAAGCGCAGCATTTCGAGGTTGACGTGTGGCCCGACCTGTCGCGGCGGTCGGAAGCCGCAGTGCGGATACTGGCGCGTCTCGGCATATTGGCGCTGGCGCTGGTGTTCGTAACGGCGGGCCTCGAGTTCACCCGCTTTGCCTGGAACAGAACGTCGGAGCTAGCGGATCTGCCGCTTTGGCTGATTCACGTGGCCTGGCCTGTTGCCGGCGTAACGTGGATCGTCTTCGCGGGCGAACAGATCATCGATGAAATGCGTGTTGTGGTCGGGGCAAGGCAATGAGCGGCAATGTACTCTCCGCCGGACAGGCCGCGATGGTGCTGTTCGGGGTCTTCGTCGGCCTGCTCATCGTGCGCGTGCCGGTCGCTTTCGCGCTCGGCCTTGCCTGCGTGCCGATCCTGCTGATCGAGCCGCATCTATCCTTGATGACGCTCGCGCAGGAAACCTTCAATGCCTACAATTCATTCATCCTGCTGGCGGTGCCGTTCTTCCTGCTGACGGCGAACCTGATGAGCATCGGTGGCATCACCGACCGCCTGGTGACGTTGTCGCGCTCGATGGTCGGGCACTGGCCGGGATCGCTGGCACAGATCAACGTCGTGCTGTCGGTGTTCTTTGCCGGTATATCGGGCTCCTCGACGGCCGATGCGGCGAGCCAGTCCAAGATCTTCATCGATGCGCAGAACAAGGAGGGCTACGACCTTTCGTTCTCCATCGCCATCACCGCGGTCTCGGCGGTGCTTGCAGTCATCATTCCGCCGTCGATCCTCATGATCGTGTGGGGTGGGCTGATCTCGACCTCGATTGCGGCGATGTATCTGGCCGGCATCGTTCCGGGCCTGCTGATCGCTGGCGCGCAGATGGTGACGGTGCACATCTATGCCGTGCGCCGGGGCTACCCCACCTATCCGAAATCGACCTGGGTCGAGATGGGATCCGCTGTCTGGCGGTCGATACCGGCGCTGATGACGCCGTTCATCGTCGTCGGAGGTATTCTGCTCGGCTGGTTCACCGCGACCGAGTCGGCCTGCGTCGCCGTGCTCTATTCCGTGGTGCTCTCGGCGTTCTTTTACCGTGAGACGGGGATCCGCGAGTTGTACAGGGCCTTGCTCGACACCGGCAGACTTGCCGGCGTGGCGCTGTTTTGTGTCGGCACCGCGAGTGCGTTCGGCTGGCTGCTCGCCTATTACAAGATTCCGCAGGAGCTGCTGGCCAACGTCTCGACATGGGGCATGGGCGCCGTTGCGGCCGGCTTCTTCATCTCCTTCTGCTTCCTGGTGGTGGGCTGCTTCCTCGACGCCATCCCGGCCATCATCATCGTCGGCACAGTGCTGGAGCCGCTCGCCAAGTCGGTCGATCTCCATCCGGTCCAGTTCGCGATCATTTCCATCGTGTCGCTGGCCTTCGGACTGGTGACGCCGCCCTATGGCCTGTGTCTGATGATCGCCTGTTCGATCGCGGGCGTACGGCTGCGCTATGCGCTGAAGGACACAGTGATCATGCTGATCCCGATGCTGCTGGTGCTCGCGGCCGTCATCGTCTGGCCGAGCGTGTCGCTGTTCCTGCCGCGTCTGATCGTGCCGGAGATGCTCAAATGAGCCTCGGCAAATGAGCTTCCGAGAGTGCGATCCCGCGGACGACGGCCGCGGGACCCGGGCCATTGGCTACAGATTGCTCTCGGTGATGGCGGCGTAGACCATGCTGCGCAGCTCGCGCCGGATCGGATAGGCGCTCGACGGCAGCACCTGCGTCATGAAGATCGCAATCAGCTCCTCGGCCGGATCGATCCAGAACGAGGTGGTGGCGGCGCCGCCCCAATTGTATTCGCCGGGGCTGCCGGCGATCAGCGTCTCGGCCGGGCGCATCGTCACGGCAAAGCCGAGGCCGAAGCCGATGCCATTATAGGTCGCTTCGGAGAACAGCGAGCGGGATACCTCCGGCAGCGCATGGCCGCCCGGAATGTGGTTGGTCGTCATCAACGCCAGCGTCTTCGGTCCGATCAGCCTGACACCGCCGAGCTCGCCGCCGTTGAGCAGGGCGCGGCAGAAGGTGAGATAGTCGGCAACCGTCGAGCACAGCCCGCCGCCGCCGGAGATGAAGGAGGGCGGGGTGAGGAACGAGCTCGTCGCCGGATCGTCCTGAAGCGTCAGGCCCTCGCGCCGCTGGCCGGCGTGGAAGGTCATGCCGCCGCCGGGATCGGCGGAATAGCAGGCGGCGAAACGATGCGCCTTGGAGGCCGGCACATGGAAATCGGTGTCGGTCATGCCGAGCGGGTCGAGGATGCGTGATTTAAGGAACTGCTCGAAAGGCACCCCGGAGATCTTGCCGATGAGATAGCCGAGCACGTCGGTCGAGACCGAATAGTTCCAGGATTCACCGGGGGAGAATTCCAGCGGGATCTTGGCAAGGCCCTCGATCATGGTCTGCAGCGTGCCCGACTTCTCGACCTCGCCGATCTTTTCAGTGCGGTAGGCGGCATCGACATTCGAGCGCTGCTGGAAGCCGTAAGTCAGGCCGGAGGTGTGGCGCAGGAGGTCGACGATCAGCATCGGCCGGGACGGCGGCCGGGTCAGGAAGGCCGGGTAGGTGCCGGCAACGAAGACGCCGAGATCCTTCCATTCCGGAATGTACTTGGCGACGGGCTCGTCGATCGCGACGAGGCCTTGCTCGACCAGCATCATGAAGGCGACGCTGGTGAGCGGCTTGGTCATGGAATAGATGCGGTAGATGGTGTCATCCTTCACCGGCAGCTTGCGCTCGACATCGGCAAGGCCCTGGACCGAGCTGTGCGCGACCTTGCCGCGGCGGTAGACCAGAAGATGCGTGCCCGGGAAGCGGCCGGCATCGATGTACCGGCTCTTCAGATGCGCATCGATGCGGTCGAGCGCGGCCTTGGACATGCCGACGGATTCGGGCGAGGCGGGGGTGGGCGCGAGCATCAGTTTCCTCCGGGCGATTTTGTCGCTCCGTTGATAGCGAAATGACGGCTGCATTCCAAGCCGCTCGCGCTTAACGCACGGGTGCCAGCTGGTGTAGGCTGTCCCTGGAACGCCGCCAAGGAGCCCCCGGGGGCGAACGAGAAGAACACAGGGCAAGCCATCATGACCCAGTTCAACGAGACCGATCTTACCGAAGCCGTCGTCAAGAGCTTCGACAGCACCCCCAATCCCCGCGCGAAATTCCTGCTCCAGGAATTGGTGAAGTCGCTGCACGATTACGTGAGCAAGACCGGCCTGACTTTCGAGGAATGGGACTACGCGATCGATTTCCTGACCCGCACCGGGCAGAAATGCACCGACACGCGCCAGGAATTCATTCTCCTGTCTGACGTGCTCGGCGTGTCCATGCTGGTCGACGCGGTCAACCATCGCGACCGCGAGGGCGCGACACAGACCACCGTGCTCGGCCCGTTCTATGTCGGCGAGCACAAGGTGACCGCGCACGGCACCGACATCTCGCCGCACAACCAGACCGGCGAGAAGATGTTCGTGCAAAGCCGCGTTACGGATCTGAAGGGCAAGCCGCTCGCCAACGTCCCCGTCGACGTCTGGCATGCCGATGATGACGGCTTCTACGATTCACAGAAACCGAACTATGACGAAGTCGGCGCCTCGGCGCGGGCGCGCTTCATCACCGACAATGACGGCCGTTTCTTCTTCCGCACCATCCTGCCTTGCAGCTATCCGATTCCGACCGACGGCCCGGTCGGCGAGATGATCGTGCAGACGGGCCGCCATCCGATGCGCCCCGCGCATGTGCACTTCCTGGTCAATGCCAAGGGCTTTGAGCCGCTGATCACCCACGTCTTCATCGGCGGCGACAAATATCTGGATTCCGACGTGGTGTTCGGCGTGAAGGACGATCTCATCGCCAAAGTCGAGCCGCGCAACGACCCTGAAATGCCGGACGGCACGAAGGCGAGCAGGACGTGGCACCTGATGACTTACGAATTCCACCTCAAGCCCGGCGGCGGCATGGCGCCGAAGCCGCTGGGGGTGAGGGCCGAGGAGCCGGCGTGACGGCCAGCTGGAAAGCGCGGCAGCCTTGGCGCGGAGGACGGCCGCTGTGCTCTTGAAAGCGGTGCAATCACGGAGCTCGATCAATCTCCTGCCAGCGACCACACTTGGTAGGCTGATCCCGATTCACCAGCCCGAGTCTAACTGAGCCCAAGTCAACTTAAGTATGGCCACTTGATACCTGCGTGCGATGGCGCCGACCAAGTGCTTGGTGCTACCGATATATCCAGAGTGAAAAGCAACGGAACCGGCCCTGCGAGCCGGCATTTGCGGGACAAGGCCGGCGGCGTAGTGCCCGCCGGCCCTTCTTCCGATCCAGCGGCGCTTTGCCGCTCAACCAATGCTACCGCCCTGGTTGGTGCAGAGGGTACGCCATGAGAAACATCGCCGATCTTCTGATGCGGTTCTGGCAGCCGGCCCCCGCGTCCCAGACTCAGGTTGCGACTGCGGTTGCAAACCGAGATCGATCCAGTATGGCAGATTTTGTTCGGATCCTGCAGACCTACGATCAAGCCCAGTCGGGCAGGAATTAGGGGCGACCGCGTCGGTCCGTGATAACCGCCGTTCAGGGGCATTCGCGTCGACGCGACCGCATTGCTCGACAGGGCCCGTCAGGGAGAAATCTTGAAGGCTCGGATCTAGGCTGCGCAACGCACAATGCGTTGCACTATCATCGATCGCGATTGGGAACCCATTCCTCCGCGGTAACGTCCCAATGATGTGTGTCGTCGAAGTGCTTCCAGGGTGGCCGCCTTCGCTTGGTTTCATCGTCCTGTCGGTTTGCATTCGACGTGCGGAGTCTGACGACCAGCGTTCCAGCCATCATTACCCATTCGCGAGTGCTGTATCGGGAGTTCCATTTGATTGCCGCGAACATTGGATGCCTCCTTCAAATAAGAAGCTTTCGCCACATTAGCCCGGCCAAGAACACAGGAATGTAAACCACTTCACAGTCAGTCGGCATCTTCGACATGGCCGCGGGCGATCTCACTGAGCGATGGCCACACTATGTTCGCACGATATTGCGGCGTCCGGCTCGGGTCACGCTGCCGCGCGATCAAAACACACGCGACGAAACGTAGCATTGTACTTGTACGCGAAGACGCGTCCTTTTGACAGAGTGCATGTCAGCGCTGGTGAGCTGTGCGCTCGATAGAGGTCAGGGCATGCTTGAGCTTTGGAACAGCTGGTACGATACCCTGGTCTCGGTGGAGGCGCTTGCCACGGTCATCGTCATTGTCCTAGTGGCTGCGGGCGCCATTACGCTGGCGGAGAGCCGGCGGCGATAAACGCGTCCGACAAAAGATTGATTTAGGAGACCCTGACCCTTCCGCCCTTAGGTCCTATCGCGCGTGCAGCAGCGCCAGCAGCACGACGACAGCGCAGGCAAGCGCGGCCGAGGTCAGCTTCCAGAACATCAGCGGGCTGCGCTCCAACAGCGGCGTGATCCGCGTGTCGAGATAGGCCGGATTGGGCGTGCGAAGCTCGAACACGAACTCGGAAAGATCCTCGTGCCGTTTGTAGGGATCGGGATGCAGGGCGCGCCGGAGTGCGCCGTCGACCCAGGCAGGCACGTTGCGGTCATCGTCGGCCGGGCGGTATTTGAGCCGCCGCACGTCCGCCTTGCGGCGGATCCTGGCGATCTGGGCGCCGTAGGGCAGCTTTCCCGTCAGCATCTGGTAGCAGATCACGGCCAGCGAAAACATGTCGGAGCGCGGCGAGCCGCCTTGCCCGAGAAAATACTCCGGCGCCGTGTACTGCATCGTTCCCAGGATTTCGTCGGCCTCGTCCGGCGGCGCGGCCTCGGCGACGCCGGCGACCCTGACCGATCCGAAGTCGATGATCTTTGCGGTGCCGGTCTTGTCGATCAGGATGTTGTCGGGCCTGAGGTCCTGGTGCAGCATCTCCATGCGGTGGAAGGCGCGCAGGCCCGCGGCGATCTGCTCAATGATGCCGCGCACGGTTTCGAGATCGGGGCGCGGATTGTCGGTCATCCACTGCTTCAATGTCTGCCCCTCGACGAATTCCGTCGCGACGTAGAGATAGCTGCGACGGCGCGATTGCGACAGCGGCTTCAGCACATGCGGGCTGTCGATCCGGCGCGCGATCCATTCCTCCATCAGGAAGCGCTTGAGATAGGCGGCGTTGTCGCGCAGATCGACCGAGGGCAGCTTGAGCGCGACCGGCTGCTCGGTCTCGGTATCGACCGCAAGGTAGATATGGCTGCGGCTGCTGCCGTGGATCTCGCGGACGATCCGGTAGCCGTCGAAGATCGCCCGCGGCTCCGGCAGCGCGGGAAGCGGCAATTCCGCGGTCTGATTGAAGATGCCGGCCGGCTCGCGCTGCGGCACGGCATCGATGCGAATGATCTGGACGGTGATGTTGTCGTCGCTGCCGCGCCGGTAGGCTTCCTCGACGATCGCCCTGGCCGCTCCGTCGAGCTCGGCGGCATGCTCGCTCAGCGCGCTCGTGACGAAACGCGCGTCGACGAATTCGTAGGCGCCGTCGGTTGCCAGCAGGAAGGTGTCGCCGGCCTCGACCTCGAACGCCTGGTAGTCGATCTCGAGCTGCGGATTGATGCCGAGCGCGCGGCCGAGATAGGTCTGCTCGGATGAGACGATGATGCGGTGATCGTCGGTCAGCTGCTCCAGTGCCTTGCCGGCGACGCGATAGATGCGGCAATCGCCGACATGGAAGATGTGCGTGGTGGTCGCCTTGATGACCATGGCGCTGAGCGTGCAGACATAGCCCTTGTCGCGGTCATAGGCGTATTGGCTCTTGCGCGTCTGCGCGTGCAGCCAGGAATTGGTGGCATTCAGCACGCGGCGGGCGGACGTCTTCACCGTCCAGGATTCCGACGTGCAATAATAGTCCATCAGGAAGCTCTTGACCGCCGACTCGCTGGCGATCTGGCTCACGCTGCTGCTCGAGATGCCGTCGGCGAGGACCGCGGCGATGCCCTTCAGGCTGAGCAGCGGCTCCTGCGGAATCAGGACGCCGTGAAAATCCTGGTTGACGGGCTTGCGGCCCTTGTCGGAGTGCTGGCCGACCGAAATCAGGAGTCCGCGGGTCATCGTCGTCACCAGGAGAGGGGAGCCTCACCCTGATCGGGCGAGGCTCCCCTGTCGAGATGGATCCGATCAGGCCGCAACGCGGGGCTTCGCAGCCTTGGCGGCCTGGCGCTTCGGCAGGGTCATGACGTGCGTGGCATAGAGAGTCATGCCGGTGAAGGCGAGGCCGCCGACGAGGTTGCCGAGCACGGTCGGGATCTCGTTCCAGATCAGATAGTCCATGATCGAGAACTTCGCGCCGAGCAGCAGCCCGGACGGGAACAGGAACATGTTCACGACGGAATGCTCGAACACCATGTAGAAGAACACCAGGATCGGCATCCACATCGCGATGACCTTGCCGGGCACCGAGGTCGAGATCATGGCGCCGACGACGCCGGTCGAGACCATCCAGTTGCAGAGCATGCCGCGCAAGAACAGCGTCGCCATGCCTGCCGCGCCGTGCGCCGCATAGCCGAGCGTCCGGCCCTCGCCGATGTTGCCGATCGCCGCGCCGACCTTGTCGGGGCCCTGGGTGAAGCCGAACGTCGTCACGAAGGCCATCATGAAGGCCACGGTGAAGGCGCCGGCGAAGTTGCCGACGAAGACGAGACCCCAATTGCGCAGCACGCCGCCAAGCGTCACGCCCGGGCGCTTGTCGATCAGGGCGAGCGGCGAGAGCACGAACACGCCGGTCAGAAGGTCGAAGCCCAGGAGATAAAGCATGACGAAACCGACCGGAAACAGCAGCGCACCGACCAGTGGCTGCCCGGTGTTGACGTTGATCGTGACGGCGAACCACGCCGCCAGTGCCAGGATGGCGCCGGCCATGTAGGCCCGGATGATGGTATCCCGGGTGGACATGAAGATCTTGGACTCGCCGGCATCCACCATCTTGGTGACGAATTCCGAAGGCGCGAGATACGACATCAATGGTTCCTTTGCTTCGTAAGTGAGATCGACACGCCCTCTGCGAGAGCGCGGCTGAACGTCCTGGGTCGTGCGGGCGGCCGGCCGCGCACGAGGGCTATGGAAAGAAGTTTGGAAGCCTTGGGAATCGCGTCACGAGGATTGAGCCGGCGAGGGCCGCGAAGCAGGTGAGCTTCCGGATGCAGCCGCCAGAGGCTGCAACAATGCGGCAAGCCGCAGTCTTCGTTGACGCCAATGGAAATGCAAGTTGCGTGCCGTGGGGGCGCGTCAGAAAGACGTAGCGATATCAATGCGATGGGTCTTTGCACAGACACCCATTGACGCGATCCCGGGCCTCTTGCACGAGCTACTGCACAAGCTTTGTGCGACGCACAAGAATTGGGCAGGCCGCAAGTTTCGCAAGCGGGACGAACCTGCGACAGACTGGCGCGGCCTTATTAATCTACTGATTATTCAATCTTTTTCGAAATGTCGGCCTTGGCATGAAGCTTGAATGGTTCCAAGCCGACGCCATTGAAGCCGTCCCGCGAGACTTCTCATCCGACTTGCCGACGCCACCAGACGGGGGTCTCCCCCGTCGCGCGTTCGCATGCGCCAAAGATGGCGCCGCCGGACGGACGGGCTGCTCGTGTGCACAGATGCCAATCAATTCTGCAACGACGCAAAGGACGACACTGCCTATGACTAAGCGCACCCGCCGGCCCGTGGAGACGGGCCTCAGCCGCCGTCAATTGTTGAAAGCCACCGGCTCCACCGCCGCACTTCTCGCCGCAGCAAAACTGAATTTCCCCGCCGGCGCCTTCGCGCAGGACGCGGGCCCCGAAGTCAAGGGGGCCAAGCTCGGCTTCATCGCGCTCTCCGATGCCGGCCCGCTCTTCGTTGCGAAGGACAAGGGCCTGTTCGCCAAATACGGCATGCCCGACACCGAGGTGCTGAAGCAGGCCTCCTGGGGCACCACGCGCGACAATCTCGTGCTGGGCTCTGAAGGCAACGGCATCGACGGCGCGCATATCCTCACCCCGATGCCGTATCTGATCTCGGCCGGCAAGGTGACGCAGAACAACCAGCCGACGCCGATGTACATCCTGGCGCGGCTCAATCTCGATGCTCAGTGCATCTCGGTCGCCAAGGAATATGCCGATCTCAAGGTCGGCGCGGATGCCTCGGCGCTCAAGGCGGCCTTCGAGAAGAAGAAGGCCGAGGGCAAGTCGGTGAAAGTCGCGATGACCTTTCCGGGCGGCACGCATGACCTCTGGATCCGCTATTGGCTCGCCGCAGGCGGGATCGATCCCGACAAGGACGTCGAGACCATCACGGTGCCGCCGCCCCAGATGGTGGCCAACATGAAGGTCGGCACCATGGACGCCTTCTGCGTCGGCGAACCATGGCCCGGGCAGCTCGTCCATCAGGGCATCGGCTACACCGCCGTCAACACCGGCGAAATCTGGAGCAAGCATCCTGAGAAGTCGCTCGGCATGCGCGCGGCCTGGGTCGACAAGAATCCCAAGGCTGCGAAAGCGATCCTCATGGCCGTGATGGAGGCTCAACAATGGGCCGACAAGATGGAGAACAAGGCAGAACTCGCCGCCATCATGGCGAAGCGCCAGTGGATCAACTGTCCGGTCGAAGACATTGCCGACCGCGCCAAAGGCAAGTTCGACTACGGCATTCCCGGCAAGGTGGTCGAGAACTCGCCGCATATCATGAAGTACTGGCGTGACCATGCCTCCTATCCGTTCCGGAGCCATGACCTCTGGTTCATGACCGAGGACATCCGCTGGGGCAAATATGAAGCCGGCTTCGACAGCAAGGCACTGATCGGCAAGGTCAATCGTGAGGACATGTGGCGCGACGCCGCCAAGACCCTCGGCGTCGCGGCTGCCGACATTCCGGCCTCAACCTCGCGCGGCAAGGAGACCTTCTTCGACGGCAAAGTGTTCGATCCGGAGAATCCGGCCGCCTATCTGAAGTCGCTCGCGATCAAGCGCGTCGAAGTCTGATGGAGCCAGCGGCCGCCCTTGGGCGGCCGCATCGTCCCTTGAAGCCGGAGAGAGATTGCGATGAACATGTCTGCCGCCAAAATCGAGATTGAAACCGCGACGCCTGCGGCCAGCTCCGCGCCGGTCGTCGCGATGACGCCGAGGCGTCCCCCGCGCGCCGAAGTTTACGCACGCATGGCACGAGAGACGGCCGTGCGCGTGATCCCGCCGCTGGTCGTGATCGCGCTGCTGACGCTGGTCTGGGAACTGATCTGCCGCCGCGCCGGCTCGGCGCTGCCGCCGCCGTCGAGAGTGTTCACGGACACAAAGGAGCTGATCCTCGATCCGTTCTTCGACCACGGCGGCATCGACAAGGGCCTGTTCTGGCATCTGTCCGCCAGCCTCCAGCGCGTCGCCTTCGGCTACTCGCTCTCCGCCATTGCCGGCATCGGGCTCGGCGTGCTGGTCGGACAGTCGGTCTGGGCGATGCGCGGCCTGGATCCGCTGTTCCAGGTGCTGCGCACGATTCCGCCGCTGGCCTGGCTTCCGCTGTCGCTCGCCGCGTTCCGCGACGGTCAGCCCTCGGCGATCTTCGTCATCTTCATCACTTCGATCTGGCCGATCATCATCAACACTGCGGTCGGCATCCGCAACATCCCGCAGGATTATCGCAACGTCGCCGCGGTGGTGCAGCTCAATCCGCTCGAGTTCTTCTCCAAGATCATGATCCCGGCGGCCGCGCCCTACATCTTCACCGGCCTTCGCATCGGCATCGGCCTGTCGTGGCTTGCGATCGTCGCGGCGGAAATGCTGATCGGCGGCGTCGGCATCGGCTTCTTCATCTGGGACGCCTGGAACTCCTCGCATATCAGCGAGATCGTCCTGGCGCTGTTCTATGTCGGCATCGTCGGCTTCGTGCTGGACCGCCTGATCGCGGGTCTCGGCAAGGTCGTCACCCGCGGCACCGCGCAGAACTGAGAGGAGAGAGGCCCATGACCGCCTATCTGAAGCTCGACCACATCGACAAGATCTTTACCCGCGGTGCCGCCACAACCGAGGTGCTGAAGGATATCAACCTCACGATCGAGAAGGGCGAATACGTCTCGATCATCGGCCATTCCGGCTGCGGCAAGTCGACCTTGCTCAACATCATCGCAGGTCTGACCGGCGCCACCACGGGTGGCGTGCTGCTGGAGAACCGCGAGGTCAACTCGCCGGGGCCCGACCGTGCCGTGGTGTTCCAGAACCACAGCCTGTTGCCGTGGCTCACCGTCTACGAGAACGTCAGGCTCGGCGTCGACAAGGTCTTCGCCAGGACCAAGTCCCGCGCCGAGCGCGACGCCTGGGTGATGCACAATCTCAACCTGGTGCAGATGGCCCACGCCAGAGACAAGCGCCCGTCCGAGATCTCAGGCGGCATGAAACAGCGCGTCGGTATCGCCCGGGCGCTGGCGATGGAGCCGAAGGTGCTGCTGCTGGATGAGCCGTTCGGCGCGCTCGACGCGCTGACCCGCGCGCACTTGCAGGACTCGGTGATGGCGCTGCATCAGAAGCTAGGCAACACCATCCTGATGATCACCCACGACGTCGACGAGGCCGTGCTTTTATCCGACCGCATCGTGATGATGACGAACGGGCCGAGCGCGCGCATCGGCGAGGTGCTGGAGGTGCCGCTGTCGCGGCCGCGCAAGCGGCTCGAGCTTGCCACCAACGCCACCTATTTGAAGTGTCGCCAGCGCGTGCTCGAATTCCTCTACGAGCGTCATCGCTTCGTCGAGGCCGCGTAAATCAGAAGTCAACGCGAACGATGCGCGCGCCCAATTAATCGACATCAAGCTCAATCCTTGTGCGTCGCACAAGGATTGAGCGAATCGCAAATTTAGCGTGCGAAAAAGCCTTGCGAAAGATTCGGGCAACACGAATAACGTTCTGAAATCCCTGTGTTTCCAGCGTGCGCGCAACTGGCACGGAAATTGAAACGTCTTTGCGCGACGCCAACGACGACGTCCCTCAACATCATCAATAAGCATCGTGAACTCGCCACCGGGGGTGAAGCCTCGGAGCGCGCCTCCGTGGCCGGAGGCTGAGCCTGCAACGACGCAGCGGTGAGCCTGGAAGGGATAACTCAATGACGAAGAATCCGACTTGGATTTCAGATTGGCGCCCCGAAGACGAGGTGTTCTGGAACGCGACTGGCAAGACCATCGCGCGACGCAACCTGATCTGGTCGATCGTGGCCGAGCATATCGGCTTCTCGGTCTGGCTGATCTGGAGCATCGTCACCACCAAGCTGCCGCAGGCCGGCTTCCACTACACCACCGACCAGCTGTTCCAGCTGGTCGCGGTGCCGGGCCTGATCGGCGCATTGATGCGCTTTCCCTATACATTCGCAGTGACGACGTTCGGCGGCCGCAACTGGACCATCTTCAGTGCGGCGATCCTGTTCATTCCGACCTTGTCGCTTGCCTATTTCGTGAGTCAGCCCGACACGCCGTTCTGGCTGATGCTGCTGATCGCCTCGACCGCGGGTCTCGGCGGCGGCAATTTCGCCTCCAGCATGACCAATATCTCCTTCTTCTTCCCCGATAGGATGAAGGGGTGGGCGCTCGGCCTGAATGCGGCCGGCGGCAATATCGGCGTCTCCAGCGTGCAGCTCCTGACCCCGATCCTGATGACGCTGGCGGTCTTCAACCTGTATCAGGCAACGCCCGTCGACGGCATCTTCCTCCAGAATGCCGGCCTGATGTGGGTGCTGCCGATCGCGATCGCGGTGCTCGGCGCGGTGTTCTTCATGAACAACCTCACCACCGCGAAATCGTCGGTGAAGAACCAGCTCGCGATCGTCAAGCGCAAGCACACTTGGATCATGGCGTACCTCTATATCGGCACGTTCGGCTCCTTCATCGGCTATTCCGCGGCGTTTCCGCTGCTGATCAAGACGCAATTCCCGTCGATCTCGATCTCGATCGCGTTCCTCGGGCCCCTGGTCGGCTCGCTGTCGCGTCCCTTCGGCGGCTGGCTCGCCGACAAGGTCGGGGGCTCCATCATCACCTTCTGGAACTTCATCCTGATGACAGCGGCCACCGTCGGCGTGCTCTACTTCGTCGGACAGAAGGACTTCATCGGCTTCCTGTCGATGTTCCTGATTCTGTTCGTGACGACGGGCATCGGCAACGGCTCGACCTACCGCATGATCCCTTCGATCTTCCGCGAGCAGAACCTGTTCAAGGTTCGCGGCAAGGGCGATGCGGAGCGCGCGGCCGCCTTGAAGACGGCGAGCATCGAAAGCGGCGCGGCGGTCGGTTTCATCGGCGCGGTCGGTGCGGTCGGCGGCTATCTGATCCCCAGCGGCTTCGGCAAGTCGATCGCCTTGACGGGCGGCCCGCAGCTCGCGCTTGCGATCTATCTGGCCTTCTACGCCTCCTGCCTCGCTCTGACCTGGTGGTTCTACCTGCGTCGCAGCCCGCAGGGCGAAGGCGCGCCAAGCCTCGCCGAGGCTCGCGTGTAGCACTTGGTACAAATCTCGCTTCTCCCCGTACGCGGGGAGAAGTCCCTCTGATGACGTTTGATCCATGAACTTTTTCCGCAACGGCGCGGACGAAGGCAGACCGAAACAGACAGGAGAACATCATGACGCCAGAACAGATCGCCCTCATTCAGCAGAGCTTCGTCAAGGTCGCGCCGATATCGGAGCAGGCCGCAGTGCTGTTCTACGATCGTCTGTTCGAGGTGGCGCCGTCCGTGCGCGCGATGTTTCCCGAGGACATGACCGAGCAGCGCAAGAAGCTGATGGGCATGCTCGCCGCCGTCGTCGGCGGCCTGTCGAATCTGGACTCGATTCTTCCCGCGGCCTCCGCGCTCGCCAAGCGTCACGTCGCTTACGGTGCGGTGGCCGAGCACTATCCGGTGGTCGGGGCGACCCTGCTGTGGACCCTGGAGAAGGGTCTTGGCGAAGGCTGGACGCCCGAACTGGCAAAGGCCTGGACCGACGCCTACGGCGTGCTGTCCGGCTACATGATGTCCGAGGCCTACGGCGCACAGCCGCAGGCCGCTGAATAGGAGATGTCTCGTGAGTGAACCGCTGGTCATCGTCGGTAACGGTATGGCGGCCGCGCGTCTGGTCGACGAGCTCGCCAAGACCTCGCTCGGCCGCTACGCGGTCGCCGTTATCGGCGAGGAGCCGCGGCTCGCTTACAACCGCGTGCTGCTCTCATCGGTGCTGGCCGGCGAGACCGGCTCGCACGAGATCGAGCTCCGGCCGGCGGACTGGTGGCGCCATCGCGGCGTCACCGTGCGCTACGGCTATCGCGTCACCGAAATCGACGTCGGCCGCCGCGAGCTGAAGATCGAAGGCGAGGAGAGCATGGAATATTCCAAGCTCGTGCTCGCCACCGGCTCGACGCCGCTGCGGCTCAATTTGCCGGGCGCTGACCTCGCCGGTGTGCATACTTTTCGCGATACGCGCGACGTCGACCTTTTGCTGACGCTGGCCGCGGCCAGGAAGCGCGTCGTCGTGGTCGGCGGCGGCCTGCTCGGACTTGAAGCAGCCTACGGCCTCGCCAAGGCGGGCGCGCCGGTGACGCTGCTGCATCTGATGGACCGGCTGATGGAGCGCCAGCTCGATGGGCCGGCTGCCGATCTGCTCAAGACGCTGGTCGAGCGCAAGGGCATCCGCATCCTGCTCAACGCCTCGACCGCCCGCATCCATGGCGATGGACATGTCGAAGCCGTCGAGCTTGCCGATGGCAGCCGTATCGAGGCCGACGCCGTGATCTTCGCTGCCGGCATCAAGCCGAACGTCGCGCTGGCAAAGGAGGCGGGGATCGCCGTCAACCGCGGCGTCGTCGTCAACGACGTGATGCAGACCTCCTCCTCCGACATTTTCGCGCTCGGCGAATGTGCCGAGCATCGCGGCACCTGCTACGGCCTGGTCGAGCCCGCCTATGAGCAGGCGCGGGTGCTGGCGCGGCACTTGGCCGGCCGGCCCGCCGCCTATCAGGGCAGCGTGGTCTCGACCAACCTCAAGGTCTCCGGCGTCAGCGTGTTCTCCGCCGGCGACTTCATGGGCGGGGAGGGCAGCGAGAGCCTGGTGCTGACCGACCGCAGGCGCGGCACCTACAAGAAGCTCGTGATCGCGGACGGCCGGCTCACCGGTGCGGTGCTGATCGGCGATAACGTCGATGCGCTCTGGTATCTCGAGCTGATCCGCAATGGCGACAAGGTGGCGGCGATCCGCACCGACATGATGTTCGGCCGCGCGCTCGCGCGTCCCTCCAAGGCAGCGTGACCAGCCAGCTTGACAAGGCAGTTCGACATGACGGCAATTGATCCCTCGCTCCGCGCCACCAAGACGACCTGTCCTTATTGCGGCGTCGGTTGCGGCGTGCTGGCGACGCCTGACGGCAAGGGTGGCGCGGCGATCGCGGGCGATCCTGATCATCCCGCCAATTTCGGCCGGCTCTGCTCCAAGGGCTCGGCGCTCGGCGAGACCGTCGGGCTGGAAAATCGGCTGCTCTATCCGATGATCCGCTGCAAGGGCGTGCTGGAGCGTGTCGCCTGGAGCGATGCGCTCGATCACGTCGCCCATCGCATGCAGCACATCGTGGCCCGCGACGGCGCCGACGCGGTCGCGTTCTATCTCTCCGGCCAACTCCTCACCGAGGACTATTACGTCGCCAACAAGCTGATGAAGGGCTTTGTCGGCACGGCGAATGTCGACACCAATTCGCGGCTCTGCATGTCCTCCTCCGTCGCCGGTCATCGCCGCGCCTTCGGCGCCGACACCGTGCCCGGCTGCTACGAGGATCTCGACCAGGCCGATCTGCTCGTCTTCGTCGGCTCGAATGCGGCCTGGTGCCATCCCGTCCTGTTTCAGCGCATGCTGAAGAACCGGCAGGAGCGCGGCGCGCGCATGGTCGTGATCGATCCGCGCCGCACCGACACCGCCGGCGATGTCGATCTCTTCCTCGGCCTCAAGCCCGGCACCGACACGGCGCTGTTCTCCGGCCTCTTCGTTCATCTTGCCGACAATGGTGCGTTGGATCGGGACTACATCGCCACCAACACGTCGGGATTCGATGACGCGCTGGCACGCGCGCGCAACATCGCCGGCAGTGTCACTGCAACGGCGCTTGCCACGGGCCTCTCCGAGCAGGACGTCGCGACCTTCTTCAAGATGTTCCGCGACACCGAGAAGGTCGTCACGCTCTATTCGCAGGGCGTCAACCAGTCGGCGCAGGGCACCGACAAGGTCAACGCGATCCTGAACTGCCATCTCGCGACGGGGCGCATCGGCAAGCCGGGCGCCTCGCCGTTCTCGCTCACCGGTCAGCCCAATGCGATGGGCGGCCGCGAGGTCGGCGGCCTCGCCAATATGCTGGCCGCCCACATGGGCTTCACGCCGCCGGACATCGATCGTGTCAGGCGGTTCTGGAAGGCGCCCCGCATCGCCACCCATGAGGGCCTGAAGGCGGTGCAGTTGTTCGAGGCCATCAATCGCGGTGAGGTCAAGGCGCTCTGGGTGATGGGCACCAATCCCGCGGTGTCGCTGCCCGATGCGGACTTCGTGCGCGAGGCGTTGAAGAAGCTCGAGTTGTTCGTGGTCTCCGAGAACGTGCTGTCCAACGACACCGTCGAGGCGGGTCCGCACGTGCTGCTGCCGGCGCTGGCCTGGGGCGAGAAGTCGGGCACGGTGACCAATTCCGAACGCCGCATCTCGCGCCAGCGCTCGTTCCTGCCGGCGCCGGGCGAGGCGCGCCCCGATTGGTGGATCCTGAGCGAGACCGCAAAGCGTCTCGGCTTCGGCGACAGTTTCAACTACAAATCCGCCGCCGAGATTTTCCGTGAGCACGCCGCGCTTTCGGCGTTCGAGAACGATGGCAGCCGCGATTTCGACATTGGCGCGCTGACCGCGCTGTCCGACGAAGCCTTCGACGCCTTGAAGCCGGTGCAATGGCCGATGCGCGAAGGCGGCGTGCCCGGAGAGCGCTTCTTCGCGAGCGGCGGCTTCTTCACCAATGACGGCAAGGGCCGCTTCGTTGCCCCGGAGGTGCCGTTACTGCGCAGCGAGACCGGTCCCTCGCGCCCCCTCAGGCTCAACACCGGGCGCATCCGCGATCAGTGGCACACCATGACGCGCACCGGCCTCAGCCAGCGGCTCGGCGCGCATCTGCCCGAGCCGTACGTCGAGATCCACCCCGATGACGCCAGCAAGTATGGCATCGTCCATGACGGCTATGCCCGCGTCACCACCGACTACGGCCAATGCATCCTGAAAGTTGTTGTGAGCGATCGCCAGCAGCGCGGCGCGCTGTTCGTGCCGATCCACTGGAGCGCGATGAATGCCTCGCAGGGCCGCGTCGGAGCGCTGGTGCAGTCGTTCACCGATCCGTTCTCCGGACAGCCCGAGTCCAAGGCGACGCCGGCCGCGATCGCGCCGTATGAATTCGTCTTCCGCGGCTTTGCGCTGTCGCGACAGCAGCTCGACCTTCCCTCAAACCTGTTGTGGACCCGCGTCACGGTCGCCGGCGGCTTCGGCTATCTGTTCGCCGACAATGCGGATCTGTCGCGCTGGCCGGCCTGGCTCGATGGCGTCGCCGGCGAGGACGTCGCCGAATATCGCGATTTTGGCGGCGGCATCTATCGCGCCGCCTCCTTCGCCGGAGATCGCATCGAGACCTGCCTGTTCGTCGGCCCCGGGCACGACGCCGGCGATTGGGAGGCGGTCAGAACTGCCTTTGCGGCCGATTGCGTCACCGACGAGCAGCGCCGCATGCTGCTGTCGGGCAGATCGACGGAGGGGGCGGCCTCGACCGGGCCGATCGTCTGCGCCTGTTTCGGCGTCGGCCGCGGCACCATCTGCGACACCATCGCCGCCGGCGCGCGCACGGCGGCCGAGATCGGTGCCGAGCTCAAGGCCGGCACCAATTGCGGCTCCTGCATCCCCGAGCTGAAGCGGCTGATTGCGACGACGGACGTGCCGGTGAAAGAAGCCAAGCTCGCGGGCGCGGCGGGGTAAGCGAGCTCGCTCTCGCCCCCGGACGCAGCGCAGCGTCTTGTCGACGATGCGGCTGCAGAGCCGGGGCCCATTTGACAGCGGAGTGCTTGGCTTTTCTGGGTCGCGGCTCTGCGCCGCAACGCTTGCGCGTTGCAGCGCGTCCGGGTCACGAGAGCGGTTACCTCCGTCCCAATCGACGCGCCCTCGATAGTGCCCTATGCTGCCGCGCGCTCTCTCTCAACAGTCGCAACAACAATGATGTACCTGGAAACGCCGCCGCGGCCGATCGAAACCACGCTGTTCTCCGCCATGCCTGACAAGTTCCGCCGCAAGGGGGTGCGCAGCGATTGGGCCGATGCCAACCGGCCACATGTGCCGACCGACAGTTTCATCGAAGGGCCATCCTTCGACACGGACGGCAACCTCTACATCGTCGACATTCCCTTCGGCCGCATCTTTCGCATCGCGCCTGATGGCGAGTGGTCGCTGGTGATCGAGTACGAGGGATGGCCGAACGGACTGAAGATCGCCGCCGACGGCCGCGTGCTGGTTGCCGACTACATGCACGGCATCATGGAGCTCGATGTCAAAGCGGGCCGCATGACACCGGTCCTGACCGCGCGCAATTCTGAATCGTTTCGCGGCTGCAACGATCTGCATCTGGCCTCCAACGGCGATATCTTTTTCACCGATCAGGGCCAGACCGGGCTGCATGACCCGAGTGGCCGGGTCTATCGGCTGGCATCGAACGGCCGGCTCGATTGCCTGATCAACAGCGGCATCAGCCCCAACGGCCTGGTGCTCGATCCAACCGAAACCGTGCTGTTCGTGGCGATGACGCGCGACAATGCGGTGTGGCGGCTACCGTTCATGAAGGACGGCAGCGTGTCCAAGGTCGGCCGCTTCTGCTCGCTGTTCGGCACCAGCGGTCCCGATGGCATGACTATGGATGCGAAGGGCCGCTTGTTCGTCGGCCACGCCTCGCTCGGCCATGTCTTCGTGTTCGCGCCAAACGGCGAGTTGATCGCGCGGATCAAGTCGTGCGCGGGGCCGAACTGCACCAACGTCGCAATCGGTGGCGCCAGGAAAGACAGGCTCTATATCACGGAGTCGTCGACCGGCAGCATTCTGGTCGCCGACATCGGCGGATTGAACCTCTGAGCTTGGTAGCGGTTGGCTGAGCGGAAAAGGACGACAGCGGAGCGAGCATGGACACAAAACCCTTCGGCCAAACCGGCGCCAACGTCTCCGTCGTCGGGCAGGGCACCTGGTATCTCGACCACGGCGACCGCAAGCGTGCGGTTGCCGCGCTTCAGCGCGGGCTCGATCTCGGCATGACGCATATCGACACCGCCGAGATGTATGGCGATGCGGAGCTCGTCATTGCCGATGCCATCGCGGGACGTCGCGATGAGGTGTTCCTGGTCTCCAAGGTGCTGCCGAGCAATGCCTCGCGCCGCGGAACCATCACTGCCTGCGAGCGCTCGCTGAAGCGGCTCAAGACCGACCGTCTCGACTGCTACCTCCTGCACTGGCGCGGTTCCTATCCGCTGCAAGATACGGTGGCGGCGTTCGAGGAGCTGGTGAAGGCAGGCAAGATCAAGTCCTGGGGTGTCTCCAATTTCGACGCCGACGATCTCGACGAGATTCTCGATGTCTCCGGGAAGGGCCGGATCGCCTGCAATCAGGTGCTCTATCATCTGAAGGAGCGCGCGATCGAGCATGCGGTGATCCCCTGGTGCGAGAAACATGGCGTCGCGGTGGTCGCCTATTCGCCGTTCGGCCACGATGATTTTCCGGATGCGCGCAGCAAGGGCGGCGCCGTGCTGGCGCGCATCGCAGAGGCGCGACGCGCGACGCCGCGTCAGGTCGCGCTGAGCTTCCTCACCCGTGCGACTACGGTGTTCGCGATCCCGAAGGCGTCATCGCCGGAACATGCCGGCGAGAATGCGGCGGCCGGCGACCTCGTGCTGACGAAAGACGAGATTGCGGCGCTCGATGTCGCGTTTCCGCGCGGTCCGAAGCCGCGCGGCCTGCCCATGCTGTAATGCACAAACGCCCATTATTAACGGAGCATTGACGCGCGCGGCGGCCCGCGCATATCGGCATCCTGTTTTCGGAAGTTGTGAACACGGCGCAATTGGCGTTTTTTACAACGTCCCTCGATTCGCATTTTGCCCGGGTTCCTGCCGTGACACCGCCGCCTGCCGCAGCCGCAAGGCTCGACAATATTCCCATGCCTGTGCCGGAGAAGAAGCAGAAGGCCCGCCGCGCGCCCGCGCGCGTCGACCATCCCTTCAAGGGCATCGCGCTGGTGCTGTTGTCGACGGTATTCCTCGGCACTTCCGACGTCACCGCGAAATATCTCTCGACCAGCCTGCCGTCGATCGAGATTACCTGGATCCGCTTCGTCACCTTCGCCCTGATGTTCACGCCGGTGATGCTGCCCGGCTCGCCGCTCCATGCGATGCGCACCGAGCGGCTCGGACTGCAGCTGATGCGCGGTGCCGCGCTGCTCGGCTCCTCACTGTTCTTCATCACCGGCCTGAGCTTCCTTCCGATTGCGGAGGCTTCCGCCACCGGCTTCGTCTCGCCGCTGTTCGTCACCGCACTGTCGATCATCTTCCTGAGCGAGAAGGTCGGCATGCGGCGCTGGATCGCGACCGCGATCGGCCTGACGGGCGTCTTGATCATCCTGCGGCCGGGCACGAGTGCGTTTCATGCCGCCGCGTTCTTCCCGATCATCTCGGCATTCTGCTGGGCTGCCGCGCTGATCCTGACGCGCATGATGAGCGGCCGCGAGGCCGTGCTCACCACCATGGCCTATTCCGCGCTGACCGGCGTTGCCATGCTGTCCCTGATGGTGCCGTTCGTCTGGGTCACGCCGAGCTGGACGGGAATCGGCCTCGGCATCCTGATCGGTGTTGCCTCGACCGTCGGCCAGTGGATCATCGTGCTGGCCTATCGCTACGGCGATGCCTCGGTGCTGGCGCCGTTCTCCTACACGCAACTGCTCTGGGTCAGCATTTTGGGCTTCTTCATCTTCGGCGAAGTCCCGGACGTCTGGACCGTCGTCGGCGCCGCCTTCATCGTCGCCAGCGGCCTCTACATCGCCCATCGCGAGCGCGTCCGTCGGGCCCAATTGCTGGTCTTGGAAGAGCGTTCCCCGAACCCCTGACGCAAGTCACTGCGTCCCGCTTCGTGCTATCAACGGCTCCAACAAAAAGGGGAGGAGCCGGATGCGCGCTGCGATTTTCAGGAACGGTGAGATTGTCGTTGGCGAGATGGCCGAGCCCAAGCCCGGCGCCGGCCAGGTGCTGGTCAAGACGCTCGCCTGCGGCATCTGCGGCTCCGACCTGCACGCGCGCCAGCACGCCCATCGCATGGTGGAGATGGCGCAGAAGACCGGCCGCAGGCCGATGGACCTCTCCCGCGACGTCGTGTTCGGCCACGAGTTCTGCTGCGAGATCGTCGACTACGGAGCCGGCACCGCGCGCAAGTTCAAGCCGGGCACACGCGTCTGCTCGCTGCCGGCGCTGGTGACGCCCGGGGGGATCGAAGGCATCGGCTATTCCAACGACAATATTGGCGGCTATGCCGAGGCGATGCTGCTCAGCGAAGCGCTGCTGCTCGAAGTGCCCAATGGTCTGGCGCCGGAACACGCCGCGCTGACCGAGCCGCTTGCCGTCGGCGTCCACGCCGTGGCGAAAGCCAATATTCGTGGCGACGAGGTGCCGCTGGTGATCGGCTGCGGCCCGGTTGGGCTTGCGGTGATCGCCGCGCTGAAGCTGAGAGGACTGCATCCGATCGTCGCCGCCGATTATTCGCCGGCACGGCGCGCGCTCGCAGCCAGGCTCGGCGCCGATATCGTCGTCGATCCCAAGGCGTCGCAACCCTATGCGACCTGGGCCGAGCACGCGCAGATGTCGGACGCGGAGAAAGCGGCACGGCCGCCGTTGCAGGCGATGCTGCCGGCGCTGAAGCCCGCGATCATTTTCGAATGCGTCGGCGTGCCCGGTCTGCTGCAGCAGGTGTTCGAAGGCGCGCCGCGTGACGCACGCATTGTTGTTGTCGGCGTCTGCATGGAGAGCGACAGAAACGAGCCGATGCTCGGCATCATGAAGGAGCTGAACGTCCAATACGTGCTCGGCTACACGCCGGAGGAGTTCGCTGCGTCACTGCGCCTGATCGCCGAAGGGCAGGTGGACGCCGCCGCCATGGTGACGGCCGAGGTCGGACTCGACGGCGTCACCAAGGCGTTCGCCGACCTCGCCAATCCCGAAGCGCACACCAAGATCATCGTGCAGCCGTGGCGGTGACTCCTGCTGCGTAGTTAGTGCCGTAGGGTGGGCAAAGGCGCAAAGCGCCGTGCCCCTTCAGACGCCGTGCTCGTCATGGTGGGCACGCTACGCTTTGCCCACCCTACGAAACGCTTCGTCAATATTTCGCCGGCACGTACATCTCCGGCGGGACTGGGCCTCTCTGATAGTCGGGGTTGCGGACGCGCGGCGGCAGCGTCACCGGAGCCCGCGCGACCTCCTGGTACGGGATCTGAGTCAATAGATGTGCGATGCAGTTGAGCCGGGCGCGCTTCTTGTCCACGGCATCGACGATCCACCATGGGCTATCCGGCAGGTGCGTGTACTCCAGCATCGTCTCCTTGGCCTTGGTGTAAGCCTCCCAGCGACTGCGGGACTCGACGTCCATCGGGCTCAGCTTCCATTGCTTCAGGGGATCCTTGATGCGCATGGTGAAGCGGAACTGCTGCTCGTCGTCGGTGATCGAGAACCAGTACTTGACCAGGATGATGCCGGAGCGGATCAGCATGCGCTCGAATTCCGGCACCGACTTGAAGAACTCCTGATATTCGTCCTCCGAGCAGAAGCCCATCACGCGCTCGACCCCGGCGCGGTTGTACCAGCTACGGTCGAACAGCACGATTTCGCCGCCGGCCGGCAGGTGCGCGACGTAGCGCTGGAAATACCATTGCGTGCGCTCGCGCTCGTTTGGCGCCGGAAGCGCCGCGACGCGGCAGATGCGGGGATTGAGTCGCTGGGTGATGCGCTTGATCACGCCGCCCTTTCCGGCGGAGTCGCGGCCCTCGAACAGCACCACGACCTTCTTCTTCTCGCTCTGCACCCAGTCCTGGAGCTTGACGAGCTCGCCCTGGAGGCGAAGCAGTTCCCGGAAATAGAGCCTGCGATCGACCGTCGGTTTCAGCGTTCCGGCCTCGTCAAGGAGCTCGTCGAGACGGGTGTCATCCAGCTCCATCTCGAGTTCCTCGTCGAGATCGTCGGCCATTTCCTGGATGATGCGCTCGCGCTTGGAGATCTGGGATTTGCGATCGGATGCGGTCATGGGTCCTTCTCTCGGCTCGGATACCAGTCACCAACGACCATCGGCGGGGTTTGTTGCGACCATGTGACAACGTGCGGTCCCGCTGACGCAAGTCACACCGGCAGCGCGATCGAATACTTCACCTGGCTCAGCGCAAAGCTCGATTCTATCGAGGCGATGCCGTCGAGGCGGGTCAGCTTGGTCTTCAGGAAAGTCTCGTAGGAGGCGAGGTCGGCGGCGACGACGCGCAGGAGGTAGTCGCGGTTGCCGGTCATCAGATAGCATTCCAGCACCTCGTCCCATTTCGAGATCGCGCGGGCGAAGCGGTTGAGGTCCTCCTCCTTCTGCCGCGCCAGCTTGATCGAGATGAAGACGCTGACGTGCAGGCCGAGCGCCTTCTGGTCAACGGTCGCGATGTAGCGTGAGATCACGCCGCGCTCCTCCAGCAGCTTGACCCGGCGGTGGCAGGGCGAGACCGAGAGTCCGACCTTGTCGGCGAGCTCCTGCATGGTCATTCGGCTGTCGTTCTGGAGATGGCTGAGGATCTTGCGGTCGATGGCGTCGAGTTCTGGCATTGGGATGGAACCTGGGTCAGGAGGCGTCTGATTGGTAAAATATCCCAATATCGGCCGGTATGGCGCGAAAAATTGAGAAGTTTGGCGCCGCCTGCGGGCGTATCATCGCCCCACCTGTTTCCGGGAGCATTGCCATGCCCGTTGATTCCGACCGCCTGGACACATTGACCGCCCTTAGCCGCAAGGCGCTGTGGTTGTCGTCCTGGACCATCCATCATGCCAATCACATCCGCCCCAATGCGGACGGCCTCAAGGTCGGCGGGCATCAGGCTTCCTCCGCCTCGCTCGCCACCATCATGTCGGCGCTGTACTTCCACGTGCTGCGGCCCGAGGACCGCGTCGCGGTGAAGCCGCATGCGAGCCCGGTGTTCCACGCCATCCAATATCTGTTTGGCCGGCAGAGCCGCGAGAAGCTCGAGAATTTCCGCGGCTTCAAAGGCGCGCAGTCCTATCCCTCGCGCACCAAGGACGTCGACGACGTCGATTTCTCGACCGGCTCGGTCGGCCTCGGCGTCGCCCAGACGCTGTTCTCTTCGCTGGTGCAGGATTACGTCAAGGCGCACGGCTGGATGAAGGACCGCCGCGAAGGGCGGATGATTGCCCTGGTCGGCGACGCCGAGATGGACGAGGGCAACATCTTCGAAGCGCTTGCGGAGGGCTGGAAGCATGGCCTGCGCAACACCTGGTGGGTGGTGGATTATAACCGCCAGTCGCTCGACGCGGTCGTGCGCGAGGGACTCTGGGAAAAATTCGAGACCATGTTCCGCAATTTCGGCTGGGACGTCGTCATCGTCAAATACGGCCGCCTGATGCGCGAGGCTTTCGCCGAACCCGGCGGCGAGGCGCTGAAGCGCTGGATCGACAATTGCCCGAACGCGCTCTACGCCGCCCTGTGCTTCCAGGGCGGCGCGGCGTTCCGCAAGCATCTGCATGACGAGATCGGCGACCAGGGCCCGATCACCAGACTGATCGACAAGCGCAGCGACGACGAGCTCTTGGCACTGATGTCGAATCTCGGCGGCCACGACATGGCCAGCATGCTGGAGGCGTTCGAGTCCATCGACCACGACCGCCCGGTCTGCTTCATCGCCTACACCATCAAGGGCGTCGGCCTGCCGTTCCAGGGCCACAAGGACAACCATGCCGGCCTGATGACGGTCGCGCAGATGGAGAAATATCGCGACAACCAGAACATCCGGCCCGGCCATGAATGGGACAGGTACGAGGGCCTGTCGCAATCCGCCGCCGAGCTTGACGCATTCCTCGCGCGCGTGCCCTTCAACCAGGACGGCCGCCGCCTGACCGCTCCTGTGATCGAGGTGCCCGCCCAGCTCGCCTTCAAGCCGTCGCCGCAGATGTCGACCCAGCAGGGCTTTGGCCTCGTGCTGAACGAGATCGCCCGCGGGGACAGCGATCTGGCCAGGCGCATCGTCACGACCTCGCCCGACGTCACCGTCTCGACCAATCTCGGCCCCTGGGTGAACCGGCGCGGGCTGTTCGCCAGCGCCGAGAAGGCCGACTTATTCCGCAGCGAGAAAATTCCGTCCACCTACAATTGGGACGCCTCGCCCAAAGGCCAGCATCTGGAGCTCGGCATCGCCGAGATGAACCTGTTCATCATGCTCTCGGCGCTCGGCCTGTCGCACCAGATCAACGGCGAGCGGCTCTTGCCGGTCGGCACGCTCTACGATCCCTTCATCGAGCGCGGCCTCGATGCGCTGAACTACGCCTGCTACCAGGATGCACGCTTCATGGTGGCGGCGACGCCATCGGGCATCACGCTCGCGCCCGAAGGTGGTGCGCACCAGTCGATCGCGACGCCCCTGATCGGCATGGCGCAGGACGGGCTCGCATCGTTCGAGCCCGCCTTCGTCGACGAGCTCGCCGTGATCATGGGGTGGGGTTTCCAGCACATGCAGCGCGAGCCGGGCGAGGGTGGCTCGGTCTATCTGCGCCTCTCGACGCGCAGCATCGAGCAGGCGCAGCGGATCATGACACCGGAGTTGCAGCAGGGCATCACCGACGGCGCCTACTGGCTGCGCAAGCCGGGCCCGAATGCCGAGGTCGTGATCGCCTATACCGGCGCGGTCGCCCCCGAAGCGATCGAGGCCACCGGTTTCGTCGGCGAGAGCCGCCGCGATGTCGGCCTGCTCGCGATCACCTCGGCTGACCGGCTGCACGCAGGATGGACCGCCGCGCGGAAATTGCGCCGCGACCGCCGCGGCGTGCAGCATCTCAGCCACGTCGAGAAACTGCTGGCGCCGCTACCGCGCGACTGCGGCATCGTGACCGTGATCGATGGTCATCCGTCCGCGCTCGGCTGGCTCGGTGGCGTCCGCGGCCATCGCGTCGAGGCGCTCGGCGTCGAGCAGTTCGGTCAGACCGGCAGCATCGCGGACCTTTATCGGCACTACGGCATCGACGCCAACGCCATCATCGATGCGGCCGAGAGCCTGACCACCGGCGCGCCGGTGCTGCACCGGAAGATGGCGGTGTAGGCGGGGTAACCATCCCGTCATTCCGGGGCGATGCGAAGCATCGAACCCCAATCCATTGGGCGTCAGGGCAGGTGGTGAAATGGATTCCGGGCTCGCGGTCCGCGCGCCCCGGAATGACGGCTGATAGAACCTTGCCACGTTCCCGCCATCGGCTCATATACCTCCGTCCGCCGCAACGCTGGCCCGCATATGGCGGGTTCAATTGCCGGCGCTTTCGTGCAAGGATGCCGGCCGAAACGCCCCCACCATGCCCCCAAGAAGAGGTTAACGATGGTCAATCGCATGCAATTCTACATCGACGGCGCCTGGGTTGATCCCGTCGTCAAGAAGTCCACCGCCGTGGTCAATCCCGCGACGGAAGAGGCGATGTACGAGGTTGCGCTGGGCTCCAAGGCCGACGTGGACAAGGCGGTTGCCGCCGCCAAGCGCGCCTTCGCGACCTTCTCCCAGACCAGCCGCGAGGAGCGCGTCGCGCTGCTCAGCAAGGTCATCGAGGTCTACAAGGGCCGGCTCAAGGAGATCGGCGCCGCCGTTTCCGACGAGATGGGCGCGCCGCTGCCGATGGCGGAGAAGCTCCAGGCCGGCGCCGGCCTTGGCCATCTCATGACCACGCTCGACGTGCTCAAGAACTATCATTTCGAGGAGCCGGTCGGCACCGCCATGGTGCTGCGCGAGCCGATCGGCGTGGTCGGCATGATCACGCCCTGGAACTGGCCGCTCAATCAGATCGCCTGCAAGGTCGCGCCCGCGCTCGCCGCCGGCTGCACCATGATCCTCAAGCCCAGCGAGTTCACCCCGACCTCGGCGCTGATCTTCGCGGAAATCCTGCATGAAGCCGGCGTGCCCAAGGGCGTGTTCAACCTCGTCAACGGCCTCGGCCCCGAGGTCGGCGCCGCCATGAGCGAGCACCCCGACATCGACATGATCTCCTTCACGGGCTCCACCCGCGCCGGTATCGACGTGGCCAAGCGCGCGGCACCGACCGTGAAGCGCGTCAGCCAGGAGCTGGGCGGCAAGTCGCCGAACGTCATCCTCGAAGGCGCCGACCTCACCAAGGCGGTGACCGGTGGCGTGCTGCACATGTTCAACAATTCGGGCCAGTCCTGCAACGCGCCCTCGCGCATGATCGTGCCGCTGTCCAAGATGAAGGAAGTCGCCGCGATCGCGAAGGCCGTCGCCGACAAGACCAAGGCCGGTGACCCCCGCGCCGAAGGCACCACCATCGGCCCGGTCGTCAACCGCGGTCAGTGGGACAAGATCCAGGGCCTGATCAAGAAGGGCATCGACGAGGGCGCAACGCTTGTCGCCGGCGGCCCGGGCCTGCCCGAAGGCGTCAACAAGGGCTTCTATGTCCGTCCGACCATCTTCGCCGACGTCACGCCCGACATGACGATCGCGCGCGAAGAGATCTTCGGACCGGTGCTGACCATCATCGGCGCCAAGGACGAAGCCGACGCGGTCAAGATCGCGAACGACACGCCCTATGGCCTCGCGGGTTATGTCTACGGTCCGTCGGTCGAGGACGCCAAGCGCGTCGGCCGCCAGATCCGCGCCGGCAACGTCAACCTGCAGGGCGTGCCCAACGACCGCACCGCGCCGTTCGGCGGCTACAAGCAGTCGGGCAACGGCCGCGAATGGGGCAAGTTCGGCCTCGAGGATTTCCTCGAAGTGAAGGCCGTCGCCGGCTTCAACGCGGCGTAAGCGTTCGCGACTGACGAACATGACGCCGGAGCGGGCAACCGCTCCGGCGTTTCCTTTTGTCATTCCGGGGCGTCGCGTCAGCGACGAACCCGGAATCCATTTGTCCGCAGTCTCTGCTGCACAATGGATTCCGGGCTCGCGCCGAAGAGGCGCGCCCCGGAATGACGCCAGTGAAAGCGCGATGAACGAGCAGTGCCGCAGGGTGGGCAAAGCGAAGCGTGCACACGTCTTCGCGCCCGCGGGGGATGGTGGGCACGCTTGCGCTTTGCCCACCCTACGAGACCGTCGCTGGCGGAAGAACCTATCCCCCCACCGCACCCTGCGTGTTCACATACAGCGCGTAGATCGACTGGCTCGCCGCCATGAACAGGCGGTTGCGCTTGAGCCCGCCGAAGCAGACGTTGGCGCAGCGCTCGGGCAGGGCGATGCGGCCGATCATGACGCCGTCGGGCGCGAACACGACAACGCCGTCGAGCTCGGGGTCGCCCATGCCCCAGCCGCACCAGAGATTGCCGTCGATATCGCAGCGCATGCCGTCCGGCGTGCCCGGGCCGGCATCGATATGGACACGCTTGTTGGAGATCGTGGTGCCGTCGGCCGAGACGTCGTAGGCGAGGATCTTGCGATTCGGCACGCCGCGTGATTCCACGACGTAGAGGATTGCCTCGTCCGGCGAGAAGCACAGCCCGTTCGGCCCGAGCACGCCCTCGGCGACGATGGTCGCCTTGCCGGTCGCGGGATCGAGCCGGTAGACGTTCGGCTCGATCTCGGGCTCGGCCTTGTAGCCCTCGTAATTGCCGAGCAGGCCGAAGGTCGGATCGGTGAACCAGATTGAGCCGTCCGATTTAACAACGACATCGTTCGGCGAGTTCAACCGCTTGCCGTTGAATTGATCCATCAGCACGGTGTTGCTGCCGTCATATTCGGTGCGCACCACGCGCCGTCCGCCGTGCTCGCAGGTGACGAGCCGGCCCTGCCGGTCGCGCGTGTTGCCGTTGGCGAAATTGGAGGGTTTGCGGAACACGCTGACTGCGCCGGTCTCCTCCTCCCATTTGATGATGCGCTGGTTCGGGATGTCGCTGCAAAGAAGATAGCGTCCGTCGCCGAACCAGACCGGCCCTTCGGCCCAGCGCAGGCCGGTCGCGATCCGCTCCACCGCCGACAGCTTCAGCCAGTATTTCTCGAAACGGGGATCGAGTGCCTTGATCGCCGGGTCGGGATAATAGGTCGCCGGCCGCCAGCCTTGACGGCCATCAGAGGAGTGGGACGATGCCTCATTCATGTCGGTTCTCTCGTTTCGTTCCCTCTGGACAAACCTGCTATCATTAGAGACATGTGACCGCAAATCGGTCACCACAGGCGAGGAACGACAATGCCGCGTATTCTGATGACGGGAGCTTCGGGCGGAATCGGCACGAGCCTGCGAAAACTGCTGCCTCCGATCTATCCGGATCTCCTGCTCTCCGACATCAAGCCGCCGGCCGATCTCGGCGCCAACGAAAAGTTCAAGGCGGCGGACCTCGCCGATCTCGCACAATGCGAGGCGATCTGCGAGGGCGTCGACGGCATCATCCATTTCGGCGGCTATTCGGTCGAAGGCACCTGGGACCAGATCCTCCAGGCCAACATCATCGGCGGCTACAATCTGTTCGAGGCCGCCTACCGCAAGGGCGTCAAGCGCGTGGTGTTCGCCTCGTCGAACCACGCCGTCGGCTTTTACCCGCGCCACCACAAGATCGGCACCGACGTCACTCCGCGTCCCGACGGGCGCTATGGCGTCAGCAAGGTGTTCGGCGAAGCCGTCGGTGCGCTCTACGCCGACAAGCATGGGCTCAAGGTGACCTGCCTGCGCATCGGCAATTTCGGCGACATGCCGCTCGACCAGCGCCGGCTCTCGATCTGGCTTAAGCCCGACGATCTCGTGCAGCTCTGCCGCATCGGGCTCGAGCATCCAGACATCCATTTCGAAATCTTCTATGGCGCCTCCCACAACGAACGCGCCTGGTGGGACAACCACCGCGCCTACGAATTCGGCTATCGCCCCACCGGGCGCGCCGAAGATTTCCGCGAGCACGCCATGGCCGAGCAGGCCAAGCTGAAGCCGGATCCGGTCGGCGATTATTTCCAGGGCGGCACGTTCTGCAGCATGGAGTTCGACGCCGATCCGGGTCGGATTATTGATTGGAATAAGCGCTAGGCAACGCGTTCGACATGGTAAGAGCGGCCGGGCTCTGCCTGGCCGCTCTCACCGTACATTCGCGTTGGATCAGAACAGGCCCGGGATCAACATCGCCACCTTCTGCCGATAGTGGCGGTATTGGTCGCCGAACAGCGCAATCAGATCGCGCTCCTCCAGCCAGATGCCGACGAAGATGTAGGCCGTCGTCACCATCGCGAACAGCATGTGCCCGAACGTCATGATCGGCGTCGACCAGAATGCGATGATGAAGCCGAGGTAGATGGGATGCCGGATCAGGCGGTAGAGGCCGGGCGTCCTGAACTTCATCGGTTCGGTGAGCCGCCCCGCAAAGTGGCTGACGACTTGCGTCAGTCCGAACAACTCGAAATGGCTGATTAGGAACGTGCTGTACAGCACGATGAGCCAGCCGGCGAAGCTTCCGGCGACCGCGGCGTAAGCTGCCATCGGCATCTCGATCTCCCAAACGATGGCCGTGATGGGCCGCCATTGCCAGAACAGCAGGATCAGGCTCAGGCTTGCCAGCAGCACATAGGTGCTACGCTCGAGTGCGGGCGAGGCGAAGGCGGCGAACAGCTTCTTGAAGCCCCGCCGCGCCATGCCGCTGTGCTGGACGGCGAAGAGCGACATCAGCGCGAGGTCGATCATGAGGGCCTGTCCGGTCGAGCCGGTCGCGCCGCTGTCGATTGTCTTGGGCACGACGAGTTGCGCAATGAAACCGACGGCGTAGAGAAAGGTCACGAAGAAGATGACATAAGCGAGCACGCCGTAGCCGAGCACGAAGCTTCGTGCCGCCAGCGAGCTTGCGGTCTGAACAGGTCCGTTATGCATGGTGATGGACATGATAGAGTTTCCGGTTTCGTGGTGAAGGATTCAATGGCTGATCAGTGGGCGTGCCACTGTTGCCTTCGTCACATTGCAAAGGTTGTCGGAACCGTCGCGGCCTTGCATCTGCCGGGGCTTTTCTGGACCGTTGCGCCGCCACTCGCGCCTTCGGTGCGATGATCGTCGAACGTCGCTGCAGCCGACGCCAGAGCAAGCGAGATCAGGACGGCACCGGTCGTGCCGATCGCCAGCGCGGCGGTTCTGGACTTGAAGTTTCCAGGCCTGAAATTCCTGAAATCGGAGGCCTTGGCTTCGGGAGCGTCGGATTGGGAAAAAGAACTCATGACTATTTCCTCGAATTGAAACGGTTGCTGGGAATCAAATCCTCTGATGGTGATGCGTGTCTCGAACCGGGCTGCCATCGCTGGCCGTGGTGCCGTTGCAACCCTTGGCGAACTGCATTGCGGCCTTCTCGCGGTTCGCCAGCATGCTGGCGACCGACCGATTGATGAGCCGGCGAAGCCGCAGCAGGATGCTGGCGAGATATCGCTGCGGGAGGCTCAGTGCGGGCGGCGCCTGAGACTGAATGGACATTTCCTAATCCTTTCACGGAATCACGAGTCGAGGACGGCGCCCGCGCTGATCTGCTATTCGGCAGCCGCCGTCTGCGGGATGGGATCGCCGCGAACGAGCACGGTGGTGGCGACCTTGTAGAATTCCTCGCCGGGCATGCCGACGCGCCGCGCATGCTCGCGGATCGAATCCCCATCGCGCGCCTCGTAGATGCAGAAGGTGCCGATGCGGCCGTCCGCCTCATGGACCACATAGCTGCGGATCCAGCGGACGCGGTCAGACATTTGCTCGTTGCCGATCCGCGCGGACTTCGCGCCGGCGGCTTCCAGTTCGCTCAGGTTTGCCCAGGCGCTTGGGCGGCGAATGACATAGAGTTCCATCAATATCTCCTCGGGGGTGTTGCCTGCGGGTCGGGAGCAACCCGAGGCCGTGAGGAGCTATAGGCGTGGCCGGTGCTGACCGTCCTTACTGCGGCCTGATCATTGCCTGATCCTTGTCTGAACCTTTTCCGCCTTGCCCGGACTCAACGATATGACCCTCAGGTTTGGACCCTTCGAGCTGGATGAAGCGGGCCGTGCGCTGATGCACGCGCAGAAGGAAGTCGCGTTGCAGCCGCGTGTGTTCGATCTGCTGGTCTACCTGATGCGCAACCGGGATCGGGTCGTCACCAAGGACGAACTGCTCGAGGCTCTCTGGCCTGACGTAACGGTCACGGACAACTCGCTGCAGCGAGCGGTGAGCATGCTGCGCGGTGTGCTGCGCAAGGGCGGCATGGACAGCGCCATCCGGAATATGCCGGGCAGAGGATATCGTTTCTGCATCGAAGGCCCATCGGAGCTGCAGGTTGCCGCTCCTGGGACGACGGACGGGCAAGCCGCGGACGTGCGAGCACAGGCGCGAAGCGCTGCTGCCGCACAGGCCTGGAACGAGGCCGCGGCGCTGTTCGAGACGGCCGATATCGCCGATTCCCTCGATGGCGCCGACTTGCACCAGTGGGCGCTGGCTCTGCAGTGCACGGGCAAGGCCCATGCAGCTGTTCCTGTTCTGGCTCGGGCGGTTGCCGCCCATATCAGGGCCGGCAACGTGCCGCCGGCTGTCGTCGACGCCGTCACACTCTCCGGCTTGCACTTCGAGCGCGGCCAGGCGGCGATTGCCAAGGGCTGGCTGGCCCGTGCTGAGGATTGGGCCTCCGAGATCGAAAATCCGGCCACGACTGCGTTGACACTCTGGATGAAGTCGAAGGTCGCCGCGTTCGACGGCGAGCCTGAACAGGCGCTTTCTCTTGCCGACATCGCGTACAGCACGGTCCGGCACAAGGACGCTGTTGGCATCGAGGCGCTGAGTCTTGCTTATCGCGGGTTCTACCGGCTGTGTCTGGGCGATACACGCGCAGGACTGGCGGACCAGGATCTCGCCGCTGCGATGGCGCTCTCCAGCGGCGATATTGATCCCATTGTCGGAGGCATCCTCTACTGCAACATCTTGTGGGCGGCGCGGATGTTCTGCGATTGGGCGAGGGCCGACCAGTGGACGCTGGGCTATCAGAAATACTGCACTGAGAGCGGGATGGAATTGACCGGCTCCTGCCAGCTTCATCGGTCCGAGGTTCTCGGCGTCAGGGGCTCGCTCGGCGAAGCCTTGTCCCGCATTCAGGACTCGCTGGCACGGCTCACCGGCGATGCGCCTTGGGCGATCGGCGACGCCAACCGCGTGCTTGGCGACGTTCACGCGGCGATCGGTAACGACGAGGACGCGCTCGAAGCCTATGAGAAGGCTTACGCGCACGGCTGGTGCCCGGAACCAGGCCGCGCCATGCTGCTGCTGGAACGTGGTGAGGCTGAAGCCGCCTACGCCAGTCTCGAACGTAGTTTGATCGGAAAGACCTGGTGGACCCTACAACGGCGAGGAATGCTGTTCGCGCATCTTGCGCTTGCCGCCGCGCACACGGGCCGCCGTGAGCAGGCATTGGAGCTGATCGAGGAACTCTCCGGAAGTCCCGACCGATGGCCGATGCCGTCGATCCGGGCATTGACGAACGAGGCGCAATCGGTCCTCGCCCATGCGCGCGACGATTACGACTCTGCGCTGCGGCATCTTCATCTGGCCCGGCAGCTATGGTCGAGCATCGACGGGCGAGTGCAGGCCGTCAGGCTGAGGCTCCGCATCGCGAAGCTGCAATTGGCGCATGATGACGTTCGAGGCGCTTCGGCGGAAATCCACGCAGCCCAGCTCCTGGCAAGCGAACTCGGCTCGCGGAAGTACGGGGCTGAATGCGCGGCTTTGCGGCGCGAGGCTGATATCCGAACGAGCGGACGCGCTGCCTAGCGACCGTCCACGCCGTTCGTGCAGCCCGACATCAAAAATGCAAGTTGAGGCGCAACAGCGCTTGGTGCCGCTCGAACTGCTCCAGGTTGAGGCTGCGATTGTCGCCGATCGCCTTGCCGGCAACTTGCATCTGCCATGTCCCGGAGATGCCGACTTCCTTCGAGATGCTGTAGGAGAAGGTCGGGCCCGCGAACACGGCATCGCCGAGGAAGCGGTCGAGTGCGCCGCCGTCATAGGCCCGCGCGTAGCGTACGCCGAGGCCGAACACGAGTTCGGGCTGCACCGCGTACGAGATCGCTGCCTGGAGCTGCATCTCGGAATCGTGTCGCCAAAGATTAGTGGCGATCTCGCGGGTTCCGCCGGTCCCGTACCAGACGTTGAAGGCCGCAAACAGCCTGTCCTTGACCAGCTCGCGATCGAATAGCGCAGCAAACTCCGCGCCATATTGCTGGATATGCAGGCCGGTGGCGTCGTCGATCCGGCTCCAGCCGGGCTGTGCGTGGAGGGTCAGCCCAAAGGGCGCGACGGCGCGATCGACCAGCTTGTAGCGCAGTTCGAGCGCGGCGCCGCCGAAAGAGACGTCCGAATGATCGGCAAGTCCCGGAACGCCGTTGATGCGCTGTCCGCTCAGTGCAAATCCGGGTGCGATCCGGAAATTATCCGAGACCGTGTATTTGACCTGATTGAGATTGGCCCAGGCCGCGTAGGTGCCGGAGCGCTTGCCGAACGCGCCGACATTCTCGAACTCGACCTCGATTTCGCCGGGCTTGCCGATGTCGGAGCCCATGCTGAAGCCGAAAATGTGCTCGGTGTCGATCTCCGCGTGAGCTGACGGCAACCCGCCTGCCAGCTTGTTGACGCCGAGGCCGGGTGCGGAGCCGGGCCAGGGAGCCGCATATGCGAGGCCGCGTGCGCCCTCATCAGCGGAGGCAGAGACGCTGCTCGCCAGACCGACGATGGTTGCCGCCGCTAATGCGCCCGGGAAGCTCGATCTTCTCACCACAACAATCCCACCACCCACGCAAACCAAGGCACCGATCGACGCAGGGGCTCGGGTTCGCGCGCAAGCCCCTTGCGACTGCAAGTCATTCGCAAAAGGATCCCATAGAATGGCCGGGAATGCAACTACTTGCTAATCATTCTTAGTTGCGTTCAAGTCCATACTCCGCGCCGCGGGTGAAGTGCGAAGGAAGTCTGATGGTGGCGCACCGGTGCTGGGTCCACGAGGTTCAGCTGCTCGCACCATGACAGTTGGCGTTCCACCGAAACTCGCCGGAGAAGCTGGAAAGCTGGAAGCACTCGGCGCTCGTTGGGGCGCGTCGAGATCGGCAAACCGGATGCAGGATCACCTTGGAGTTGAAACTGCGACGAGCCGTGAGATGCTCGCTCAAGAAGGGCCCCGGCCACCAAGCGTCAGGCCTGCAACTCGGCTTATTGACAATCAGGGGGCTGGCCTTACCACGACTTCAAAGCTGAAGGAGCGACCTGATGACGAGTGGCTTGCGCAAGGGTCTGACGAGCTATGGCGATGCCGGCTTCTCGCTGTTCCTGCGCAAGGCGTTCATCAAGGCGATGGGCTATTCCGACGACGCGCTGGAGCGCCCGATCGTCGGCATCACCAACACTTATAGCGACTACAATCCCTGCCACGGCAACGTCCCGCAGATCATCGAAGCCGCCAAGCGTGGCGTGATGCTGTCCGGCGCGATGCCATTCGTGTTCCCGACCATCTCGATCGCCGAGAGCTTCGCGCATCCGACCTCGATGTATCTGCGCAACCTGATGGCAATGGACACGGAAGAAATGATCCGCGCCCAGCCGATGGATTCGGTGATCGTGATCGGCGGCTGCGACAAGACGCTGCCGGCGCAGGTCATGGCCGCGATCAGCGCCGACCTTCCGACCGTGGTGATTCCGGTCGGCCCCATGGTGGTCGGCCATCACAAGGGCGAAGTGCTGGGCGCCTGCACCGACTGCCGCCGCCTCTGGGCGAAATATCGTGCCGGCGAGATGGACGATGCCGAGATCGAGGCGGTGAACGGGCGTCTGGCGCCGTCGGTCGGCACCTGCATGGTGATGGGCACGGCCTCGACCATGGCCTGCATGATCGAAGCCATGGGCCTGTCGCTGCCGATGAGCGCGACGATTCCGGCGCCGCACGCCGAACGCTTCCGCTTGGCGGAGGCCAGTGGGCGGGTTGCCGCCGAGATGGCCAAGACCAAGGGGCCGAAGCCGAGCGAGCTGCTGACGCCGGCCTCGTTCAGGAATGCGCAGGTGGTGCTTCAGGCGATCGGCGGCTCGACCAACGGCCTGATCCATCTGACCGCGATGGCGCATCGCTCGCCGCACCGGCTCGACCTCGAGGTCTTCGACCAGATCGGCCGCGAGGTGCCGGTGCTGGTCGACCTCAAGCCGTCCGGCGAGCACTATATGGAGCATTTCCATCACGCCGGCGGCGTGCCGAAGCTGCTGGCGCAGCTCGGCGACCTCGTCGATCTCGATGCCAAGACGATCTCCGGCCAGACGCTGCGCGATGTCGTGGCCAATGCGGAAGACGTGCCCGGTCAGGACGCGATCCGCTCGCGCGACAATCCGATCAAGAAGGAAGGCGGCCTTGCCGTGCTGCACGGCAACCTCGCGCCGCGCGGCGCCGTCATCAAGCAATCGGCGGCGAGCCCGAAGCTGCTCAAGCACACCGGGCGCGCGGTGGTGTTCGAATCCGTCGAGGACATGACCTTGCGGGTCGACGATCCCGATCTCGACGTGACTGCCGACGACGTGCTGGTGCTGCGCAATGCCGGCCCGAAGGGGGCGCCGGGCATGCCGGAGGCGGGCTATCTGCCGATCCCGAAGAAGCTCGCGCGCGGCGGCACCAAGGATATGGTGCGCATTTCGGATGCGCGCATGAGCGGCACCGCGTTCGGCACGATCGTTCTGCATATCGCCCCGGAATCCGCTGTGGGCGGGCCGCTGGCACTGGTGCAGAACGGCGACATGATCAGCCTGGATGTGGCCAGGCGCAGCATCGAGCTGCTGGTCGATGCGACCGAGCTTGAGCGCCGCCGTGCCGCCCTGAAGCCGAGTGCGGCGCCGGAGGAAGCACGCCGCGGCTACGCCTGGCTGTTCAACGAGACCATCATGCAGGCCGACGAGGGCTGCGATTTCGATTTCATGCAGAGGACTGGGAAGACCGAGACAAGCTGACCGAAAGACGAACGCTCAGACCGCTGGAGTGGCGGGCAGCTTGGGAGAGCCGCAATTCGCCCGCGTCAGCTTTGCGAAGGCGCTACGCGAGGCTGCCGATCTATCCGTCCGCAATAGCGACCTGCTCGACCCGCCATTGTCCGGCCTCGTGCAGGTAACGGAATGGGATGCCCTGGCTGTTCTTGAAATAGCTTCCGCAGAGCGCGTTGGCCATGCCCTGCATCACCGCGTCATGGCAGACGAACAGAAAATTGTCGTCGGGGTGACGGTCGAGCCAGGCGGAGACACAACGCAGCGACCGTTCAGTCATGGCGTGCCAGCTTTCGCCGTCCTCAGGCAGGATCGCGACGAGATCCGTCGCCGACTTGACACCGTGCCTGATCATGAGATCGCGGACGGGCAGGCCCTCCAAGCTTCCGAAGTCGAACTCGATGATGCCGTCGTCGATCGCGAGCGGCACCGCGATCGCGGCCGCGATGACCTCGGCCGTTCGCGCCGCGCGGACCAGGGGGCTCGCGACGATGCGGTTGATGCCGGCCCTGCGCAGCATGTCCACGGCCGCGTGCGCCTGCCGCAGGCCGTCCTCGTTCAGCGGATTATCGGTTCGTCCCTGGAATAGCCCGTCACGATTCCAGTCGGTGGCGCCGTGGCGGAGGCCGTAGAATGAACGCGCGGGTGTCACTTCGACTTGCTCGTGAACTTCTTCACGGCAACGCGGAAATCCTCCGTGTTCATCGCCATGATGATCTTGTGCTCCTCGGCATCGAGCTGCTGCTTCACCGGCGTAGTCGCGGCCCGATAGACCAGCTGCTTGGTGCCGGCGATGGCCGCCGGCGGATTCTGCGCCAGGCGCTCGGCGAGCTTTCGCGTCGCCGCCTTCAAGTCCGCGGCGGCAACGACCTTCGCGACCAGGCCCCATTCATAGGCCTGCTGCGCGCTAAAATTGTCCTCGGACAGGAAGATCTGCAGCGCGCGGCGCGAGCCCACCGTGCCGACGATGCCGACCGTGGAGCCGCCGTCCGGCGACACGCCGATCTTGGCGTAGGCCGGCGTGAACTTGGCGTCATCAGCGGCGATGCAGAGGTCCGTGACGAAGGCGAGGCCCATGCCGGCGCCGGCAGCCGAGCCGTGCACGCTCGACAGCGAGATTTTCGGCATGCGCCTGACGATCTCGATGAAGGCATGATAGTGCTTCAAGAGCTCGCCGACGACCGGCGTCACGGTGCCTGCTTCGGCGGCCGCCCCGATCGTCTGCAGATCGCCGCCGGCCGAGAAGGCGCGGCCTTCGCCATCGATCACCAAGACCTTGATGGCGTCGTCGCCCTCGATATACGCCGCGAGCTGTTCGAGCTTCTGCGCAATCGCAAGGTTGATCGAGTTGAACGCGGCGGGGCGGTTGAGCGTGATGGTCGCGATCGGGCCGTCGATCCGCAGCAAGGCGGGATCGTCGGGCTGGGAGATGGGAGCTGGCATCCTGGATGTCCCCGGCATGAGGTCCTGGGGAGCGACTAAATCGCAGAAGCGCGGGGGAGACAATCCCTGCGCTGCACCCTTGCACTGGAGGGAACGATAGGCTCAAATGGCCAGGCCTTTTCCAAGGGACGGACACGAGCGCCGGCTCCTCGTAAGGTCAGCAACCATAATCAGCGAGAGGAGATGGCATGGGTCACGCTCGTGTCTTCCGGAAATGGGCTGTCCAATGAGCGACGGTCCGGTGATCATCGTCGGTGCCGGCCATGGCGGCTACCAGGTCGCGGCATCGCTGCGCCAGGCCGGCTTTGCAGGCCGCGTCTGCCTGATCAACGACGAGGCGCATCTGCCCTATCAGCGGCCGCCGCTGTCCAAGGCCTACATCAAGGGCTCGGCCGGTCCCGAGAGCCTGATGTTCCGCCCCGAAAAGTTCTACCACGACCAGAAAATCGAGCTGATCGCCGGCCGCGCGGCCTCGATCGACCGCGCGGGGCGCAAAGTGCATCTCGCCTCCGGCGAAACGCTTGGCTACGGCCATCTCGTGTTGGCGACGGGCGCGCGCAACCGGCTGCTCGATCTGCCCAATGCCAACCTGCCCGGCGTGAAATATTTGCGCATCCTCGACGAGAGCGAGGCGCTGCGCCAGATCATGCCCTCGAAGACGCGCGCCGTGATCATCGGCGCCGGCTTCATCGGCCTCGAATTCGCCGCCACAGCGCGCATCAAGGGCCTCGAGGTCGACGTGATCGAGCTCGCCCCGCGCGTGATGGCGCGGGCGGTGACGGCGGAGGTGTCGGAATATTTCCAGGCGCGGCATCGCGAGGCCGGCATCCGCATCCACCTCGGCGTGCAGGCGACCTCGATCGAAGCCGAGAATGGCAAGGTCACCGGCGTGTCCTTGAGCGACGGACGGCATCTGCCCGCCGACCTCGTCGTGGTCGGCGTCGGCGTGCTGCCGAACATCGAGCTCGCGGCGGAGGCGGGGCTGCCGGTCGCCGCCGGCATTATCGTCGACGAATATCTTTCGACGGCCGATCCCGACATCTCCGCGATCGGCGATTGCGCGCTGTTCGCCAGCCCGCGCTTCGGCGGATCGCTGCGGCTTGAATCGGTGCAGAACGCGACCGATCATGCCCGCTGCCTCGCGGCGCGGCTGACCGGCGACAAGAAGCCTTATGACGGCCATCCCTGGTTCTGGAGCGACCAGGGCGACGACAAGCTCCAGATCGCGGGGCTGACCACCGGCTACGACCGCGTCGTGCTGCGCGGCAGCCCTGCGAACAAGGCGTTCTCGGCGTTCTGCTACAAGGGCGACAGGCTGCTCGGCATCGAGTCCATCAACCGCGCCGGCGACCACATGTTCGGCCGCCGCCTGCAGGCCATGGACCGCTCGATCACGCCGGAGCAGGCCGCGGACGAAAGCTTCGACCTGAAGAGCGCGCTGGCGTAATCAAGAGGCACCGAGAACAGCCTCGACCTCCGCGGCCGTCGGCATCGACGGCCCCGCGCCCATGCGCTGCACGCTGATCGAGGCGGCGGCATTGGCGAAGGCGAGTGCGGTGCGCAAAGGCACTTCGTCGGCAAGTTGCGCGGCGAGCGCGCCGACGAAGCAGTCGCCGGCGCCGGTGGTGTCGATCGCCTTCACGGCGCGCCCCGGCACGGTGATCTCCTCGCGCCCGGCAAGCGCAAGCACGCCGCGTTTGCCGAGCGTGACGCAGATGGTCTGGTCCTCGCGCACCTGAAGCTGTCGCGCGGCGCCGATAATCTTTGCGGCCTCGTCGCTGTCGGACAGGTCCACGCCGGCGAGGAAGCCGAGCTCGGTCTCGTTCAGCACGAGGATGTCGACCAGCGCGAGCAGCTCACCGGACATCTTCTGCGCCGGTGCGGGGTTGAGCATGGTGACGGCGCCAGCTGCGCGCGCCCGCTGGAAGAACGCGGCAATGCTGGGCAGCGGAATCTCGAATTGGCTCACTGCGACGTCGCCCGCCAGAAGCGGCACGACCTCGACGTCATCCGCGCCGACCAGCCCGTTTGCCCCTGGAATGACGACGATGGTGTTGTCGGCCTCGGCGACCGTGATGATGGCCGTGCCGGTGTGCGCCTCGGCCGTCTCCACGACATAGCCGAGATCGATGCCTTGGTCGCCGAGGAACGTCCTCAGCTCGGCCCCGAACGAATCCTTCCCCAGCCGTCCGATCAACGTCGTCCCGGCGCCGAGGCGTGACGCCGCCACCGCCTGGTTCGCCCCCTTGCCGCCTGGAAAATACAGCACCTGCCGGCCCGCGACGGTCTCGCCGACCTTCGGATGGCGATCGGCCGTCGCCACCACATCCATGTTGATGCTGCCCGCGACGAAGACGCGCCCCATCTGGATCTAGACCCTGACTTCGAACTCGTGCCTGACCTTGGCGATGTCGACCAGCGTCGGCAGGCCGGCCTCGTTGCCGAGGCGCTGGATCTTGAAGGTGGAAGCGGCCCTCGCGAAATCAAAATGCTCGCGCCAGCTTTTGCCGGGATGAGCGAGGTAGGAATAGACATAGGCGCCGTGGAAGACGTCGCCGGCGCCGTTGGTGTCGATCACGCGCTCGCGCGGGATCGGCATCGCCGGCATCACCTGCACCGTTCCGGTCTCGTCGTACCAGAAGAGGCCCTTCTCGCCCATGGTGACGCCGCCGATCTTGCAGCCGCGGCTCTTGAGGTAGTCGAGCATCTTCTCGGGCGTCAGGTCCATCTGCTCGCACAGGCGCTCGGCGACGATGGCGACGTCGATGAATTCCAGGAGCTCATGGGTGTTGGTGCGCAGACCGCCGCCGTCGAGCGAGGTCAGAATGCCGGCCTCGCGGCAGACTTTTGCGTAGTGGATCGCCGCATCCGGCTGGTGGCCGTCGACATGGAGTGCGCGGCAGCCGCCGAGATTGAGCATCGGAAAGGGATGGATGTGCTCGTCGTCGCGGCAGCGGACGATGGCGCGCTTGCCGTCCTTGGGCATGATGAAGGAGAGCGAGGACTGATTGACCTTCCGCCCGTGCAGCGAGATCGCGTATTTCGCGCACATGTCCTGGAACATGCGTCCCAGCCAGTCATTGGCCACGGTCGCGATGAGATCCGGCACGATGCCGAGCTTGGCGCAGCAGAACGCCGCCGTCACGGCGTTGCCGCCGAAGGAGACGGCGTAGTCCGAGGCGACGTGCTTTTCGTCGCCGCTCGGCATGTGGTCGGTGATGAAGACGACGTCGATATAGGTCTGTCCGATGAAGAGAGCCTGCATTGCCTGTCCGTCATGCGCTTGTGGTCCCGGCCGGTGCGCTTACTGTAGCACCGGTTCCGCTCCGGCGGGACGCTGAAATTATTCGCAAAACTGCCGCCCGAAGCGCTTGAGGTCAGCATGGTCAGGGAATACGACCATCACCGGGCAATGCCAAGTCCGGACAAACGCCGTGTTTCGGCCCATGGGTTCCAGGGCCATGAAAGGGGCGATCAAAAGGGGGAAGAATGATCACGGGCCTCGATCATGTCGTCGTTCTGGTTAGGGACATCGGGGCGGCCAAGGCGGCCTACCAGACGCTGCTCGCCCGCGCGCCGGCCTGGCAGAACTCGGGCGAGGGCGCCGATCGCGTGCTGTTCACCCTCGCAAACATGACGATCGAGTTGATGGCGCCGAGCGGCTTCAGCGTGACCGCGGATCGCATGCGGGCACTGCTCGATGACCACGAGGGGGTGCTCGCCAGCCTGTGCTTTCGTGTCGCGGACATGAGCCGGATGCACCGGCGGCTGGAGCGGGTGGCCCTGAACCCCGATCCGGTCGCCGAGGTCGAAAGCAGCGACAGGGAAACAGGCAACGTCCTGCACTGGAAGCGCACACGCGCCGCCACGGAACTCACGCGCGGCGTGCGCATGTTCTTCCTCGAGCTGGCCGACGAGCGCCCGCTCTCCGTCGCCACCGACATCGCGCCGATCGACGCGCTCGATCACGTCGTGGTCACCACCGAGGATTCCGAACGTGCCGCCGCGCTCTACGGCGCGCGGCTCGGCCTCGATCTGGCGCTCGACCGCTCGCACCAGGATTGGGGCCAGTTGATGTTCTTCCGCTGCGGCGACCTCATCGTCGAGGTGGTCCGCCGGCCGGTCGCCGGCAGTGATCTCGCGCATGACCGTCTGTGGGGCCTGAGCTGGCGCGTCGCCGACATCGACGCCACCCGCGCCCGCCTGATCGCTGCCGGCCTCGACGTCAGCGAAGTGCGCAAGGGCCGCAAGCCGGGCACGCGGATCATGACGGTGCGGAATGGGACGTGCGGCGTGCAGACGGTGCTCTTGGAGCGCTCGCCGAAGCCGGTGGAGTGAGTTGTCATTCCGGGGCGTCGCGAAGCGACGAGCGCGGAATCCGTTCATCCGCCCGTTATGAGGCTCGATGGATTCCGGGCTCGCGCCCAAGAGGGCGCGCCCCGGAATGACGGAGCCAACCGGCAACCTTGCGTTCTCAAACGCGCGCGCGCGTGCTACACGCGTCTTGTCAGCACCCCAGCGAGCACCCGGTTTGGCGAAGGCAAAGCGAACTCTGAAATGGCAGCGCGATCCCGAAGGGATGCGGCTGCGCATTCTCGAAGCCGCCAAGCAGGAGTTTTCCGCCCATGGTCTCGCCGGTGCGCGGGTCGACCGCATTGCGGCCAAGGCCGGCGCCAACAAGCGCATGCTGTACTATCACGTCGGCAACAAGGACGAGCTCTACCTCGCGGTGCTCGAAGGCGCCTATGACAAGATCCGCAGCGAGGAGCGGGGGCTCGATCTCGAACATCTCGATCCGCCCGAGGCGATCAGACGCCTGATCGAGTTCACCTGGAATTACTTCCTTCGCAATCCCGAATTCCTGTCGCTGCTCCAGACCGAGAACCTCGCGCGCGCCAAGCACCTGAAGAAGTCGACCAAGGTCAAGTCGATGCACTCGCCCTTCGTCGAGATGATCCGCACCGTGGTGCGGCGGGGCGTCGAGTCCGGCGACTTCCAGGTCGCGGTCGACCCGGTGCAGCTCTATATCTCGATCGCGGCGCTCAGCTTCTTCTACCTCTCCAATTCGGCGACGCTCAGCGTCATCTTCGGCCGCGATCTGCTGGACAAGAAGGCCAAGGACGAGCGACTGGCGCACATGGTGGGCCTCGTGCTGGCTGCGCTGACGGGACAGTCCGTGGCCTTGTTCGAGATCGCGAAGGCGCCGAAGTCGCGCGCTGCGGTGCCGCAGACGGCTTAGCCAAGCTCCTCGCTGTCATTGCCCGCGAAGGCGGGCAATCCAGTATTCCCGAGACGCCGGCGGTTTACGGAGAAGCCGCGGCGTACTGGATTCCCCGCTTTCGCGGGGAATGACACTGAGGGTGGGGCGGTCTCGTGCCCCGGACGCAGCGCAGCACGCAAGTGATGCGCTGCTGAGCCGGGGCCCATGTCACTATCGAGTACGCCGCCGCTGGGTCCCGGCTCAGCGCAGCAACGCTTCGCATCGCAGCGCGTCCGGGACATGGAGGCGATAGTCCCGTCCCCCCAACCGCCCGCACCCCCGGCGCAAAACGTCACAGGGAAAGCTCTGGACAGTATTTATCCAACGGGTTAATTTCTCCCCACAACGAAGAAGACTGCCGGGAGTGAAAATTGGCCGAGCCGAAGCCGCAAAACACCGTTTCCAAGGTGCTGAATGCAGCCTGGGTTCGGCCGTTCTTGTTCCTGGTCTTCATCGTTGTCGCCTGGGATCTCGCGATCCGGCTGTTCAGGATCCCCGCCTACCAGATCCCGTCGCCGCTCGATGTCGTTGCCGTGCTGCGGACCGAGTGGCCGGAACTGCTGCGGCAGTCCTGGCCGACGACCTATGCGACCGTCTGCGGCTTCCTGCTGTCGGCGCTGTTCGGCATTCCCGTCGCGATGCTGATCGCGGGTTCGAAGACGGTGGAGAGCTATGTCTATCCGCTGCTGGTGTTCTCCCAATCCGTACCGAAGATCGCGATCGCGCCGCTGTTCGTGGTCTGGTTTGGCTTCGGCATCATTCCGAAGGTGATTTCCGCGTTCCTGCTCGGCTTCTTTCCCGTGGTCGTCTCGGCCGTGCAGGGCTTCAAATCGGTCGACCCGGACATGGTCGATCTCGCCCGCGCCATGCAGGGCAGCCGTTTTCAGGTGTTCCGCGCGGTGAACCTGCCGCATGCGCTGCCGGCGATCTTCTCCGGCCTCAAGGTTTCGGTGACGCTCGCCGTGGTCGGCGCTGTCGTCGGCGAGTTCGTCGGCTCCAATTCCGGCATCGGCTACGTCATGCAGCGCTCGATCGGCACGTTCGACCTGCCGACGATGTTCGCGGCGCTCGTCATCCTCGCGCTGCTCGGCGTGGTCCTGTTCTGGATCGTCGACCGGGTCGAGAAGCTGGTCATTCCCTGGCATGTCAGCCAGCGCGAGGACGTGATCTTTGCATCCTGACTAGGACAACGAACGGCCACCAACGGCCGACGTAACAGACGGCAAGGGAGAGAAGCGATGAAGCGGTTGATCGGGGCTGTCTCAGCGGTGCTGATGGTTCTTGCGGCCATGCCGGCGCAGGCGGCCGACAAGGTTGTGCTGATGTTGAACTGGTACGTCTATGGCGAGCACGCGCCGTTCTATTACGGCAAGGCCAAGGGCATCTATGCGGCCGAGGGCATCGAGCTCGAGATCCAGGAAGGCCGCGGGTCGGCCGCCACCACCCAGGCCGTCGCGGCGAAGACCGCCGATTTCGGCTATGTCGACGTCCCCACCATGATGCGCGCCGCGATCAAGGGGGCGCCGGTGATTGCGACCGGCGTGCTGCTGCAGACCTCGCCGATGTCCGCGATGGGCTTCGCCGACAAGAACATCAGGAAGCCCGAAGACATCAAGGGCAAGACGGTGGCGATCACGCCGGCGGATTCCATGACCCAGATCTGGCCGCTGTTCCTGAAGAAGACCGGCCTGAAGGAGAGCGACTTCCAGACGGTGGCCGGCGACGGCCAGACCAAGCTCAACGCCGTCATCAACGGCCAGGCTGATCTGCTGCTCGGCTACGTCATGGACCAGTCGATGAAGATCAAGGACGCCACCGGCAAGGACGTTTATCCGATCAAGTTCGCCGACTACGGCATCAACATGGTCTCCTCCGGCGTCATCGCCAACACCGACTACGTGAAGGCCAATGCCGACCTCGTCCGCCGCTTCATGTCGGCGACCACGAAAGCGGTCGAAGCCGCCGAGAAGGAGCCGAAGGCGGCGGCGCAATCGATCCTCGATGCCAACCCCAAGGGCGGCAAGATCGACACGCTGACGCAAGGTTTCGAGCTGACCATTCCGCTCTATCGGACCGCGGACACCAAGGGCAAGCGTCCCTTCCAGGTCACCGACCAGAACATGACGGACTCGGTCAATCTGATGGTCGAATATGGCGGTCTCGACGCCAAGGCCAAGGACAACCCGAAGTCCTTCTACACCAACGATTATCTGCCGAAGAGCGGCTCGTGAAAGCAAAAACCGCCGTCATTCCGGGGCGCCCGAAGGGCGAACCCGGAATCTCGAGATTCCGGGTTCGATGCTTCCGCATCGCCCCGGAATGACGGTTCACACTCAGTGGGCTTGATTGAATGAACTTAGCAGCAATGGCGGCATCTGACGCGCAGCCTGCCGCACATCTGAGACTGGTGAGCGACCGGGCGGGCGATGCATCAGGCATCAAGCTGTCCGGCGTGTCCAAGACCTATCGAACGCGCGACGGCGACGTGCCGTCGCTGCGGCCGCTCGATTTCCACATCAATGACGGCGAGTTCTTCGTCGTGGTCGGCCCGAGTGGCTGCGGCAAGTCGACCTTGCTCAAGCTGATCTCGGGATTGCTGGCGCCGACATCGGGCGAGATCCTGGTCGAGGGCGAGAAGGTGACGGCGCCGCACGGCAATGTCGGCATCGTGTTCCAGAACGCGCTGCTGCTGCCATGGCGCAACATCCTCAACAACGTGATGCTGCCGATCGACATGAAGCGGCTGCCGCGGCCGCAATATCTCGATCGCGCCAAAGCGCTCTTAAGACTGGTTGGGCTCGAAGGCTTCGAGAAGAAGCTGCCCTGGCAGCTCTCCGGTGGCATGCAGCAGCGCGCTTCGATCTGCCGCGCGCTGGTGCACGATCCCAAGATCATGCTGATGGACGAGCCGTTCGGTGCGCTCGATGCGTTGACGCGCGAGCGCATGAATGTCGAATTGATGCGGATCCAGCGCGAGACCAGGAAGACGGTGCTGCTGATCACGCATTCGATTCCCGAGGCCGTGTTCCTCGCCGACCGCGTTCTGGTCATGACCGAGCGCCCCGGTGCGGTGGCCGCGATCTACGACGTGCCGCTGCCGCGCCCGCGCTCGCTCGACGCGATGGCCGATCCTGTGTTTACCGAGCTCGTGCAGCGCATCCGCAAGCACTTCTTCTCGCAAGGTACGTTGGATTAGGCGATGCGACTGGTTTGGGCTGCAACCGCGACGACGGTGCGCCCCCTCCCCCGCCTGCGGGGGAGGGTTGGGGAGAGGGTGTCTCCGCTGGAAAGACTCCCCCAGAGGAAGGAACCCTCACCCGGCACTTCGTGCCGACCTCTCCCGCAAGCGGGAGAGGTGCACCGCATCCGCGGCCAGCTTTGTGGGACCAACTAGCACCATGTCCCCCCGCCTGAAGCTGCGAGACATCGCCTTGTTCGAACGTCCCGTGCAGTTCGCGCGGCCGTTCCGTTTCGGCGCGATCACAATCAACGCGACGCCGCAGCTGTTCGTGCGGGCCGAGATCGAGGTCGAGGGCAGGGGTGTTGCGGTCGGTGCCAGCGCCGAGCTGCTGGTGCCGAAATGGTTCGACAAGCGGCCGGAGCTGTCGCCGGAGCAGACGGTCGATGGGCTGCGACGGTCGCTGGAGATCGCGCGTGGGCTCTATCTGGCGCGCACCGGCTACCAGACCGCGTTCGATCTGCATGCCTCCTGCATCGGGGCCCAGGTGGCAACCTGCGCGAAGAAGAACATTCCGTCGCTCGCAGCAAGCTATGGCCCGGCGGAGATCGACAAGGCGATCCTCGATGCTCTGCTGCGCGGCGTCGAGGCCAGCTTCTTCGACGGCATGGCTGCGAACATCGCCGGCATCGATGCCCGGCTTTCTCCTGACCTGAGCGAGAGGGACATCAGGACGTTTCTCTCCGGCCGGATGCCGCTGCAGCGCGTTGCCATCAGGCATACGGTCGGCCTTGATGATGTCGTTGAGGGCGAGGGCGGCGTTGCCGATCCGCGCGGGAACGCGGGTGCACGCTACTTCAAGCTCAAGCTGTCGGGCGATCCCGTAGCCGATGCCGCGCGCCTGGTGCGGATCGGCAAGGAGCTCGATACGCTCGGTCGCGACACCAGGGTAACGCTCGACGCCAACGAGCAATATGCCGACCTCGCCGTGCTACAGGCGCTGATGGACCAGCTCGATCCCGATCCCGCATTGCGCCCGATCGCTTCGCGCCTGCTCTATGTCGAGCAGCCGATGCCGCGCGACATCACGCGGCAATCGCCGCTCGGCTCGCTCCGCGCCCGTGATTTTATCATCGACGAAGCCGACGATTCCTACGATGCTTTTCCGGCGGCCCGGGCCCTCGGCTATCGCGGCATCTCATCGAAGTCCTGCAAGGGCCTTTACAAATCCATCGTCAATGCCACGCGCGCCGCAAGATGGAGCGCGGAAGGCGAGAGGTTCTTCGTCACCGGCGAGGACCTCACCTGCCAGGCCGGGCTTGCCGTGCAGCAGGACCTTGCACTCGGCGCCTTCATCGGCGTCACCCATGCCGAGCGCAACGGCCACCACTATGTCGACGGCTTTGGCGAGGCGCCGGCCGCGGAAGCGCAAGCCTTCGCGGCCGCGCATCCCGATCTCTATTCCGACGCCGGACAAGGCATCCGCCTCTCCATTCACGACGGCGATCTCCTGACGGGATCGCTTCATGCTGCGGGCTTTGCGACCTCGGTCCATCCGGACTGGTCGGCGCTTCGCCCGCTCCAACAGCCAAAATCACTTCAGGAGTATCTGGCATGACCACCCAACGCCTCGGCCTCATCATGAACGGCGTTACCGGCCGCATGGGGCTCAACCAGCACCTGATCCGCTCGATCGTCGCGATCCGCGACCAGGGCGGCGTCCGCCTGAAGAACGGCGATCGCGTGATGCCCGATCCGATCCTGGTCGGCCGCAGCGCCGAGAAGGTCGAGGCGCTCGCCAAGCGCTTCAACATCACCCGCTGGACCACCGACCTCGACGCGGCACTGGCCGACAACAACGACACCATGTTCTTCGATGCCGCGACCACGCAGGCGCGGCCGGGACTTCTGACCCAGGCCATCAATGCCGGCAAGCACGTCTATTGCGAGAAGCCGATCGCGACGAATCTCGAGGAAGCCGTCGAGGTCGTCAAGCTCGCCAACGCCAAGGGCGTCAAGCACGGCACGGTGCAAGACAAGCTGTTCCTGCCCGGCTTGAAGAAGATCGCCTTCCTGCGCGATTCCGGCTTCTTCGGCCGCATCCTGTCGGTGCGCGGCGAGTTCGGCTATTGGGTGTTCGAGGGCGGCTGGCAGGAGGCGCAGCGGCCGTCCTGGAACTATCGCAGCGAGGACGGCGGTGGCATCATCCTCGACATGGTCTGCCACTGGCGCTACGTGCTCGACAACCTCTTCGGCAATGTCCAGAGTGTGGTCTGCATCGGCAACACCGATATCCCCGAGCGTTTTGACGAGCAGGGCAAGAAATACAAGGCGACGGCCGACGATTCCGCCTACGCGACCTTCCAGCTCGAAGGCGGCGTCATCGCGCACATTAACATGTCCTGGGTGACGCGCGTCTATCGCGACGACCTCGTCACGTTCCAGGTCGACGGCACCCACGGCTCGGCGGTCGCTGGCCTCACCGACTGCATGATCCAGGCGCGGCAGGCGACCCCGAGGCCGGTGTGGAATCCCGACGAGAAGCGGCTACACGATTTCTACGGCGATTGGCAGAAGCTGCCTGATAACGTCAGCTACGACAACGGCTTCAAAGAGCAGTGGGAGATGTTCATTCGCCATGTCTACGAGGATGCGCCCTACAAGTTCACGCTGCTCGAAGGCGCCAAGGGCGTGCAACTCGCCGAATGCGCGCTGAAGAGCTGGAAGGAGCGGCGCTGGATCGACGTCGCCCCGATCAAGGCGTGAGATTGATTGGATAATGCCCCGATGTTAACCAACCCGTCATTGCGGGGAGCGAAGCGACGAAGCAATCCAGACTGTTGCCGCGGAGGCATTCTGGATTGCTTCGCTTCGCTCGCAATGACGGGGAGAGGTTTGAAATCATGACCAAGCCCGTCCAACCCATGTCATCCCTATCGCTCAAGCTGCCGAGGCCCGATCGATCGATCGAGACCTACCGGCTGGCGGCCTCGCGCACGTTCCCGGAGAAGCTCGAGGGACCGCTGAATCGCATCGCCTTCTCCGCTGTGCACACGGTGGCCGATCCCTTCGCGGACAACGATCCCTGGCTCTCGGTTGCTGTCGACTGGGACAAGACCATCGCCTTCCGCGAGCACGTCTGGGACCTCGGCCTCGGTGTTGCCGAAGCCATGGACACCGCGCAGCGCGGCATGGGACTGGACTGGCCGACCTCGCTGGAGCTGATCACGCGCTCGGTCGGTGCCGCCAAGCGTCGCAATGCGCTGGTGTTCTCGGGTGCTGGCACCGACCATCTCGCGGTCGAGGACGCCAAGAGCCTCGACGACGTCATTCGCGCCTATGAGGAGCAGATCTCGGCGGTCGAGAAGGTCGGCGGCCGCATCATCCTGATGGCGTCGCGCGCGCTTGCGAAACTCGGCCGCAATGCCGACGATTACGCAAAAGTTTATGACCGCGTGCTGTCGCAGGTCCGCGATCCCGTGATCATCCACTGGCTCGGCGACATGTTCGATCCGGCGTTGACGGGCTATTGGGGCACCAAAGACCTCGACAAGGCGATGGACATTGCGGTCGCCATCATCAACGGCAACGCAGCCAAGGTCGACGGCGTCAAGGTTTCGCTGCTCGACAAGCAGCGCGAGATCGATATGCGGCGTCGCCTCGACAAGCGCATCAGGATGTATACCGGCGACGACTTCAATTACGCGGAGCTGATCGCCGGCGACGAGCAGGGGTTTTCGCATGCGCTGCTGGGCATCTTCGATGCGATCGCGCCGGCGGCGTCCTATGCGCTGTCGCGGCTGGCGGCCGGCGACGAAGCCGGCTTCCACGACGTGCTCGGCCCGACGGTGCCGTTGTCGCGCCACATCTTCAAGGCGCCGACGCGCTTCTACAAGACGGGCGTCGTGTTCATGGCCTTTCTCAACGGCCATCAGGATCATTTCACCATGGTCGGGGGACAGGAGAGCACGCGCTCCACGCTGCATCTGGCCGAACTGTTCCGTCTGGCTGACAAGGCCGGCCTGCTCTCCAATCCCGAACTCGCGACGCGGCGGATGAAAACCGTGCTCGCCACCCACGGTATCGAACCCTGATGCGCGACTTCTCGTCCGATCACCGCTGGCTGTCGCTGAACACGGCGACGGTCCGCAAGCAGGGTGACCTCATCGCGATCATCGATGCCTGTGCGAAGCACGGCATCCGTGCCATCGATCCCTGGCGCGACCAGGTTGCAACGGTGGGTCTCGAGCGCGCCGCGCGCGCGGTGCGCGAGGCTGGCCTCGATCTGTCGGGCTATTGCCGCGGCGGCATGTTCACCTCGGACGCATCGCGCCGGGGCGAGGTGCGCGACGACAACAGGCGCTGCGTCGACGAAGCCAAAGCGCTGGGCGCGCCTTGCATCGTGCTGGTCGTCGGCGGCCTGCCGCAATATTCGCGGCCGGGCAGCGAAGCCTCGAAGGATCTCACAGCGGCGCGTGGGCAGGTCGAGGAAGCGCTGGCCGACATGCTCGACTACGCCAGGCAGGCGAAGCTGCCGCTGGCGATCGAGCCGTTGCATCCGGCCTATGCGGCGGACCGGGCCTGCGTGAACACGACCAAGCAGGCGCTCGATATCTGTGACCGGCTCGATCCCGGCCGCACCGGCATGCTCGGCGTCGCGCTCGACGTCTATCACATCTGGTGGGACCCGGAGCTGATGGGCCAGATCGTGCGCGCCGGCCAGGATCGCCTGCTCGCGTTCCATATCTGTGACTGGCTGGTGCCGACGAAAGACATCCTCAACGACCGCGGCATGATGGGCGACGGCGTCATCGACATCAAATCGGTGCGTCAAGCGGTCGAAGCGGAGGGCTTTGCCGGCTATTCCGAGATCGAGATCTTCTCCAACGACTGGTGGGACAAGCCGATGGACGAGGTGCTGCGCACCTGCATCGCGCGGCATAAGACAGTAGTGTAGTAACAGGTCCGCTGGCCTCACGGGCTTAGGGACATTGTTGGACTTGCTGGTGACTGCGGGGTTCCCGCACGTTTCCGATGTCGCGCACCGCCCAGGAGTGATAGGATGGGGCACTCACGAAGGTCAAAATGAGGGAGGGAATCATGACGAACTTGGCGCCTTCCACGAGCTTCGACCTCAGAGACGAAATTACTGCGGCTTATGCCGCCTGGGATTCGGCGTTCAACAAAGCCGACTCTAAAGCGGTTGCCGCAGCCTATGTTTCAAACGCTAAAGTACTACCACCAACGCATCAGGTCATATCGGGTCCGGAAGAAATCGAAAATTTCTTCGCTGGACTGTTTTCAGGCGGCTTCACCGATCACAAACTAACGATCATGGACGCGGGTGGAGACGAGAAGGTCGTCTTCAGTACGGCAAAATGGACGGCCGACGGCAGGGGATCGGATGGGAGCCGTCAAAGCGTCGGCGGCCTTGCTGCCCATGTGTTCGAGCGTCAAGCGGACGGCTCACTGAAGCTGAGGTTACATACCTTCAACTGAGCTCGCCGTCCAATCGCTGGGCGCCGCGCGAGGAGACTTCGCGTGGATATAGCGGAATGGCTTCGCGGTCTTGGGCTGGAGCGCTACACTCAGGCTTTCCAGGACGCCGAAGTCACGCCTGATGTCCTGCAAGAGCTGACTGAAGCCGATCTGCGAGAGCTTGGCTTGCCGCTCGGCCCGCGGAAGACGGTGCTGAAAGCGATTCAAGCGCGCTCATCATCGATTGCTGCCGCCCTCATTGGTGCTGGTGAACCAGCTGGACAGGTAAGGCCGTTACTACCGTCAGAGGCGGACCGTCGGCAGCTAACAGTCATGTTCGTCGACTTGGTCGGTTCGACCGCCCTCGCCTCGGGACGCGACCCCGAGGAGGTGCGTGAGTTCATGCAGGCCTACCACAACACCGTGGCGGGTGAGATCGCTCGGTTCGAAGGCCACATAGCCAAATTCCTGGGTGACGGCGTTCTCGCGTATTTCGGTTGGCCGCGGGCGCATGAAGATGAGGCGGAGCGTGCCATCCGGGCTGGACTTCGGGTGACGAAGGCGGTCGCGTCCCTGACGGGCCCGGGCGGCTTAGCGCTTGCCGCTCGCGTCGGCATTGCAACTGGTCTGGTCGTGGTCGGTGAACTGGTCGGCGAGGGAGAGGCTCGCGAGCGCGCTGTGATCGGTGAGACGCCGAACCTGGCCGCACGCCTGCAGGGGCTGGCCGAGCCCGGCGACGTCGTGATTGCCGAGTCAACGCGCCGCCTACTCGGCGAGGCTTTCATGTACCGCGACCTCGGCACGGTGCCTCTCAAGGGCTTTCCCGGACCGGTACAGGCCTGGCTCGTCACTGGGGAGGGCGAAGCCGAGAGCCGTTTCGACGCCCAGCACGGTATGGCCACGACCGCGCTGATTGGACGAGACCAAGAACTTGCGTTGCTCTTGGACCGGTGGGAGCGCGCAAAGGAGCGAGAGGGACAGATCGTGCTGCTCGGCGGCGAAGCAGGGATTGGCAAGTCACGACTCGTGCGGGCCCTGCGCGATCACCTCGCAGGTGCGCCGCATACGCCGCTGAGCCATTTCTGTTCGCCATTCCATGCCAACACTGCGTTGTACCCGGTTATTGGCCTTCTTGAACGGGCGGCGGGAATAAGACGGGAAGATGCTCCCGAAGAACAGCTAGATAAGCTCGAAGCCATGCTCGCTCTTGCGACAAGCGACGTGCATGAGAGCGCACCGGTTCTTGCCGACCTCTTGGCAGTTCCAGCAGGTGGGAGATACCCGCCACTCGCGCTCAGTCCACACCAGAAGAAAGAGCGAACGTTCCAAGCCCTGCTGGAGCAGATCCAAGGCCTGTCGGCAAGGCAGCCGCTTCTTGCCATATACGAGGATGTCCACTGGGCAGATCCTACCATGCTCGAATTCCTCGACCGGGCTGTTGACGAAGTGCAGGGTCTTCCGATTCTGATGATTATTACCTTCCGGCCGGAGTTCCTTTCGCGCTGGACAGGCCATGGACACGTGACGGCGCTTTCTTTGAGCCGACTCGGCCGGAGGCAAGGGGCGGCTGTGGTCGATCGGGTCACGGGCGGCAAAATGCTTCCACAAGAGGTGCTTGAGCAGATCTTGGCCAAAACCGATGGCGTGCCGCTATTTGTCGAGGAGCTCACCAAGGCCGTCATTGAGTCCGGACTGCTCAAAGACCACGGCAGCCACTATGAGTTGATAGGTCCGTTGCCGCCGCTGGCGATCCCGACGACACTGCAGGATTCGTTGATGGCGCGCCTCGATCGGTTGGCGCCGGTCAAGGAGGTCGCCCAGATCGCAGCTTGCATTGGGCGCGAATTTGGGCACGACCTTCTGCGATCAGTTACAGCGCTCGACGAGCATGCGCTGCAGCGTGCTCTCAATGAGCTATTAACAGCCGAGCTCATATTCCGGCGTGGAGCACCTCCGGATATTGGCTACAGCTTCAAACACGCGCTGGTCCAAGATATCGCGCATGAGAGCCTCTTAAAGGGCAAACGGCAGCAGATCCATGCCCGCATCGCTGCAGCTCTGGAAGAACACTATCCTGCCCGTGCGGAGGCGGAGCCGGAAACGATTGCTTCGCACTTTACGCAGGGTGGGTTGGCGGGAAAGGCAGTCGGCTATTGGCTGCGGGCCGGCCGGATTGCAGCGGAACGTTCCGCCAATCTCGAAGCGATCACTCATCTCACAAGGGGACTGGAGGCACTGAAGTCCAGTCCACAAGGACCCGAGCGCGATCGCCAGGAACTCGCGCTGCAAACGGCGATCGGAGGTCCGCTGATCGCTATTCACGGATACACGGCTCCGCAATTGGGCACTGCCTTCAGCAGGGCTCACGCGCTCTGTTATGAACTCGATGACACGGGTGCCTTGTTCGCTACTCTTAGCGGGAAGTTTATTTTCCACTTCGTGCGCGGCGACTTTGGTGCCATGCAGATCCTTGTTGCCGAGGCGCAACGCGCCGCCGAGCGGACCGGCGACACGGCGCTTGATCTAGCTGCACATCGTATGGCGGCGCTCACCGCCATGCATGCCGGCGACTTTCTTACGGCTCGCTCGGAGTTCGAAATGATCTTGAGTCGTTATCAGCCGGACACGCATCGGCCGCCGCCAGTTCACTATGTACATGACCCGAAGGCGTCCGCATTACCCTATTTGGCAATTGTGCTTTGGATGCTTGGCTACCCCGAACAGGCCCAGAGGACCAGCCGCGCGGCGTTTGAATACGCTGCGGAGCTGAATCAGACGAACCTTACCGCGCACGTGCAGGTCTATGGCGGAGCGGGGCCTGCGGAGCTGATGGGCGACACGGCGGCTGTGCATGCGCACGCCGATGCAATCATCGATCTCGCCGATCAGCACAGCTTGAACTATTGGCGCTTGAGCGGCCTCATCCTGCGGGGTTGGGCGATGGCAAAAGAAGGTAACGTGCAGGGCGGCCTGCCGCTCATGCGCCTCAGTCTGAACGAGCGAGCCAGGCTCGGAGCCAGTTGGTACCAGGTCCGTTACTTGTGGATGCTCGCGGCAATGTACCGCCAGTTGGGCGACGACGAAAACGGGCTGGCCACCCTCGCGGAAGCGAAGGCCATTGCTGCGCGCAACGAAGAACATATTTGGGAGGCGGAGCTTGCATGCATCGACGGCGAACTGCGTCGTATTGGCGGTGCTTCAGCTGAGGAGGCCGAGAATTGTTTGCAAGCTGCGCTCATAATTGCTCAACGCCAAAGCGCGAAATCCTTCGAATTGCGTGCGGCCATGAGTCTGGCTCGGCTCTGGCGCGACCAGGGCCGGGTGGCCGACGCGCGGGGCCTCCTTGGTTCCGTTTATGGCTGGTTTACGGAAGGTTTTGAAACAGCAGACCTTCGTTCCGCCAAGGCGCTGATGCAGGAACTTGCTGAGGTCTGATTCCTTCTCGTCGTCGCCCACGATGGCGCATCAACATTGACCTCAAACCCCGGCTTATCAATCGCCAATTCAATCTGCGAAGCTGTGGCAATACGAATGCGATTTTCTTGCTTCCCACATTCCAATGCCATTAACTCGAAGGAGATGGAGCAGTCTCAAGCGATCACGAACACAAATGATGCTCGGCGGGAGACGAGGTCCGCCGCGGAAGGAGGAATGAGACTGTCGTTTGCATCAGCGCCACACTTCTCGCAGGGAGCTCCGACTCGAGCATGCATGTTCTCGTCTTGCTCTGGGGCATGAGGTAACGTCACCCGCGTCGTTCGGCCACCGCACAGCGAGAACGCGATGCTGTCTCTTAGGGGCTTGCGACCTGTTGCAGCGTGTTGAAGCGCGCCTTCTGCTCGCTGCTCAGCGTGGCATAGAACTCGTCCAGGGCGGGTTCGACCAGCTTGGCGGCCGTCAGCATGGCCTCGAGCCGGTGCTGCATCGCCTCCAGCCGTCCGACGGGCGTCAGCGGCACGTCGTTCGGACAGGCCGCCTGCAGGCCCGCAACGCCCTTGGCCGTCGCTTCGCTCAGACGGTCGAGCGCCTCCTTCTGTTTGCCTGCGGGGTGGAGCACAGCCTCGACCCTCTGGATCGGCAACTGCGTTAGGCTGAACTTCGGATCGCCGCAGCCCTCGGCACTGGCCTCCCGCTGCTGGGTCGAGCGCTCGCCGACATTGGGGCCGAGCGCGCTGAAGCGGGCCTGCTGTTCGTCACTGAGCGAGTTGTAGAAATTCTCCAGTGCCGGTCGCACGATCTTGACGGCTTCCAGCGTCGCGCTGATGCGGTTCATCATCGCGCGCAAGCGGCCAGGGGGTGTCAATGCATAGGTCTCAGCGCAGGAGTCCTTGAACACGCCGGCAGCGTTGGCGGCTGCGATCTTCAACTCGTCGAGCAGTGCGCGTTGCTCCGGCGTCGGCTGCACCGCGCGCGCGATATCGGCAAGCGGCCAGGCGGTCACGCCCTTGTCCGGTGCGCCGCACAATTGCTGGAGCGTTTGTCGGCTCACGCTGGCGCGTGGACGCGCGCGGTCGCCGCGGGCTTGCGGATAGTCATACGGGTTGGTGCTGGCATAGGCGGAGTAGGGGCTATCACCACCCCAGAACACGGTATCGACGAAATCGTCGTAGGCGTAGGCCCAATAGCCGGGCTCGTAGGCATAGGACCAGAACGTGTAGTTGAAAATGTCAGAATAAGCGTAGGGCCAGAACACGGGCCCAAGCCAGGCCACGAACACCGCGGGATGGCGATGTCGCCAGGCCTGCCGGGGAGCCCAGCCGCTCTGGCGGGTGGTGAGGGCCGCCTGGGCTTGCGCAGGGGCCTGCTCGCGGAAGCGCTCGGCAAACCGCCCGCGCTGGGCGGCCTGGGCAGCGGCCGCAACAGCTGGCGCCCGCCCGGCGGGAGCTTGCAGTCCAAGCTGCTGCTGACGCGCCAGGTCACTTTGTTGAGCGCGCTGTTCACGCTGAAGCAAGCGATTCTGCGTCTGGAGCGTCCGTTGCTGCTCGCGCAACGCCCGCGCGCCTTCCGGTTTCTGCGACTGGAGTTGCTGCACGCGCTGCTGCAGGCGATCGATGCGGGTCTGGCGCTCCGTCGTCTGGCGCGACAGCATCTCGCGCTGCCGCTGCTGCACCATCTGCTCGCGCTGCTGGACTTGCTGCTGGCGCTGTTGCGCGCGCGGTTCGATCTGATCTCGCCGCGACATCCGCTCGCTCGCGGCCGGCGGTCCGCTGGGCCGGGAGGGGGCGGCGATGTGCGGCGTCGGCCGGGGCGCCATGGCCGGACGTTGCGGTGCTGCCGGCGTCCGATGGAGTTCAGGTCGCGGCGCCGACACGTGCGGAGCTGCCCGCGGTGGCGGTGCAGCGGAATGTGGGGTCGGGCGCGGTGGCGGTGAGGCGATGCGCGGCGCAGGATGTGGCGCCATAGCCGGCCGCTGCGGGCTGGCCGGGGGATGGAATGCCGGCGCGGCGGGACGTGCCATGGCAGGCGGCGCAGCCGGACGGGACATGGCAGGTGGCGCAGCCGGACGGGCCATGGCCGGTGGTGCTGCTGGCTGAGGTGCCGGCGCTGCGGCTGGACCCGGTGGCCCGCCCCTTCCATGTCCATGGCCATGTCCCTGGCCGGGTCCTTGGGCGAGCGCGCCGACGCTCGGCGCCAGCATCGAGATACCAACTAAAACGGCCGTAAGGCAAACGCCACGCGGAAGCATGATCCTAGCTCCCAGCTCGTAATCGCCCACGACGTTTCAACGCGCAGATTGCGGAATCGTTCGTTGCTGGCGGCGGCCGGCATGCGATCTTCGGACGCAGGCAGTCTCAGGAGAAGTCCTGCGTCAGGATGGTGGCGAGCCGCTCCAGCGCCCAGTCGACCTGGTCGCTTGTGATCACCAGCGGCGGAGCGATCCGGATCGTTTGCTCATGGGTATCCTTGGCGAGGATGCCCTTGCCCCGAAGCGCCTCGCAGTAGCGGCGCGCGCGGCCGGCCTCGGGATGCAGCTCGACCGCCAGCATCAGGCCGCGCCCGCGCACTTCGCGGATCGTGTTGGCGCGGATGTCTTTCAAGCCTTCGAGAAAGCGCATGCCCTGCCTGGCCGCGTTCTCGATCATGCCTTCCTCGACCAGCACGCGCATCGCGGCGCGCGCCACTGCGCAGGCAAGCGGGTTGCCGCCGAAGGTCGAACCGTGCTGCCCGGGCCTCAATGTCCCGAGCACGTCGTTGTTCGAGAGCACGGCCGACACCGGATAGAAGCCGCCGGACAGGGCCTTGCCGAGCAGCGTCACGTCGGCCTCGATGCCCTCGTGCTGCTCGGCGAGCAGCTTGCCGGTGCGGCCGAGGCCGGTCTGGATCTCGTCGAGCACGAGCATCACGTTGTTGTCGGTGCAGAGCTGGCGCACCTCGGTGAAATAACCGGCTGGAGGAATGATGACGCCGGCTTCGCCCTGGATAGGCTCGACCAGAAAGGCGACGGTGTTTGGGGTGATTGCGTCTTGCAATGCCGCGGCGTCGCCGAAAGGGATGATCCTGAAACCCGGCGCGAACGGCCCGAAATGTGTGCGTGTCTCGGGGTCGGTCGAAAAGCCGACGATGGCAAGCGTGCGACCGTGGAAATTGTTGGCGCAGACGATGATCTCGGCCGCACCATCCGGCACGCCTTTCACCTCATAGCCCCATTTGCGCACCGCCTTGATCGCGCTTTCGACTGCCTCGGCGCCGCTGTTCATCGGCAGCACCTTGTGGGAGCCGGTGAGCGCGGCGATCTCTTCGTAGAACAGGGCGAGCTGGTCGTTGTGGAAGGCGCGCGAGGTGAGTGTCAGCCTGTGCGCCTGTTCGACCATTGCCGCCAGGATCTTGGGGTGGCAGTGGCCCTGGCTGACCGCCGAATAAGCCGAGAGGCAATCGAGATAGCGGTTGCCTTCGGTATCCCAGACCCAGACACCTTCGCCGCGCGACAGAACGACCCCGATCGGCTCGTAATTATGGGCGCCAAAGCGTGCTTCTGTCGCGACGAAATCAATGATCGGCGAGCTCATCTGTCGTCACTCCATTGCTGCGCGGCGGCGTCCGCCGACTAGTCCGGAGCCGTCAACTCTGATGTGGGTGTCAGCCAACCGTCTTGGAAGCCTGCCTGCGCCCGATGGCGGGGCGCGGCCTGATTTGGCTGAAATGTCAGATGGTTCTGCGGAACCACAGGGCCTCGTTCGCCAACCCGGGCTCTACTGTGCATGGGGTTGTTTTGGCGTTCTTGTTTTGGAGGCCTCAGCCGATCGCGCACGGCACGCTCAAAAAGCCGCGAAATCGCACCCGGCCGCCCCGCACCGGCTTGCCGCTCACGGCATAGTTCGGGAAACGCGCCAGGAAGCGTGAGATCGCGATCGCCCCTTCCAGCCGCGCCAGCGCCATGCCGGCGCATTGATGCGCGCCGGTGGCGAAGGCGAGATGCCGGTTCGGCGCGCGCGCGATATCGAAGCTCTCGGGGTCGGGAAACTGCGCGGGATCGCGGTTGGCCGCGCCGATGCACAGCGTCACCGACGTGCCGGCCTCGAGCACGACGCCGCCAAGCTCGACCCGCTCGGTGGTCATGCGATTGCCGAGCTGGTTGGAGCTCTCGTAGCGCAGCATCTCCTCGACCGCGGTCTTGATCATGTCGGGGTTGTCGATCAGTCGCTGCTTCTGGTCCGGATGCTGGTCCAGCGCCACGAGGCCGTTGCCGATCAGGTTGGTGGTGGTCTCGTGGCCGGCATTGAGCAGGAAGATGCAATTGTGCAGCAGCTCCTTCTCGGTCAGCCGCTCGCCGTTCTCCTCGCCCTGGATCAGGCGCGTCAGCACGTCTCGCTCGGGATTGCCGGGCTTGGCGCGCCGGCGCTCCACCAGCGTTTCGAGATAGGCCAAAAAGTCTTGCACCGCCTTGTTGCCGCGCGCAGCCGCGTCGGGCGACACCACGGGTTCGAGCGCGCCAAGGATCGCCAGCGACCAGTCGCGCAGCGGCCCGCGCTCGTCATGGGGGACGTCGAGCAGATTGCCGATCACCTCGATCGGGATGGACGCGGCGAAATCCTCGATCAGCTCGCATTGTCCTTTGGCCGCGATGGCGTCGAGCAGACCGTCGACAAGCCTGATGAGATCGCCCTCCATGCCGGCGATCGCCCGCGGCGACAGCGCGCCCATGATCAGGCGGCGCACGCGGGTATGCGACGGCGGATCGTTGAACACGAGGCTGGTGGTGTGATGCTCGTAGAGCGGGGTGTCGCCGTATTTCGGCGCGAACTCACGCTTCTTGTCCGAGCTGAACGATTTGGTGTTCTTGTAGGTGGTGACGAGATCGTCATAGCGGGTCAGAAACACGGTGCCGCTGCGCAGGCGCTTGACCGGCTCGTTCTCCCGCAGTGCACGATAGGTCGGATAGGGGTTGTCGTAGAACTCGGGGGTCAGCTTCTGGAGATCGAAGCTTGCCGCCAGCTCCTTCGCATTTGCGTTCATCCCGTTATACTCGCCGGTTAAAGCCGTTATGCCGTTTTTGTTGTTCTGATCGGCACATGCATGCGTCTACAGTCTGCGCACCTTGCTAGCCGACCGGACAGGAAAATGCACGCCCACGCTGACGCTGCCGACACGGCCCCGACTTGGCCCGACGATATTTTCGCGGCCTTGCAACGCTTCGACGTCCGGCAGGTGCCTTACGTGCCCGACGCGGGCCATGCGAAGCTGATCAATCGCGTGCTGGCCTCATCCACGATGCGCGGCATTCCCCTGACCACTGAGGAGGAGGGCGTGGCGCTGCTTGCGGGCGCCTGGGCCGGCGGACAGCGCGGCGTGCTGCTGATGCAGTCGAGCGGCGTCGGCAATTGCATCAACATGCTGTCGCTGATCCCGATCCTGCGCTTTCCCTTCCTCACGCTGGTGACGATGCGCGGCGAGTGGGGCGAGTTCAATCCCTGGCAGGTGCCGATGGGATCGACCACCCAGGGCGTGTTCGAGCTCTCGGGCGTCCAGGTGCTGCGTGCCTCGAACGCGGCCGAGGTGCCGGCGGTGCTGGAGGCCGCTGCATCGCAAGCCTACAACGCGCTGACGCCCACCGCCGTCCTTCTGTCGCAGCGCCTGATCGGCGCCAAGGTTTTCACCAAATGAGCAAGGCCAATCTCCTCGACCGCCGTCAGGTGGTCTCCACGCTGCTCGCGAACCGCAAGGACGTTGTCGCGATCGGCGGCCTCGGTGCCTCCACCAACGACATGTGCGCGGCCGGCGACCACGCCCGCAACTTTTACCTCTGGGGCGGCATGGGCGGCGCGGCGATGATTGGCCTCGGCCTCGCACTGGCGCAGCCGACACTGCCGGTATTGGTCATCACCGGCGACGGCGAGATGCTGATGGGCATGGGCAGCCTTGCCACTATCGGCCTGCAGAAGCCGTCCAACCTCTCGATCGCGGTGCTCGACAATGAGGCCTATGGCGAGACCGGCGGCCAGACCAGCCACACCTCGGCCGCCGCCGATCTCGTCGGCGTCGCCCGCGCCTGCGGCATCAACGACAGCCGGGCTGTCACGACCATGGCCGAGGTCGAGGCCTTCGCCAAAGCCGTCCATGACGTCTCGGCCGGGCCGCGGTTTGCCAATGTGAAGATCGGCAGCGCCGGCCTGGAGCGGATTTTGCCGACCCGGGACGGGACTTACATTCTCAACCGGATTCGCGGCGACCTCGGCTTCCAGCCGATCTAGGACGGGGCTGTCTGTTTCATGCGGCGCCCAGGTCTGCACGCGGCCCGTGCAGACGAGCCAATTTGCACTGAATTTACAACGCACTTAGGTTGCGCTGCAATATAGTGCTTGACTTGTGCGTGGGTGAGTGCTTACTCACCCAGCATGAGCTCATTGCGTATGACGAGCGACCTGAGGCGTCAATTGATCCTCGGTGCCGCGAAGCGCTGCTTTGCCCGACATGGCTACACCGGCACCACGACGAAAAGCGTGGCGGCCGCCGCTGCCATTTCCGAGGCGCTGCTGTTCAAGCATTTCCCCTCCAAGGCGGCGCTCTACGCCGAAATCCTCAGCGACGAATGCGAAGCGGATCCGGCGTTCATCGAGCTGCTCGAGCGGGAGCCCTCGACCGCCACGCTGGTCGAGGTGATCCGCAGGATGGTCGCGCATTTCCTGCGCATTGCTGATGGTCCCGATCAGGAAGAGGCGCAGCGCCTGCGACTGATGGCCACGAGCCATCTGGATGACGGCGAATTCGCGCGTTTGCTATATGCCAAGATCGAGACACTGATTGGGGCGGCTTTTGTCGGCTCGCTTGAGCGTGCCGTGGCCGCCGGGGATGCGCGGCCCTACGCTGGCGATCCGCTCAACCTGTTCTGGTTTGCGCATCATGCGGTGATGACCGCGGCGCTGACCAGGCTGCCGGCCACGCCTTGTCTCGCTTACGGCAAGGCGAACGACCTCGAGCGGCAGCTGTGTGAGTTTCTCCTGAGGGGTATCGGACTTAACGACGCCGCAATTGCTTCGCATCTGGGCCACGATCAGGCCGCGGATGCCGGCAAGGCGGCGATTGCAGAAAGTGCATGAAATGAACATCGTAACCGAGCACAAGATTTCGGGCGAACCGATCGACACCAAGGCTCCCAAGCGTCCGGTCCGTCCGGTGCTGTGGTTCATCATCGTCGGCACGCTGCTCGCCGCACTGGTCGGTGGCCTCGTCTGGTTCAACTATTTCCGCGGCCAGATGATCAAGCAGTTCTTCGCCAACAACAAGCCGCCTCCGACGGCTGTCAGCGCGGCGGAAGCGAAGTCCGAGGTGGTGCCGAACCTGCTCACCGCGGTGGGCAGCCTCGTCGCCGTGCACCAGGTCGACGTCAGTGCCGACGTCAACGGCCGCGTCACCGAGATCAAGTTCCAGCCGGGCACGCGTGTCGAGGCCGGCACGCCCCTGGTGCAGCTGTTCGATGCGCCCGAGCAGGGCGACCTCGCCAACTACAAGGCCCAGGCGACCGTCGCGCAGCTGTCGCTCGACCGCGCCAAGCAGCTGGCCTCGCGCCAGTTCGGCCCGCAGGCGACCGTCGATCAGGCGCAGGCTGCCTACGACCAGGCGCAGGCGGGCATCGCCAAGACCGAGGCGCTGATCTCGCAAAAGCTGGTCCGCGCACCGTTCGCCGGCGATCTCGGCGTCCGCAAGGTCGAGGTCGGTCAATACCTGACGGCAGGTACGGCGATCGTATCGCTGACCGATCTGTCGGAGCTGTGGGCCAACTTCACGGTGACCGAAAAGGATTCCGGCAACCTCAAGGTCGGCCAGACCGTTCGGCTCAAGGTCGACGCCTATCCGGGCCGCACCTTCGAAGGCAAGATCACCACGATCGAGCCGCAGATCGCGGCAGACACCCGCAACATCCGCGTGCAGGCGACGATCGCCAATCCCGAGAAGATCCTCAAGCCCGGCATGTTCGTGACCACCACGGTTGTGCTGCCGGACAAGCCGGCCGTGATTACCGTTCCGGAGACTGCGGTCGACTACACGCTGTATGGCGACTCGGTGTTCGTGATCGCCGAGAAGAAGGAAGAGGATGGCAAGACCAGCCTCTCCGCGGTGCGGACCTTCGTGCAGACCGGCAACCGGGTCGAAGGTCGCGTCGAAATCATCAAGGGCCTGAAGGCTGGCGACAAGGTCGTCGCCGTCGGCCAGCTCAAGCTGCAATCCGGCGCGTCGGTGTCGATTTCGACCGACCCGGCTCCGCAGATCCCGGCGCAGCCGCCGCGCTACTGATCATGACATTCAAGTGATCCGGCTTGGCCGGATCACTTCTCTTGAGACAAAGAAATCGAGATCGCCGCGATGGCCTTTACCGATATTTTCATCAAGCGCCCGGTTCTGTCGGTCGTCGTCAGCCTGCTGATCCTGCTGATCGGCCTGCGCGCGGCGATGGTGCTGCCGATCCGGCAATATCCCAAGCTGTCGAACACGGTCATCAACATCACGACCGTCTATCCGGGCGCATCCGCGGACCTGATCCAGGGCTTCATCACGACGCCGATCGAGCAGGCGGTCGCCTCCGCCGAAGGCGTCGACTACATCACCTCGTCCTCGGTGCTCGGCACCTCGACGATCCAGGTCTACATCAAGCTGAACTTCGATCCGAACCAGGCGCTCACCGAGGTGCTGGCGAAGACGAATTCGGTCAAATATCTGATCCCGAAGGAATCCAACGACCCGATCGTCACTAAGACCACGGGCCAGACCACGGCCGTGATGTATCTCGGCTTCTCGTCCGAGGAGCTGTCGGGCTCGGCGATCTCGGATTATCTGACGCGTGTGGTGCAGCCGGTGCTGTCGACCGTCGATGGCGTGGCTTCCGCCGACATTCTCGGCGGGCAGACCTTCGCGATGCGGCTGTGGCTCGACCCCGAGAAGATGGCCGGTCGCAATGTGTCGCCAGCGGACGTGGCTGCGGCGATCCAAGCCAACAACTTCCAGTCTGCGGCGGGTCAGGCCAAGGGCTATCTGATCGTCTCGAACGTCTCGACGAACACGGGTCTGACCAACGTCGATCAGTTCAAGAAGATGATCGTCAAGGCCAAGGACGGCGGCTTCGTGCGGATGGAGGACATCGCCACGGTCGAACTTGCCGCCCAAAGCACGGATGCGAGCGTCGCCTTCAACGGCGAGCACGCGATCTTCATCGGCGTGCAGGCCACCCCGCAAGGAAACCCGCTGACGCTGGTCAAGGGCGTGCGGGCACTGTTCCCGGAGCTCGAACGCAATCTGCCGCCGTCGATGAAGATGAAGGTCGCCTACGACTCGACCAAGTTCATCCAATCCTCGATCGAAGAGGTGGAGAAGACGCTGGGCGAAGCCGTGTCCATCGTGATCGTGGTCATCTTCCTGTTCCTGGCCTCGCTGCGGTCGGTCATCATTCCCGTCGTCACGATTCCCTTGTCGATGATCGGCGTCTGCACGCTGATGCTGGCGCTGGGATTCAGCTTCAACCTCCTGACGCTGCTGGCGATGGTGCTGGCGATCGGCCTCGTGGTCGACGACGCCATCGTCGTGGTGGAGAACATCCATCGCCATCTGGAGGAGGGCAAGACGCCGGTCCAGGCGTCACTGCAAGGCGCCCGCGAGATCGTCGGTCCGGTGATCTCGATGACCATCACGCTCGCCGCCGTGTACGCGCCGATCGGCTTCCTTGGCGGCCTCACCGGTTCGCTGTTCCGCGAATTCGCCTTCACGCTGGCGGGCTCGGTGATCGTGTCGGGCGTGATCGCGCTGACCTTGTCACCGATGATGTGCTCGGTGCTCCTGAAGAACACCGAAGAGGGCCGCTTCGCCAAGCTCGTCAACAGGGTGTTCGGCGCGCTGACGCGCTGGTACGGCCGCAGGCTCGACCGCTCGCTCGACTACAAGGCGATCACCGGCCTGTTCGCTGTGACCATCCTCGGGCTCGTCGGCTTCCTCTACATGCACACGTCGAAGGAGCTGGCGCCGGAGGAAGATCAGGGCATCGTGTTCGCGGTGACCAAGGCGCCTAAATACGCCAATATCGATTATGTCGATTTCTACGGCGAGAAACTCGACGAGAAATTCCAGCAGTTCCCCGAGACCGATCTGCGCTTCGTGCTGAACGGCATCAACGGCCCGCAAGGCGGCATCGCCGGCATGCTGCTCAAGCCCTGGGACGAGCGTAAGCGCTCCTCGATCCAGCTGAAGCCGCTGGTGCAGGCCGAGCTCTCCAAGATCGAGGGCGTGCAGGCCTTCGCGTTCAACCTGCCGCCGCTGCCGGGCGGGCCGGGCGGCCTGCCGGTGCAGATGGTGATCAACTCCACCGCCGGGTTCCAGACGGTCTATGAGCAGATGGAGAAGCTGAAGGACGCTGCGCGCAAGAGCGGCATGTTCATCGTCTCCGACAGCGATCTCAACTTCAACCAGCCGAATGTGAAGGTAACGATCGACCGCAGCAAGGCGCAGGATCTCGGCATCAACATGCAGAACCTCGGTGCCACGCTCGCTGTGCTGCTCGGCGGCAATTACGTCAACCGTTTCAATCTCGAGGGGCGGTCCTACCAGGTGATCCCGCAGGTGCCGCGCGCCAAGCGACTGTCGCCGGAATCGCTCGGCGGTTACTACGTAACGACCAATACCGGCCAGCAGCTTCCGCTTTCGACGGTGGTGTCGATCCAGACCAAGACCGACCCGAATTCGCTGACGCATTACAATCAGCTCAATTCGGCGACGTTCTCGGCGGTGCCGATGCCCGGTGTGACCGTCGGCGCGGCGGTCGACTTCCTCGAAAGCGAGGCCAAGAAGCTGCCGCAGGGCTTCAGCCACGACTATCTGGCGGACTCCAGGCAATACGTTCAGGAAGGCAACCAGCTCGCGATCACCTTCGGCTTCGCGCTGATCATCATCTTCCTGGTGCTGGCAGCGCAATTCGAGAGCTTGCGCGATCCGCTGGTGATCATGATCTCGGTGCCTATGGCGATCGTCGGCGCGCTGATCCCGCTGTTCTTTGGCGCCGCGACCATGAACATCTACACCCAGGTCGGCCTGCTGACCCTGGTCGGCCTGATCACCAAACACGGCATCCTGATGGTGGAATTCGCCAACGAGCTCCAGGTCAACGAGCGGCTCGACCGCCGCTCGGCCATCGAAATGTCGGCCCGCATCCGCCTGCGGCCGATCCTGATGACGACGGCCGCCATGGTGACCGGCCTGATCCCGCTCCTGACTGCGACCGGCGCGGGCGCGGCCAGCCGCTTCTCGATCGGTCTGGTCGTCGTGGCCGGCATGTCGATCGGCACGCTGTTCACCCTGTTCGTGCTGCCGGCGGTGTACGTGGTGCTGGCGACCGACCACCGCGCGGCGGCCGATTCCGATCGAAACAAGCAGATCAACGAGCTCGATCTCGGCGCCGAGGCCCTGCGGCCGACCTGAGACGGCTCGCACGCGAACCAGAGGGCTGCAGCGGCTAAAACCGTTGCCGCCCTTTTTTCGTTGTGCCACGGCATCGGCCGTTCGGCGCCGCAGCCGCGGGGCCTTCTCGCGCCTGCGAAAGACAAGGCCCGTCCTTCTTGCTAGGTTCCGCGGGATGAGCCTTTCCCTCCATCCCGACATCCCACAAGCCAGGACGCTGCCGGGCGCGGCTCAAGCTGGCGCTGTCTCCGGCACGGCTGCGGGACGGGGGATCAGGATGCGGCTTTTCACCAAATATGTTGCGCTGTTCGTGGCTGTCGCACTGCTGGCCAACGGCCTGTTCGAGGTCTTCTTCTGTTATCGTGAGCACAAGGCTTCGCTGATCGGCTCCCATCGAGCCGCGGCACTGGACTATGTTCGTCGAGCTTCCGGTCGAGGAGGGCTATGCTTCGTCGAGCAGCGGACCTCCCAACTGCGGCAATCGCTCAACACCATGATATCGTCTTGAAGCAGCACCATCGACGTGAACACCGAGCCCGGTGTATTTACCGAATTCATCATCACCCTGCCGCGCGCGATGGCGGCGGGCGGCACGTCCGGAGGCAAGTCGTGAACGTTTACATCCTGGTCGTCGACGACGAGCCCGACGTCGAGGCGCTGTTCCGGCAGCAGTTCCGGCGCGAGTTGCGCGCAGGCCGCTTCCAGATGGAGTTCGCCACCTCCGCGCCCGATGCGCTCAAGCGCGCCGCCGAGGTTCGCGCCCCCTCGTTGATCCTGATCCTGTCCGACATTAACATGCCCGGCATGAGCGGGCTGGACATGCTGCCGAAGGTGCGTGCCGCGCACCCGGACGTTCCCGTCATCATGATCACGGCCTATGGCGATGCCGAGACGCGGCGGAAGGCGATCGAGCGCGGCGCCGTCGGGCTGCTCACCAAGCCTATCGACTTTGCCTTGCTGCGACAGGAAATCGACACGAGGCTCGAGCAAGCCGCATGAGCACGACCCTCCTCTTCGTCGACGACGAGCCGGATCTCGAGGTGCTGGTCCTGCAAAAATTCCGCAGGCGGATCCGCGACGGAGAGGTGACCATCATTTTTGCCCGCGACGGTCTCGAGGCACTGGCCGCGCTCGAGCAGCACCCGCAGGTCGACATGGTGGTTTCGGACATCAACATGCCCCGGATGGACGGGCTGTCGCTGCTGACGAAGCTCCAGGAGGCCGAGGACAAGAAGTCGACCATCATCGTCTCCGCCTATGGCGACATGAGCAACATTCGAACCGCCATGAACCGCGGCGCGTTCGACTTCCTGACCAAGCCGATCGACTTCGCCGATCTGGAAGCCACGATCGGCAAGACCATCCGGCACATCGAGATGCTGCGCGAGGTGCGGCGACGGCAGATGGAAGCCGAGCGCGCCCATGCCGCGCTGTCGCGTCATTTCTCGCCCGAGCTGGCCAAGCGTCTGGCCGCCAGCGGCGAGGGCGAGGGAATCGAAGTGCAGTGGCGAGATGTCGCCACCATTTTCACCGACATTACGGGCTTCACCTCCCTGGTCGAGACCGCCCCGCCCGAGGCATTGGGCAAGCTGCTCAACGAGTATGTCGGCGGCATGACCGAAATCGTCTTCGCGCATGAGGGGACGGTCGCAAAGATCATTGGCGATGCGATCCAGGTGCTCTTCAACGCGCCAGGGGATCAGCCGGATTATGCCACGCGAGCGGTCGCCTGCGCCCACGCGCTCGATGCCTGGGCGCAGGAGTTCCGCGCGCGGCAACATGCGATGGGCATCACCTTTGGTGCCACCCGCATCGGCATTCACGCCGGGCCGGCGCTGGTCGGTAATTTCGGCGGCAACCGCTACTTCGACTACACCGCGTATGGGGATTCCATCAACATCGCGGCGCGGCTGGAGGCCGCCAACAAGCATCTGGGGACGCGCATCTGCGTCAGCGCCAGCGTCGCCGAGGCGGCTGAGAATTTTCAAGGGCGCCCTGTGGGTGAGCTGATGCTGCGCGGACGCAGCGAGCCGTTGCGCGCGTTCGAGCCGTTGCCGCCGGAAAAATATCAGGCGCCGGAAACCGCGCTGTATGCGGAGGCTTTCGCCAAGATGGCGGCCGGCGACGCCGCGGCCATGCCCGCCTTTGCCGCGCTGGTCGGCATGCATGCCGACGATTCCCTGGCCGGCTTTCACCTGAGGCGCCTGCTCAACGGCGCCAAGGGCATTCGCATGCAGCTTGAATAGGAGTACGTCATGATCCGCGATTTCCCCTCTGGCAATTACCGCTTCATTCCGTCGGTGTTTCAATATTCCGCAGGTGCAGCCGCGGATGACGGTTACGAAATCGAACGCGTCCGCTTCGATCGTCTGGTGCCGCTCGCAGAAGGGTTCGCGCTGGCGGCGAAGTTCATCCAGGAAGCAGGGCGTCCGCTGACGGCGTTCTGTGCCTGCGAGCTGCGCTCACCGGCGGCCTTCAGCGAGGAGGGCTTTCGCGCGTTCAACCTGCACTATGTGAAGACGCTGTCCGAATGGGGCATCTTCGACGGCACCACCAATCCCGTGGCGCGCAGCAATGTTTGTCCCGAGATCGAGCCGCCGTCCGAACCATCGTTCTATGCATTCTCGTTCACGCGGCCGACCCGCTCCAAGGCCCCGTCTTTCGTCATCGCCGGCGGCGCCGAGGCGCGCGAGGGCAGCGGGACCTATGTCGAGCGCACGGTGCGTTATCGCGATCTCAGCCCGGAGGGCCTGCGCGAGAAGGTGCGCTTCACCACCTCGCAGATGGAGACCCGGATGGCGGCGTTCGGTTTTGGATGGAACGACACCACCGGCGTCCAGGCCTATTCCGTCCACGACTTCCACCACGCGCTGGCCGACGAGCTGGTTCGGCGCGGCGCGCTGCGCTCCGGTCTGACCTGGCATTTCGCCCGGCCTCCGGTGGTCGATCTCGAATATGAGATGGATTGCCGCCGCGTGATGCGGGAAGCCGTGATCTGAGATCCTCATCCTGAGAGCGGCCGTGAGGCCGCGTCTCCCAGGATGACCGCAGGCGACAACGGGGCCTTCATGGTTCGAGACGCGCGCGAAGGGCGCTCTCCTCACCATGAGGAACAACTACCGCTGCCTCGGGTCGAGCGCATCGCGCAGGCCGTCGCCGAGCAGGTTCAGCGACAACACCACAAGGAAGATCGCAAGTCCGGGCCAGATCGCCATCCAGGGCGCCTGCGTCAGGAAGCGTTGCGCGGCGTTGAGCATGCTGCCCCAGGACGGTGCCGGTGGTTGCTGGCCGAGGCCGAGGAACGACAGCGCAGCCTCGGCGATGATGGCGGCGGCGATCGAGAGCGTCGCCTGCACCAGCAGCGCGGGCAGGATGTTCGGCAGGATATGCGAAAGCGCGATCCGCCACGGCGGATTGCCGAGCGCGCGCGCCGCCTCGACATAATCCTCGGCCTTGACCACGAGGACCTGACCGCGGGTCAGGCGGATGAAGATCGGGGTTGCCGAAATGCCGATCGCAATCATGGCATTGCCGAGGCTCGGCCCGAGGAACGCCGCCAGCGCGATCGCCAGGATCAGGAACGGGCACGCCAGCATCGCATCCGTAACCCGGCTGATCAGCGCGTCGAGGAAGCCGCCGCGATAACCGGCGAGGAGGCCGAGCGGAACGCCGATGCCGAGCGCAATCGCAACCGAGATGAGGCCCGCCAGCAGCGAGGCGCGCGCGCCGTAGACGATGCGGCTGAGGATGTCGCGGCCGAGCTCGTCGGTGCCGAACCAGTGCGCCGCATTGGGCGGCTTGCGTACCAGGCTCCAGCTCGTCGCGATGGGATCATAGGGCACGATGAGCGGGGCCAGCACGGCGAGCAGGATGAACATCGTGAGCACGATGAGCCCGAACACCGCCGCCTTGCGCTTGAACAGGCGCCGGCGCGCGCGGCGGGCCGGGCTGTCCAGCTCGTCGGCGTGCGTAAGGGGGCTCGGCAGCGCGGCGTCGGTCATGAATCTAGCCCCGAAGCCTTGGATTGACGAGAATGTAGGCGATGTCGGCCACGAGGTTCAGCGTGATGTAGATCGTGGCGGTCACCAGCACCACGCCCTGCACTACGGCATAATCGCGGTTGAACACGGCATCCACGATCAGCTTGCCGAAGCCGGGAATGGAGAAGATCTGCTCGGTCAGGACGGCGCCGGACAGCAGTGTGCCGAGCTCGAGCGCGCCGAGGGTGATGACAGGGGTCAGCGCATTGCGCATGGCGTGCTTGAGGATCACCGAGCGCTCCAACAATCCCTTGGCGCGCGCAGTGCGGACGTAATCGCTTTCCAGCACCTGAAGCATGGCGCTGCGCGTATGCCGCATCAGGACCGCGGCAATCGCATTGCCGAGCACGAAGGCCGGCATGATGGTGACAGCCAGGCTGGCGCGCCAGTTCTCGGTGAGCGGCACGTAGCCGGACGCCGGCAGCCAGCCGAGCTCGATCGAGAACAGGAAGATCAGCATGATCCCGAGCCAGAAGTTCGGCGTCGAGATGCCCCACAGCGCAAACAGGTTCGCGCAATAGTCCCAGGCCGACCCCTTCTTCACGGCGGCGACGATGCCGGCGGGAATGCCGATCAGGAAGGCGATCAAGATCGCCATCGAGCCCAGCTGCAGCGTCACCGGCAGCTTCTGCGCGATCAGCTCGCGCACCGGCATCTTGTTGCGCAGCGACTCGCCGAAATCGCCCGAGAGCACGCCCTTGATCCAGTAGACGTACTGCACCGGCACGGGCTGATCGAGCCGGTACTGGCGGCGGATCTGCTCGATCACCGCGGGGTCGCGCTCTTCGCCCGCCATGACCAGCGCGGGATCGCCCGGCAGCAATTGCTGCAGCGAGAAGATCAGCACCGAGACGAAGAACAGCGTCGGCACGATCTGCGCAAGGCGGCGGGCGAGGAAGTTCAGCATGGTCGCACCTGTGTCCCGGGCGCGGCGCAACATGCAATGTTGCGCCGCTGAACCGGGACCCAGCTGCCACGGTTCGTCGTCGCCGTGGGTCCCCGCTCTGCGGAGCAGCGCTTCCGCGCTGCGCCGCGTCCGGGACACGGACTGAGCTTCAGATCGATCACTTCAGCTTCAGCCCGATCACGCGCACGAGGCCGTCGGGCATCTGCTTGTAGCCTTCGAGCCTGGTCGTATGCGCGATGATGATGCGGCGGTGGTAGAGGTAGAGCAGCGGCTCCTCCTCCTGCACCAGTCTGGCGAGCGTCTCGTAGCTCGCCTTGCGCTTGGCGGGATCGGTGACCAACCGCGCATCCTCCAGCGCCTTGTCGGCCTGCGGATTATTCCACCCGCCGTAGTTCTGCGGCGCGCCATTGTGCAGGAACACGAAAGTGTTCCCATCCGGATCGACGCGGCCGCTCCAGGCGAGCATGTAGGCCTGGTAGTCGCCGGTCTCGGCCTGCTTCAGCCCGGTTGCGAATTCGGTGAGGCGTATCTTCATGTCGAACCCGGCTTCCGCCGCCATGGACTGGATCACCTGCGCCGGTGTCTCGGTCTCCGCGCCCTTGGGCACCAGGAAATCGACGCTCACCGGCGGTGTCACGCCGGCTTCCTTCAGAAGCTCCTTGGCCTTCTCGACGTTGCGGGGACGGATCGGAAGCGATTTCTGATAATAGGGGTGATCAGGGTTGACCCATTGATTGCCGACCTGAAACTCGCCGTTGAACACGACCTGGTTGATCGCCTCGCGGTCGATGGCGAGGTCGAGCGCCTGGCGCACCTTGGCGGATTGGCTGAGCGGTCCCTTGGCCTTGTCCTTGCCGATGTTGAGCGTGACGCCCTGATAGCCGAGCTCGATGGCGGTCGCGACCTTCAGACGCGAGTCGGCGCGCACCTCCTTCAGATCAGTGGCGAGCACCCGCTCGATCAGGTCGAGGCCGCCGGATTTCAGGTTCGCCAGCCGCACGGTGGCATCGACGATCGGCTGGAACACGATCTTGTCGATGAAGACGTTGTCCTTGTTCCAGTAGCCCGCGAACTTCTCGAACACGATGCGGTCCTGCTGCACGCGCTCGACGAATTTGTAGGGGCCGGCGCAGACCGGACGCAGGCCGAACTTGTCGCCGGCCTCTTTCGCCGCCTTCGGCGACATCATCATCCCGGCACGGTCGGTGAGCTGGGCGAGCAGCGGCGAGAACGGCGACTTCAGCACCAGCTTGACGGTGAGGGGATCCATGACCTCGATGTGATCGACCGAGGCCAGCTCCGGCTTGCGAAACGAGCCGGGGAACGTCAGATGGCGTTCCAGCGAGAACTTTGCAGCCTCGGCATCGAGCGGCTCGCCGTCGTGGAATTTCACGCCGGGACGCAGCTTGATGACGAGGCCCTTGCCGTCGTCGACGGTCTCGCTCGACAGCGCAAGCTGCGGCACGATGTTGAGCTTCTCGTCGATGTCGAACAGCTTGTCGCAGAAGGCGGAGAACACGATGCGGCCGACATAGGTGCGCGCCATCGTCGGATCGAGGATATCGGGATCCTCGGCGAGGCCGATGCGAAGCGTGGTCTGAGCCTGCACGGCTCCGATCGACACCAGGAGGGCGGCGGCCGTTGCGGCCAAGCGTAACATCTTCATCGGACAATCCCCATTGCTTCGGCTATTTCGTTGTGGATACGGCGTCTTGTATACCAACCCCGGTGAAGCTCCCGCCTTCCGTCTTTTGGCTGAAGGCCGCGACCAATTTTGCAAGCGCCGGCGAAAATCCGCCCGCTACCGGCAGAATGGCATCGGCAGACGGCAGCTCTGCCGTGCGGTGACAGGCGGTGGCGTGGCCGGTGCCGTCCGCCACGAGCTTCGGCGCCTCGCTCCGGCAACGCTCGATCACGAACGGGCAGCGGGTGTGGAAGCGGCAGCCGGCCGGAGGATTGAGCGCGCTCGGGATCTCGCCCTCCAGCAGGACCGTCGTTCGTTTCGCCTTCGGCTGTGGCAGCGGGATCGCGGACAGCAGCGCGCGGCTATAGGGGTGGCGCGGCGCGGCGAACAGCGCGTCGGCCTCCGCCGTCTCGACGATCTGGCCGAGATTCATCACCGCCACATGGTCGGCGATGTGCTTGACCACGGCGAGGTCGTGCGAGACGAAGATGTAAGCGAGGCCGAGCCGGTCCTGCAGCTCGCGCAGCAGGTTGAGGATCTGCGCGCGGATCGAGACGTCGAGCGCCGAGACCGGCTCGTCGCAGATGATCAGCTTCGGCTCGACCGCGAGCGCACGGGCGATGGCGATGCGCTGGCGCTGGCCGCCCGAGAATTCGTGCGGATAGCGCCGGGCCAGTCGTGGTTCCAGCCCGACCAGCCGCAGCAGCTCGGCGACGCGCGCGCGGCGCTGTGCCGGCGGCACGAGATCGTGCAGCGCCAGCGGTTCGGTCAGGATCTGGCCGACCGTCATGCGCGGATTGAGCGAGGCGTAGGGGTCCTGGAAGATGATCTGCGCCTCGCGGCGGAAGGCGCGCAAGCCGCCGGCGTCGAGCGCGAGCAGGTCGCGGCCATTGAAGCGCACCGTGCCCGCATCCGGCTCGATCAGCCGCAGCACAAGACGGCTGACGGTGGATTTGCCGCAACCGGATTCGCCGACCAGCGCCAGCGTCTTGCCGGCCTCGAGCGAGAAGGAAACACCATCGACCGCCTTGACATGCGCCAGCGGCCGGCCGAACAGCGAGCGCTGGGCGACGAAATGCTTGACCAGGCCGTTGACTTCGAGCAGCGCGGTCATCGTCCACGCTCCCCACGGAATCCGCTCTCATGTCCCGGGCGCAGTGCAACACGAAGTGTTGCGCTGCTGAACCGGGACCCAGCTCGCCGCCGCATCGGCCCCGGTTCAGCAGCGCACCACGGCGCCTCGCTTGTGCTGCGCTGCGCCCGGGGAACGAGAGGAGAGAGCAGCGCCATCACGCCACCAGACGTTCGAGCGGCGCGCGGATGCAGCGCGAGAGGTGGCCGGGGCTGACTTCGACCAATGGCGGCGGCGCGTGGGCGCAGGCGTCCAGCACGAACGGGCAGCGCGCCGCGAAGCGGCAGCCTGCCGGCGGCTGCGCCATGTTCGGCACCATGCCTTCGATCGTCGCAAGCTGCGCGGCGCGATGGTCGAGCCGCGGGATCGAGCCGAGCAGGCCCACTGTGTAAGGATGCTGCGGGGCGGAGAACAAGTCGTCCACCGGTGCGCGCTCGACGATCTCTCCGGCATACATCACCGCGACCTCGTCGCAGACTTCGGCGACAACGCCGAGATCGTGGGTGATCAGGATGATGGCGGCGCCGCTGGCCTCCTTCAGTTCACGCATCAGCTCCAGGATCTGGGCCTGCAGGGTGACGTCGAGCGCCGTGGTCGGCTCATCGGCGATCAAGAGGTGCGGATCGCAGGCCAGCGCCATCGCGATCATCACGCGCTGGCGCATGCCGCCGGACAGCTTGTGCGGATATTCGTCGATGCGCCGTTCGGGCGAGGGGATGTGAACGCGGCGCAACAGCTCGATCGTCCGCTCGCGCGCGCTGCGACGTGAGCCGCCGCGATGGCGCAAGATGGTCTCGATGATCTGGTCGCCGATCGTGAAGCTCGGATTGAGCGATGTCATCGGCTCCTGGAAGATCATCGCGAGCCGGTTGCCGCGCAGATCGCGCAGGGTCTGATCCGGCATCTGCAGCAGGTCGAACCCGTCGAAGCGGATCGCGCCGGATATTTCCGCGCTTTGCTTCGGCAAGAGGCCCATGATCGCCAGCGACGTGACGCTCTTGCCGCAGCCGGACTCGCCGACGAGGCCAAGCGTCGCGCCGTTGGCCACGCTGAGATCGACGCTGTCGACCGCGTGGGTGATGCGGCCGTCGTCGCCGTGGAAACGGATGCGCAGGTCGCTGATCTCGATAAGAGGGCTCGCGTTCATGAGCGTCTTGCGCGGCTTGCGGCGATGCTGGCGTCGATGACGCTGCGATCGGTGTTGCCGGCCGGGTTCTTTCGCGTCGGCATGGAGGGCCGGAAGTGCACCCAGAGCTCGTGGCTGACGCGTTCGAGCCGCTCGAGCTCGCCGAGCGGGTCGGGATGATCGTCGGCGCGAATGTCCAGCGCCGGCCATTCCTCCTCGCCGTGGATTAGCAGCGCGGCGGACTGCTTGCCGCGCTTGTCGCCGCCGGCGGCCTCCCCTGCGCGCATCGCCGCGAGCAGGCGGCGCGGGAAGGGCAGGCTGTCGTTGGCAAGATAGGTCTTTGCCGTTTCGGCGAGCACGTCGGCGCCTGCGAGCATGTTGCCCGCGATCGAGAAGTCGCTGCCTGCGATATGACCGCACCAGTCGACACAATCGCGCCCTGTATGCGCGGCGATCTCGCCGCTGGCATCCATGATGTGGACCTGGCGGCTTTCGCGGCCGTCGTCGGTCGCGAGCAGGGTGGCGAGCACGTCGTGCGCGTTCAAACCTTCGCGCAGCAGCTTGACGCCGTCGATGCCGTAATAGGGGTTGACGAAGGCCTGCGTTGCGATGGCGCCGACGCCGGCGGCAATGTACGGAACCCGCGCGCCGACGGCGAAGAAGCGGGTCGCGACCGCGATGCCGAACTGGCCGGTGGCAGGATCTCGCGCGATGATCGACCAAGTCATGTGCTGCCTATCAGCGCCCCGCCGCGTAACCTTGCATGCCGCGCGGATTGGCGGCGGCGCGCCGGCGCGGACCGACACGCGAGGCCGCGGTGAGGCGGCCTTCGGACCAGTCGGGGCCGACCTCGACGATGTGTCCGCGCTCGCGCAGATTCTCGATCGTCGCCTTGGGCACGCGGTTCTCGACCACGAGCACGCCGGGGCGCGCGGTGCGTGGCCAGAACGAGATCGGGAAATGCTCGGAGTGCCAGGCCGGTGCGTCGATCGCCTCCTGGAGATTGAGATTGCAATGGACGTGTCGCAGGAAGAACTGCGTGATCCACTGATCCTGCTGATCACCGCCGGGCGAGCCCCAGGCGAGGTAAGGCTCGCCGTCGCGCAGTGCCATGGTCGGCGACAGCGTCGTGCGCGGCCGCTTGCCGGGCGCAAGCGCCGCCGGATGGTCCTCCTCCAGCCAGAACATCTGAGCGCGGCTGCCGAGGCAAAAGCCGAGCTCCGGAATGATCGGCGAGGATTGCAGCCAGCCGCCCGATGGCGTCGAGGACACCATGTTGCCGGCCTTGTCGATGATATCGAAATGCACGGTGTCGCCGCGCACCTCGCCGAAGCGCCCGACGGTCGGCTCGCCGGCACCGAGCGCGCCGACGGCCTCGCGCTGACCCTCGGCGCGGCGCAGCTTGACGACGCCGCCAAAGCCCTCCACCGCGCCGGGGCGGAAGTCGAGCGAGGCGCGGTCGGTAACCAGCTTGCGGCGTTCGTCGTTGTAGGCGTCCGACAGCAGCGTCGTGATCGGGATCTCGTTGAACTTAGGGTCGCCGTAGAATTTTTCGCGGTCGGCAAAGGCAAGCTTGGCGCATTCGATCTGCAGATGGATGAACTCAGGTCCGGTCGGATCGAGCCCATCGAGCGCAAAGCCCTTCAGGAGCGCGAGCTGTTGCAGCGTCACCGGGCCCTGGCTCCAGACGCCGGCCTTGCAGACGGTGTAGCGGCCATAATCGTAGGTGAGCGGCGCCTCGATCGTCGGCTGCCAGCGCGCCATGTCGTCGGCGGAAAGCACGCCGCGATGCGGCGAGCCGCTGACGTCCATCACGTCCTGGGTCCGGCAGAACCTGTCGATGGCCTCGGCGACGAAGCCTTGCGACCAGGCTTTGCGCGCCCGCTCGATCTCGGCGTCGCGGCCACCGCCGCCGCTTTCCGCTTCGCTGAGGATCCGGGCGTAGGTCGCGGCCAGCGTCTTGTTGGTGAACAGCGTGCCGGGCTTCGGCACTTCGCCGTTCGGCAGGTAGACGGCGGCGGAGGTCGGCCAGTGCTTGCGGAACAATTGCTCGACGGTCTGGATCGTGGCGCAGGCGCGCTCCACCAGCGGGTAGCCGTCGCGCGCATAGGAGATCGCGGGCTCCAGCACGTCGCGCACGCGCATCGTGCCGTAGTCGCGCAAGAGCATCATCCAGGATTCGAACGTGCCGGGGACGCAGGCCGCGAGCAGGCCGGTGCCGGGCACCATGTCGAGGCCCTCGCTCCTGTAGTGCGCGATGGTGGCGCGTGCCGGCGCCGGGCCCTGGCCGCAGATCACCTCGGTGCGGCCGCGCTTCACATCGTGCACGATGACAGGCACGTCGCCGCCGGGGCCGTTCAGATGCGGCTCGACCACCTGGAGCGTGAAGGCGGTGGCGACGCCGGCGTCGAAGGCGTTGCCGCCCTTTTCGAGGATGGCCATGCCGATGGCTGTCGCGATCCAGTGCGTGGTGGCGACGACCCCGAACGTGCCCTCGATCTCGGGGCGCGTCGTAAAGGGATCGGGATTGACGTTGCTGGCCATGGGCTACCTCATTTGCGGCGCGCGCAATTGATCACAGGGGCAGGCTGTCGCCAAATGCGCAGGCTGCATGGCACGCGCGCGTCACGCCGGGACCGGCGCGGTGTTGACCGCATGGCAGGCGACGCCGCCGATCAGTTCCGGGGCCTCCTTGCGGCAGAGCTCGAACGCCAGCGGGCAGCGCGGATTGAAGGCGCAGCCGGAGGGCGGGTTGATCGGGTTCGGAATCTCTCCCTTCACCGGAATGCGCTGGCGACCGCTCATGGCAAGGTCGGGCACGGCGCCCAGCAGCATCTTGGTGTAGGGCATGCGCGGATTGGCGAACAGCTCGCGCCCCTCCGCGATCTCGACGATGCGGCCGAGATACATCACGCCGACGCGGCTCGCCATGTGGCGGACCACGGCGAGGTTGTGGCTGATGAACATGTAGGTCAGGCCGAACTTGTCCTGGAGGTCGCGCATCAGGTTGAGGATCTGCGCCTGCACCGAGACGTCGAGCGCGGAGGTCGGCTCGTCGCAGACGATGAACTCGGCATCCGAGGCAAGCGCCCGCGCAATCGCGATCCGCTGGCGCTGGCCGCCGGAGAATTCGTGCGGAAACTTCAGCCGGTCGTCGGGATGCAGGCCGACCAGGGTGAGCAGCTCGGCGACGCGAGCCTGGATGTCGCGCTCGCCCTGGATCAGGTCGAAGGCGCGGATCGGCTCGGAGATGATGGCGTCGACGCGGAAGCGCGGGTTCAGGCTCGCATAGGGATCCTGGAAGATCATCTGGATGCGGCGGCGCAGCTTTCGCCGCGCTGGCGCCTGCCGCGGATCGGTCATCGAGACGCCGTCGATCAGGACGTCGCCCGCGCTCGGCGGCAGCAGCCCCACGACCATCCGTGCCACCGTGGTCTTGCCCGATCCGGATTCACCGACCAGCGCAAAGGTCTCACCCTTCCTGATGTCGAAGGTGACGTGATCGACCGCCTTGAGATATTCGAGGTGTCCGCCTTCGAGCACCCGGTTGAGCCAGGGTTTCGAGACGTCGAACACCCGGCGCAGATTTGTGGCCTGAACAAAGGGGGCGCTCATGCCGCGCTCTCCGCCGGCACGTTGTCGTAGAGGTGGCAGGCGACCGATTGCGCGCCGCGCGGCTGCGGCTCCGGCCGCTCGACCCGACAGCGGTCGAAGGCGAAGGCGCAGCGCGGATTGAACGAACAGCCGCGCGGGATCGCCGAGAGGCGCGGCATCGAACCGGGGATCTGCTGGAGGCGCTTGTCGTCGCCGGCCAGCGTCGGGATCGCGCCCATCAAGCCCTTGGCGTAGGGGTGCAGCGGATTTCTGACGACATCCTGCACCGGACCGATCTCGGCGACACGGCCGGCATACATCACCGCGACGCGGTCCGAGGTCTCCGCGATCACGCCCATGTCGTGCGTCACCAGCATCACGGCGGTGCCGTGGTCGCGCCCGAGCCGCTTGATCAGTGAGATGATCTGCGCCTGCACGGAGACGTCGAGCGCGGTGGTCGGCTCGTCGGCGATGATCAGCTCGGGCTCGGCGCAGATCGCGAGCGCGATCACGACGCGCTGACGCATGCCGCCGGAGAATTCGTGCGGATAGCCGTCGATGCGCCTGTCCGGCGCGGGAATGCCGACCTCGGCGAGCAGGTCGATGGCGCGGCGGCGGGCGGCGGATTCGGACAGGTCCAGGTGGGTCCTGATCGTCTCGATGATCTGGTCGCCGACCCGGTAGAGCGGATTGAGCGAGGTGAGCGGGTCCTGGAAGATCATGCCGATCCGCTTGCCCCGGATGCGGCGTATCTGTTCCGGCGGCAGGTGGTCGATGCGCTGGCCGGCGAGCCGAATCTCGCCGCCGGCGATGCGGCCGGGGGGATCGATCAGCCCGATCACGGCGAGGCCGGTGACGGATTTGCCGGCGCCGGATTCGCCGACCACGCCCAGCACCTCGCCCTTGGCGATGTCGAAGGAGACGCCGTCGATAGCGCGCAGCGTGCCGCGGCGGGAGGCGAACTCCACCTGAAGGTTGCGCACGGAGAGAATGGGTTCGGTCATGACCGAGGCGTACTCATCGAAGTGTTGCTCATCGGAGTTTCGGATTGAGCGCGTCGCGCAGCCAGTCGCCGAGCAAATTGATCGACAGGATCAGGCCGGCCAGCGCCAGGCCCGGGAAGGCGACGATCCACCATTCGCCGGCGAACAGATAATTGTTGCCGATGCGGATCAGCGTGCCGAGCGAGGGCATCGTGTCGGGCAGGCCGACGCCGAGGAAGGACAGCGTCGCCTCGGTGATGATGGCGAGCGCCAGGTTGATGGTGGCGATGACGAGGATCGGGCCCATGGTGTTGGGCAGCACGTGGCGCAGCATGATCTTCGGCGCGGGCAGGCCGATCAGCTGCGCGGCAGCCACGTAGTCCTTGTTCTTCTCGACCATCACGGAGCCTCGCACCGTTCGGGCATACCCCACCCAGAAACTCAGGCCGATCGAGATCACCAGCACCACAAGCATGCTGGTGGCATCCAGCCGGTTGCCGAAGATGGATTTGGCGATGCCGTTGACCAGCAGCGCGATCAGGATGGCGGGAAAGGTGAGCTGCACGTCGGCGATCCGCATGATCACGCCGTCGACCGCGCCGCCGAAATAGCCGGCGATCAGGCCGAGCGCGATGCCGAGCGCGCCGGCGAAGATCACGCCGGCGACGCCCACCATGAGCGAGATGCGCATCCCGTAGAGGATGGCGGAAAACACGTCGCGGCCCTGCTCGTCGGTGCCGAGCAGGAACGGGCTCTGGCCGTCGGCGGTCCAGAGCGGCGAGATGCGCGAGTTCATCAACTGGAGCTGCGCCGGATCGAACGGGTTCTGCACCGCGAGGGCGGATGCAAAGATCGCGAGCAGGAAGAACAGCACGGTAATGGCCGCCGCCACCATGGTCAGCTTGGATCGGCGGAACGAATAGAAGACGTCACTGTCGAGCGCGCGGCTCAGCCAGCTGCGGCCGGCCTGGGCGGGCGGCGCGCTCTGCTTGTCGGGATTGGAGGCGACTGCGTCGGACATGCAGGGCTGCCTTATGAGGCGCGGCCGACGGTCGCGCGGAGGCGCGGATCGACCACGGTGTAGAGGATGTCGACCACCAGATTGATGGTGACGAAGATCAGCGAAACCATCAGCAGGTAGGCGGCCATGATCGGGATGTCGACGTTTTGCACGGCCTGCACGAACAGAAGTCCCATGCCCGGCCATTGGAACACGGTTTCGGTGATGATCGAAAATGCAATAACCGAGCCAAACTGAAGTCCGGCCACCGTGATCACGGGAATCAGCGTGTTCTTCAGCGCGTGGCCGAAATGGATGGCACGGGTGGTCAATCCCCGGGCGCGAGCGAAGCGGATATAGTCGGTTCGCAGCACCTCCAGCATCTCCGCGCGCACCAGCCGCATGATCAAGGTCATCTGGAACAGGCCGAGGGTGATCGAGGGCATGATCAACGCCTTCAGTCCCGACAGCGTGAGCAGGCCCGTGCTCCACCAGCCGAGCTTGACCACCTCGCCGCGACCGAACGAGGGCAACCAGCCGAGTGTCACGGCGAACAGATAGATCAGCAGAATGCCGATCAGGAAAGTCGGCAACGAGATGCCTATCAGCGAAACCGCCTGGAACAGCTTGGCCAGCACGGTGTCGCGCCTGAGCGCCGAATAGACCCCCATCAGAATCCCGAACACCATTGCAAAGACGGTGGCGCAGATCGCAAGTTCCAGCGTGGCGGGCATCCGCTCCATCAACAGCGTGGAGACCGGCTGGCGGAACTGATAGGAGACGCCGAACTTGAACTGCGCGGCATCGGCGAAGTAGCGCACGAACTGCACCGGCACGGGATCGTCGAGGCCGAGCGATTTACGTACGATTTCGCGTTCGGCCGCCGATGTGTCGATCGAGACGATCTGGTTGACGGGGTCGCCGGCGAAACGGAACATCGAGAAGGCGATGATGCCCACGGCGAACATGACGCCGATGGCCTGAACGGCGCGGCGAAGCGTGAAAGCAAGCATGCCTTCCACTATCCTTGAGTGTGCGTGCGGCCGACGACTTTGTCAGCCGGAAAAAGGAAAGGTCCCGGACGCCTGATGCGCCGGGACCTCGTATTCAGCTGACGCTATTCCTTCTTGGTCGCCCAGTGGAACATGACCAGGTTGTCGGCGCGCTGCGGCAGGTTGACCTTTTTCGATACGCCCCAGGCCAGTGCCTGCTGATGCAGCGGAATGTAGGCCCAGTCCTTGATGCTGATGTCGTAGGCCTGCTTGATCAGCTGGTTGCGCTTGGCGGTGTCGGTCTCGACCAGCACCTTGTCGGTGATGGCGTCGAACTCCTTGTTGCAATAGCCGCCGAGATTGGCCTCGCCGCGCGAGGACTTCGCATCGTCGCGGCAGCCCATGATGTCGTACAGCACGTTGTGCGAGTCCATCGTGCTCGGCGTCCAGCCCAAGAGGTAGAACGAAGTCTGGTAGCCGCCTTGTTTGAGCACCTTGGCGAAGTACTGCGCCTTCGGTTGCGCCAAAAGATTGATCTTGACGCCGATGCGGGCGAGCATGCCGACGACCGCCTGGCAGATCGCGGCGTCGTTGACGTAGCGATCGTTCGGGCAATCCATCGTGACCTCGAAGCCGTCGGGATAACCCGCTTCGGTCAGGAGCTTCTTGGCGCCGTCAGGGTCGAATTTCGGTCGCGTGAACTCCTTGGACAGCACGAACAGTTCCGGCGCGATCATCAGGGCCGACGGCGTCGACAGCCCGCGCATCACGCGCGTCTTGATCAACTCGATGTCGATCGCCTTGTAGAAGGCCTCGCGGACGCGGGCGTCCTTGAACGGATTCTTGCCCTTGATGTTGGAGTAGAGCAGCTCGTCACGGGTCTGGTCGAAACCGATGAAGATGGTGCGAAGCTCAGGTCCCTTCAGCACTTGGGCGTTCGGGCTGGAATCGACACGGGAGATGTCCTGGATCGGCACGGGTTCGATGACGTCGACTTCGCCGGAGAGCAGTGCGGCGACGCGGGTGGCGTCGGAGGAAATCGGGGTGAAGACGATCTCCTTCAGGTTACCTTCCATCTTGCCCCAGTAATTGGGATTGGCCTTGAACACGGTCTTCACGCCGGGCTGATGGCTGTCGATGATGAAGGGACCGGTGCCGTTCTCGTTGAGTGAGGCGTAGCTCGGCGTGGTCGCCGCCACCGGCGTCGGATCGACGACGTTGTTCTCCTCGGCCCACTTCTTGTTCATGATGTACCAGACATCCCACGAATTATGCAGGATGGGATTGGGCGAAGGCAGAACGAAGTCCACGGTGTAGTCGTCGACCTTGACGACCTTGACGTCGGGCGCGAGGCGGGTCTGCATGTTGGACCCCTTCTTGCGGACGCGATCGGCGGAGAACACGACGTCGTCGGCGGTGAAGGGATTGCCGTTGTGGAATTTCACGCCCTTGCGCAAATGGAAGCGCCAGCGGGTCGGCTCGGGAGTTTCCCAGCTCTCCGCCAGCGCCGGAATGATCTTGAGGTCCTTGTCGCGCGCGGTGAGGCCTTGGTAGACGTGACCGAGATGCGCGTGGGTCGTGCTCTCGTTGAGCGTGTAGGGATCGAGGGACTTCAGGTCACCCTGGTTGGCATAACGGAGCGTCTGGCTCGATGCCGGCGTGACCGCCAACGCAAGCGTACCGGCGAGCGTCGCCGCAAACAGACTTCGACCTAATGACATTCTTGACCCTCTCCACTGCCATGCCGATGATTTTTGATTGTTCGGCGGGGCTGATTGATCCATGTTGCCCAGAGTTCTCGACCGGTGCAAGCGCCATTCCAGCAAGGATCGCGCCAAGTTGCGCCGCTGTGCAGCAATGCAGACCATGCCGCCCGGCATGGAAGATCGCCCCTTTCGACTTTGGTTGACCATATCGGCGGGTTGCGGGACGGGGCGCGCCGCGCCTGCATCAGGTCGCTTGCGTCGCACCACAACTCGCGGCGATACTCCGCCAGGCCGCTCGAATCTCAATCTGGAGGGGACATGAAGGTAAACATCGAAATCGACTGCACCCCCCTCGAGGCCCGCCAGTTCTTCGGTCTGCCCGACGTAGGGCCGATGCAAACGGCAGTGATGGATAAGCTGCAGCAGCAGGTGCTCAGCAACATCGAGAAGGTCTCGCCGGAGTCGCTGATCCAGAGCTGGTTCACGTTCGATCCGAAGATCGCCGAGCGGTTTCAGGATATGTTCGTCACGATGGCCGGCCTCGGCGGCACGCGTAGCAGCGACAAGAAAAAATAGTGTCGCCCGGGCAGGAGGGGGCGCTGGAGAGAGGCCGGCTTCGTCCGCCGGGTCTCGGCCTGTTGCTCGCCGAAGCCCGTGGCCTGCTCGAACTCAATGCAAGCCTCTTGCTGTCGCCGCTCCTGATGCGGGCGCCGAGGGGCGACGGCCATCCGGTGCTGGCGCTGCCGGGCTTTCTCGCCAGCGACCTCTCGATGGCGCCGATGCGGCGCTATCTCAGTGAGCTCGGCTACGAGACGCATGCCTGGCGGATGGGCCGCAATCTCGGCGGCCTCGGGCGGATGCGGGACGCGCTGCGCGCCCGGCTTGCCGAGATTCATGCCGCGAGCGAGCGCAAGGTCAGCCTGGTCGGGTGGAGTCTCGGCGGCGTCTATGCCCGCGATCTTTCGCTTTGGGCGCCCGATATGGTTCGCTACGTCATCACGCTCGGCAGCCCTTTCGCCAATGACGTGCGGGCGACCAACGCCACGCGGCTCTATGAGGCGCTGTCGGGCGAGCGGGTCGAGGATTTTGCCGAAGCGCGCGAGGCGATCGCCGGCGATCTGCCGGTGCCGACAACCTCCATCTATTCGCGGGCCGACGGTGTGGTTAACTGGCGGACCTGCTTGTTGCGTCCCTCCGACCGCGCCGAGAATATTGAAGTGCTCCTGGCGAGCCATATCGGGCTCGGGGTGAATCCGGCGGCGCTGTGGGCGGTGGCCGACCGGCTGGCTCAACCGGAGGGGGAGTTCTCGCCATTTGACCGGGCAGGGCCGTTTGCCATTGCATATCCCCCGCCGGAACAGGCAATATCGGCCTGACGAGAAGCGCCGGCTAAGGCGCCCGTCCAATCTCTGCGGGAGGGAACTATGGCTGACGGTAAGAAGCTGTCGTCGCTGGACGCGTCGTTTCTCTATCTGGAAACGCCGGAAATGCCGATGCATGTCGGAAGCATGGCGATCTTTCGCCTGCCCGACGACTACAAGGGCGACTTCTTCGAAGACTTCAAGGCGATGATCGTCTCGCGGCTGCACATCGCGCCGATCCTGAAGGCGCGGCTGGAGAAGGCGCCGCTCGACATCGACCATCCCTCCTGGGTCGAGGACGATCAGTTCGACATCGACCGTCACATCTTCCGGGCCAGCCTGCCGCAGCCGCGCGACCGCGCCACGCTGGAGCGCATCGTCGGCTGGGCCCATGCCAAGCTCCTGAACCGCGCCCGGCCGCTCTGGGAGTTCTACGTGTTCGAGGGCATGAAGGACAACGAGGTGGGGCTCTATTCCAAGATGCACCATGCCGCGATCGACGGCGGCGCCGGCGCGGCGCTGACCAGCATGATCTACGATATCTCGCCGATCCCGCGGAAGATCGAGCCGCCGGCGGCGGGATCCAAACCCGGCCAGGAGCCGCGCGACATCGCCGCCAACCTGCTGGATTCCTATCAGCAATTGTTCAGCCAGTCGCTCGACGCCTCGGCGGCGAAGAAGCTGCAATTGCCGCGCACCGGCAAGAGCGATATCGGCTCGATCCTGTTCGACAACGCGATGTACCAGATCGAAAGCGCAGTGCGCTTTGCCGGCAACATTCCGACCGTGCTCAAGAGCGTGTCCGACGTGCTCGCCAAGGTCGCCGATCCCAGATCGCGCGAAAGCCTCGTCAGCATGGTGTCGCCGCCGACCATGCTCAACAAGAGCATCTCCTCGGAGCGCAGCTTTGCCGGCGTGTCGATCCCGCTGTCGCGGGCGAAGGCGCTGGCCAAGAAGGCCGGCGGCAAGCTCAACGACGTCGTGCTGGCGCTCGCCTCGGGCGTGGTCCGCCGCTATCTCCTGCAATATGGCACGCTGCCGGCGAAATCGCTGACGGCGGCGGTGCCGATCTCGCTGCGCGAGGAGGGCAACACCGAGGCCAACAACCAGGTGTTCGGCATGATCTGCGCGATCGCGACCAACGTCGACGATCCCAAGGCGCGGCTCGAGGCCATCATCGCGCAATCGACCAAGTCCAAGGAGATGTCGCACCCCTTGCGCGCGCTGATGCCGCAGGTCTCCAACATCTCGATGCTGGGCGCGCCGATCATGGTGCAGATCCTGGCCTTGCTCTACAGCCGCTCGAACCTCTCGGACGTGCTGCCGCCGGCCGCCAACATCACGGTGTCGAACGTGCCGGGACCGCGGCAGACGCTCTATGCCGCGGGCGCCGAGCTGCTGCACATCTTCCCGGTGTCGATCTCGACGCACGGGCAGGCGCTCAACATCACCGTGCAGAGCTACCGCGACCAGCTCGATTTCGGCTTCATCGTCGGCGCCAACATCATTCCGCATGTGCAGGTGATGTGCGACATGCTGCCGGAGGAATTCGCCGCACTGGAGGCAGCCTACGCGCCACCGGCGTCGGACATCAAGGTCGCTGCGGAATAGGAAACTTGTGATGATCGAAATGCCGCCACTTCAGTTCGCGACGACGAACGGAATCCGCATGGGCTATTACGAGGCGGGCCCGGCCGACGACAAGCCGCCTGTCGTGCTGTGCCACGGCTGGCCCGAGCTCGCGTTTTCCTGGCGCCACCAGATCAAGGCGCTGAGTGAGGCCGGCATCCGGGTGATCGCCCCGGACCAGCGCGGCTATGGCGCGACCGACCGGCCCGAGCCGGTCGAGGACTATGACATGGAGCATTTGACCGGCGATCTCGTCGGTCTGCTCGATCATCTCGGCATCGACAAGGCGATCTTCGTCGGTCACGACTGGGGCGGCTTCGTCGTCTGGCAGATGCCTTTGCGGCACCCCTCGCGCGTCGCTGGCGTGGTCGGGGTCAACACCCCGCATTGGGACCGCGCGCCGATCGATCCCATCGCGCTGTTCCGCCAGCGCTTCGGCGATCAGATGTATATCGTCCAGTTCCAGGATCCCGCGCGCGAGCCGGACAGGATCTTCGGCAGCCGGGTCGAGCAGACCTTCGACGCCTTCATGCGCAAGCCGGCCGCGCGCCCTCCGGGTGCGCCCGAGGAACAGCCGATTGCCGGTATTGGTGCTTCGCCCCGCATCAACCTGGCGTTCCCGCAGATGATCGCGAACTACGACGCCAGACATGATCCGCGCACGCCGATCCTGTCGGCCGAGGAGAAGAAGGTGTTCGTCGACACCTTCACGAAGACCGGCTTCACCGGCGGCATCAACTGGTATCGCAACTTCACGCGCAATTGGCAGCGGGCGAAGGGACTGGATCATCACATCCACGTGCCGTCATTGATGATCATGGCCGAGAACGACGCGGTGCTGCCGCCGTCTGCGGCGGACGGCATGGAGAATCTGATCGGCGATCTCGAGAAGTATCTGGTGAAGGACAGCGGCCACTGGACGCAGCAGGAGAAGCCGGAGGAGGTCAGCGCCAAGCTGATCGAATGGCGTAGAAGGCGGTTTGGGTGAGGATCCGGTCGTCCACGTAAGTCAGACGTCATTCCGGGACGGGCCGAAGGACCGGACCCGGAATCTCGAGATTCCGGGTCCGATGCTGCGCATCGCCCCGGAATGACGGCAAGAGGGGGAAGCGTAGTTAAATGTCATCCACGAATCGTCTGGAGCCGATCCCGCATCCGCCGACCAAGCCCGTGGTCGGCAACATGCTGTCGCTGGATTCGGCTGCGCCCGTGCAGCACCTGACACGGCTCGCCAAGGAGCTCGGTCCGATCTTCTGGCTCGATATGATGGGCTCGCCGATCGTGGTTGTCTCTGGCCACGATCTCGTCGACGAGCTCTCCGATGAGAAGCGCTTCGACAAGACGGTGCGCGGCGCGCTGCGGCGCGTGCGCGCGGTCGGCGGCGATGGCCTGTTCACGGCCGATACCAAGGAGCCGAACTGGAGCAAGGCGCACAACATCCTGCTTCAGCCGTTCGGCAACCGCGCCATGCAGTCCTATCACGGCAGCATGGTCGATATCGCCGAGCAGCTGGTCCAGAAATGGGAGCGGCTCAACGCCGACGACGAGATCGACGTCGTGCACGACATGACCGCGCTGACGCTGGACACGATCGGCCTGTGCGGATTCGACTATCGCTTCAATTCGTTCTACCGGCGCGACTACCATCCCTTCGTCGAGTCGCTGGTGCGCTCGCTCGAAACCATCATGATGACGCGCGGCCTGCCGTTCGAGCAGCTCTGGATGCAGAAGCGGCGCAAGACGCTGGCCGAAGACGTCGCCTTCATGAACAAGATGGTCGACCAGATCATTGCCGAACGGCGCAAGAGCGCAGAGGCCATCGACGACAAGAAGGACATGCTTGCCGCGATGATGACCGGCGTCGACAGGGCCACCGGCGAGCAGCTCGACGACGTCAACATCCGTTACCAGATCAACACGTTTCTGATTGCGGGCCACGAGACCACCAGCGGCCTGTTGTCGTACACGCTCTATGCGCTGCTCAAGCACCCGGAGATCCTCAAGAAGGCCTATGACGAGGTCGATCGCGTTTTCGGCCCCGACGTCAATGCGAAGCCGACCTATCAGCAGGTGACGCAGCTCACCTACATCACGCAGATCCTGAAGGAGGCGCTGCGGCTGTGGCCGCCGGCGCCGGCCTATGGCATCTCGCCGCTGAACGACGAGACGATCGGCGGCAGGTACAAGCTTCGGAAGGGCACCTTCACCACGATCCTGGTGACCGCCCTGCATCGCGATCCCTCCGTCTGGGGTCCGAATCCCGATGCCTTCGATCCCGAGAATTTCAGCCGTGAGGCGGAAGCGAAGCGCCCGATCAATGCCTGGAAGCCGTTCGGCAACGGCCAGCGCGCCTGCATCGGCCGCGGCTTCGCCATGCACGAGGCCGCGCTTGCGCTCGGCATGATCCTGCAGCGCTTCAAGCTGATCGATCACCAGCGCTACCAGATGCATCTGAAGGAGACACTGACGATCAAGCCGGAGGGCTTCAAGATCAAGGTGCGTCCGCGCGCCGATCGCGAGCGCGGTGCCTATGGCGGACCGATTGCGGCCGCCGGTTCGGCGCCGAAGGCCCCGCGCCGGCCGACGGCCCGGCCCGGCCACAACACGCCGATGCTGGTGCTCTATGGCTCCAATCTCGGCACCGCCGAGGAGCTCGCGACGCGCATGGCCGACCTTGCGGAGATCAACGGCTTTGCCGTGCATCTCGGCCCGCTCGACGATTACGTCGGCAAGCTGCCGCAGGAGGGCGGCGTGCTGATCATCTGCGCCTCCTACAACGGCGCGCCGCCCGACAATGCGACGCAGTTCGTCAAATGGCTTGGCGGCGATTTGCCGAAGGATGCCTTCGCCGGCGTGCGCTACGCCGTGTTCGGTTGCGGCAACAGCGACTGGGCCGCGACCTATCAATCGGTGCCGCGCCTGATCGACGAGCAATTGTCGAAGCATGGCGCCCGTGCGGTCTATCCGCGCGGCGAAGGCGATGCGCGCAGCGATCTCGATGGCCAGTTCCAGAAATGGTTCCCCGCCGCCGCCCAGGTCGCGACCAAGGAATTCGGCATCGACTGGAATTTCACCCGCACCGCGGAGGACGATCCGCTCTATGCGATCGAGCCGGTCGCGGTCACCGCCGTCAACACTATCGTTGCCCAGGGCGGCGCGGTGGCGATGAAGGTGCTCGGCAACGACGAGCTTCAGAACAAGAGCGGGCCCGATCCGTCCGAGCGCTCGACGCGCCACATCGAGGTGCAGCTGCCGGCCAACGTTAGTTACCGGGTCGGCGATCACCTCAGTGTCGTCCCGCGCAATGATCCGACGCTGGTGGATTCGGTGGCCCGTCGCTTCGGGTTCCTCCCGGCCGACCAGATCAGGCTGCAGGTTGCCGAGGGGCGCCGCGCCCAATTGCCGGTCGGCGAGGCCGTGTCGGTCGGCCGCCTGCTCAGCGAGTTCGTCGAGCTGCAGCAGGTCGCAACCCGCAAGCAGATCCAGATCATGGCCGAGCACACCCGCTGCCCGGTCACCAAGCCGAAGCTGCTGGCCTTCGTCGGCGAGGAGACCGAGCCGCTCGAGCGTTACCGCGCCGAGATTTTCGCCAAGCGCAAATCGGTGTTCGACCTGTTGCTCGAATATCCGGCCTGCGAATTGCCGTTCCACGTCTATCTGGAGATGCTCTCGCTGCTGGCACCGCGCTATTATTCGATCTCGTCCTCGCCATCGGTCGATCCCGCGCGTTGCAGCATCACGGTCGGCGTGGTCGAAGGGCTGGCCGCCTCCGGGCGTGGGGTCTACAAGGGCATCTGCTCGAACTATCTCGCCAATCGCCGCGTCGGCGACGTCGTCTACGCCACCGTGCGTGAAACCAAGGCCGGCTTCCGGCTTCCCGAGGATCCGTCGGCGCCGATCATCATGATCGGCCCGGGCACGGGCCTCGCGCCGTTCCGCGGCTTCCTCCAGGAACGCGCCGCGCGCAAGGCCAAGGGCGCGACGCTTGGGCCATCCATGCTGTTCTTCGGCTGCCGCCATCCCGACCAGGATTTTCTCTACGCCGACGAGCTGAAGGCGCTGGCCGCAAGCGGCATCACCGAGCTGTTCACGGCGTTCTCGCGCGCCGAGGGACCGAAGACATATGTGCAGCACGTGCTGGCCGCACAGAAGGACAAGGTCTGGCCGCTGGTCGAGCAGGGCGCGATCATCTATGTCTGCGGCGACGGCGGCAAAATGGAGCCCGACGTCAAGGCGGCGTTGGTCGCAATCCACCGCGAGAAGAGCGGCGGTGACGCGGCCGCCAGTGCCCGCTGGATCGAGGCGATGGGCACGAACAACCGCTATGTGCTCGACGTCTGGGCGGGTGGGTGATTGTTCGTCCGATCGTGCTAAACGTCGGGGATGATTCCCTGGGAAAAGATCGACACCGCCAGGATTCCCGGTTCCGACGAGGAGCTCCGGCTGATGCGGCGGGGCAAGGAATTCTCGATCAAGCTCGGCACCAACGAGCTGATGAACAATCGCTTGTCCGGTTCGGAAGCCGCGCTCGCAACGCTCGCGGCGAAGCAGATCGAGAAGGTCAAGAAGCCCGTCGTCCTGATCGGCGGCCTCGGCATGGGCTTTACGCTTCGTGCGGCGCTCACCGTGCTTGGGCCCAAGGCGAAGATCGTGGTGTCCGAACTGGTGCCGGCGGTGGTGGCCTGGGCGAAAGGTCCGATGGCGGAGGTCTTCGGCGACAGCCTCGATGATGTCAGAGTGAATATCCGGGAAATCGACGTCGGCGAAATCATCCGCGCGCAGCGGTCGGCCTTCGACGCCATTCTCCTCGACGTCGACAATGGGCCGGAAGGGCTGACCCGCAAGGGCAATGACGCGCTCTACAGCACGAGCGGGCTCTCGGCAGCGAAGACGGCGCTGCGCCCGGGCGGCGTGCTCGCGGTCTGGTCGTCGGGACCCAACCCCGCCTTCACCAGGCGTCTCCGCACCGCCGGCTTCGACGTGAACGAAGTCAATGTCCGCGCCACCGGGCGAGGCGGTGGCGCGCGCCATGTAATCTGGATCGCGAAGAAGAGTTAAGCGGCCTGCGCGGCCGCGCCATGGGCGTGCTTGTCGATGGCGTCGATGATCTCCGGCCAGAACCGCATCGGCAGCGCGTGGCCCATGCCTTCGATCATCAACAATTTGGCGTTCGGGATTGACGCCGCCGTGTCCTTGCCGCCTTCGGGGCGGACCAGCGGATCGACGGTGCCGTGAATGACCAGTGTCGGTGTCATCACCGCGTGCAGCCGCTCCTTCCGGCTGCCGGACGCCAGCACGGCGCGGAGCTGACGGCCGACGCCGGCCGGATTGAGTCCGCGCGCGAACACGCGCTCGGCACGCTCGGGGTCGAGCGCTTCCTCCTCCGGAAAATGTCCGGCGCGCAACACCTTCCAGGTCTGTCCGTAGCGGACGATGAACTCCTCCTTGCTGCGCGGCGGTGGCGCCATCAGCATTGCGGCGGCTTCGCGCGACGGCGGCGGGATGCGCGGATTGCCTGTGGTCGACATGATCGATGTCAACGAACGGACGCGGTGCGGAAACGACAGCACCACCTCCTGGGCGATCATGCCGCCCATGGACGCGCCGACCAGATGCGCCGACTTGATGTCGAGCGCATCCATCAGGGCGACCGTGTCCTTGGCCATGTCGATCAGCTTGTAGGTCGCGGCGACGGGAATCCTGAGGAAGCGCAGCTTCAGCAGCTCGAGCGGCGTCAGGCGCTTGCCGCCGGTGAGGTGGCTCGACTTGCCGATGTCGCGATTGTCGAAGCGGATCACGCGGAAACCCCGCGCGGCAAGCTGCTCGCAGAACGCATCGTCCCAGTGGATCATCTGCGCTCCCAAACCCATGATCAGCAGCAGGGGTTCGGCATTGTCGTTGCCAAAGATCTCGTAGCAGATGTCGATGCCGTTGGCGCGGACGGTCTGGGGCGGCTGATGGGTGGTCACGGATCCCTCCTGCTGATCGGTGTTGTATCGCACGGTTTCCCGCCACAAAGAAGCCGCGTGCCGAGCAGCGCGTGCGCTTGCCGGTTGACCGGCACCGCGCAACGGTGTGGTATGGCGCAAAAAGAAGGGCATCGCAGCTCTCGTTTTCAGGAGGACGCCGATGACCGACAAGACCAACGACCCCGTTGCCACGTGGCAGAAGATGGTCGGCGAGATGGAGAAGGGGTTCAACTCTTTCGCCAACCAGGCCATGTCGTCGCCGGAATTTTCACAGGCGATGAACCGCGCCGGCGGAGTTGCTGCAGGTGCTCAGAAGCAGCTCGGCGAACTCATGGAGAAATATCTCGTCACGATGAACCTGCCGAGCCGGGAGCAGGTCACTGGTCTTGCGGAACGGCTCCAGTCGGTCGAGGCTCAGATCGGCGAGATCAAGGCGATGCTGAGCCGGATGGCGGCGAGTTCCGGCATCACGCAAGGCTTCGAGAACACCCCGCGGCCGCCACGGACGAAGCGCCCGCCTTCCGAGCCCGGAGAGCCGACATGAACGGGCCGGCGGGACTTGATCTCGCGTCCATCCCGGAGCGGATCCAGACCGAGGTGCAGCGCGCCATCCAGCGCAGCATCAAGTGCGTTGAATATTTCTCGACCTCGGGCCCTTCGCTCGGCTCGACGCCGAAGGACGTGCTGCATTCGCGTGGCACCATGAACCTTTATCACTACCGGCCGATGTCGGACGAGATCTACCGGGTGCCGGTGCTGATCGTGATGGCGACCACCAATCGCGGCTACATCCTCGACCTCGTCCCCGGGCAGAGCTTCATCGAGTTCCTGCTCAAGCGCGGATACGACGTCTACATGCTCGACTGGAGCGCGCCGCGGCCGGAGGAGAAGGGCCTGCGGATGGAGGACTATGTCCTCGACTTCATCCCGGACTGCGTCCGCCGCGTGCAGGCCGATTCCGGTGAGCAGGACGTCTCGGTCATCGGCTATTGCTTCGGCGGCGTGCTGTCGCTGCTGTACGGCTCGATCCACAAGGATGGGCCGATGAAGAACCTGATCTGCTTCACCACGCCGATCGACTTCCGCGAGATGAAGCTGTTCTCGAACTTCTCCGACCGTCGTTATTTCGATGTCGACCGTCTCGTCGACAGCGTCGGCAACGTGCCGCCGGAAATGATCCTGTCTTCGTTCGAGATGCTGCGCCCGGCCTCGCGCACGGTGAGCCAGATCCAGCTCTGGGAGAACATCTGGAACGACGAGTTCGTCAAATCCTACCGCATGTTTGATCGCTGGGCGACCGACACGCTGCCGCTGGCCGGCGAATATTTCCGCACCATCACCAAGGACCTGATGTGGGACAACAAGCTGTTCAACGACGCCATGTCGGTCGGCGGCCGCGCGGCGAAGCTCGAGAACATCAAGGTTCCGATCCTGCATGCGGTCGCCGAGCACGACCACATCGTGCCGTATGAGGCCGCCAAGCACCTGATCGCGAAGATCGGATCTGCGGACAAGGAAGAGGTGATCCTGAAAGGCGGTCACGTCTCGCTGGTCGCGGGCGCCAACGCCGTGAAGCGGCTATGGCCGAAACTGGATTCCTGGCTGGGAAAGAGATCGATATGAGCGAGCAGCGTTCCTATCCGCGTCACGTCAAGACGGACGCCGGCGATATCGAGATTCGTCTGATGGCGCCCGCGGACGAGGCCGCGGTGCTCGCCTTCGGCAAGGGTCTGCCAACCCACGATTTGCTGTTCCTGCCCCGCAATATCAGCGAGCCGAAGGTGCTGTCGGCCTGGGTCAAGGAGATCGAGCGGGGCGCGATCACGAGCCTGCTCGCGGTCAGGGACGGCAAGGTCGTCGGCTGCGGCACGCTGGTGCGCGATCCCCATTCCTGGTCGCCCCATGTTGGCGAGATCCGGATGGTGGTCTCGCTCGAAGTGCGCGGGAAGGGAGTGGGGCGGGCGCTGTCGCAGGAGACCTTTGCGCTCGCACTCGGGGCGGGCCTGGAAAAGCTCTCGGTCCAGATGACGGTCGACCAGCAGGCGGCGATCGCCGTGTTCGAGAGCCTCGGCTTCAAGGCCGAAGCGCTGCTGCGGGACCACGTTCGGGACGTCGACGGCAAGACCCATGACATCGTCGTGCTCGGTCACAACATCGCGCAGGTCCAGGCCCAGATGGAGGCCTATGGGCTGCCGGGGGCGGTGCAGCACTAGGGATCGCCAAAAGGCGGTCGATAGGGGTCGAGTGGCCAAGGAGGCATCAGGATGCCTCTTATTCAGCTTCATCACCATTTCGTGATATCGCAGTGCAATATGGATGTTGCATCGCACAATTAACTATGCCATATAGGTCGTGCCCCGGGCCAATGCGGACGGGGTGAGCCCATAGCTCAGAGCAATGAGGATGGAGAGAACCCCATGACCACTGAAACCAACACCGCTTTCGAGGGCTTCAAGGACGCTTTCAAGAACATCCAGAATCTGGAAGTTCCCGAGGCTGCCCGCGAGTTCGTCAAGAAGACCGCCAACACCGCCAAGGACCGTGCTGCCGAGGCTTTCGCAGGCTCCGAGCGCGTGACCGCCGCCGTCGAGAACGCGGTGACCGAATCCGTCGCTGAAGCCGGCAAGATCAGCCGCAACATCCAGCAGGCGATCTACGACGACGCCGAGGCGTTCCTCTCGAGCATCGACAAGCTCGCGTCCGCCAAGTCGTTCAGCGAGGCCGTCGAGATCCAGTCGGGCCTGCTCCGCTCGCGCGGCGAAGTGTTCGTCTCGCGTGCCAAGGCGACCGCCGACTATTTCGGCAAGCTCGCTGCCAATGGTGCGAAGTCCGCGCAGGACAATTTTGCCAAGGTCTACAACAAGACCGCCTGATCTGGCGCCTGAGCAGAAACTGAATTTGAGGCCCGCTTCGGCGGGCCTTTTGTTTGTGGCTGCGCTGCTTCCACCGTCATTCCGGGGCGCCGAAGGGCGAACCCGGAATCCAGAGGTTATGGCGCGAGATTCCGGGTTCGATGCTTCGCATCGCCCCGGAATGACGTAGTCTCCAATTCAATGACTCCACCCGCCACCTTCACCTTCGACAGCCCCGGCGACGCCGAACGCGCGGCCGAGCTGCGCCGCGTCAAGGCGCTGGCGACGCTGGTGCTTGCCTCGACGCTTGCGCTCTTCATCGTGGCAAAATGGCTCCTGCCGGTGCATCCGTTGTTCGGCTTCATCGCCGCCTTCGCGGAAGCCGCGACCATCGGCGGCCTCGCCGACTGGTATGCCGTGGTTGCCCTGTTCAAGCGGCCGCTCGGCCTGCCGATCCCGCATACCGCCATCATCCAGAGCAACCAGGCGCGCATCGCGGACAAGCTCGGCGAGTTCATCCAGGTGCATTTCCTCGAGGCCGGTCCCGTCGAGGCCAAGCTGAAGGAAATCGATTTCGGCTCCTTCGTTGCCGACTGGCTGCGCGACCGCAAGCGCAGCGATGATCTGGCTCGCTTCGCGCTCCGCCTGTTGCCCGAGGCCTTCTCGGCGACGGAGACCTCAGGCTTGATGACCTTCATCATCCGCCGCATGTCATCGCAGCTCCAGGCGATCGACCTTGCGCCGCTTGCCGCCGGTACGCTGCGCGGCTTCGTGGCGGAGGGACGCCACCAGATCCTGTTCGACGATCTCCTGCGGGTGATGCACGAGACGCTGAATCAGAAAGAGACGATGGCGATGATCCGCGAGAAGGTGCGCGCGGAATTGCCGACCCTGCTCAGGCTCTACCGTGCCGACAAGTTTCTGGTGAACAAGATCGTCGCGTCCGCCACCGCGTTCTTCAACGAGGTGCGCAGCGATGCCAAGCATCCGTTCCGCAGCGAGTTCGATCGCATGGTGCTGAGCTTCGTCGACCGGCTCGGCACCGATCAGGCCTATATCGACCGCATCGCCGGTTTGAAGCGTGACCTGCTGGCGCGGCCCGAGCTCGCCGAACTTGCCCGCACGGTCTGGGCCAATACACGCTCGTTCATCGAGCGCAGCGCGAGCGGCGAAACGCAGGTGCTGCAGCATCATCTCGCCGGCATGTTCGTCGCGGCAGGCGAAGCGCTTGCCGGCGATGCCGAGCTGCGCGGCGAGATCAACAAGGGCCTGGTGACGGTGTTGCGCAGCTTCATTGCCGATCAGAAGAGCGGCGTATCGATCTTCATCTCCGATCAGGTCAAGGCATGGGATATGGCGCAGCTGATTTCGCTGATCGAAATCAATATCGGTCGCGATCTGCAATACATCCGCTTCAACGGCTCGCTGATCGGCGGCCTCGCCGGCTTGGCGCTCTACTCCGTAGAATTCCTGCTCAGATGGCTGTGACTTTTGCGTCACGGCTTCCGGCATTAGCACACAAGCCTATTGTCGCCTGAGGTCTGCCCGGCTTCAATGCCGGGAACCGGCTGCGCGGCTGATTCATGTTGCAGTGCGGAACGATCAAGAAGCCGGAGAGTTGGAATTCAGATTTGCCGGCCTCGTCCCGGCGTCCTTTATCCAGTTCTTCCCAGGGGAAACATTGATGACCGCTACTGCCCAGACGCTGCGTCCGCCGTCCCGCACCCTGATGTTTCTGGAGGGACGCGCGATCCACGAGTTCGGCGCATTCCTCGGCGCACTTCCGCTGCTGAGCCTCGCGCCGCGCGGCGATGGGCACCCCGTGCTGGTGTTGCCGGGCCTCGTGGCTTCGGACGCGTCCACACGCGCGCTACGTTCGTTTCTGACCAGCAAGGGCTACGCGGTGAGCGGTTGGCGCCAGGGCCGCAATTACGGCCTGCGCGACGGCGTGCAGCACGCGATGGTCGATCTGGTCGAGGAGCTCAGCGAAACGCACGGCCGCAAGCTCAGTCTGGTCGGCTGGAGCCTCGGCGGCCTCTATGCCCGTCAGCTCGCCAAGATGATGCCCGACCGCGTGCGCCAGGTGATTACGCTCGGCAGCCCCTTCGCCGGCAATCCCCGCTCCACCAATGCCTGGCGCGTCTATGAATGGGCCAGCGGACGGAAGGCCGATGAGGTCGATCCGCGGTTTGGCGGCGAGCTTGCCGTGCCGCCGCCGGTGCCGACCACCGCCATCTTCAGCCGCACCGACGGCGTCTGCGCCTGGCAGGGCTGCATGGAGAAAACGGGAGCGCAGACCGAGAGCATCGAGGTCGAGAGCAGCCATTGCGGCATGGGCCATCATCCGGCCGTGGTCTATGCAGTGGCCGATCGCCTCGCGCAAAAGGAAGGCCAATGGCGTCCGTTCGATCGCAGCGGCTGGCGCAGTGTGGTCTATCCCGATCCGCATCGGTAGTCGGGCCTGCATGGTTCGAGACGCGCGGCTTTGCCGCGCTCCTCACCACGAGGGTCGAAATAAGTGATGCCGCGCAAAGACGGGCAGACCTCATCCTGAGGAGGCGCGAAAGCGCCGTCTCGAAGGATCGAGCCCGGCTCCCTGCTTCGATGGTCGCCCCGTCCATTGTCGCGCCGGCGCCAAACGCGCTATGCCTGCCGCATGGCGCATCCGCTCTCCCGCATCATCGACCAGCTCAAGCGTGAACCGTCGCGCACCGGCTCCATCGTCATCACCGTGTTCGGCGATGCCATCGTGCCGCGCGGCGGCGTGGTGTGGCTCGGCACGCTGCTGAAATTCTTCGAGGGTCTGGACATCGACAGTGGGGTTGTCCGCACCGCGATGTCTCGGCTTGCGGCCGACGGCTGGCTCACCCGGGAGAAGGTCGGCCGCAACAGTTTCTATCGACTTGCCGACAAGGGACGCCAGACATTCGAAGCCGCCACGCGCCACATCTACGACCCGCCGCCGTCGGACTGGACCGGGCGCTTCGAGCTGCTGCTGATCGGCAACGGCGAGGATCGTGACGTCTCGCGCGAGGCGCTTCGCAACGCCGGCTTCGGCAGTCCGTTGCCGGGGGTGTGGGTTGCGCCATCGGGCCTGCCGGTGCCGGATGAAGCCGCGGGGGCCATCCGGCTCGAAGTCTCGGCGGAGGATGATAGCGGGCGCCGCCTCCTCCGCGCGAGCTGGCCGCTGCAGCGCACCGCGGACGCCTATCTGAAATTCATGAAGACGTTCGAGCCGCTGCGCGCCGCGATCGCGCGCGGCACGGAGCTGTCCGAGGCCGACGCCTTCACCGCGCGCATCCTGCTGATCCACTATTATCGCCGTGTCGTGCTGCGCGATCCGCTGCTGCCTGAAAGCCTGTTGCCGGCGGATTGGCCGGGCAGGGCGGCCCGCGAGCTTTGCGGCGAAATCTATCGCGCGCTGCTCGCTCCGTCCGAGCAATGGCTTGATGGTCATGGAACCAATGAAAAGGGGCCATTGCCGCCGGCGCGAAAACTTCTGGAACGGAGGTTCGAAGCCTGATCTTTATGTTACAGAAATATCTTGCATGAGCTAGTTCTTGTTATATATTGCCTCTCAATCAAATGGGAGGATGCGCATGTATACCCAGGCGCTGAACACGGCCGAGACCGACGACCGCGGTCTTGAGGATGCGGCCAAGGCTGCTCAATTCCAGGCCCGCATCGACGCCGAGGAGCGCATCGAGCCGAACGACTGGATGCCGGCGGCCTATCGCAAGACGCTCACCCGCCAGATCTCCCAGCACGCCCATTCCGAAATCGTCGGCATGCTGCCGGAAGGCAACTGGATCACGCGCGCGCCGACCCTGCGCCGCAAGGCCGCGCTGCTCGCCAAGGTGCAGGACGAGTGCGGCCACGGCCTCTATCTCTACGCCGCTGCCGAGACGCTTGGCGCCTCGCGCGAAGAGCTGGTCGACGCGATGCTCGCCGGCAAAGCCAAGTACTCCTCGATCTTCAATTATCCGACGCTGACCTGGGCCGATATCGGCACCATCGGCTGGCTTGTCGACGGCGCCGCTATCATGAACCAGATCCCGCTGTGCCGCTGCTCCTACGGCCCCTATGCGCGCGCGATGATCAGGGTCTGCAAGGAGGAGTCCTTCCACCAGCGCCAGGGCTACGAGATCATGCTGACGCTGTGCCGGGGCTCGGACGAGCAGAAGGCGATGGCGCAGGACGCCCTGAATAGATGGTGGTGGCCGGTGCTGATGATGTTCGGTCCGCCCGATGCGGCGAGCCAGCACAGCGACACCTCGACGAAGTGGAAGATCAAACGCTTCTCCAATGACGAGCTGCGCCAGAAATTCGTCGATGCCACCGTGCCGCAGGCGCAATATCTCGGCCTCACCATTCCAGATCCCGGCATGACGCAGGATGCCGAAGGACATTGGCGCTACAGCGAGATCGACTGGGCCGAATTCAAGCAGGTGCTCGCCGGCAACGGCCCCTGCAATCGCGACCGCATCGCCGCGCGCCGCAAGGCCCATGCGGAGGGCGCCTGGGTGCGCGAGGCGGCCGCAGCCTATGCGGCGAAGCGCGCGCAACGCCAGACCGCGCAAGCCGCGGAATAGGGAGACCAATATGGCCACGCCGAACACGCCGCTGTGGGAAGTCTTCATTCGCAGCCGCAACGGGCTCGCGCACAAGCATGTCGGCTCGTTGCATGCGAGCGACGCCACCATGGCCCTGCAAGCCGCCCGCGACATCTACACCCGCCGCGGCGAAGGCCTGTCGATCTGGGTCGTGCCGTCGAGCGCCATCACCGCGAGCGATCCCGCCGAGAAGGGCATGATGTTCGAGCCGGCGGAATCGAAGATCTATCGCCACCCCACATTCTACGAGGTGCCCGAGGAAGTGGGGCATATGTAGCGCTCTCTCCCCTCATGGTGAGGAGCGCGAAGCGCGTCTCGAACCATGAAGGCCCGTGAACTGCGGCCATCCTTCGAGACGGCGCTGCGCGCCTCATCAGGGTGAGGTCGGAACAAGTGGCAAGATGGATAGGACAGATGCCCGTCGCCAACATCCAGGTTTCAGAAACGCCGCTGGTGCTCTACACGCTGCGCCGCGCCGACGATGCGCTGATCCTCGGCCATCGGCTGTCGGAATGGTGCGGACATGCGCCGATGCTGGAAGAGGACATGGCGCTCTCCAACATCGCGCTCGACCTGATCGGCCAGGCGCGAGAGCTCTACAGCTACGCCGCCAAGGTCGAAGGCAAGGACAACGACGAGGACAAGCTCGCTTACTTGCGTGACGTCAGGCAGTACCGCAATCTGCTGCTGGTCGAGCAGCCCAACGGCGATTTCGCCCAGACCTTGGTGCGGCAGTTCTTCTATTCCGCGTTCGCCGACCTCTCCTGGCGCGCGATGATGACCTCGCGCGACACCACGTTGGCTGCGATTGCCGCCAAGTCGGAGAAGGAGAGCGCCTACCATCTGCGCCACGCCTCGGAATGGCTCATCCGGCTCGGCGACGGCACCGATGAGAGCCACGCCCGCGCGCAAGCCGCAATCGATCACCTCTGGGCTTTCACGGGCGAGATGTTTGATGTGGACGAAGGCGAGCGCGCCCTGATCCATGCCGGTATCGCCATCGATCCCGGGCTATTGCGCGGCCGCTGGCTGCAGACGATCTCCGATGTCGTCAGCGAAGCCACGCTCGTCCTGCCGCAGAACAACTGGATGCAGCAGGGCGGCCGTACGGGCCGGCACAGCGAACATCTCGGCCATCTCCTCTCCGAGCTGCAATCGATGCAGCGCACCTTCCCGGGGCTGACATGGTGAGCGTTCTGGAGCGCGATAGCGAGCTGCGCACGCGCGCCTGGGCCGCGGCGGCGAGCGTGGTCGACCCGGAGATTCCGGTCTTGACCATCGCCGATCTCGGCGTGCTCCGTGAGATCGTTCTCGACGGCGACCAGGTCGAAGTCAAAATCACCCCGACTTATTCGGGTTGTCCGGCGATGAACATGATCGCGCTGGAGATCGAGCTGGCGCTGGAGCGCGCCGGTTTCCGTCATCCGAAGGTGCGAATCGTGCTGTCGCCGGCGTGGACCACCGACTGGATGAGCGAGGACGGGCGCCAAAAGCTGCGTGCCTACGGCATCGCGCCGCCGCAAGCGTCGAGCTCGCGCCGCGCGCTGTTCGGCGCGCAGGCCGTGGCCTGCCCGCAATGCGGCTCTGAGAACACCGAGCTGCTCTCGGAATTCGGCTCGACCTCCTGCAAGGCGCTGTGGCGCTGCAAGTCCTGCCGCGAACCTTTTGACTATTTCAAGTGTCATTGAGGATCACGATGCCAACTCCATCGTCATTGCGAGCGAAGCGAAGCAATCCAGAATCCGTCCGCGGAAGCAGTCTGGATTGCTTCGTCGCAAGGGCTCCTCGCAATGACGGCGGTGAGACCAGGCTGGGGTATTTCTGATGTCAGCAGCCGCACCACGCTTCCATCGCCTGGCCGTCAGCGACCTCCGCCGCGAGGCGTCCGACGCCGTTTCGATGACCTTCGCCATTCCCGGCGAGCTCGCTCGCGATTACGCCTTCACGCCCGGCCAGTACCTCACGCTCCGCACCACGCTGGACGGAGAGGAGGTGCGCCGCTCCTATTCGATCTGTTCCGGCCCTGACGAAGGCGAGATCCGCATCGCCGTGAAGAAGGTCGACGGCGGCGCGTTTTCGAGCTGGGCAGCCGAGGATCTCAAATGCGGCGACGAGCTCGACGTGATGACGCCGACCGGCCGCTTCGGCGTGGTTCCCCCGGCAGACCAGGCGCGCATTCATGTCGGCTTCGCCGCAGGCTCCGGCATCACCCCGATCCTGTCGATCGTGAAGGGCGTGCTCGCGCGCGAGCCGGACAGCCGCTTCTTCCTGTTCTACGGTAACCGCAACACCGACAACATCATGTTCCTCGAAGCGCTCGAGGAGCTCAAGGACCGCTTCATCGATCGGCTCTCGCTGTTCCATGTCATCTCCGGCGAGGAGCAGGACATCCCGATCCTGCATGGCCGGCTCGACGGCGACAAGGTGAGGGTGTTGCTGCGCTCGCTGGTGCCGGCCGCAAGCGTCGATCATGTCTATATCTGCGGGCCCCTTGGCATGAGCGAGGACATCGAGGCCACCTGCCGCGCGCTCGGCATCGTGCAGGACCGCATCCACGTCGAGCGCTTCGTTTCCGAATTCGGCGGCAAGCCGCGGCCGAAGAAGGAGGTTGCTCCCGACGCGCCGCCGAAGGCGATCGCCTCGCTGATCATCGACGGCAAGCGCCGCGAGGTGCCGGTGGCCGAGGACGAGGCGATCCTCGATGCCGCGCTGCGCGCCGGCGTCGATCTGCCCTTTGCCTGCAAGGGCGGTATGTGCTCGACCTGCCGCGCCAAGCTGGTCGAGGGCGAAGCCCCGATGGACATCAACTATTCGCTGGAGCCGTGGGAGCTCAAGGCGGGCTTTGTCCTGACCTGCCAGGCCAAGCCGTCATCGGAGCGCGTCGTGGTCGATTATGACCATGTCTGAGCGGGCGCATCAGACGCCAGCGATGCAAATGCGTCGCATTATTTGACAGTTTTGGCCAACCAGCAGAACATCATATGCAAGCATTTGACCGGGAGAGGCGCGTGAACCTCAAAGCCGCTTTGTCGCCTGACAATGTTGCCCGCGCCTGCGCCGACGCGATGTGGGCGGAGGACGACGCCTCCAAGGGACTCGGCATGGAGATCGTCGAGATCGGTCCGGGCTTTGCGACGCTCGCGATGACGGTGCGGCCGGACATGGTCAACGGCCAGCGCATCGCCCATGGCGGCTTCATCTTCACGCTCGCCGATTCCGCCTTCGCCTTTGCCTGCAATTCGCACAATGACCGCGTCGTTGCGGCGCAGGGACAGATCACCTTCATCAAGCCGGGCAGGCTCGGGGATCGCCTCGTCGCGAAGGCGCGTGAGATTACGCGCAGCGGGCGCTCCGGCATCTATGACGTGCGCGTCACTGTCGGCGACTCCGTCATTGCGGAATTCCGCGGACATTCACGCGTCATTCCCGGAACCTGGCTGCCGACCCAGGAACCGTAAGCCCAATAAGAGAATAAAAAAGAAAACCGATGATGTGGGGAAACGAAGATGAACCTGACGAGGCTCAAGCAAGGCGGCAGCGCCTATAGCCCCGAGATGGACGCGCATGAGCGTGCCTCGCGCGACGAGATCATGGCGCTGCAGACGCAGCGGCTGGCCTGGTCGCTGAAGCATGCCTACGACAACGTCGCGCATTATCGCAAGGCGTTCGACAAGGCTGGCGTGCACCCGTCCGATTTCCAGGAACTATCCGATCTCGCGAAATTTCCGTTCACGGTGAAGACCGATCTGCGCGACAATTATCCGTTCAACATGTTTGCCGTGCCGCGCGAGAAGCTGGTGCGCGTGCATGCCTCCTCCGGCACGACGGGCAAGCCGATCGTGGTTGGTTATACGCAAGCCGATATCGACACCTGGTCCGAGGTGATGGCGCGTTCGATCCGCGCCGCCGGCGGCCGCACCGGCATGATCATCCACAACGCCTACGGCTATGGCCTCTTCACCGGCGGGTTAGGGGTGCATTACGGCGCCGAGAAGCTCGGCTGCACCGTGGTGCCGATCTCCGGCGGCATGACCGAGCGGCAGGTGCAGCTCATCAACGATTTCCGGCCCGACATCATTACGGTGACGCCGAGCTACATGCTGGCGATCCTCGACGAGTTCAAGCGCCAGAAGCTCGATCCGCGCCAGTGCTCGCTCAAGGTTGGCATCTTCGGCGCCGAGCCCTGGACCAACGCCATGCGCGGCGAGATCGAGGACGCCTTCGACATGGACGCGACCGACATCTATGGCCTCTCCGAGGTGATAGGCCCCGGCGTCGCGCAGGAATGCATCGAGACCAAGGACGGCCTGCACATCTGGGAGGATCATTTCTACCCCGAGGTGATCGACCCCGAGACCGGCGCGGTGCTGCCGGACGGCGAGAAGGGCGAGCTGGTCTTCACCTCGCTCACCAAGGAAGCGTTCCCGGTGATCCGCTATCGCACCCGCGACCTGACGCGGCTTCTTCCCGGCACGGCACGCCCCGGCATGCGCCGCATGGAGAAGGTGACCGGGCGCTCCGACGACATGATCATCCTGCGCGGCGTCAATTTGTTCCCGACCCAGATCGAGGAGGTGCTGCTCGCGACCGATTGGTGCGGCGGCCACTTCATTCTGGAGCTGACCCGCGAAGGCCGCATGGACGAGCTCACCATCATCGCCGAGGCGCGGCCGGAGAGCTGGGACGGCCGGGGCCTCGTCGACCACGCCGACCGCATCTCGACCCACATCAAGAACACGATCGGGATCAGCTCGAAGGTGAAGGTGGTCGCGCCGGCCACGCTGGAACGCTCGCTCGGCAAGGCCAAGCGGCTCTACGACAAGCGGCCCAAAGACTAGGTCTCGCCCCTCATGGTGAGGAGGCGCTTTAGCGCCGTCTCGAACCATGCAGGCCCGGCTCGCGCTGCGGGCCTTCATCCTTCGAGACGCCGGCTTCGCAGGCTCTTCAGGATGAGGGGAGGCGGTTGACTCGCCCGGCCCCAAAGGCGACAAGGCCCGCGAGAAATCGCGGGCCTTTTATGTCGTCACTAGATGCCAAATCCGTCGAAGCGCGCTGCGTGCGCCTCAATGCCAAGGCTGAAAACGCCGCCGCGCTTGCGCCGATGGTCGAGCGTCACCCGCTGACGCGCGGTCCGAACGATCTCCTGATCGAGGTGAAGGCTGCCGCCGTCAATCCCTCCGACGTGAAGGCCGCGACCGGGCTGATGCCCTATGCGGTGTTCCCGCGCACGCCGGGCCGCGACTATGCCGGCATCGTCATCGACGGGCCGGCCGGCACGGTCGGCCGCGAGGTGTTCGGCTCCTCCGGCGATCTCGGCATCCGCCGCGACGGCACCCATGCCAGCCATCTCGTCGTCGAGGCCGATGCCGTGGTGGAGAAGCCGGAGACGGCGTCGTGGGAGGAGGCCGCCGGCATCGGCGTTCCCTTCGTCACCGCGATGGAAGGCTTTCGCCGCGCGGGCTTGCCGAAAAAGGGCGATACTGTGCTGGTGTTCGGCGTCAACGGCAAGGTCGGCCAGGCCGCGGTGCAGATCGCGACCTGGCAGGGCGCAAGCGTCATCGGCGTGGTCCGCAAGGCGGAGGCCTATGAAGGCCACGCCAATGCGCCGATCGAGGTGATCGATGCCTCCGCGACCGACGTTGCCGCGCGCGTGCGCGAATTCACGGGCGGCAAGGGCGCCGACATCGTCTTCAACACGGTGGGCGATCCCTATTTCGAGGCAGCGCACAAGTCGCTCGCCTTGCGCGGTCGCCAGATCCTGATCGCCGCGATCGACCGCATCGTGCAGTTCAACATCCTCGAATTCTATCGCGGCCAGCACACCTATGTCGGCATCGACACGCTCGGCCTGTCCTCGGCGGCAACCGGCGCGGTGCTGCGCGACCTCGGCCCGGGCTTTGCGAGCGGCCACCTCAAACCGTTTCCGATCAAGGCGAATGCCGTCTATCCGCTCGAGCGCGCCAAGGAGGCCTATGTCGCCGTCGCCGGCTCTTCGCGCGACCGGGTGATCCTGAAGCCGTAATCATGGAATCGTCCGCCCTCGTCATCCTCGCCGGCCTCGGCATCGGTCTCGTCTACGGCGCCGTGGGTCTGCTCAGCGGCTTCTGCCTGATGAGCAGCATGCGCGGCTGGCTGGCCGAGGGAGACGGACGGCTGGTGCGGACCTATGCACTGGCGATCGCGGTGGCGATTGCCGCGAGCCAGTTCCTCGCCGGCAGCGGCATGGTCGATCTCGGCAAGACGATCTACCTGCAACCATCGTTCTCGGCCCCGGTGCTGTTCCTCGGCGGCCTGCTGTTCGGTTACGGCATGGTGCTGTCGAACGGCTGCGGCTCGCGCGCGCTGGTGCTGCTCGGCCGCGGCAATCTCCGCTCGTTCGTCGTCGTGATCGTGCTCGCCATCGCCGCCCAGATGACGCTCAAGGGCCTGATCGCGCCGGCGCGCATCGCGCTGGTTCAGGCTTCGCAAACGACAGTCAACCCGAACTCGCTGCCGTCCTTGCTGACGACGCTCGGTGTGACGGAATCGCTCTCGCGTGTGGTTGCCGCCGTGCTGATCGTGCTCGCATTGATCCTGTTCGCTTTCGCGCACCCTGGGTTCCGACGCTCGCCCGGCCAGATCGTAGCGGGGATCATCGTTGGCCTCCTCGTCGCCGGCGGCTGGTACGTCACCGGCCATCTCGGCGCCGACGACTTCAATCCGATCCCGGTGACCTCCCTGACATTCATCGCGCCGATCGCCGACAGCCTGCAATATGCCATGCTCTCGACCGGCCTGACGCTGAACTTCGGCATCGCCACGGTTGCCGGTGTCTTCGCCGGCAGCCTGGCGACGGCGCTGGCAACGCGCCGCTTCAAGCTCGAAGGCTATTCATCGCCGCGCCACATGCTGCGCTCGAGCAGCGGCGCCGCCCTGATGGGGATCGGCGGCGTGATGGCGTTCGGCTGTTCGATCGGGCAGGGGCTCACCGGTGTATCGACGCTCGCACTGGGCTCGTTCGTCGCGCTCGCCGGCATCCTGCTCGGCACGACGGCCGGCTTGCGCGGCGCGCTGCGGGTTCAGCCGGCCCAGAGCGCCGAAGCGGGCTCGACGGCCGCTTGAGCTAATCCACCGCCTTCGTCACGATGCGGATCTCCGACGTCAGTGTCCGGTGCACCGGGCACTTGTCGGCGATCTCCATCAGCTTCTTGCGTTGCTCGGCATCGAGCGCGCCGTCGATTGCGATGTCGCGTTCGATCTGGTCGAGCATGCCCTCGCGGGTCTCGCATTCTTCGCAGTCTCTTGCGTAGATCTTGGAATGCTTCAGCGTGACGGTGACGCGGTCGAGCGGCAGCGACTTGCGGTCGGCATAGAGGCGCATGGTCATGGAGGTGCAAGCCCCGAGGCCGGCAAGCAGGAAATCGTAGGGCCCGGGGCCCGCGTCCTCGCCGCCGGCCGCGACCGGCTCGTCCGCCACAAGCCGATGCGGGCCGACGGTGATGATCTGGTTGAACTTGCTCTTGCGGGTCTCCTGCACCACGACCTGCCGCGGCGCCTCGGGCAGATCCATCGCCTTCGCGGGCTTTGCGGCGTCGATGTAGCGGCCCGCCCAGGCCGCGATCACGTCGGCCGCGTAGAGCGCGTCGGCGGGCTTGCTCAGCAGATGATCGGCGTGATCGAGCGAGACGAAGCTCTTGGGATGCTTCGCCGCAACGAAGATCTTCGTGGCATTGTCGATACCGACGGTGTCGTCGACAGGCGAGTGCATCACCAGCAGCGCCTTGTGCAGGCCGGTGATATCGCTCATCAGCTCGTGCTCGGCGATGTCCTCGATGAATTCGCGCCTGATCCGGAACGGACGTCCCGCAAGCGAGACCTCGACCTCGCCCTGCGCGCGGATATCGTCGAGATGCGCTTTGAAGAGGCCGGTTACGTGCGCCGGGTCGGATGGCGCCGCGATGGTCGCGACGGCCCTGGCTTCCGGGATCTGTCCGGCGGCCGCAAGGATCGCGGCGCCACCGAGGCTGTGCCCGATCAGGATCGATGGCGCCTTGCGGGCACTGCGCAGATGGTCTGCCGCTCGGACGAGATCGGCGACGTTGGAGGAGAACGTGGAGTTGGCGAAATCGCCTTCGCTGGAGCCGAGCCCGGTGAAGTCGAAGCGCAGCACCGCGACGCCCTTGGCGGCGAGCGCGACCGAGATGCGCTTGGCCGCCAGCGTATCCTTGCCGCAGGTGAAGCAGTGCGCGAACAGCGCGTAGGCCGCGGGCTCGCCGTCCGGCAATTCCAGCGCGGCCGCAAGCTGATGGCCGCCTTCGCCCGTGAATTGAAAGCGCTCCGTCGGCATGGCTTCCCTCGTTCCAATCTGAACTCTAATCGTTCGAATAGCGCTGCTCGGCCCAGGGATCGCCGCGGTTATGATAGCCCCGGACCTCCCAGAAGCCCGGCGCGTCCTCGGTCAGGAACTCGATGGCCTGGAGCCATTTCGCGCTCTTCCAGAAATACAGATGCGGCACGACCAGCCGCACCGGGCCGCCATGCTCCTCCGTCAGCGGCTGGCCGGACCAGCTATGGGCGAGCAGGGCATCCTCGGCAGCAAAGTCTTCCAGCGCGAGGTTGGTGGTGTAGCCGTCATAGGAATGCAGCGTCACGAAGCGTGCATCCTCGCGCGGCTGGCACGCCGCGAGCAACTCTCGCGTGGCGAGCCCTTCCCACTCGTTGTCGTAGCGCGACCAGGTGGTGACGCAATGGATGTCGGAGGTGAACCGGGCCTGCTTCTGGGCCGCGAACTCCGCAAAAGTCCAGAACACGGGGGTCTCGATTGCACCGTAGACGTCGAGCCGCCAGCGCTCACGCGAAATTGGCGGCGTGACGCCGAGATCGAGCACCGGCCAATCCTTGGTGAGATGCTGGCCCGGCGGCAGGCGCTGGTCTTCCGGCCGTGCGATCTTGCCGGTGAGGAAGCGGCCCTCGCGCGCCCACTTCTCCTTGGTGCGGGTCAGCTTGCTGTCGGGCGGCTCGTTGTCGTCAGCCATGGCCGTCCAGCCTCTCCGTACCCGTGTTGGAAAGACTTACATCGCCTTTCCCAGCAGAAATGGCAACTGGCGGGGGCCTCGCACCGTGCCTTGCGACCAGGTCACCGTGCCTGCCGGATCGAGCCGGAAGTCCGGAATGCGCTTCAGCCATTCCTCCAGCGCAACCTGCATCTCCATACGCGCCAGGTTGGAACCGACGCAGCGGTGGATGCCGAGGCCGAAGGCGGCATGGCGGTTTTCGCGGCGGTCGATCACGACTTTGTCGGCATCCGGAAACACCTTGGGATCGCGGTTGGCGGCCGGGAAAGACAACAGCACCATGTTGCCCGCCTTGACCGGACAACCCGAGATCGTCGTGTCCTTGACCACCTCGCGGGCCATCGTCACCGGCGAATAGGCGCGCAGCAGCTCCTCCACCGCGATCGGCATCAGGCCCGGCTCGGCGATCAGCCGCTCACGGTCGGCCGGCGTCTTCGCCAGATGCCAGAGCGAGGAGCCGATCGCGCTCCAGGTGGTGTCGATGCCGGCGATCAGCAGCAGGCGCAGCGAGCCAAGGACGTGGGAGTCTTCGAGCGGATTGCCCTCCTTGTCCCTGGCGTTCATCAGGTAGGAGATGAGATCGTCGGTCGGGTTGTTCTTGCGCTGCTCGATGTGCGCGCCGAAATAGGCGCTCATCTCCTGCACGGCCTGGAGCAGCTTGCTCTCGTCCTTGATGCCGAGCTCGAGCACCATGTGGATCCAGTTGATGAAGAGATCGCTGTCGCTCTCGGGGATGCCCAGCATGTGCGCAATCGCCCGAACGGGAACGTACTTGCTGTAGCGCGCGGCGGCATCGACCTTGCCGTCGGCGATGAACCCGTCGATCAGCTCATTGCAGATCGCGCGCATCCGCGGTTCCAGCTTCTTCATCGCGTCCGGCGTGAACGGCGGCAGCAGCAGCTGCTTGGCCGGCTTGTGCACGGGCGGGTCGGAGGTGATCGGCGGAGCTGCATTCCTGGCGACTTCGGGCCGGACGTCACGCACGATGATGCGGCGCGAGGAGAAATGCTCGGTGTCGTTGGCGATCTCGCGCACGGCTTCATAGGTCGTCGGCATGTAGCAGCCGAGGAAGCGCTTCGTGTGCACGACCGGGCTTGCGGAGCGCATCTCCTCCCAGATCGGGAACGGGTCTTCCGTCCACTGCGGATCGGTGTGGTCGAAATCGTTGACCCAGTCGGTGACGGGCGGATGGGCGACAGGTTGGCTGACGTCGGACATGACGGGGAATCCTCGGGCTGGCGGTCGAATCGCGCGCGGGCACACAGGGAGCCTGCGCTACTCCTCGATCACATCGATTGCGATTTCCGGGCAATTGGCTTTGGCAAGCCAGGCCTTGTCTTCGAGCCCGGGCGGGACCGTGCCGTCGCCGGCTTCGTGCGCGTTGCCGAATTCGTCGAGCTCGAAGAGTTCCGGCGCGAGTGCTTTGCAGCGCGCGTGGCCCTGGCATTTTTCGGGATCGACGTGAACCCTCAGTCGCTCTGTCATGGCGGCATCCTTGGTCGTATGCGCGCGTGGCCCGCAGGGCGGCGCGTTCCTCATGTCACTTTTTTATCCGCGGCATTTACCGCGGGCTTTAAGTTATATGCTATTACATTCGCGGCAGGCTTTCCCTGTCAAGGGCAAACTTGTAGGCTTGGCCACAACATGCGCTCCCAACTCGCCCGCAAGCCCGAAAACACCTACCATCATGGCGATCTTCGCGATGCTTTGATCAAGGCTGCGCTACGCGAGGCGGAGCGGGGCGGCGCCGAGGCGATCAGCATCAAGGCGTTGGCCAAGCAGCTTGGCGTCTCTCAGCCGGCGCCGTATCGTCACTTTGCCGATCGCGAGGCGTTGCTTGCGGCGGTGACGGCGGAGGCGTTCCGCCAGCTCAGCGCGATCCTGCGCGAGGCGATGGCCAAGCCGTCGAAGCAATCGAAGTTGTCGCTTCTGGCACAGGCGACCCTGGATTTCGGCCTACGCCGCAACGGCATCTACCGCCTGATGTTCGCCTCGCGCACCGTCTCATGCGCGGCCAAGGGCAGCGAGCTGCACGAGGCCACGCGCGAAACGTTCGCGCTCGTGATCGAGGCGCTGGAAGCGCCTGCGGTCGGCTATTTGCGCGAGCGGCAAGCGCTCAAGATCTGGGCGGCGTTGCACGGTGTCGTGATGCTGGCCGAGCAGGGCCTGTTCACCGGCGAGGCGGCCCATGCCACGCGCGAGGAGCTGGTCGAGGATTTCGTCAACGAGACGAAGGCCGCGCTCGCGCTCGCGATCAGGGCCGCGCGGCGTCGAAAAGCGACGGGCGCCTAAAGCGCGATGCGATTAGGATGAATCGTCATCGCGTTTTAGGTTGTTGTTTAAGCATGATCTTTTCGGAAAACCGCTACGCACTTTTCCGGATCATGCTTTAGCTCCCAACAGCATCATCAGTTTGTCGACGGCGCTGTCAGGCGTGGTGACGACGGGACGGCCGGTGGCTTCTGCGACCAGCGGTGCCGTCGCTGCGATGCTGAACTGCGCCAGCGCGATGACGTCGCAGTCGCGCAGGTCCTTTGACGCTTCGACGATCAGGCGGTCGTGCGTGGCGCGGTCGCCGCGGTCGAGCGCCGCCAGCGCGCCCTCGGCAAGTTTCGGAACGACCTGGACCGAGGCCGGAAACTCCGGCGGCATCGAGGCCAGCGTCGGCGGGAAGGTGGAGAGCAGGCCGATGCGCCGGCCCATCGTCACCGCGCGCTCGATCATCGCTTCGTTCGGCTTGAGCACCGGCATCGGCGCCTGCGCGCGCGCGACCGCCTCGATGCAGGGGCCGAAGGCGGAACAAGTGAACAGGATTCCATCCGCTCCCGTCGCCGCTGCGTAATCGCCGAGCGCGAGGAAGCGCTCGGTCATGGCGTCGTCGAGCTTGCCGTCACGGGCCAGATCCGCAGACAGGCTGTCGTCGAGCAGGTTCATCAGCCGCGCCGCCGGCCACGCCTTCGAAAACGCGGCCTCGATCGGGGCGATGGAGTGCTTGAGGGCATGGATGAGGGCGATGCGAGGGGGCGTCGTCATGGAGTGTGACTATCTGGTTCCCGTGCCCCGGACGCAGCGCAGCACGAAGTGATGCGCTGCTGAGCCGGGGCCCATTGTGGTCGCTCGGTCCCGGCTCGGCGCAGCAGCGTTGCACGCTGCAGCGCGTCCGGGACACGAGTGCTGTCTACTTGAACGGGATGGCGTACATCAAGCCGCCCTTGCTCCAGAGGCCGTTGAGGCCGCGATCGAGCTTGAGGGGGCTGGTTTTGCCGACATTGCGCTCGTAGATCTCGCCGTAATTGCCGGTGGCCTTGATGGCGGTGACCAGCCATTTGTTGTCGAGCCCGAGCCGCGAGCCGAGATCGCCGGAGGCGCCGAGCAGGCGCTGGATCGCTGGAGTCTGCGACTTCGTCATCTCGTCGACATTGGCTTGGGTGACGCCGAGCTCCTCGGCCTCGATCAGGCCGTAATGCAGCCAGGTGATGATGTCACTCCAGACCTCGTCGCCGTTGCGAGTGAAGGGGCCGAGCGGCTCCTTGCTGATGGTCTGCGGCAGCACGACGTAATCGGTGGGGTTCGGCGCCGCAGTGGTCACCGCACCGGCGAGCGCGGAGGCATCCTGGGTCATCGCATCGCAGCGGCCGCCGAAGAAGGTCTGGTACATGGTGTCGACGCGGTCGAACACCAGCGGCTTCCAGTCGATGCCGTTGGCGCGGCCGTAATCGCCGAGCGTGACTTCATGCGTGGTGCCCTGAGCCACGCAGACCGTGGCGCCCTTGAGGTCCTTGATGTCCTTGACGCCCAGATCCTTCTTCACGACAAAGCCCTGGCCGTCGTAGAAGTTGATCGGGCCCTGCCGCAAGCCCAGCGTCGCACCGCGCAAATAAGTCTGTGTCGAGTTGCGGTAGAGCACGTCGATCTCGCCCGATTGCAGGGCGGTGAAGCGGTTCTGGGCGGTCAACGAAACGTATCGCACCTTGCTGGCGTCGCCGAGCACGCCGGCCGCGAGCGCGCGGCAATAATCGACGTCGAGACCCTTGTAATTGCCTTGCGAGTCCGGCGCGGAGAAGCCGGCAAAGCCGGCGCTGACGCCGCACACCAGCGTGCCGCGGCTCTTCACCGTGTCGAGCGTCGCGGCGGATGCGACTATTGTCGATGCGACGAGCGCACCCGCCGCGATAACCACTTTCCTCATCATGCTACTCCCCTTAGTGATTGACACTACGCAACACGTTGTCGACGGCCGTGCCGAGCTTGTCGACGATCAGGTCGATCTCGTCGGCGGAGGCGATGTAGGGCGGTGCCAGCAGCACGTGGTCACCGCGCACGCCGTCCACGGTGCCGCCGCCCGGATAGCAGCCGAGCCCAGCAGCAAAGGCTTCCGCCTTGATCCTCTGATGGAGCTTGAGCGCGGGATCGAACGAGATGCGGCTGGCGCGATCGGCGACCAGCTCGATCGCCCAGAACAGGCCGCGGCCCCTGATATCGCCGACATGGCGGTGATTGCCGAAGCGCTCGATCAGCCGCTGCTCCAGCTGCTTGCCGCGCTCCCTCACGCGGTCGAGCAGGCGATCGTCGCGGATCACATCCTGCACCGCGAGTGCGGCCGCGCAGGCGAGGGGATGTGCCAGGTAAGTATGACCGTGCAGGAAGGCGCCCGAGCCTGAGCGGATCGTGTCGATGATCTTGCCGCTCGCGAGCATCGCCCCGATCGGCTGGTAGCCGCCGCCGAGCCCCTTTGCGATCGCCTGGATGTCGGGCGCGATGCCTTCCTGCTCCCAGGCGTGCGTGGTGCCGGTGCGGCCCATGCCGCACATGACCTCGTCGAGGATGAGCAGCGCACCGTGCCTGTCGCAGATCTCGCGCACCGCCCTGAAGTAGCCGTCCGGTGCCGTCACCGCGCCGGCAGTGGCGCCGACGACCGGCTCGGCGAGGAACGCTGCGACCGTGTTGGGGCCGAGCCGCTGGAATTCGGTCTCCAGCTCGGCCGCCAGCCGTGCCACGAACTGCGCGTCCGACTCGCCATCGTGCTTCTCGTGATAGGCGAAGGCCGGTGTCACGTGGCTGAAGGCGCCGGAGAGCAGCGGCGCGTAAGGCGCACGCCGCCAGGCATTGCCCCCGGCGGCGAGCGCGCCAAGCGTGTTGCCGTGGTAGCTCTGACGCCGCGCGATGAAATGCTGCCGCTGCGGCTCGTCGCGCTCGATAAAATATTGCCGCGCGAGCTTGATGCTCGCCTCGATCGCCTCGGATCCGCCGCTGACGAAATAGGCATAGGCGAGACCGCCGGGCTCGTGCCCGACCAGCGTTTCGGCGAGGGCTTCGGCGGGCTCGGACGAAAAGAACGCGGTATGCGCATAGGCTAAGGTCGAGGCCTGTTTCGCCATCGCCGCGATCACGCGCGGATGCTGATGGCCGAGGCACGAGACGGCCGCGCCGCCGGAGGCGTCGATCACGCGCCGCCCGTCCTCGGCGAAAAGATAGACGCCTTCGCCGCCGATCGCCTTGGGCGGCGTCTCGCGCAGCGAGCGGTGCAGCACGCGGCTGATGCGGGCGGCCATGGTCAACCTTTCTCTGAAACGTAGATGGAGGCAGCAGCGAGCCGCGCCTCGGTAGTCTCCAGGCGCTTCTTCGCGGCGACGCCGCCGAGCGAGAACGTCACGGCAGCCAGCGATTGCGCGATCGCGATCGCGCCGGTGAGACTTGGGAAGAAGCCAGGAGAGGAGGCCGCCTCGAACAGCAGCACGTGGTCGGCGCCCTCGGCCATCGGCGCGGAAAGGCTGTCCGCGATCGCGATCAGTGTCGCGCCGCCGCGATAGGCGGCCTGTGCGACGCCGACGCTCGCATGGGTATAGGGCAGAAAGCCGATGACGATGACGGCCTCGCCGGGCCGGAAGGCGCCGAGGTCGAGATCGTCGGGGCCGGATGTGCCGATGAGTTGCACCTGCTCGGGCCGGAATAACCTCAGTTCATAGTTCAGCAATTCCGCAACGCTGCGGCAGCTCCGGTAGCCCGCGATCCAGATACGCTTGGCCTCGTGCAGCGCACGGGCCGCCTCCGCAATCGGCTGGGCCGGGATCCGCGGAAGCCCGGCGGCCTCGGCCTCGAGCTTGTCGGTGACGAGCGCGACGTCGGCGTTCGGGCCGGGCCGGCGGCCTCTGGCACGGCCGGAGAAGGGCGAGGTCGGCGATGGTCGCCGCGCCTCGGTCAGCGCCGCGCGCAATTCGTCCCAGCCCGAATAGCCGATCGCCTTGGCAAGGCGCGTGAACGCGGCGGGGTCGGCGCCGGCCTCCGCCGCGAGGTCGCGCATCGAACGGGTGGTGGCGTCGTAATCGTTGGCGGCGACGAAGCGCCCGACCTCCTGCAGTCGCATCGGGAGCGATGGCAATGCAATGCGCAGTTCGCTCAGGGGCGAGGATTTCGCGGGCTCGGCCATGAAACATTTGTTGCATGAATTTTATATCGGTGCAACAGTTGACGTGCGTTGCCGGAAACGTCGCTCTCGAGAAGGATTTTTGCGCTGTGACCACGGACGCCCGGAGACCGCCGCCGCGCCGCCTGTTCGGCGCATGGGGACGCCGCGAGCTGCAAGGCCTGCTCTGGCAGGTGCTGGTGGTCGGGATCGCGGTCGCGGTTATCGGCTTCCTCTGGTCCAACACCGTCACCAACCTCACGGCGCGCCGCATCACGACCGGCTTTGCCTTCCTCGGCCGCGAGGCCGGGATGCCGATCGCCGACAGCCTGTTCGCCTACAATCCGAAAGACACGTATCTCTGGGCCTTCGTCGTCGGCGTCGGCAACACCTTGCGCGTCGCCGTGATTGGGATTGTGCTCGCGACGGTCCTGGGCACGCTGATCGGCATCTCGCGCTTGTCGGCCAACTGGCTGCTGTCACGACTAGCCGCCGTCTATGTCGAAACGCTCCGCGACATCCCGCTGCTGCTGCAACTCCTGTTCTGGTACGTCCTGATGCAGGCGCTGCCGGCCGCGCGCGCGGCATGGCGGCCGATCGAGGGCGTGTTCCTGTCCAATCGCGGCCTGATCCTGCCCGCCATTCCGATTGGCCCGCTGCAGCTTTGGGTGCTCGGCGCCGCTGTGCTCGGATGTGCCGCGTTCTATCTGGTCAGAAGGCAGCTTATCGCGCAGCAATTGCGCGACGGCAGGCCGCGGCCGGGCTGGCCGTTTGCGCTTGCCCTGATCGTCGGATTGCCGGCGCTGGTGTCGGTGCTGCTCGGGGTGTCCTGGACAATCGAATGGCCGGAGCTGCGCGGCTTCAATTTCGTCGGCGGGCTGACGCTCGCTCCGGAATATTTCGCGCTGCTGATTGCGCTCGTGACCTACACCTCGGCCTTCATCGCCGAGATCGTGCGCAGCGGCATCCAGTCCGTGCCGCGCGGGCAATGGGACGCCGCCAACGCACTGGGCCTGCGCCGCAGCTTCATGCTGCGGCAGATCATCCTGCCGCAGGCGCTGCGTGTCATCGTGCCGCCGATGACGAGCCAGTATCTCAACCTGACTAAGAATTCCTCGCTTGCGGTGGCGATCGGCTACCAGGACGTGGTCTCGATCGCCAACACCACGCTGAATCAGACCGGACAGGCCATCGAAGCCATCGCGCTGATCATGGCGGTGTTCCTGACCATCAGCCTTTCGATCAGCTTCTTCATGAACTGGTACAATGCGCGCATCGCGCTCGTGGAGCGCTGATCATGACCGCGATCACTGACATCCCCGATGCACCCCGGGCCGCTCGCCGACCGCAGCTGGGCAATCCGGTGCTGCACTGGCTGCGCAAGAATCTGTTCTCCTCGATCCCGAATGGGATCATCAGCGTCCTGCTGCTGGTGCTGCTCGCCAAGGGCATCTTCAGCTTCGTGCAATGGGGTCTCGCGAATGCAGTGTGGCTGACGCCTGCGAACGATTCCAGCGCCTGCCGCGCGGCGCGCGGCGTCGGCGCCTGTTGGGCGATCATTCCGGAAAAGTACCGCTTCATCCTGTTCGGGACCTATCCGTTCGACGAGCAGTGGCGGCCGGCGCTGTCGGTGCTGCTGTTCATCGCGCTGTTCTATCTCTCGAGCCGCCGCGCTCTGTGGCGGCGCGAGCTGGTCTATCTCTGGATCGGTGCACTGGCGCTGATCAGCGTGCTGATGTGGGGCGGCGTGCTCGGCCTGTCCTTCGTCTCGCAGGACCGCTGGGGCGGCTTGCCCGTGACGCTGATCCTGGCGACGTTCGGCCTCGCTGTCGGCTTTCCGCTCGGTATTCTGGTCGCGCTCGGGCGGCGCTCGAAGCTGCCGGCGATCCGCTCGCTCAGCGTGCTCTATGTCGAGCTGATCCGCGGCGTGCCGCTGGTGAGCCTGCTGTTCATGGCGAGCGTCATGTTTCCGCTATTCATGCCGGCCGGATTCAACATCGACAAGCTGCTGCGCGCACAGATCGCGATCATCCTGTTCGCCGGCGCCTACCTCGCCGAAGTGATCCGCGGCGGGCTTCAGGCCGTGCCGCGCGGGCAATATGAAGCCGCCGACGCGCTCGGCCTGTCCTACTGGCGCAAGCACCGGCTGATCATCCTGCCGCAGGCTATCCGCCACGTCATCCCGCCGCTGGTCAACACCTTCATCGCCTTCTTCAAGGACACCAGCCTGGTGCTGATCATCGGCATCTTCGACCTGCTGACGACGGCGAAGACCGCGATCATCGATCCCGCCTGGCAGCAATTTTCGGTCGAGGTCTACATCTTCGTGGCCGCGATCTACTTCGTGTTCTGTTTCGCGATGTCGCGCTACAGTCGCAGCCTGGAGGCGCCGACAACGCCAAAGTGACGGTTTCTCGTTTGGTGCCGCTTGTTTGCGCTTGCGCCGATTGCCGATCTTGATCTCTAATACCAGAGGTTGCTCCTGCGGTCGATTTGGCGAGGCTGTCATGCGCGTGGCCGTTTTGCGGCAATTCACCGCCGCCCAGATCTGCGTCCTGATCTTCACAACCACTCTCGGCGTGTCATCGTGCGCCGCGGAGGGGTTACGGCGCTATCGCGCGCCGATCGGTGAGAGTTCGATTTCGGGAATTTCGTCGGGCGCGTTCATGGCCGTTCAGTTCGGCACGGCATGGTCGTCGGTGATCAAGGGCGTCGGCGTGGTCGCAGGCGGCCCTTACTGGTGCGCAAAGGCGGACGCGTTTGATGCCGTCACCTGGTACTGGGGGCCGATCCGGCGGGCCACGGGTGCATGCATGAAAGGGCCGGCGTCGGATCTGAATCCGAAGGATTTTACGGCAAAGGCCGACGCGAAGGCCGCAGCGGGCGAGATCGACCCTCTCAGCAATGTCGGCAGGCAGAAGATCTATCTCTTTCACGGCTACAATGACGCGATCGTCGACAAGGCCGCGACCGATGCGGCCGCCGATTTCTATCGCCACTATCTGGGAGATGCCAATCGCGGCAACTTGTTCTATCAGGCCACGCTCGGCGCGGGCCACTCGTTCGTCGTGGCGAAACAGGGCGCACCCGGGCTCAACGACTGCAAGGCCAACACGGCGCCCTATATCGACCAATGCGGCTATGACCAGGCCGGCGTCATCCTGCAGCATATTTACGGCCGCCTGAATCCGCCCAATGCCGCGCAGCTTGCAGGTTCAGTGAAGAGCTTTGATCAATCGATCTATACCACGCCGCATCTGCCCGACGCGTTGAGCATGGGCGATACCGGCTATGTGTTCGTACCCAGGGATTGCGAGCAGGGCAGTCCGTGTCGCGTCCACGTCGCGCTCCACGGATGCAAGCAGGACGTCGCCGATATCGGACGCAAATTCGTGGATGAGGCCGGCTACAATGAGTGGGCGGACACGAACCGCATGATCATTCTCTATCCGCAGACCAAGACCAGCCCATACTGGCCAAGCAATCCGCAGGCCTGTTGGGATTGGTGGAGTTACGTCAACCATCAGGATAGCTACGTGACGAAGTCCGGATCGCAAATCAAGGCGATCAAGGCGATGCTGGATGCGCTCACGGCCGCTGCCGCGGCGCCTGCCGGCGTGACCGCGCCCTCGCTATCGGCACCGCAGTCGCTCACGGTGATCGATACGTCGGATAGCGGCGCTGACCTGGCCTGGTCTCCAGGAGACGACGGAACAATCTACCGGGTTTCGCGTGCGGGACCCGATGGTGCGTTCCAAGCGGTTGGCGACGTAACAGGCGCGAGCTTTGGGGATTCCGGTCTGACGCCGCAAACAACATATCGATGGCGTGTCTCGGTCATTCTGAACGGGGCGGTGGGCCCGAGCTCCGAGGAGGCGACCGGCACCACGCGATCGACGCCTCCTCGCTGCGATAATCCCGGCTCCTGCCCGATCGCCAAATAGCGAACCGAGCAACCGTCCCAGCCTGGAGGCGACCAGCGGGAGGTGAGGTCTCGTGTCCCGGCTCTGCGACGCAGCGCTGGCGCGCTGCCCCTTGTCCGGGACACGAGAGTGAGGCTAGTTCTTCACCTTCGGATCGATCGGCGTGGTACCGCGCAGGCCCAGAATATCCTCCAGCACCTTTGCGCCGGCGATCACTTGCGCATCCGCGCGCGGTGCGCCGACCACCTGCACGCCGACCGGCAGGCCGGACGCCGTGAAGCCGCACGGCAGCGACAGCGAGGGGCAGCAGGCCAGCGTGATGGCGTAGACGATGCCGAGCCATTCGACGTAATTGTCGAATCTCTTGCCGGCACATTCGGCGACATAACGGTGCTCGATCGGGAAGGGCGGCACGATCGTGGTGGGTGTCAGCAGCAGATCGTAGGTCTTGAAGAATTCGACCGCCCGCGCGGTCATGCCGACGCGCTGCGCCTCGGCGCGCGCGAGCTGATCGACGGTGAGCTTGAGGCCTTCCTCGATGTTCCAGATCACCTCGGGCTTGAGCATGTCGCGCTTCGTGCGCAGCAGGTTGGCCTTGGTGATCGCGAAATCGAACGCGCGCAGCACGTGGAAGCATTCATGCGCCTCGCGCCAGTCCGGATGCGCTTCCTCGACGATGGCGCCGGCCTCGGCAAAGCGTTCCGCCGCTTTCCGCGTGATCGCCTTCACCTCGGGGTCGACAGGCGTGATGCCGAGATCTGGCGAATAGGCGATGCGCTTCGGCCTCTTGCCCGATTGTGCCGCCGACAGGAACGAGATCGCGGGCGCCGGCAGCGACAGCGGATCGTCCGCATAGTCGCCGCTCATGGCATCCAGCAGCAGGGCGAGATCCTCGACGTTGCGTGCCATCGGACCCTGCACGCCGAGATTGCGATCGATGCCCGCCTTCGGCGTATGCGCGACCCGGCCGATGCTCGGCCGCATGCCGACGACGCCACAGAAGGCGGCGGGGCTGCGCAAGCTTCCGCCCATGTCCGAGCCCTGGGCGAGCCAGGCCATGCCGGTGGCCAGGGCCACCGCCGCGCCGCCGGAGGAGCCTGCCGCGGACTTCGTCGTATCCCAGGGATTGAGCGTCGCGCCGAACACCTCGTTGAAGGTGTTGGCACCGGCGCCGAATTCCGGCGTGTTGGACTTGGCGTAGACGACCGCGCCGTTGGCCTCGAGGTTCTCGACCATGAGGTCCGACTTGGCGGGAATGTTGTCCCTGAAGATCGGCGAGCCCTGCGTGTTCAACACGCCTGCAACGTCGGTCAGATCCTTGATCGGGACCGGCAGGCCGGCGAGCAGCCCGCGCGCGCCGGCGGGTTTCCGCATCAACGCCTTGGCGTTGTCGCGCGCGCGATCGAAACACAATGTCGGCAGCGCATTGACCTTGCCGTCGACTTCACTGATGCGCTTCTCCAGCACGTCCAGCAGCTCGAGCGGCGAGACGTCGCCGGAGCGCAGCTCATCGACGACGGCGCATGCGGTTTTCCGGATCAGGTCTTCACTAGGCAATTGTCTTGCTCCTCTGTAACCAAGTATTCCGTCATTGCGAGCGCAGCGAAGCAATCCAGACCGTCTCCGCGGGGCATCCCCGGATTGCTTCGCTGCGCTTGCAATGACGGTGTGTGGTGCAGGCAGCGGCACGCGTCAACTAACCCCAGCCCGCGCTGATGCCGCCGTCCACCGTGTAGATCACGCCCGACGTATAGCCGGCGCGGTCCGAGGCCAGGAACGCCATGAGGTCGCCGATCTCGCGCGCATGCGCGGGACGGCCGAGCGGCAGGCTCTTCTGGAATTCCTTGTAGCGGCTCTCGTCGCCGAACTGCTGCTTCGCTCGCGTCTTCAGCAGCGTGACGTGGCGATCGGTGCCGACAGGGCCCGGATTGATGCCGACCACGCGGATGTTGTCGGCGAGACTTTTTCCCCCGAGCGCGCGGGTGAAGGCCATCAGCGCGGCATTGCCGGCGCTGCCGCAGATGTAATTGGCGTCGAACTTCTCGCCGGCCGCGCCGATGTCGTTGACGATGACGCCGCCGCCCTTGGCCTTCATCTGCGCGTAGATGTGCCGCGTGAGGTTGATATAGCCGAACACCTTCAATTCCCAGGCGTGGCGCCAGGTGGCCTCGTCGATCTTGTCGATCGAGCCGCCGGGGATGTCGCCGGCATTGTTGACGAGCACGTCGATGTCCGCGGCTTCCCTGGCGAGCCGCGCCACGTCTTCTTCCTTGCGCAGGTCCACGATGCTCGTTGCGGCATCGATCTGGTGGGCGGAACGCAAGCGCTCTGCCAGCACCTTGAGCTGGTCGCCGCTGCGGGCGGCGAGCAGGAGATGTGCGCCTTCCTCGGCAAACGCCTCGGCCGCGGCAGCGCCAATGCCCTTGGACGCGCCCGTGATCAGGACGCGCTTGCCACGCAGATGCAGATCCATGAGTTTACTCGCAGGATAGGAACAGGATCAAACCAGTAGGCGCTTGGTCGCGCCATGGTCAACATTGCAGTGCAGCGTTGCACTGCCGACGCGTTTGGTCCATTGCAGTGCGGTCAAAAGGCGGCGGCTGCCGGACCAACCAAGGACGTACTCGATGAGCAAGAAACAATACCGGATCGCGGTCATTCCCGGCGACGGCATCGGCAAGGAAGTGATGCCTGAGGGCCTGCGCGTGCTGGAGGCGGCGGCGAAGAAGCACGGCGTCGCTCTGCATTTCGACCATTTCGACTTCTCGTCCTGGGACTATTACGAGAAGCACGGCCAGATGATGCCGGATGACTGGAAGGAGAAGATCGGCAAGCACGATGCGATTTATTTCGGTGCGGTCGGCTGGCCGGCCAAGATTCCGGACCACGTCTCGCTGTGGGGCTCGCTGATCAAGTTCCGGAGGGAGTTCGATCAATATGTGAACCTGCGCCCGGTGCGGCTGATGCCCGGCGTGCCGTCGCCCCTGGCGGGCCGCAAGCCCGGCGATATCGATTTCTGGGTGGTGCGCGAGAACACCGAAGGGGAATATTCCTCGGTCGGCGGCCGCATGTTCCCCGATACCGACCGCGAGTTCGTGACGCAGCAGACGGTGATGACCCGCACCGGCGTCGACCGCATCCTGAAATTCGCCTTCGAGCTCGCGCAGTCGCGGCCGAAAAAGCACCTGACCTCGGCTACCAAGTCCAACGGCATCTCCATCACCATGCCCTATTGGGACGAGCGCGTGGAGGCGATGGCCAAGAAATATCCGGGCGTGAAGTGGGACAAGTATCACATCGACATCCTGACCGCGAACTTCGTGCTGCACCCGGACTGGTTCGACGTCGTGGTCGGCTCCAATCTGTTCGGCGATATCCTCTCCGACCTCGGCCCGGCCTGCACCGGCACCATCGGCATCGCGCCGTCAGGCAACATCAACCCCGAGGGCGACTTCCCCTCGGTGTTCGAGCCGGTGCACGGCTCGGCGCCTGATATTGCGGGGCAGGGGATTGCGAACCCGATCGGCGCGATCTGGTCCGGCGCGATGATGCTGGAGCATCTCGGCGAGAAGGAAGCCGGCAAGTCGATTGTCGAGGCGATCGAACGCACGCTGGCCGAACGCACGCTACGCACCAAGGATCTCGGCGGCAACGCCGACACCACGGCGTGCGGCAAGGCCGTTGCGGAGATGGTGGATTAAGGCTCGCTCGCGCAAGCAACTCCAGGGTGGTCCCTGCGAACGCAGGGACCATAACCCCAGGCGGCGCGCGCTTCAGGCGCGCTTGTCCGGGACGACAGCGGTGTTTTGGGCGCGCCCTACACGTACGACTTCCGCCTGGGATCGAAGATCGGCGGATAGTCGTTGTCGTCGAGCAGGTCGAGAAATGGATCCAGTCCCTCGGATTTGATCAGCGCGAGCTCTCGATCGGAAATCAGGTTCACGGTCAAAATCTCGACCGGATCGCCTGCGATTTCCAGCGCTTCGGCGATCTGCTTGTCGGGACCGATGATCGGCGTCAGAAACAGAAAGGTCTGGAAGTCGGTTCCTGCGACCGGGGGCCACGGCAACGCGACGCGGTGACCGAACCCGAACCAGGTCGTGTCGATGAACGGCAGATTGGCCAGCCAGCGCAGATTGTCGCGGACGTCCGGCGTCGGCTCGCGAACGTACCACATCAGTTCGGCCCGCAGTTTTGCATCCCCGCGCACCCCCGGCATCCGCTGCTGGCTCATGCCATTGGTCAGCAGGACGTAACCCTCGTCAGAACCCTCCTGGCACACCGGCACGAAATCGCGGCCGAAGGCGTGGATGTCGATGCGGCGTTCCGCGCTGTCCGTGAAGCTGTGCTCGGGCTCGCCAAGCTCGCTCTCGTAGATGGCAAGCCGATGCCGGTAGAGGTCGACGGCGGGTGACGGATCGGTGGAGCCCGATACGAGCTTTGCGAGACGGGAGAGCATGTGAACCTCTGGAGCGGATACGAGTCGGGATACCCGCGTTGTCGCAAGGCAACGGGGGCCGGTTCAAATCCGCTTCAAGAGCTGCGCCTTAGTCCATCTTCTTGCGCAATTGTGCATGAGACCGGAGCTATTCGAGCGATGCGCGGCGTTTCCGATCAGCTTGCGATCTTCTCGATCGCCGCCTGATCCAGCCCGAACTTCTTCCCGGACTCGAGGATCTCCTGCCAGGTGGTCGGATCGACCGGAATGCCTTCGGCGAGGCGCTTCTGTTTGGTCTCACGCTCGGGTTCGCCCGCGATTCTGACCTTGTCGACGCCGGGAGCGGGCGGCGAGCCGGTGTGCCAGGCGACGAAGCTCTCGACTTCGCGTGCGAGGTTTTCGCCGGTACCGAGCTTGCCGGGATCGATGACGATCGAGAGCATGCCGTTGAGGACGTTGTACTTGCCGTCGGACGGGCCCTTGACCACCTGCCCGCCGGAGAGCGCGCCGCCGAGGATTTCGCAGACCAGCGCGAGCCCCGAGCCCTTGTGCTCGCCGAAGGGAAGGATGGCGCCGTACGGCGGGATCACGGTGTAGCGCGGATTGACGGTGGGCTTGCCCTCATGGTCGATGATGGTGCCGGGCTCGAGCTCGACGCCCCTGTTGTGGGCGACGCGGGTCTTGCCCTGCGCGATCCTGCTGGTGGCGAAGTCGAGCACGATCGGGTCCTTGCCCGTGCGCGGGATGCCGACGCAGAACGGGTTGGTGCCGTGGCGCGCGTCGCTGCCGCCCCAGGGGGCCACGATCGGCCGCGAGATCACGTTGACGAAGTGGATCGAGACCAGGCCGTGGTCAATGCACTGTTCGGCCCAATGGCCGATGCGGCCGATGTGGTGCGAGTTGGAAAGGCCGACCAGGCAGACGCCGTTTTTCTTGGCGCGCTCGGCCGCCAGCTCCATCGCCTCATGCCCGATCACCTGGCCATAGCCGGTGAGGCCGTCGAGGGTGAGAAGGGGGCCGGTGTCGAGCACGATCTTGACGTGCTGGTTCACGGCGAGGCCGCCATTGGTGACGCTCTGGACATAGCGCGGGATCATGCCGACGCCGTGCGAGTCGTGGCCCTTGAGATTGGCTTCGACGAGATTGGTGGCCACGAGCTCGGCCTCGCGGTCGGAGGAGCCGCCGGCCTTGACGATGGCGTGGATGGCACGGGTGAGCGGCTCAGCCTTGATGGTGCGGTAGTCGGCCATTGTTGTTGCTCTTATCCCTTCACGATCCGGCGGCAGTGCTCCCACGCCGCATGAATGAGGTTCTCGCTCGCTTCCGGCGTGCGGAAGGCGGAATGCGCCGACAGCGTCACGTTCGGCAGCTTCGTCAGCGGATGATCGCCGGGCAGGGGCTCGGTGTTGAAGACGTCGAGGCCGGCATGGCGGATATGGCCCGACTTCAGCGCCTCGATCATGGCGGCTTCGTCGACGATCGCGGCGCGCGCGGTGTTGACCAGGATGACGCCGGGCTTCATTTTTCCGATCTTCTCGCGCGTGATCATGCCGCGCGTCTCGTCGTTGAGCAGCAGATGCAGCGACACCACGTCGCTCCTCGCCAGCACCGTGTCGAGATCGGTGAATTCGACGCCGGGGCAGCTCTTCGGCGAACGATTCCAGGCAATTACCTTCATCCCGCTGCCGGAGGCAATGCGCGCGACCTCCGCGGCGATGCCGCCGAAGCCGATCAGCCCGAGCGTCTTGCCGGTGAGCTGCATGCCGTCCTCGCGCAGCCAGTTGCCGACGCGCATCTCGCGGTCCATCATCGCGATGACGCGGGCCGACGCCCACATCAGCGCGATCGCGGATTCGGCGACCGCGGTGTCGCCATAGCCCTTGATCAGATGCACCGAGATGCCGAGCTCGGCGAGCTCCTCCGGGTTCATGTAGCTGCGTGCGCCGGTGCCGAGGAACACTACGTGCTTCAGCCCGGCGCACTTCTTGGCGACCGCGGTCGGCAGCGCGGTGTGGTCGACGATCGCGATCTCGGCACCGTCGAGGATTTCAGGATATTGCTCCGGCTTGATGTCGGGATCCCGGTGGATCCGCACCTTGGGATCGCCGGGCTGCTCCAGCCGCTCCATGATCACGGCGAGGGCTTCGTTGGCGTCGACGAAAACTCCGCGCATGGCTCTCTCCGATCAGGACGCGACGCCGGCGATCGCCAGCACAGTATGCATGAGAACGTTGGTACCTGCGGCGCAGTCGCCCTGCGTGGCGTCCTCCAGCTCGTTGTGGCTGATGCCGTCCTTGCAGGGCACGAACACCATCGCGGCGGGCATCACGGTGTTGAGGTTGCAGGCGTCGTGGCCGGCGCCGGAGGTGATGCGGCGCGAGGAATAACCGAGCGTCTTCGCCGCGTTCTCCACCGCCGCGATCAGCTTGGGGTCGAAATGCGTCGGCGGCTTGCGCCAGACCAGATCGATCTTCACCTCGACCTTGCGGCGTGCGGCGATCTCGGCGATGGCGGCGCGCAGATCGCGGTCGAGCGCGTCCATGATCGCGCTATCCGCGCTGCGGCAATCCATCGTGAAGGCGATCTCGCCGGGAATGACGTTGCGCGAGGGGTTGGCGATCACGGCCTCGCCGATCGTGCCGACCGCGTTCGGCCCGTGCTTCTTTGCGATGGCCTCCATCGCCAGTACGATCTCCGACAGCGTCGCCAGCGCATCGCGGCGCAGCGGCATCGGCGTCGAGCCCGCATGGCTCTCGAAGCCGGAAATCTTGCCGTCGTACCACAGCACGCCCTGGCCGGAATCGACGACGCCGATGGTCTTGCCTTCAGCCTCCAGGATCGGGCCCTGCTCGATGTGCAACTCGACGAAGCAGCCGAGCTTCTGGAAGCCCACCGGTTTGTCGCCGCGATAACCGATGCTGTCGAGCGCCTGGCCGACGGTCGCGCCCTCGGCGTCCTTGCGCGACAAAATGTCGTCGGTGGTGAAGTCGCCGACGTAAGCCGCGGAGGCCATCATCGCAGGCGCGAAGCGCGAGCCTTCCTCATTGGTCCAGTTGACGACGCAGATCGGTGCGTCGGTCTCGATACCGGCATCGTTCAGCGTACGGATCACTTCCAGCGCGCCGAGCGTGCCCAGAATGCCGTCATACTTGCCGCCGGTCGGCTGTGTGTCGAGATGCGAGCCGATGCCCACCGGCAGTTTCGACATGTCGCGGCCCTTGCGCAGGCCGAATTGCGATCCGAGCGCATCAGTGTGCACCTCAAGGCCTGCCTCCTCGCAGGCCTTGCGGAACCAGTCGCGCACCTGCTTGTCTTCGGCACTCAGCGTCAGCCGCCGGACGCCGCCCTTGGCCGTCGCGCCGAATTGCGCGGTCTCGTGGATGGAGCCCCACAGGCGGGCGGAATCGATTTGCAGGTTGGTGACGGCTCGGCTCATGCGGTCAGTCTCTCAGTTGTCATTCCGGGGCGGCTCGAAGAGCCGAACCCGGAATCTCGAGATTCCGGGTCTGGTGCTGCGCACCATCCCGGAATGACGTTGAAGGTTGTCCGGCGCCTTTTTCAATGACGCGCCTGCGCGGGCGCGTCAACCGCGAGGCTGCTCTGCGCAATTTGCCGTGCAAGCTCGGCGACGCGCTCCACGGCAACGACGTCGGGCGAGGCGAGCCAGCTTGCGGTGAAGGTCAGCGGCGCGATCGCCAGATCGGTGTCGAGCAGTTGCAGCCGCCCGTCGGCGAGCTCGCTCTCGACGATGGCGTCGGGAATCACGGCGACGCCCAGTCCCTCGACCGCCATATGGATGACGGTGGCGAGCGAGGCGGATGCATGCAGGCGGATCGGCGGCAGCTCCGGCCGGTCGAACACCTCGCGCACCACCTCGTAAGGCTTGGTCTTGCGCGGGAAGGTGATGATCGGAAACCGCGCGAGGTCGGCCGGCGTCACCGGGCCCTTGCCGAGCCCGAGCGAGGGACTTGCGAGAAAGCCGATCGGATAATCGGCGAGCACGCGGTTGTGCACGCCGGAGGCGGACAGCGGTCCCACCACGAACGCAAGCTCGATCTCCTGCGCGAGCAGGCGCGCGGTGAGGTTCGGCGTGATGTCGACCTCGATCTCCAGCGACAGGTTCGGGTAGACCTGGTTGACGCTCTTCACGAGGCGCGGCAGCCAGGTGTGCACGATGGTCTCGGCGACGCCGAGCCGCATCACGCCGCGCATCGCCGAGGCGTCGCTGATCTCCGCCATCATCTGGGCGCGCAGCCCGATCAGCTTCTCCGCATAGACCATCATCTGCCGGCCGCTCGGGGTCGGCGAGGCCACGCGGTGATCGCGGTTGAGCAGCTTCACGCCCATCTCGCGCTCGAGCTGGGCGATGCGCTGGGAGATCGCCGGCTGGGTGGTGTTGAGCCGTTGGGCGGCGCCGCGAAAGCTGCCGAGCTTCACCACCCAGAGGAACGTCTCGATCGACCTGAAGTCCAGCATGGAAGGGTTTTCCCAGTCGATAAATTAATTTTATCGAGATTGATTAGAAACGACGATTAGACTTTATAGCACGCTTGGTGTTGGCTTGTCTTTGTCGAGTTTATAGGCAGGTTGATCGCATGACTGTTTTGGTGGCAGCGCAGCAAACTGAAACGCCCGACACGCTCCCGAGCCGCAAGGCCCGGCTTGCTTACCGCGAGGGGCTGGTCGCCTCCACCGCCGGCGTCGCCCCCGGCTTCGTCCAGGGCAATCTGGCGATCCTGCCGGCCGACTATGCCGGCGCCTTTCACCGCTTCTGTCAGCTCAATCCCAAGCCGTGCCCGATCATCGGCATGTCCGATGTCGGCAGCCCTTTCATCCCGGCGCTCGGCGCCGACCTCGACATCCGCACCGACGTGCCGCGCTACCGCGTCTGGCGCGACGGCGAGATCGTCGACGAGCCGATTGATGTGACCAAGTATTGGCGCGACGACCTCGTCACCTTCGTGCTCGGCTGCTCGTTCTCGTTCGAAGAGGCGCTGCTCGACGAGGGCATGCCGATCCGCCACATCGAGCAGAACGTGCGCGTGCCGATGTACCGTACTAACATTCCTTGCGGCGAGGCCGGGCCGTTCGCCGGTCCCATGGTGGTGTCGATGCGTCCGTTCAAGCCGGCGGACGCGATCCGTGCGGTGCAGATCACCTCGCGCTATCCCGCCGTGCACGGCGCGCCGGTGCATCTCGGCCATCCGCATCTGATCGGCATCAAGGACATTTCCAAGCCCGACTACGGCGATCCGGTGCCCGTCGCTGACGACGAGATACCGGTGTTCTGGGCCTGTGGTGTGACGCCGCAATCGGTCATCAACGCCGCCAAGCTTCCGTTCGCGATCACGCATTCGCCCGGCCTGATGCTGGTGACGGATCTCAAGAACAGGACCATGGCCGTGATTTAACGGGCAGCATCTGCTGCTTCTTCGAGCTTTACCGCATCCATCATTCGCTTCATTCGATCAACCGAAATTCAGTCACAGGGGACTCTGCCATGACGATCACTCGCCGCGACGTGTTGTTAGGTGCCACCGCCACCGCTGCACTGGTGCCGCTCGCTGCACGCGCACAGACGTCGGAAGTCGTGATCGGCGTGATCTATCCGTTCTCCGGCGGCAGCGCGCAGCAGGGCGTCGACGCCCAGAAGGCCTACGAGACCGCGCTCGAAGTCATCAACAAGGACACCGATTTCGACCTGCCGCTGGCCAAGGGCGAAGGCCTGCCGGGCCTCGGCGGCGCGAAGATCCGCCTCGTCTTCGCCGACCACCAGGCCGATCCGCAGAAGGGTCGCGCCGAAGCCGAGCGCCTGATCACGCAGGAGAAGGTCAGCGCCATCATCGGCACCTATCAGAGCGCGGTCGCCGTCACCGTCAGCCAGATCTGCGAGCGCTACCAGGTCCCGTTCGTCTCCGCTGACAATTCCTCGCCGAGCCTGCATCGCCGCGGCCTGAAATACTACTTCCGCGCCGCGCCGCACGACGAGATGTACTCGGCCGCCATGTTCGACTTCTTCGATGCCATGAAGAAGAAGGGCACCAAGATCGAGACGCTGTCGCTGTTCCACGAGGACACCATCTTCGGCACCGATTCCGGCAACGCCCAGGCCAAGATCGCCGGCGAGCGCGGCTACAAGATCGTCACCGACATCAAATATCGCGCCAACTCGCCCTCGCTCTCGGCCGAGGTGCAGCAGCTCAAGTCTGCCAGCGCCGACGTGCTGATGCCCTCGAGCTACACCACCGACGGCATCCTCCTGGTCAAGACCATGGCCGAGCTCGGCTACAAGCCGAATGCGATCGTGGCGCAGGACGCCGGCTTCTCCGAGAAGGCGCTCTATGATGCCGTCGGCGACAAGCTCGAAGGCGTGATCTCGCGCGGCACGTTCTCGCTCGACCTCGCGCAGAAGCGCCCGATGGTCGGCAAGATCAACGATATGTTCAAGGCGAAGTCGGGCAAGGACTTCAATGATCTCACCTCGCGCCAGTTCATGGGCCTGATCATCCTCGCCGACGCCATCAGCCGCGCCAAGTCGACCGACGGCGAGAAGATCCGCGACGCGCTGGCAGCGACCGACATCCCGGGCGAGCAGACCATCATGCCCTGGAAGCGCGTCAAGTTCGACGAGATGGGCCAGAACAACGACGCCGACCCGGTACTGCTGCAATATATCGGTGGCAAGTTCGTCACCATCTTCCCGCCGCAGGCTGCGATCGCCGAGGCGGTCTGGCCGATGAAGTAAGCGCTGTGGGAGCAGGGGACCACATCGCGATCGTCGCGCGAGCCTCGTCATTGCGAGGAGCGAAGCGACGAAGCAATCCAGGCAGTCTCCGCGGGTGAGATGCTGGATTGCTTCGCTTTGCTCGCAATGACGGAGCAAACGGTGACTTTTCGAACGGGGGACGACTTTTGACAGCCCAAGCCATTATCCAGAGTCTTGCGAGCGGCCTGCTCATGGGGCTGCTCTACGGATTGATCGCGGTCGGCCTCGCGCTGATCTTCGGCCTGATGGACGTCACGAACTTCGCTCATGGCGAGTTTCTGATGATCGCGATGTATCTGTCCTTCTTCCTGTTCGCGTTCTTCGCCATCGACCCCTTGCTGTCCGCGCCATTGGTCGCTGCCGCGCTCTTCATCTTCGGAGCGGTGATCTACTTGCTCATTGTGCGTTTCGCCATGCGAGCCAAGGCCAATGCCGGCATGGTGCAGATCTTCACCACCTTCGGCCTTGCCATCGTCATGCGCGGCCTTGCGCAATACTTCTTCACCCCTGATTATCGCAGCATTCCGCAGTCCTGGCTCGGCGGTAAGACCATCTCGATTGCCGGCATCTTCCTGCCGGAGCCGCAGCTGGTCGGCGCGCTGGTCTCGATCGCGGCCTTCGCCGGCCTCTATTTCTTCATCCATCGCACCGATTTCGGTCGTGCGATCGAAGCCACCCGCGAAGATCCCGGCGCGGTCGCGCTGGTCGGCATCGACAAGAACCGTGTCTTCGCCTTCGGCTGGGGCCTCGGCGCCGCGCTGGTCGGCCTCGCCGGCGCGATCATGGCGAGCTTCTTCTACATCTATCCTGATGTCGGCGCGTCCTTTGCCCTGATCGCCTATGTCACCGTGGCGCTCGGCGGCTTCGGCAGCGTGTTCGGCGCTTTTGCTGGCGGCATCATCGTCGGCCTCGTCGAAGCCACCACCGCCCTGGTGCTGCCGCCAGCGCTGAAGTCGGTCGGCATCTACGCGGTCTATCTGCTGGTCGTCTTCATCCGGCCGCGCGGCCTGTTCGGATCGATCTGATGGACAAGGATTTTGCAGCGCGGCGCCGCCGCGACCTCATCATCGCCGCGGCGCTCGCCGCCATCGCCGCGCTGACGCCATTGTTCGTGAAGGACGTCGTTGTCCAGAACATCCTGATCCTGACGCTGATGTATGCGGGTCTGTCGCAGAGCTGGAACATCCTGTCCGGCTATTGCGGACAGATATCGCTCGGGCACGCGCTGTATTTCGGCCTGGGTGCCTACACCACCGAGCTGCTGTTCACCAAGTTCGGCGTTCTGCCCTGGTTCGGCATGCTGGCGGGCGGCGTGGTGTCGGCGCTGATCGCGATGGGGCTCGGCTATCCCTTCTTCCGCCTGCGCGGCCATTACTTCGTGATCGCCACCATCGTCATCGCCGAGATCGGCTTGCTGCTGTTCCACAATTGGGAATGGGCCGGCGCCGCGATGGGCATTACCATTCCGATCCGCGGCGACAGCTGGCTGAAATTCCAGTTCCTGCGCACCAAGTTGCCGTATTTCTACTTTGCGCTCGCGCTGTGCTGCCTCGCCTGGTTCGTGACCTGGTGGCTGGAAAACTCCAAATGGGGATTCTGGTGGCGCGCGGTGAAGGACAATCCGGACGCGGCCGAGAGCCTTGGTGTCGACGTGTTCAATTCCAAGATGGGCGCGGCCGCGGTCTCCGCCTTCCTGGTTGCCGTCGGCGGCAGCTTCTACGCCCAGTTCGTCTCCTACATCGATCCCGAAAGCGTCATGGGCTTCCAGTTCTCGCTGCTGATGGCGTTGCCGGCCGTGCTCGGCGGCATCGGCACCCTGTGGGGGCCGGTGCTCGGGGCCGCCATCCTGATCCCGCTGACCGAGCTGACGCGCTTCAAGTTCGGCGGCTCGGGGCGCGGTGTCGATCTCATCGTCTACGGCACGCTGATCGTCCTGATCTCGCTGGCCCTGCCGCGGGGGCTGCTCAGCCTGTTTTCACGCCCGAAGAAGACGGGAGCCACGCGATGACCGCGCTCCTTGAAACCCGTGGCGTCTGGCAGCGTTTCGGCGGCCTCGTCGCCAACAGCGACGTCTCGATCTCGGTCGGCCGCGGCGAGATCGTCGGCCTGATCGGCCCCAACGGCGCCGGCAAGTCGACGCTTTTCAATCTCATCGCCGGCGTGTTGCCGCCGACGCAAGGCTCGATTCTATTCGACGGCGAGGACGTCACCCACATGCCGGCAGCCGCGCGCTGCCAGCGCGGCATCGGGCGCACCTTCCAGGTGGTCAAGAGCTTCGAGACCATGACCGTCGTCGACAACGTCATCGTCGGTGCGCTGGTGCGCAACACGGTCATGCGCGAGGCGCGCCGCAAGGCGCACGAGGTGCTGGAGTTCACCGGCCTTGCCGCGCGCGCCGACGTGCTGGCGAGCGACCTCGTGCCGGCCGAGAAGCGGCGCCTTGAAGTCGCCCGCGCGCTCGCGACCGAGCCGAAGTTGCTGCTGCTCGACGAAGTCCTCACCGGCCTCACGCCGACCGAGGCGCAGACCGGTGTCGCGCTGGTGCGCAAGGTGCGCGATGCCGGCATCACCGTCTTGATGGTGGAGCACGTCATGGAGATCGTGATGCCATTGGTCGACCGTGCCATCGTGCTCGACCTCGGCAAGGTGCTGGTCGAGGGCAAGCCTTCGGACGTCGTCCGCGATCCCAAGGTGATCAAGGCATATCTGGGAGATCGTCATGCTGTCGGTGCGTGAAGTCACGACCGCCTATCAGGGCCTGGTCGCGATCTCCGCGGTCTCGATCGAGGTCCAGAAGGGCGAGATCGTCTGCGTCGCCGGTGCCAACGGTGCCGGCAAGTCGACGCTGCTGAAATCCATCGCCGGCGCCGAGCGCCCGCGCTCGGGCAGCGTGACGTTCGACGGCAAGCAGATCAACGGCATGGCGCAGCACCACATCACGGCGGCCGGCATCGCCTATGTACCGGAGAACCGCCGGCTGTTTCCGCGTCTGTCCGTGCGCGACAATCTTCGTCTCGGCAGCTATCTCTACCGTGGCGAAGCCAACCGCGAAGAGCCGCTCGATCTCGTCTTCACGCTGTTTCCGCGTCTGTCCGAGCGCCTGGAGCAGCGCGCCGAAACGCTCTCCGGCGGCGAGCAGCAGATGCTCGCGATCGGCCGCGCGCTGATGACGCGCCCGCGGCTCTTGATGTTGGACGAGCCCTCGCAAGGCATCATGCCAAAACTCGTCGACGAGATTTTCCAGGCGGTGAAGCGCATCCGCGACGCCGGCATGACCGTCCTCATCGTCGAGCAGCGCATGGCCGAATGCCTGGAGATCGCCGACCGCGCCTACATCCTGCAGACCGGCCGCGTGCTGATGCAGGGCGCGGCACGCGAGATCAAGGGCAATCCGGATGTACGAAAGGCGTATCTGGGGTTGTAGCTAGACTGCCCCCGCAATCTCCGCCGTCATCCTGAGGTGCGCGCTCTTCGCGCGCCTCGAAGGATGGGCCGCGAGCGCCCGGAGCCCATCCTTCGAGGCTTCACCTTGCGATGCGCTGCATCGCAAGGCTCGCGCCTCAGGATGACGGCGGAGTATCCGGCTCAATGCCCATGCTCCGGCAGCGTCACCCCGAAAACCTTCACCAAATCTTTTACCTGCTCCGGCGACAAATACCGCGGGTTCATGCCGCGCAGCAGCAGGTACAGCTTCGCCGTCTCCTCCAGCTCTTCCGTCGCGAACACCGCCGCTTCCAGCGTGTCGCCGGCGACGACCGGGCCGTGATTGGCGAGCAGCACGGATGAGTATTTCCCCGCCAGTCCCTTGATCGCGTCAGCCACAGCGGGATCGCCCGGGCGGTAATAGGGCACGAGCGCGGTGGCGCCGCATTTCATCAGATAGTAGGCCGTCATCGGCGGCAGCGCGGCGCGCGGGTCGATCTCGGGCAGCATCGACAGCGCGACCGAATGGGTGGAGTGCAGGTGCACGATCGCACGCGCGCTGCCGCGCGTTTCGTAGAGCGCATTGTGCAGCGGAACTTCCTTGGTCGGCGCATCGCCAGAGACCAGCCGACCCTGATCGTCCAGCCGCGACAGCCTTGCCGGATCGAGGAAGCCGAGTGAGGCGTTGGTCGGCGTCACCAGCCAGCCGCCGCCGTCCAGCCTGACGCTGATATTGCCGGAAGAGCCCGGCGTCAGCCCGCGCTCGAACAGGGACCGTCCGAAGCGGCAGATGTCCTCGCGCAGCCGCGTCTCGTGGCTGTTTTCAGTCCTCATGGCCGTCATGTCCGCTTGTCTCACGCTTTGGCAGCGCGGCCAAGCCGTGATATCGGTTCGCCGAGCCGCCGCAAAGGCCGGCCATCCAGGAAACGTTCGCAAGGATCAGTTGCATATGTCCGCCTCCACGTCTCAGAATCAGCGCATCGCCGTGATCGGGCTCGGCTCGATGGGGTATGGCATGGCGACCTCGCTGAAGCGCGCCGGCCATGCGGTCACTGGCTGTGACGTCTCGGCTGACGCAGTGGCGCGCTTCGTGACGGATGGCGGGGCGGGAGCAAAGACCCCGGCTGAGGCCGCCAAGGACGCCGACATCGTCGTCAGCGTCGTGGTCAATGCCGCGCAGACCGAGGCGATCCTGTTCGGCAAGGATGGAGCCGCCGAGTCCATGCCGAAGGGCAGCGCGTTCGTCTCCTCCGCCACCATGGATCCGGATGTGGCGCGCCGCCTTGCCAAGCAGCTGGAGGCGACGGGCCGGCTTTATCTGGACGCGCCGATCTCAGGCGGGGCGCAGCGCGCCGCGCAGGGCGAGTTGACGATCCTCGCCTCCGGCAGTCCCGCCGCGTTTGCGAAAGCGCGGCCGGCGCTCGATGCCATGGCCGCGAAGCTCTATGAGCTCGGCGATGCGGCAGGGCAGGGCGCTGCCTTCAAGATGATCAACCAGCTGCTCGCCGGTGTGCACATCGCCGCCGCCAGCGAAGCCATGGCGTTCGCGGCCAAGCAGGGCCTCGACATCCGCAAGGTCTATGAGGTGATCACGGCCTCCGCGGGCAATTCCTGGATGTTCGAGAACCGCATGCCGCATGTGCTCGATGGCGATTACTCGCCGCGCAGCGCCGTCGAGATCTTCGTCAAGGATCTCGGCATCATCCAGGACATGGCACGCAGTGCCCGATTCCCGGTGCCGGTCTCCGCTGCCGCACTCCAGATGTTTCTGATGACATCAGCCGCCGGCATGGGCCGCGACGATGACGCGTCTGTGGCCCGCATGTATGCGCAGGTGACTGGCGTGAAGCTGCCCGGCGACAAGTAAGCAAGAGGACTCCGATGCCGCGTTTTGCCGCCAACCTCTCGATGATGTTCACCGAGGTGCCGTTCCTCGATCGTTTCGATGCCGCTGCGCAAGCCGGCTTCACCGCGGTCGAGTATCTCTTCCCGTACGAGCATCCCGCCGAGGCGGTTGGCGAGCGGCTCAAGCGCAACGGCCTGACCCAGGCGCTGTTCAATCTGCCGCCGGGCGACTGGAATGCCGGCGAGAAGGGCTTTGCGGCGCTTCCCTCGCGGTTCAACGATCTCAAGGCGAGCCTGGAGACGGCGCTGCCCTATGCCAAGGCGACCGGCGTCAAGCGCCTGCACCTGATGGCCGGCATCGCCAACCGCGGCGAACGCGTCGCGATCGAGGCCTTCTACAAATCGGTGGCATGGGCCGCGGAGTTCTTCGCTCCCCACGGCATCGACGTCGTGATCGAGCCGATCAATGCCCGCAACGTGCCGGGCTATTTCCTCAACGATTTCGGCTTCGCCCGCGACCTGATCCAGGAGCTGAGGCTTGCGAATCTCAAGCTTCAGTTCGACATCTATCACTGCCAGATCATTCATGGCGACGTCACCATGCGGCTGCGCGAGATGATGCCGATCATCGGCCACATCCAGATCGCCAGCATCCCCTCGCGCAACGAGCCCGACGGCGAGGAGCTGAACTATCCGTTCCTGTTCGAAGAGCTCGACCGCCTCGGCTATGCCGGCTTCGTCGGCTGTGAGTACAATCCGCGCGGCAAGACTACGGACGGCCTTGCCTGGTTCAAGCCTTACGCCGGAGTGAAGCCGTGACACTTGCAGCAAAGATTTCGCTTGGCTGCATCGCCGACGACTACACCGGCGCCTCCGACCTCGCCAACACGCTGACGCGTGCGGGCCTGCGCACGGTGCAGACCATCGGTGTGCCCTCGGACGATCTCGCGTTGCCCGAGGTCGACGCCGTCGTGGTGTCGCTGAAGAGCCGCTCGATCGAGGCCGGCCTTGCCGTCTCGCGCTCGCGCGCGGCGGACAAATGGCTGCGCAGCCGTGGTGCGGGCCACGTGCTGTTCAAGATCTGCTCGACTTTCGATTCCACCGACGCGGGCAATATCGGCCCGGTGATGGACGCGTTGCGTGCCGATAGCGGCGAAGGTGCCGTTCTGGTGACGCCGGCCTTCCCGGAGACCGGCCGCACCGTCTACCAGGGCAATCTCTTTGTCGGCGCCGTGCCGCTCAACGAGAGCCCGCTGAAGGACCATCCGCTCAACCCGATGCATGATTCCAACCTGGTGCGCGTGCTGGCGCGTCAGAGCAGGACGCAGATCGGCCTCGTCGACCTCGCCACCGTCACGCGCGGCGCGGATGCCGTGCGGGCGCGGCTGGCCGAACTCGCCGGCAAGGGTATCGGCGCTGCCATCATCGACGCCGTGTTCGACCGCGACCTCGAAACCATCGGTCTCGTGGCCGGCGAACATCGCCTGTCGGTCGGGGCCTCCGGCATCGGCCTTGGGCTCGCGCGCGCGCTGGTGTCGACCGGCAAGGTCAAGCCCGGTGCCGCGAGCAGCGAGTCCGGAGCTGCCGTCGGCGGGCCGGCAGCGTGTCTTGCCGGAAGCTGCTCGCAGGCCACGCTTCAGCAGATCGCGAATGCCGAACGCATCATGCCGGTGCTCCATCTCGACCAGGACCGTATTATTACGGGAGCGAACGAAGCCGAGCGCGCGCTCGACTGGGCGAGGCCGCGACTTGCCGACGGCCCGGTGCTGATCGCCTCGAGCGCGAAGCCCGAAGACGTCGCCGCATTGCAAGCCCGCCACGGGCGCGATGCCGCGGGCCATGCCATCGAGCAGGCCATGGCCGATATCGCGGAAAACCTTGTGAAAGCAGGGGTCCGGCGGCTCATCGTCGCCGGCGGCGAGACGTCCGGCGCGGTCGTCGACCGCCTCGAAATCCCGGGCTTCCTCGTCGGCGCGGAGATCGCCGCGGGCGTCCCGGTGCTGCGTGCCGTTGGCGCCGAAGCAGGCGAGATGCTGCTCGCGTTGAAGTCCGGAAATTTCGGCGGCCCGGAGTTTTTCGCGGATGCGCTTAGGCTCATGCGCTGAGCGCTGGGCGTTCTTAGGCGCCTGTTCATTTCTTTCGACTTCCGTGCTTGCGCGGAGTCGCACTTAACATCTTTCGCAGACGGTCTGCTGTCTGATGTCGGCGCTGCTCCCCTTTGTTTGATTCCTTAGAGTTCCCGACGCGCGCCCGCGCCAGCACAACGAGACCCGATTATGTTTGCCAAGCTTTCCATCCGCGCCAAGATCATCAGTGTCGTGGCGTTCCTGCTGGTCGCGATGACCGGCATGGGCCTGCTCGCCGTCACGAAGATGCGGACGATGAACGCCAACACTCTCGACATCACCACCAACTGGATGCCGAGCGTCAAGGCGATCGGCGACCTGCGGGCCGCAGTCATCACGTATCGGAACGTGGTGCGCCAGCACATGCTGGCCGAAGCTTTGGACGACAAGCTCGCGGTGGAGAAGACCGCCGCCACCGTGACCGACGCGCTCGCCAAGACGCGCAGCAAGTATGAGGCCATGATCAGCTCCCCGGAAGAGCGCGCGCTCTACAGCCAGTGGTCCAAGCTCTGGGACGATTACAAGAAAGGCACCGAGGAGGTGATGGCCTTGTCGCGCAAGGAGGCCGGCAAGATGCCGCGCGAGGCGCAGGAGCTCAACTCCAAGACGGTCAACAAGATCGGGCTTCAGGCGGATGAGGTCCTGAACAAGGACATCGAGCTCAACACCAGGGGTGGCGAACAGGCCGCTCAGGATGCCGCCGACAGCTATTCCTCTGCCTTCATGCTGGTTTCGGTCATTCTCGGCGCCGCCGTCCTGATCGGCATCGGTCTCAGCTTCTATCTGGTCCGCGATGTCTCGAGCGGCATCAATTCCATCACACAGCCGATGCAGGCGCTGGGCCGGGGCGACCTTTCGGCCGAGGTGCCGCATCGCGGCGAGAAGACGGAGATCGGCGCGATGGCCGACGTGCTCCAGATCTTCAAGGAGGCGTTGATCGCCAAGAAGGCCGCGGACGAGGCTGCGGCCGCGGATGCCGAGGCCAAGATCGAGCGCGGCCGCCGCGTCGACGACATCACCCGCGAATTCGAAGCCATGATCGGCGAGATCGTCCAGACCGTGTCGTCGGCTTCGACCCAGCTCGAGGCCTCCGCCTCGACGCTGACGTCGACTGCCGACCGCTCTCAGAGACTGGCGACGACGGTGGCTGGAGCTTCGGAAGAAGCCTCGACCAACGTGCAATCGGTGGCCTCGGCCACCGAGGAGATGGCCTCGTCGGTCGGCGAGATCAGCCGTCAGGTGCAGGAATCGGCGCGGATGGCGGGCGATGCCGTCGGCCAGGCGCGCGCCACCACCGAGCGCGTCAGCGAGCTGTCGAAGGCTGCCGCCCGGATCGGCGACGTGGTCGAGCTGATCAACACCATCGCGGGCCAGACCAATCTGCTCGCGCTGAACGCCACAATCGAGGCGGCGCGAGCGGGCGAAGCTGGCCGCGGTTTCGCGGTGGTGGCCTCCGAGGTGAAGGCGCTCGCCGAGCAGACCGCGAAGGCGACCGGCGAGATCGGCCAGCAGATCTCCGGCATCCAGGCGGCGACCAACGATTCGGTCGGCGCCATCAAGGAGATCTCCTCGACCATCGAGCGCCTCTCGGAGATCTCCTCGGCGATTGCGGCCGCGGTGGAAGAGCAGGGCGCGGCGACGCAGGAGATCGCCCGCAATGTGCAGCAGGCCGCGCAGGGCACCCAGCAGGTCTCCTCCAACATCACCGACGTGCAGCGTGGCGCGACCGAGACCGGAACGGCATCGTCGCAGGTGCTGTCGGCGGCGCAAATGCTGTCAAACGACTCGGGCCGGCTGAAGAACGAGGTCAGCAAGTTCCTGACCAACGTCCGCGCGGCGTAAAGTCTTTGTCCGATCGAGCGACGAGCGGCGCCACATAGCACCGCTCGTTTCGTCTTGCCGGTAGCATGATGTCGCTCGCGGCGGAGCTCTTCTGAGATCGTCCGTAGTGTTACGGGCGCGACGTTTCATCGATGGTTAAATCGGATTTACGATAGTTGACAGAGGGCAGGCTCATGCCGGGCGCGTCCCGATTCGAATGACTTTTTACTGAATTCGGTCTTTGGGGAGCCCCGATGCGCAAGAATTTTCCGGTCACGACGGTCGAATATCCCGTCAGTGACGAGACGCTGATCGTTTCGCGGACCGATCTCAAGGGCAAGCTCACCTACTTCAACGAGGACTTCATTGCCGCCGCCGGCTTCACGTCGGCGGAACTCATGGGCCAGCCGCACAACATCGTTCGTCATCCCGACATGCCGCCGGAGGCGTTCGACAACCTCTGGGACACGCTGAAGGCCGGCAAGCCCTGGCTCGGCGCGGTGAAGAACCGTCGCAAGAACGGCGACTTCTACTGGGTGCTGGCGACGGCCTCTGCGATCCGCGAAAACGGCGAGGTCAAGGGATATACGTCGATCCGCACAAAACTGCCGGCCGACCAGCGCAAGCTCGCCGAAGAGGTCTATTCTGCGATCCGCGAGAAGAAGCCGCATGGCTATCGCATTGACGCCGGCATCATCCGCCGCCGCTCGTGGCTGGACCGCTTCAGCGTCTTCACCGGGACGCTGAAGGCGCGCCTCTTCACGACGATGGCGCTCCAGGCGCTGTTCATGCTTGCGCTCGGCATCGGCGGCGCGCTCGCCGCCGGCGGTTCGGCCAGCCTGATTCTGGCGGCGCTGGCCGTCGTCGGCGTCGCCATCGTCGGTTTCGCCGGCGTCACGACCATGCGCGCGATCCGGAGACCGATGCAGCAACTCAACGATACTTTGCTGAACCTCGTCCAGGACAAGCTCGACAGCCGCATCGTGATCGAGCGCGACGACGAGATCGGCGAAGCGCTGCGCAACCTCCAGACAGTGCAAACCATCATCCGCTTCAGCCGCGACGAGGTGCAGGCGGTTCAGCGCCGTGCCGAGGCGCAGCGCAAATCCGACATGACCAAGCTCGCAACCGGCTTCGAGGCCGCGATCGGCGAAATCGTCGAGACGGTGTCGTCGGCCGCAACCGAGCTCGAGGCTTCGGCCTCGACGCTGTCCTCGACCGCGGGTCGGGCGCAGGAATTGGCGACGGCGGTCGCAACCGGCTCGGAAGCAGCCTCCACCAATGTCCACTCGGTGGCGTCGGCCGCCGAAGAGATGTCGTCCTCGGTGCGCGAGATCGGCCGCCAGGTGCAGGACTCCTCCCGGATCGCGAGCGAAGCGGTCAGCCAGGCCCATGCCACGACCGAGCGCGTCAGCGAATTGTCGCGGGCCGCATCGCGGATCGGCGACGTCGTCGAGCTCATCAATGCGATCGCCGGCCAGACCAATCTGCTGGCCCTCAACGCCACGATCGAGGCGGCACGGGCGGGCGAGGCCGGACGCGGCTTCGCTGTGGTGGCTTCCGAGGTCAAGGCGCTCGCCGAGCAGACCGCCAAGGCCACCGGCGAGATCGGCCAGCAGGTCGGCGGCATTCAGGCGGCGACCCAGGATTCGGTCACCGCCATCGGCGACATCAGCGGCACCATCGCGCGTCTGTCGGAGATCGCTTCGGCGATTGCGGCAGCCGTGGAGCAGCAGGGTGCGGCAACCCGGGAGATCGCCCGCAACGTTCAGCAGGCCGCCCAAGGCACCCAGCAGGTCTCGTCGAATGTGGGCGACGTCCAGCGCGGTGCCTCCGAAACCGGCTCGGCGTCTTCGCAGGTGCTGTCGGCGGCGCAGATGCTGTCGCGCGATTCCAACCGTCTCAAGCTCGAGGTCGGCAAGTTCCTGAGCTCCGTCCGCGCCGCCTGAGGCGGATGGCGCAGGGGGCCGAGATCGGTGCCCCGGATGCCGCGCGGCAGTCCCGGCGATGCGCAGCATCGTCCGGTGTGATGCGCCGCAGCTACGCCACCCGCCACTCCGGCACCCCGTCGGCAGCCACCGTGATCTCGCCGAGCGAGCCGACCGGCGTGCGATCCATGTTGAGCAGATGGGCCAGCGTCGCGCTGTCGCGCGCCGGAATCCGCGCCAGCGTTCGCCGGTCGTGCTCGGTGCGCAGCATGACGACGCCGTGCTCGACCTCGCCGCTGCGGCCATAGAGCACCGTGAAACTCTCCACCTTGCCTTTGCCCGAGGCCTCGTCGACGAATTCCGGCACCGCGCGCTTGTTGCGGTCGGCCTCGCCTTGCACGCTGGTCTCCTGCGCCAGCGCCGCGTGCGGCGGCGCCTTCGCGACCACCAGTGCGTGATGCTTGGTGACGAAGCCGCCCTGGCCATAGAGCAGGCCGAGCCTGGCGCCATCGCGCAGCCGCCGCACCATCGCGCAGGCCGCATGCGTCATGTAGGTGTTGAGCGGCGCGCCGAAGAAGGTGAGCCCGCCGGTCACGGTCGGCTGCACGTCGGCGGAAAGCCCGAGCGTCCGCCGCGCCATCTTGGGCACGCAAGGGAAGCAGCTGTAGAGCTCGATCGCGTCGAACGTCTTGCCGTCGCCGCCGGCAAGGTCCATCACGGCTTGCAGCACCGCGTTCTGCGGATGGCTTTCGTAGAACTGGTCGCGCAACAGATAATCGCGCGGCTCCTCCGCCGAGGCGCCGCCGAGCGGATAGACCAGTCGGTCCTCCGCGATCCCGGCCGCACGGGCCTTGGCAAGGCTGGTGAGCAGCAGCGCGCCGCCCATGTTGACGCTGGGATTGGCGACCATCAGCTTGTTGTAGGGCCAGGCGATCAGGCGATTGTCCGCGGTCGGTGTCGTGATCTCCTCCGGCGCATAGCGCCGCTTCAGCCAGGCATTGGGATTTTGCGCGGCGGCTTGCGAATAGCGCGACCACAGCACGCCGGACTCGGCCATCGCCTCGCGCGGCGTCTGGCCCCAATGTGCGGAGGAGGCGGCCTCGTAGAACGGATAGACCGTGACGGGTCGGAACACGCCGAGCTTCACCGCCAGCGGCTTCTGGAACGCCGCGCCGCGCTTGGGCTCCTCGACGTCATGGGCGAACGGGGTCCATGGCAGCTTGACGCCGGCACGTTCCGCCTTGGTCGCGGTCGACTGCGCTTCCGCGCCGCAGACCGCGGCGACCGTGCACTCGCCGCGCGCGATGCGCTTGGCGGCTTCGTGGATGTAGCGGATCGGGCTCTCGCCGCCGACCGGGCCGTAATAGCAATGCGCGGGCGTGACGCCGAGGCGCTGCGCCAACAGCTGCTCGGGATCGCGATAGCGCCAGCTCAGGAAGTTGACGACGTCGAGCGACTGCACCTCGCCAAGCAGTTTTGCACCGGCGTCCGCCTCTGCGCGCCGCAGCGCCTGTTCGAGCAGATCGAGCGGTTCGAGGCCTTCAGTGATCTCCTTCGGGCGATCGACGATCTCGCCGACGCCGACGATGACGGGGATGAGGTCAGGGGGAACAGTCGTCATTGTTCTGCTGCTTCACTCTCTCAAACATCTCCGACCTCATCCTGAGGAGCCTGCGAAGCAGGCGTCTCGAAGGATGGGCCGCGGGCTCTCATGGTTCGAGACGGCGCTTGCGCGCCTCCTCACCATGAGGGTCTACACCTACTCCGCCACCAGCGCATTCATGTGCTCGACCGCTTCGGCGAACTCTTCCTTGAACTCCTGCACCACGGCGCCGGCGGACTTGACGCTGTCGATCAGGCCGACGCCCTGGCCGACGAAATAGCTGACGAGATCGCGCGCCCGTGCGTTGCCGCTCGCTGCGGCACGGTCGATCGAATTGAAGGCGTCGCGGCTAAGGATGCTTTGCAGCGGCATCGGCAGCGCGCCCGGGCTGTCCGGCGCGCGGTCCCAGGCGTCGGTCCAGACCGAGCGGAGCTGCCGCGCCGGCTTGCCGGTGCGGCCCTTGGAGCGCACGGCGTCGCGCGAGGACGCCGCGATCATCTTCTCGCGGAAAATCTCGCTGGTCTCGGATTCGACGGTCGCCAGCCACACCGAGCCGGTCCAGGCGCCGGCCGCGCCCATCGCCATGCAGGCCGCCATCTGTCGGCCCGTCATGATGCCGCCGGCCGCCAGCACCGGCACGTCGCGGATCTTTCTGATCGCCTTGATCACCTCGGGCACCAGCACCATGGTCGAGACCTCGCCGCAATGGCCGCCGGCTTCGGTGCCCTGCACCACGAGAATGTCGACGCCGGCGGCGACCTGGCGCAGCGCGTGCTCCTTGGCGCCGACGAGCGCTGCGACCGGCACCCCGTGTGTCTTGCCCATCTCGATCATCGCCTTGGGCGGCACGCCCAGCGCGTTGGCGATCAGGCGGATCGGATGATTGAAGGAAACCTCGAGCAGCTGTAGCGCGGTTTTTCCGTCGAACGGCTGCGGTTGATCGGCTGCGACCTCCGTGGTCGTGAGCTCGATGTCGTATTTCTTCAGCAGATCGCGCGTGTAGTTGCGATGCTCCTGCGGCACGCGCGCCTCCAGGCTCTTCCAGGTGACGTCCTTCTCGCCCGCGGTCGAGATGTTCTCGGGGATCAGCACGTCGATGCCGTAGGGCTTGCCGTCGATGTGATCGTCGATCCATTTCAGCTCGCGTTCGAGCGTATCGGGGGTGTGCACGGTGGCACCCAGCACGCCGAAGCCGCCGGCGCGGCTGACGGCGGCGACGACATCGCGGCAATGGCTGAAGGCCAGCAGCGGGAACTCGATTCCCAGCATGTCGCAGATCGGCGATTTCATGGCTCTCTCCCGGCGGCCTTCGCGTTTTCGTTGTTTTCGCTGGCAAAGCAAAGTGACGCGAGCCGGTCGATGACATGCCGGATTCGGCGAGGCATCTTGTGTGTAGACGTCGCGCTCGTCCCGCAGGCCGTTGCGTCCCGGATGAGGCCGGTCATTCCGGGGCTCGCGTCAGCGAGAACCCGGAATCCATTTTTCGGAGCATTCCTGGCGGCGCAATGGATTCCGGGCTCGCCCTGCGGGCGCCCCGGAATGACGGGGAGGGAGCCTGCCATGACGAACCGTGAAGTTGCCCGGTTCGGGAATGCATTCGGCGCCCTTGTCATTCGGCATTCGCGGTCTAATTAATGCAGACGCATCTTTCCGCCGGAGCCCCGCATGACCGACGCCCCCGCCTACGTGCCGCCCAAAGTCTGGACCTGGAACAAGGAGAATGGCGGGCAGTTCGCCAGCATCAACCGCCCGATCGCCGGCCCAACTCACGACAAGGAGCTGCCGGTCGGCAAGCATCCGCTTCAGCTCTATTCGCTGGCCACCCCGAACGGGGTGAAGGTCACGGTGATGCTGGAGGAGCTTTTGGCGCTCGGCCACAAGGGCGCCGAATACGATGCCTGGCTGATCAGGATCGGCAATGGCGACCAGTTCGGCAGCGGTTTTGTCGACATCAACCCGAACTCGAAGATCCCCGCCCTGATGGACCGCTCGGGTCCGGAGCCGATCCGGGTGTTCGAATCCGGCTCGATCCTGTTCTATCTCGCCGAGAAGTTCGGCGCCTTCCTGCCGAAGGACATCAAGACCCGCACCGAGGCGATGTCCTGGCTGTTCTGGCAGATGGGCAGCGCGCCCTATCTCGGCGGCGGCTTCGGCCATTTCTACGCCTACGCGCCGTTCAAGATCGAATACGCCATCGATCGTTTCGCGATGGAGACCAAGCGCCAGCTCGACGTGCTCGATCGGCGCCTTGCCGACAACGAGTACCTCGCGGGCAAGGAATACACGATCGCCGACATCGCGGTGTGGCCCTGGTACGGTGCGCTCGCCAAGGGGCTGGTCTATGGCGCCGGCGAATTCCTGTCGGTGCAGGACTACAAGAACGTGCAGCGCTGGACCGACCAGATCGCCCAGCGTCCCGCCGTGAAGCGCGGCCGCATGGTCAACCGCGTCTCGGGCGACCCCGCCAGCCAGCTCCACGAGCGCCACGACGCCAGCGATTTCGAGACCAAGACCCAGGACAAGATCGAGGCCGCGACGACTGCGTAACGTCGCTCGCGGATGTGCGTAGGGTGGACAAAGCGACTTGTCCGCCGTAGCTCGAAGAGCGAAGGCGGAAGCGTGCCCACCACCTCTCGCATTGGCCGCGACGGTGGGCACGGCACGCGAAGTGCGCGCCTTTGCCCACCCTACGGCATCTCGTCGATCACGCCATGCTCAGCTCGTGGCGTCCCACCACCATCCAATGCACCTCGTCCGGACCGTCCGCAAAGCGCAGGTGCCGCACGTCCTGATACATCTCCGCGAGCGGGGTCCAGTGCGAGATGCCGGTGGCGCCGTGCATCTGGATCGCCTGGTCGATGATCTTGCAGGCGCGCTCCGGCACCATGGCCTTGACCATGGAGACCCAGACGCGGGCCTCCTTGTTGCCGAGCACGTCCATCGCCTTGGCGGCCTTCAGCACCATCAGCCGCATCGCCTCGATCTCGCAGCGCGCCTGGGCGATGATCTGCATGTTGCCGCCGAGATGGGCGATCTTCTTGCCGAAGGCCTCGCGGGTTAGGCCGCGCTGCACCATCAGATCGAGCGCCTTCTCGGCCTTGCCGATGGTGCGCATGCAGTGATGGATGCGGCCCGGGCCGAGACGGAGCTGCGAGATCTCGAAGCCGCGGCCTTCGCCGAGCAGCATGTTCTCCTTCGGGACGCGCACATTGTTGAAGCGCATGTGCATGTGGCCGCGCGGGGCGTGGTCCTGCCCAAACACGTACATCGGGCCGAGCACCTCGACGCCCGGCGTGTCGCGCGGCACCAGGATCTGCGACTGCTGCTTGCTCGGCGCGGCATCCGGATTGGTCTTCACCATCACGATGAGGATCTTGCAGCGGGGGTCGCCGAGACCGGAGATGTAGTATTTCTCGCCGTTGATGACCCATTCGTCGCCGACCAGCTTTGCGGTGGTCGAGATGTTCTTGGCGTCGGAGGAGGCGACGTTCGGCTCGGTCATGACATAGGCCGAACGGATCTCGCCGTTGAGCAGCGGCTTCAGCCACTTCTCCTTCTGCTCCTTGGTGCCGACGCGCTCCAGCACCTCCATGTTGCCGGTGTCGGGCGCCGAGCAGTTCATCGTCTCTGACGCCAGCGGGCTCTTGCCGAGTTCGGCGGCGATATAGGCGTAGTCGAGGTTCTTCAGGCCCTGGCCGGTCTCGTCATCGGGCAGGAAGAAGTTCCAGAGGCCTTCCTGCTTGGCCTTGTTCTTGGCCTTCTCCAGCACCTCGAGCTGCTTCGGCGTGAAGCTCCAGCGGTCCTCCTTGCCTTCGCCCGCCTTGGCGAACTCGATCGACATCGGCTCCACGGTGTTGCGGATGAATTTCCTGACATGATCGTAGAGCGGTCGGACCTGCTCCGACATCCGCAAGTCGTTGAGCTCGTCGCCGGGATTGAGGGTGTAGTTGGTGGTGCGGGGAATGTAGGTGTGTTTTGTCATTGTTCCTCCCGGGGACGCAGAGATTGTTCTGGGCGCAAGAATAGTCGCGGCGCGGCCAAAGTGCGAGCGCGCATTTTTTCGCGCCGAGCCCTGCCACGCGATGGAATATCGCGAGGGCGTTTGAAATGTTGTTTGAACGGGGCGGCGCGAGTGGGCTGGAGCGCCGTCAGATCCCCAGGACTCCGTCAATGCGAGCGCAGCGACTTGTCCGCCGAAGCCTTCGGCGAAGGCGGAAGCAATCCAGAATCTTACCTCGGCGGCAGTCTGGATTGCTTCGTCGCAAGAGCTCCTCGCAATGACGAGGAGAGTCCGGTCGGCCTCACGCCGGCATCCGATGCATCGCGCAGATCTTGTTGCCGTCGAGATCGCGCAAGTAAGCCAGATACAGCTTGCCGCCAGGGCCCTGACGCACGCCGGGCGGATCCTCGATCGACTTCCCGCCGGCCGCAATGCCGGCTGCGTGCCAGGCGTCGACCTGCTCCGGGGAATTGGCGGCGAAGCCGATCGTGCCGCCATTCGCGCAGGTTGCCGGCTCGCCGTTGATCGGCTTCGACACCGAGAACACGCCGGTCTTGGTGATGTAGAAGATGCGGTGGCCGTCGACCCTGGCCGGCCGGACCTCGAGCGTGCTCAGCAGATTGTCGTAGAACGTCTTGGCCTTGTCGAGATCGTTGGTGCCGATCATGACGTGTGAGAACATGTGCCCATTCCCTTCTGCGCTTTTGAAATCAGATGCCGCAGGGTGGGCAAAGCGCAGCGTGCCCACCATGGCATCCGGAAATGCGTAGGGTGGGCACGGCGCAAGCGCGCCTTTGCCCACCCTACGAAATCTCAATACGCCGTATAGCCGCCGTCGATCACGAACGTATCGGCGGTGTGATACGACGACGCCTTGCTCATCAGATATACCGCGATGCCGCCGAAATCGCTCGCCTCGCCGAAGCGGCGCTGCGGAATGCGGGGCATCACGTTGGCGACGAACTTGTCGTTGGCCATGAGACCGGATGTCATGTCGCTCTTGATCCAGCCGGGCAGGATCGCGTTCGCCGTGACGCCGTGGCGGGCGAGCTCGACGCCGAGCGCGCGAACCAGCGCGTTGATCGCAGCCTTGGTCGCGGCGTAATGCTCGTTGCGCGCGGTGCCGAAGATCGAGGCGAGACTCGATGTCGCAACCAGCCGGCCGAAGGCATCGCCGGCATTGGCGCGCTCGGTCATGTGCCTTGCCGCGGCCTGGAAGGCGTGGAACACTCCGTCGAGATTGGTCGCGAACATCGTGCGCCATTCCTCCTCGGTGCGCTCGATGAAGGAGCGCCGGCCGCCGCCGCCGATGCCGGCATTGGCGAAGCAGCCGTCGACCCGGCCGAAAATGTCGAGCGTCGCCTTCATCGCTGCGTTCACCGAGGCCGGGTCGGTGACGTCGCAAACGCGGGTGTCGACCTTGCCGGGGAGCCCGGCCATGCTCGCGGCAGCCACCTTGTTCTTGTCGGGATTGCGGCCCCAGATCGAGACGTTGCAGCCTTGGGCCGCGAGCGCCTGCGCGATGCCGAGGCCGATGCCGCCATTGCCGCCGGTGATCACGGCGACGCGGCCGGTGAGGTCGAAAATAGACATGGCGCGTTTCCTGTTTTTTGGTCTGCGGCCAACCAGCCGCTGCGCGCAAGATTGCTTGCTATGCTCTGATCACCATGGACAAGACCGCGCCAAAAATCAAATATGCGCCCCGGCAAAACGAATTCCGGGCTGCGAAACTGGCGCAGGCCGCAACTGACGAGGAAACCATGCAGTTCAAACACGTCACGCTCGATTTCGATGGTTCGGTCGCAATCCTCAAGCTCGACCATCAGGAGGTGATGAACGCGGTCTCCGTGGACATGCTGGGCGGCCTTGCCGAAGCGCTCGATACGATCGAGGAGAAGAAGGACGAGGTGCGCTGCGTGGTGCTGACCGGCGCGGGCCGCGCCTTCTGCACCGGCGCCAATCTGCAAGGGCGCAACAGCCAGTCGAAGAAGACCAAGGCCGGCCTGACGCTGGAGACCGGCTTTCACCCCTTCCTGCGCCGCATCCGCAATCTGCATTGCCCGATCGTCACCGCGGTCAATGGCCCGGCGGCGGGCGCCGGCATGAGCTTCGCGCTGCTCGGCGACATGATCTTGTGCGCGCGTTCCTCCTACTTCCTTCAGGCCTTCCGGCGCATCGGCCTCGTGCCGGATTGCGGCTCGACCTGGCTGCTGCCGCGCCTCGTCGGCCGGGCGCGTTCGATCGAATTGTCGCTGATGGGCGAACGGCTGCCGGCCGAGAAGGCGCTGGAATGGGGCCTCGTCAACCGCGTCTATGACGACGGCGTGCTGATGGAGGAGGCGATGAAGCTCGCGCGCGAGCTCGCCAGCGGGCCGACGGTCGCGCTGTCGCTGATCCGCAAGCTCTATTGGGACAGCCCGGAAAATTCCTTCGAGGATCAGCTCAACCTCGAATTCCAGTGCCAGCTTCGCGCCGGCGACACCCAGGATTTCCGCGAAGGCGTCGGCGCGTTCCTGGAGAAGCGGCCTGCGCAGTTCAAAGGCAAATGATCGAGGCCGAGCTTTCACGCAGCGTCAAGCGCTGGTGCAAGGGCGCGACCGGCGCGACCTGCGCGGCCAAATTGTCGGGCGGCGCCAGCCAGGAAACCTGGCGCTTCGACATCACCCATCCCGATGGCGCGATCGGCGCGATCCTGCGGCGCTCGCCGAAGGGCTATGGCGCGGCGCCGACCCGCGCGGCGGGCCTTGCCGCCGAAGCGAAGCTGATGCAGCTCGCCTTCGAGGCGGGCGTGCCGTCGCCGCGCGTGATGCACGTGCTGGTGCCGGAGGACGACCTCGGCACCGGCTTCATCATGCAAAGGGTCGAAGGCGAGACCATCGCGCGCAAGATTCTTCGCGATGACGAGTTTACCGCGGCGCGGCCGCATCTGGCGCGGCAGATCGGCGGCATTCTCGCTGCCCTGCATCGATTGCCGAAGGACAAGTTGCCCGAGCTGCGCAGCAGGTCGGCGACGCAGGAGATTGCCGAGTTCGAGCGCGACTATCGCAGCCTGAACTGGCCCAAGCCCGTGTTCGAGCTGGCGCTGCGCTGGCTGCGCGACCACGATCCCGGACCGTCCGCCGAGACCACGCTGGTGCACGGCGATTTCCGCAACGGCAATCTCATCATCGGCACCGACGGCGTGCGTGCCGTGCTGGACTGGGAGCTCGCCCATCTCGGCGATCCCATGGAGGATCTCGGCTGGGTCTGCGTCAATTCCTGGCGTTTCGGCGAGATTGACAAGCCCGTCGGCGGTTTTGGTTCGCGCGAGGAGCTGTTCGCAGGCTATGAGGCCGCCGGCCGCAAGGTCGATCCCGAACGCGTCAAGTTCTGGGAGGTGATGGGCACGCTGCGCTGGGGCATCATGTGCGGCGGCATGATGCAGCGGTTCCGCGAGGGGCCCGACCATTCGATGGAGCGCGCCATGATCGGCCGCCGCGCCTCCGAAACCGAGATCGATCTGTTGCGGCTCCTGGCGCCGCGCGGGAGCTGACACATGCAGGACGAGCCGACCCCGATCGAGCTGACCAAGTCGGTCGCCGATTTCCTCCGCAGCGACATCACACCGCTGATCTCCGGCCACCAGGCCTTCAAGCTGCGCGTCGCCATCAACATCCTCGACCTCGTGACGCGGCAGCTGACGCGGGAAGAGGGCAGCGATGCTGCGGAAGTCGAGCGGTTGCACGCGCTGCTCGGTATGGACGGCTCGGTCATGGACCTGAACCGCGCACTCGCCGAGCGAATAGCGAAAGGCGAGATCGATCTCGCAACGCCAGGCCTCGCCGAGCATCTGTGGGCGACCACGATGGACAAGCTCGCCGTCGATCAGCCGAACTACGCGTCCTACAAAAGGGAGCTGGAGCGGGGCGGGTAGGTCTCTCCGCCGTCATTGCGAGGAGCGCAGCGACGAAGCAATCCAGACTGTTTCCGCAGAGGCAGCCTGGATTGCTTCGCTGCGCTCGCAATGACGGTGTTGAGGCAGGCGCGCCACTCTCTCCGCCGTCATTCCGGGGCGTCGCACAGCGACGAACCCGGAATCCATTCATCTGCGCGTTCTGCCGCCTAATGGATTCCGGGCTCGCGCCTGTCGGCGCGCCCCGGAATGACGAGCGGAGAGAAACGCGGTCACTTCCCCACCCATTTCGGCGGCCGCTTCTCCGAGAAGGCCTTCGGGCCCTCGATGTAATCCTGCGAGGCCACCATCGCCTGCACCGCCGGATAATCCCGCTGCTCCGCGATCGCCTGCTCCAGCGAGACGCCAAGTCCCTTCTGAATCGCCTGCTTGGACGCCCTGATCGACATCGGCGAGTTCTTGCCGATCATTTCGGCCCAGCGCAGCGCGGCGGAAAGCGCCTCGCCCTGCGGCACCACCTCGTTGACGAAGCCGAGCTCGAAACCTTCCCTGGCGCTGACATGGCGCGCGGTCAGGATCATGCCCATGGCGCGCTTGAGGCCGATCTGCCGCGGCAGCCGGTGCAGGCCGCCGGCGAGCGCGGCAAGGCCGACGCGCGGCTCGGGCAGGGCGAAGGTGGCGTTCTCCGAGGCGATGATGAGGTCGCAGGCGAGCGCGATCTCGAAGCCGCCGCCCATGGCGACGCCGTTCACGGCCGCGATGATCGGCTTGTCGCAGTCGAAGCGCGAGGTGAGGCCGGCAAAGCCGCCCTTGTCCCAGCCCCGTTTGCCGCCGGCCGCCTGCCATTTCAGATCGTTGCCGGCGCAGAACGCCTTGTCGCCGCTGCCGGTGACGATCGCGATCCACTGCTCGGGATCTCCTGAGAAATCGTCGAACACCTTTTGCAGCTCGAAATGCGCGTCGGTGTGCAGCGCGTTGTAGACTTCGGGCCGCGACAGCGTCACGATCGTGATCGGTCCCTTGCGTTCCACCTTGGAAAATTTCAGCTCCATCGCGCGCTCCCCGCATTCTCTCCTTGGGAATATTGGCGGCATACTACCGCGCGGCGGCGCTTGAGCACCATCGAATTGCGCTGGTGCGCCTTGCGCAGCCGTCACGCCTCGCCTTGCTTGACTTGCACGCGCTCTTCTCCGCTTAATCGCGAGAAGCAAGAATGCGCCCAGCGCCTTAACGCAAAACGATAAAATCAATCCGGGAGAGAACCTGTGGATTTCTCATTGCCTGCCGATCTCGTCGCCTATCTCGGAGAGCTCGACCGTTTCATCGCACGCGAGATCAAGCCGCTGGAGGAAGCCGACGACAACATCCGCTTCTTCGACCATCGCCGCGAATGGGCGCGCACCGATTTCGAGAACGGCGGCCTGCCGCGGCACGAATGGGAGACGCTGCTGCGCAAGGCCAAGGACCTCGCGGACGCCGCCGGCCACCTCCGCTTTCCGGTGCCGAGGCAATACGGCGGCAAGGACGGCTCCAACCTGTGGATGGCCGTGATCCGCGAGCACTTCGCGGCGAAAGGCCTCGGCCTGCACAATGATCTCCAGAACGAGCATTCCATCGTCGGCAATTTCCCCGTCGTCACCATGCTCGACCGCTACGGCCGCGACGACCAGAAGGCGATGATCGACGGCTCGATCAAGGGCAAGTACCGCATCACCTTCGGCCTCACCGAGCCGCATCACGGCTCGGACGCCACCCACATGGAGACGCGCGCGGTGCCGGCGACCCGCGACAACGTCAAGGGCTGGATCATCAACGGCGAGAAGATGTGGACCACCGGCATGCATGTCGCGACGCACTGCGCGCTGTTCGCGCGCACCAGCGGCAATGACGGCGATGCCCGCGGCATCACCTGCTTTCTGGTGCCGGCCAAGAGCCATGGCGTCAAGGTCGAGGAGTACATGTGGACCTTCAACATGCCGACCGATCATCCGCGCGTCAGTTTCACCGACGTCTTCGTGCCGGAAGATGCGCTGTTCGGCGAGGTCGGCCGCGGCCTGTCGCTGGCGCAGTGCTTCGTGCACCAGAACCGCATCCGCCAGGCGGCGAGCTCGCTCGGCGCCGCCGTCTACTGCATCAACGAAAGCGTGAAGTACGCGCGCGAGCGCAAGCCGTTCGGCAAGGCGCTGGCGGAGAACCAGGCGATCCAGTTCCCGCTGGTCGAGCTCGCCACGCAAGCCGAGATGCTGCGCCTGTTGATCCGCAAGACCGCTTGGGAGATGGATCAGCTCACCGAGGAGCAGATCGAGCGCACGCTCTCCGACCGCGTCTCGATGTGCAATTACTGGGCAAACCGCCTCTGCTGCGAATCCGCCGACCGCGCCATGCAGGTCCATGGCGGCATGGGTTATTCACGCCACAAGCCGTTCGAGCACATCTATCGCCACCATCGCCGCTACCGCATCACCGAGGGCAGCGAGGAGATCCAGATGCGCAAGGTGGCGGGATTCCTGTTCGGCTATATGGGGCCGGGGAAGCACTAAGGCTTGCACCGCTCTCGTAGGGTGGGCAAAGCGCAAGCGTGCCCACCACTTCTGTCGCGATCATGAAAGAATGGTGGGCACGGCGCTTTGCGCCTTTGCCCACCCTACGAGACCGCGGATCAATTCACCCTTCGATCCTTCCCCACCCAGTACGGCTCGCGCAATTGCCGCCGCAGGATCTTGCCTGAAGGATTGCGCGGCAGCGCCGGCAGGAACTCCACGCTCTTCGGTGTCTTGTAGCCGGCGATACGCGTCCGGGTGAAGTTGATGATGTCGGTGGCGGTCGCCTGCTTGCCCGGCTTCATCACCACGACCGCCTTCACCGCCTCGCCCCATTTGTCGTCGGGCACGCCGATCACGGCGGCCTCGGCGACATCAGGGTGATCGCACAGCGCGCTCTCGACCTCGGCCGGGTAGATGTTCTCGCCGCCGGAGATGATCATGTCCTTGATGCGGTCATGGATGTAGAGGTAGCCGTCCTCGTCCATGTAGCCGGCATCGCCGGTGCGCAGCCAGCCGTCACTGCGCAGCGTCGCGGCAGTGGCCTCCGGCAGGTTCCAGTAGCCCGCCATGTTGGAGCCCGAGCGCGTCGCGATCTCGCCGACCTGGCGCGGCGGCAGCGGCTTGCCGTCCACGTCCAGGATCGCGATCTCGACGCCCGGCAGCGCCTTGCCGGCCGAGCGCATCCGCTCCAGCCCCTCGACGTGATCCTCCGGCGGTAGCGCGACGATGGTGCCCGTCGTCTCCGTCATCCCATACAGCTGCACGAAGCCGCATTTGAAGACCTCGATGCATTCCTTCAGTAGCGCCGCGGGAATCGGAGAGGCGCCGTACAGCATGTATTTCAGCCGCGAGAAATCCACCGTCCTGGCGCGCGGCTGCCGCACCACGAACTGCATCGCCGCCGGCACCATGAACAGTTTCGTGATGCCCGATCGCTCGAAGAAGTCCAGCACCTTGGTCGGATCGAACTCGCGTGCGATCACGCCGCGGGCGCCGTGATAGAGTCCCATCACGCCCCAGCCCGAGCCGCCGATGTGGAACACCGGCATCGCCACCAGCGAGACGTCGTCGGTCGACCACCGGTTCCACTCCGGCTTGTCCTCGGCATTGCCGGATTGCACCAAATTGAGGAAGTTGGCGTGGCTCAGCATCGCGCCCTTCGGCTTGCCTGTCGTGCCCGACGTGTAGAGCTGGATCGCGATGTCCTTGGCATCGATCGGCACCTTCGGGTCGTCGCCGCTCTGCGCATCGCGCCAGGCCGCAAAGTCCTGCCATTCCGGCGCGCCGCCCTCGGTGGCGATGATGGTGGGCACGCCAGGAATCTGGTCCCTGATCTGGCGGACCTGTGTGATGAACTCCGGTCCGACGAACAGCACCGGCGCCTTGCAGTCTTCGACGATGAAGGCGACCTCGGGCCCGGCGAGCCGCCAGTTCACCGGCGCCATCACCACGCCGGCCTTCATCGCGCCCATCAAGAGCTCGAAATAGAGATCGCTGTTCTTGCCGAGATAGGCGATGCGGTCGCCGCGTCTGACGCCCATCGCAAGAAGCGCGTTGGCGACCTTGTTGGTCTTGATATCGAACTCGGCAAAGCTGGTGAGGCGGCCTTCGAACTCGTAGGCGATGGCATCGCCGCGGCTCTTCGCACGCTCGCGCACCATATCGGCGAGGTTCGCCAATGGCTGTGTGGACATGTTTCTCCCGTGACGTCTTGTTCTTATGCCCGGGAGTGTGGCGTCATCCGCGAGTAAAGACAATACGCGAGAAGGCAAGCTGTCGTCCCGGACAAGCGCGCCATAGGCGCGCGCAGATCCGGGACCCATAATCACAGGAAGTGGTTTGGCGAAGACTCGGAGTTACCGACTCGCGCGACACTGCTCCCTGTGGCTATGGGTCCCCGCGTTCGCGGGGACGACAGGTGAGGGCGGGGCGAAAGCGCTAGGCCCTTACATATGCGCGCACTCGCAACGCGTCCTCACCCCCGCTTCGCCCGGTCCTTCTCGTTCTGCGCCATGATGCTGTCGCGCGCGGTTTTCCAGTCGTCGTCGCTCCAGTCGCGTAGCTGGTAGAAATTGCCGCCCATCGCGAGCGCCTGCGCGCCGTCCATGGCGATGGTCTCGCCGTTGATCCAGTCGCAGCCGCCGGAGATCAGGAACACCGCGAGGTTCTGCAATTCCTCCATGGTGCCGACGCGGCCCATCGGGTTCAACGCCCTGGTGCGCGCGCCGGCCTCGTCGCCGGGCTTGATGCGCTTGCTCATGCCCTCGGTCGGGATCTCGCCGGGCGCGATGGTGTTGAGGCGGATGCCGTAGCGGCCCCATTCGGTGGCGAGCGACATCGTCATGGCGTGGATCGCCGATTTGCTCATCGCCGACGGCACCACGTAAGGCGAGCCGTTGCGCACCCAGGTCACGGTGATCGAGACGACGTTGCCGGGCTGCTTGTCCGCGATCCAGCGCTTGCCGACCGCATGGGTCACGTAGAACGTGCCGTGCATGACGATGTTGGCGACGGCGTCGAAGCCGCGCGGCGACAGTTCCTCGGTGCGCGAGATGAAATTGCCCGCGGCGTTGTTGATGAGGTCGGTGAGGCCGCCGTCGCGAAAGATGTTCTCCACCATCTCCTCGACCGCGACGGCGTTGCGGATGTCGACGCCGTGGCTGGTGACGCGGCCGCCATAGAGATCCATCAGCTCGGTCGCGGTCTCGTCGCACACGATCTTGCGGCGGCCGCAGATGTGCACCTCGGCGCCGAGTTGCAGGAAGCGCGCCGCCATCGACTTGCCGAGACCGGTGCCGCCGCCGGTCACGAGAATGCGCCGGCCGGCCAGAAGATTTTCTTGGAACATGGTGGTTTCCCCCGTAGGGATTGTCAGTTAATTGGTCGATTGACTAAATCTGGCCGCCAGCGTCCTGTAAAGCGGGAACCGGTCAAGCACAGGGGAGAATTCGTCCATGGAAGATCGCGTCTCGATCTCGATCTCGGAAGGCGTCGCCGACGTGCGCCTGGTGCGCGCCGACAAGATGAACGCGCTGGATCAGGCCATGTTCGAGGCGCTTGTCGCCGCAACCGAGCGGCTTTCCAAGGAAAAAGGCCTGCGCGCCGTCGTGCTCTCCGGCGAGGGCCGCGCCTTCTGCGCCGGGCTCGACATGGGACGTTTTGCCGCCATGAAGGAGAAGGGCGGCAACGGAATTCCGGGTGGCGAAAATCGCGATCTCACCAAGCGCACCCACGGCCAGGCGAACTTTGCGCAACAGGCGGTGTGGGGCTGGCGCCAGCTTCCGGTGCCGGTGATCGCGGCCGTGCACGGCGTTGCCTTCGGCGGCGGCTTCCAGCTCTCGCTCGGCGCCGACATGCGCTTTCTCTCGGCGGATGCGCGGATGTCGATCATGGAGATCAAATGGGGCCTCGTGCCCGACATGGCGGGCACGCCGATCCTCGCGAGCCTCGTGCGCGACGACATCCTGCGCGATCTCACCTACACCGGCCGCATCTTCTCGGCGCAGGAAGCGATGACATACGGCCTCGCCACGCGCATCTGCGACGACCCGCGCGCGGCCGCTCTCGAGGCCGCGCGCGAGATCGCGGGAAAAAGCCCCGATGCGATCCGCGCCGCCAAGCGGATGCTGAACAATCTCTCGGTCGATCCGGGTCCGGCGCTGCTCGCCGAGTCGGTCGAGCAGCAGAAGCTGATCGGCAGCCCGAACCAGACCGAAGCGGTGCGCGCCAATATCGAGAAGCGCGCGCCGAATTTTGCGGATTGATGGTCTCTCCGTCATGGCCGGGCTTGTCCCGGCCATCCACGTTCTTGATGCAACCGATGAACCAAGGACGTGGATCACCGGGACGAGCCCGGTGATGACGGCCAACTGACACCGTCGCTGACAACAAAGAAGAACAACAATGAGCGAAACGTCTGACTTCCTCGGCATCGTCTGCGGCGACCGCCGACGCACCCACGCTGAAATCGCCGCCCGCGCCGACCGCATCGCCTCCGGCCTCGCCAACTCGGCGTCCGCCCGGGCGATTGCGTCTGCATGCTGATGCGCAACGACATCGCCTTCCTGGAAGCCGCCTACGCCGCGATGCGGCTCGGTGCCTATGGCGTGCCGATCAACTGGCACTTCAAGCCGGAGGAGATCAACTACATCCTTGGCGACACCGGCACCTCCGTGCTGATCGGCCATGCCGACATGCTGCACGCCCTGCGCGATGCGATCCCTGCGGGCGTCACCGTGCTCAGCGTGCCGACACCGCCGGAGATCCTGTCCAGCTACAGGATCGATCCGGATCAACTGACGACGCCAGGCTTCGCGATCGATTTCGAATCCTGGCTCGCGCAGCACCCGCCCTATGACGGCCCGGTGGTGCCGCAGCCGATGAACATGATCTACACGTCGGGCACGACCGGCCATCCCAAGGGCGTGCGGCGCAACGCGCCGACGCCGGAGCAGCAGGCGGCCGGCGAGCGCATGCGCGCGATGATCTACGGGCTCAAGCCCGGCGCCCGTGCGCTGCTGCCGGGCCCGCTCTATCATTCCGCGCCGAATTCCTTCGGCATCCGCGCCGGCAAGCTCGGCGGCGCATTGGTGCTGATGCCGCGCTTCGAAGCGGAGGAGTTTCTGGAAGCGATCGAGCGCTACAGGGTCGACACCATCTTCATGGTGCCGACCATGTTCATCCGCCTGATGAAGCTGCCGGAAGCGGTGCGCAGGAGGTACGACGTCTCCTCGCTGCGCCACGTCATCCACGCCGCCGCGCCGTGCCCGGCCGACGTCAAGCGCGCCATGATCGAATGGTGGGGGCCGGTGATCTACGAATTCTACGGCTCGACCGAATCCAGTGCCGTCACCTTCGCGACCTCGGAGGACGCGCTGAAGAAGCCCGGCACGGTCGGCAAGATCTCGCCCGGCGCCGAGCTGCGCTTCCTCGGTGAGGACGGCCACGTGCTCGGCGTCGGCGAGATCGGCGAGATCTATTCCCGCATGGCCGAGCTTGCCGATTTCACCTACCACAACAAGCCGGACAAGCGCGCCGAGATCGACCGCGACGGCTTCATCACCTCCGGCGATGTCGGCTATATCGACGAAGACGGCTACGTCTTCATCTGCGACCGCAAGCGCGACATGGTGATCTCGGGCGGCGTCAACATCTATCCGGCCGAGATCGAGTCCGTGCTGCACGCCGTGCCCGGTGTGCACGATTGCGCCGTGTTCGGCATCCCCGATGCCGAGTTCGGCGAGGCGCTGATGGCCGTGGTCGAGCCGCAAGCCGGCGTCACGCTCGAGGCCGCCGATGTCCGCGCCGCGCTGAAGGCGCATCTGGCCGACTACAAGGTGCCCAAGCACATTGAGATCCGAACCGGCCTGCCACGCGAAGATTCCGGAAAGATCTTCAAGCGCCGCCTGCGCGATCCCTATTGGGAGCAGGCGGGGCGGAAGATCTGAGGCAGTGCCGTCGGATCGGTAAAGCCGCAGTCTCGTAGGGTGGGCAAAGCGTCCGCCGTAGCTCGAAGAGCGAAGGCGGAGGCGTGCCCACCAAATTCGCTTACGGAGACAGATCGTGGGCACGGCGCAACGCGCCTTTGCCCACCCTACGAGACAACGGATGGGGAAAACACTGTCATGACCGATGAAGCCGTTCATGGAGAACCGCGAGCCGAAATTCGAGGGGCGGTAGCGGGAGACCGGGCGAGGCCGTCTTAGCAGAGACAGATTTCGTGCCTATATGGGCGGTGTCACTGTTTTCTGGATCATGCCATGGCCCCTGTTTCCATTCTCCTCAACATCCTTTGGATCCTCATCGGTGGCGCCTGGATGGCGTTCGGCTGGGTGATCGCCGCGGTCATCATGGCCATCACCATCGTCGGCCTGCCCTGGGCGCGGGCGGCATTCAACATCGCCGTCTACACGCTGCTGCCGTTCGGCTCGCGGGCGGTCAGCCGCTACGAGGTGACCGGTGTCGAGGATATCGGCACCGGCCCGCTCGGGGTGATCGGCAACATCATCTGGTTCGTGCTCGCCGGCTGGTGGCTGGCGCTCGGCCACGTCCTGACGGCCTTGGTGCTCGCCGTCACCATCATCGGCATTCCCTTCGCTTGGGCTCACCTCAAGCTCGCAGGTATCGCGCTGTGGCCGATCGGCAAGGTGATCGTGCCGGCTTGAGGCGCGCGGACCGCGCGAGCGCCGATCGCCGCTTTGACCCGTAGCACGTTTGAGGTTGGCTGACGGACACGATGCTCCCGCCTCGGATCGATCTCGGAAGGAGCCAAGGATGCTGGGGAAAGCGAAGGTGGCCACCCGTCTTCCAGCCAAGGATTTGGACCGGGCGCGGGCGTTCTATTCCGAGAAGCTCGGGCTCGACCCGGTCGAACAGCGCGAAGGTGGACTGCGCTACGTCTGCGCCAGCGGCGAGTTCGCGATATTCGTCTCGGCCGGCGTGCAATCCGGCACGCACACCCAGATGGGCTTTGAAGTCGAGGACATCGAGGCCGCGGTGCGGGAGCTTCGCGCCCGCGGAGTCAAGTTCGAGGAATACGATCTGCCCGGGCTGAAGACCGTGAACGGGATCGCCGACATCGCCGGTAATTACGCAAGCAAGGGCGTCGGCGAGAGGGGCGCCTGGTTCCGCGACAGCGAAGGCAACCTTCTTGGAATCGGGCAGCCTGTTCGGAGCTGATAGCTCATAGCATGGGCGGAGCGTGCTGCTCAGCCGCTTCTCGCCTCCCAATCCCTTGCGCTGCCCGACAGGCAAAACACGCAACATGCGGGTCAAGGGACAGGTCCGCAAAATATTCTGATTGACCGAAATCATCGTTTCGGCTAAACCGCATTCCATCCCGGCCCGCCAAAAGGGGCGTTTCGCGATCGTCACGATACGTTGGCCGGGATGCGATGGACGCGGCAGCGCCGGCGCGTGACGGGATGGCAGGGCGGGCGCGGCCTGTGAGCCGTCACGATCCGCGGCACGACACGGCGCGGTCAAAGCGTTTCTTTTCGGCGTCGGGGGCGAGCACGCGCGAGCTTCCGGCTGTCCGGGGAGAAACGTCCGCGGACGGCAAAAGCGTGTGGTCCTGACGCCCGCAGGCTGGCGTCAAGGCTTGCGGTGATGAAGCGGCCCGACCGGGCGCGCGCATCGATCAGCCGCAAGGCGACGGGGGCAATAGTGCATCGCTCCCCGGGGAGAGCGCGCCATAAGCCGTAACACCATTGCGCAGGGAAGGCCGGGAGCCCGGCATCACCTGTGGTCAACCCCGCGTGCGTCTTGTCGCGTGCGGATCTCGGGTGCCGGCCGGCGCCCGGCCTTCCCTGCGCCCTTTCTTCTCGATGGGGGCGAACCGACAGCAAAGCTCGGGCGTAACGCGCCGCGAGAGGGCGAAGGTGTGTGTTTGGGATGAGATTGCAGCTCTCGTGCCCCGGACGCAGCGCATCACGCCGCGTCTTCGTGGCGTGGTGCGCTGCTGAGCCGGGGCCCATCTCTCCACGTGTACCGTGTGGCCTCCTGAGTCCCGGCTCTGCGCAGCAGCGTTGCACGCTGCAGCGCGTCCGGGACACGAGGCGCCAGTGTGCGCCGCGCCAACTTCATCTTGCGCTGCGGTAGAAAAATATCGCACACTCGGCCGTGCCGGGCATCCAAGCGAGCTCGAACCAAGGAGCGAGCCATGTCCCTCCAGACCGTACCCGAGGCCACCGAGCATCGTCCCAACCGCCCTGAGGACGTCCAGGTCACGGAGGCCGAGGCGCGGCTGCGGGACGACATCCGCCTGCTCGGGCGCATCCTCGGCGACACCGTGCGCGACCAGGAGGGCGCCGATGTGTTCGAGCTGGTCGAGCGCATCCGCCAGACCTCGATCCGCTTTCACCGCGACGAGGACCGGCTCGCCCGCCGCGAGCTCGAGCAGATCCTCGACAGCATGTCGACCTCGGAGACGGTACGGATCGTCCGCGCCTTCAGCTATTTCTCCCACCTCGCCAACATCGCCGAGGACCAGAACAACATTCGCCAGATGCGCGCCCGCAGCGCGGGCAAGAATGGCGGTTCGGGCGTGCTGGCGGAAACGCTCGCCCACGCCAAGGCAGCGGGTATCAGCGCCGACGGCTTGCGCGACTTTTTCAAGACCGCGCTGGTCAGCCCGGTGCTGACCGCGCATCCGACCGAGGTGCGCCGCAAGAGCACCATGGACCGCGAGATGGAGGTCGCGCGCCTGCTCGACCGCCGCGAGCGCGTGGCGCTGACGGCCGAGGAGGCTGATGCCAGCGACGAGCAGCTCCGCCGCGAGGTGCTGACGCTGTGGCAGACCAATCTCCTGCGCCGGACCAAGCTCACCGTGCTCGATGAGGTCGCCAACGGCCTGTCATTCTACGACTACACCTTCCTGCGCGAAGTGCCGCGGCTGCTCAACGCGCTGGAAGACCGGCTGGAGGAGGGCGGCGAGCAGGCCTCCGGCGAGCTCGCCTCGTTCCTGCGCATGGGCAGCTGGATCGGCGGCGACCGCGACGGCAATCCCTTCGTCACAGCCGACGTCATGCGCGGCACGCTGCGGCTGCAGTCGAGCCGGGTGATGCAGTTCTATCTGGAAGAGCTGCACGTGCTCGGCTCGGAATTGTCGATCGCGGCGCATCTCGCCGACGTCTCGGAAGAGCTGCGCAACCTGGCGGAGCGCTCGCCGGACACCTCGCCGCACCGGAGCGGCGAGCCTTATCGCCTGGCGGTCTCCGGCATCTATGCGCGCCTGACCGCGACGGCCGAAAAGCTCGAGGTCGAGATCACGCGCCGGCCGGTCGGCAAGGGTGCGCCCTACGCCAGCGTGAAGGAACTGCAGGCCGATCTCGACGTGCTGCACCGCTCGCTGATCTCCAACAATGCCCGCGTCATCGCCCGCGGCCGGCTGCGGCTGCTCCGGCGCGCGGTGGACTGCTTCGGCTTCCACCTCGCCCGGCTCGACATCCGCCAGAACTCCGCGGTGCACGAACGCACCATCGCCGAGCTGATGGATGCCGCCAATCCCGGCATGTCATATCTCGCGCTCGGCGAGGACGCGCGCATTTCGCTGCTCACGAACGAGCTGCGCTCGACGCGCGCGCTGGTGTCGCCCTTCGTCAAGTATAGCGACGAGACCATGGGCGAGCTCAACGTGTTCCATGCCGCCGCGGAAGCGCATGCGAAGTTCGGCTCGGACGCCATTCCCCAATGCATCATCTCGATGTGCAAGGGCATGTCTGACATGCTCGAGGTCGCGGTGCTCTTGAAGGAGGTCGGCCTTGTCCATCCCTCCGGGCGCAGCGCCATCAACATCGTGCCGCTGTTCGAAACCATCGAGGATCTGCAGGCCTCATCCGGCATCATGGACCGCATGCTGTCGCTGCACGATTACCGGCGTCTGGTCGACAGCCGCGGCAGCGTGCAGGAGGTCATGCTCGGCTATTCCGACTCGAACAAGGATGGCGGCTTCGTCACCTCCGGCTGGGAGCTCTACAAGGCCGAGATCAACCTCGTCGAGGTGTTCGAGCGTCATCACGTGCGGCTGCGCCTGTTTCACGGCCGCGGCGGCTCGGTCGGCCGCGGCGGCGGGCCGAGTTATGACGCCATCATCGCGCAGCCCGGCGGCGCGGTGAACGGTCAGATCCGCATCACCGAGCAGGGCGAGATCATCTCGTCGAAATATTCCAACGCCGAGGTCGGCCGCAACAATCTGGAGATCCTCGCCGCAGCGACGCTGGAGGCGAGCCTGTTGCATCCGCGCCAGAGCGCGCCGCGCCGCGAATATCTGACCGCGATGGACGAGCTTTCCAATCTCGCGTTCAAGGCCTATCGCGGCCTGGTCTACGAAACGGAAGGCTTCGTCGACTATTTCTGGGCTTCCACCGTCATCAACGAGATCGCGACGCTGAACATCGGCAGCCGTCCGGCCTCGCGCAAGAAGACCCGGGCGATCGAGGATCTGCGCGCGATTCCGTGGGTGTTCTCCTGGGCGCAATGCCGGCTGATGCTGCCGGGCTGGTACGGTTTTGGCAGCGCGGTGGAGCAGTGGATCGCGGAGCATCCCGACAAGGGCATGCCGTTCCTGAAAGAGCTCTACAGCGAATGGCCGTTCTTCCGCATGCTGTTGTCGAACATGGACATGGTGCTCGCGAAGAGCTCGATCGCGATCGCCTCGCGCTATGCCGAGCTCGTGCCCGACGAAGCCTTGCGGGAAAAGATCTTCGGCCGCATCCGCCGCGAATGGCACGCCTCGATCGAGAGCCTGCTCGACATCATGGGCCAGGACCGGCTGCTGCAGGGCAATCCGCTGCTGGAGCGTTCCGTGCGCCACCGCTTCCCCTATCTCGATCCGCTCAACCACGTGCAGGTCGAGCTCTTGAAAGAGCACCGCGCGCAGAACCCGGACGAGCAGGTGCTGCGCGGGATTCAGCTAACCATCAACGGCATCTCGGCGGGCTTGCGGAATACGGGGTAATTTGGGCTGTCGTTCCGGGGCGCCTGAAGGGCGAACCCGGAACCTCGAGATTCCGGGTTCGGCTCTTCGAGCCGCCCCGGAATGACATCATTGATAGACAACCACCCTTACACCGGATCCCAGGTGAAGATGTCGGCGGAGCGGTCGAGCTTGTAGAACGAGCCCTTCAGCGCCGGCATGCCATGTTCCGCGATCGATTGCGGCGTCCAGCCTTCGCTCCGCTGCACCGAGCGGATCGGACGGTTCTGGCTGAACAGGAAGATCTCGTTCATGCGCACGCCGAAGATCTGCCCGGTGACGTCCTTGGCGGAATCGCCGAGCAGATAGCCGCAGAGCGGCGCGATCTTCTCCGGGCCCATCTGCTTGATCTTTTCGACCCGCGCCTTCTCGGCCTCGGTCTCGGTCGGGATGGTGCCGATCATGCGGGTCCAGGCGAACGGCGAGACGCAGTTGGAGCGGACGTTGAAGCGGCCCATGTCGAGCGCGATCGACTTGGAGAGCCCGACAATGCCGAGCTTGGCCGCGGCGTAGTTGGCCTGGCCGAAATTGCCGATCAGGCCCGAGGTCGAGGTGAAGTGCACGAAGGAGCCGCTCTCCTGCTCGCGGAAGATCCGCGCCGCGGCGTGGCTGACATAGAACGAGCCCATCAGATGCACCTTGATGACGGCCTCGAACGCCTCCACGCTCATCTTGTGGAAGATCATGTCGCGCAAGATGCCGGCATTGTTGACGACGCCGTCGAGCCGGCCGAAATGATCGGTCGCGGTCTTGACGATCTTGCTGGCCGGAATCGCTTCCGCGACGCTCTCGAAGTTCGCAACCGCCGTGCCGCCGCGCTTCTTGATCTCCTCGACCACCTCCTCGGCCGGCGCCGCGTTCGCGCCGGCGCCGTCGGAGGCACTGCCGGGATCGTTGACGACGACCTTGGCGCCTTCCGCCGCACACAGCAGCGCGATCTCGCGCCCGATGCCGCGGCCTGCGCCGGTGACGATGATGACCTTGTCTTGCAGTGATTTGCTCATGTTGGTTCTCCGCTATCCATTCCAAATTCCGTTGTCATTCCGGGGCGCGCCCCTTGGCGCGAGCCCGGAATCCATGTCTCCGCCGTCGCTTGCTGCACGATGGATTCCGGGCTCGCGCTGCGCGCGCCCCGGAATGACGGCGCGTTACCTCTCGTTCGTAAACACGATCGTGCCACTTGCCGCGAACATGCCGCCGACGCCGTGGCACACCGAAATCCTCGCGTTCGGCACCTGCGCCGGCGCGATGCCGCGCATTTGCCGCACGCTCTCCTGCAGCGCGTACATGCCGTACATGCCCGAATGCATGTAGCTCAATCCGCCGCCATTGGTGTTGAGCGGGAGCTTAGCCCCGGGCCGGGTATTGCCGTCCGCGATGAACTTTCCGGTCTCCTCATAGGGCATGAAGCCGAGGTCGCCGAGCCCGAACAGCGGCAGATGCGCGAACGCATCATAGATCATGAGATGATCGACGTCCTCATGCGCGATGCCGGCCTCCCTGAAGGCGAGGGGCCCCGCGGTCTTGAACGCGCGCGAGGAATTGAAGGTCTCCATCTGGCTGACCATCGGCGTCTCCACGCTCTCCCCGGTGCCCATGATGTAGACCGGCCTCCGCGGAAAATCCCTGGCGCGGTCGGCCGAGGTCAGGATCAGCGCACCACCGCCGTCGGTGACGAGGCAGCATTGCAGCAGACGGAACGGATAGGCGATCATGCGCGAGTTGAGCACGTCGGCGACCGTGATCGGCTCCTTCATCATAGCACGCGGATTCTTCGCCGCCCATTCCCGCTGCACCACGGCTACCGAAGCAAGCTGCTCGTGGGTGATGCCCCAGGTCTTCATGAAGCGCAGCACGGGGATGGGGAACATGCTGGGCGGCCCATAGACGCCGTAGGGCGCCTCGAACTGGCCGTTGAGGCTGTCGGCCGGCGTCGAGCGCGGCAATTTGCCGATCATCGACTTGCCGCTCTCGGCATGGGTGATCAGCACGGTCTTGCAGAGGCCGGCCTCGATCGCGGCTGCGGCATGGCGGACGTGCAGCATGAAGGAGCAGCCGCCGACCGATGTGCCATCGACCCAGGTCGGCTTGATGCCGAGATAATGGCAGACCTGCTGCGGCGTCTCGACCGCGGTGGCAAAGCCGTCGATGTCGGAGAGCTTCAGCCCGGCGTCCGCGATGGCGTTGAGCGCGGCATCCGCGTGCAGCTGGAGCTGCGAGGCGTTGGGGATGATTCCGAGCTCGGTGGTCTCGGCCGCGCCGACGACGGCAACCTGGTTCTTGCGCATGGCCTACCCCTTCGCCGGACGGAAGACGGGAAGGGTGATCTTGTCGTCGAGCGCCTGGAAGGCGACCTCGAGCTTCATGTCGAGCTCGAGCGCTTCGGGGGTCTGCGGGCAGTCGATGATGTTGCTCATCATCCGCGGGCCCTCGTCGAGCTCGACCACGGCGATGGCGTAAGGCGGCGTGAAGCCGGGCGCGGCGGGCCGATGGTTGATCACGTAGCTGTAGAGGAAACCCTTGCCGCTCGCCTTGAAGATGCTGACCTTGCGCGAGGCGCAGGACGGGCAGAACGGCCGCGGCGGGAAGTAGACATGCGCGCAGGCGTCGCAGCGCTGCAGGCGCAATTCGCCGGCTTTGGTGCCGTCCCAGAAATGCTGGGTCTCCGGCGTCGGTTTCGGTCGCGCGCGCTGCGGTTCGGCCATGTTGGCGGCTCCTCCAGGAGACAGGCTTGGCGCCCGCCTGTTTCGATCTTGATGCGACAATCGGCTATCGTGCGTCAACGGTCCAGCAATACGCATGCATGCCATCATGCGCACAGTGCTTGTGTCGAGCTGAGCCAGCGCTATAGATTGCGCGCGCAAATATTCCGTGAGACAGACATGCCCGATTTTCCGACACTGGCGAAGCTCGCCGAGGACCTCGAAAGCGGCCGCACCACCGCCCGCAAGCTGGTCGAGGCGTGCATCGCCAGGATCGCCGATCCCTCAGGCGAGGGCCGGCGCACCTTCCTCCATGTCGACAAGGACGCCGCGCTCGCGGCCGCGGACGCGATGGACGGCTTGCGCAAGGTGAAGGCCGCGCCGTCGCGCTATGCCGGCATCCCGGTCTCGATCAAGGATCTGTTCGACATCAAGGGCCAGGTGACGCGCGCCGGCTCGCGCGCCCTCGACGATTCTCCGCCGGCCGAGCAGGACGCGGCAACGGTGGCGCGGCTGCGCAAGGCCGGCTTCATCGTGATCGGCCGCACCAACATGACCGAGTTCGCCTATTCCGGCATCGGCATCAATCCACATTACGGCACGCCGAAGGGGGCCTGGAACCGGGCCGAGGGGCACGTGCCCGGCGGCTCCTCCTCGGGCGCGGCGGTGTCCGTGCTCGACGGCATGGCGCATGGCGCGCTCGGCACCGACACCGGCGGCTCCTGCCGGATTCCGGCGGCCTATAACGGCATCGTCGGCTACAAGCCGACGCAGCGGCGCGTGCCGCTGGACGGCTCGGTGCCGCTGTCGTTTTCGCTCGACAGCATCGGTCCCTTGGCGCGATCGGTCAGCTGCTGTGCCATTCTCGATGCCGTGCTCGCGAACGAGCCGATCGCCGCGCTGAAGCCGCGTCCTGTGAAGGGCATGCGGCTGGCGGTGCCGACCACGATCGCGCTCGACGACCTCGACGCAGCGGTAGCTGAGACCTTCGAGCGCGCGCTGACATCGCTGGCCGATCACGGCGCCATCATCGAGCGCATCGAGATGGCCGAATTCCACGAGATCGGGCCGATGAACGCCAAGGGCGGCTTTGCCGCGTCCGAGAGCTATGCCTGGCATCGCTATCTCATCACCGCCAAGGGCGACGTCTACGATCCCCGCGTCTCCGTGCGGATCATGCGCGGCGAGGCGCAGAGCGCGGCCGACTACATCGATCTCCTCAACGAGCGTCGCTCGCTGATCGCCCGCGTCAATGCGCGCCTCGCGCCCTATGACGCGCTGGTGCTGCCGACCACTGCGAACACGCCGCCGAAGATCGCCGATCTCGCCGACGACAAGGCCTTCACCACGCAGAACCTGCGCGCGCTGCGCAACTGCACCCTGATCAACATGATCGACGGCTGCGCCATCTCGATCCCTGCGCATCGCCAGGGCGACGTTCCGGTCGGCCTGATGCTGGCGGGCGCGGGCGGGTCGGACCGCCGTATCTTTGAACTTGCTGCCGGCATGGAGGCCGTCATTCGTGTTTGATCTCACTTTCACCGTCGACGCCCGGGGGACCACCACGCCGTTGACGCTGGCGATCGACCAGATGGTCATCGCCGGCTGGACCGGCCGCGATCCGGTCGCGCGCGACAAGCACATCAAAGAGCTGCAGGAGATGGGCATCGCCCCGCCGGCGTCGACCCCGATCTACTACCGCGCCTCGGCGCGGCGGCTGACCCAGGAAGACGGCATCGAATGCACTGGCGGCGATTCCAGCGGCGAGGTCGAGTTCGTGCTGATCGGTTGGCAGGGCCGCATCTTCGTCGGTTGCGGCTCCGACCACACCGACCGCAAGGTCGAGGCCTACAACGTCACGGTGTCGAAGCAGATGTGCGACAAGCCGATCGCCTCCACGCTGTGGGAGCTGGAGGACGTCATCGGCCATTGGGACCAGATGATCCTGCGCTCCTACGCCACGATCAAAGGCGAGCGCGTGCTCTACCAGGAGGGCACGCTGGACGCGATGCTGCCGGTCGCCGACCTCATCGCGCGCGGCTTTGATGGCGGCAGGTTCCCCGACGGCTGCGCCATGTTCGGCGGCACCTTCGCCGCCAAAGGCGGCATCCGCCCTGCCGACCGCTTCGACTTCGAGCTGGAGGACCCCGTGCTGAAGCGCACGATCAGGCACGGCTACGACGTGGTGACGCTGCCGGTGAGAGGATAGCTCGGTTTTGGGGGCGGTGGAGGATAGTTGGTTCATAAGCGACGGTTCCGTAGGGTGGGCGAAGCGAAGCGTGCCCACGTCTTGCGAAGACGTGGGCACGGCGCAAGAGCGCCTTTGCCCACCCTGCGAAACTGCGTTGCGGGCACAACTCTCTCCACGTCATTGCGAGGAGCCCTTGCGACGAAGCAATCCAGACTGATTCCACGGTGGCACTCTGGATTGCTTCGCTGCGCTCGCAACGACGGAAAGATAGTCATCGGAAATCGGGTGGCGGGGTGAACGCCGAGCTGCAAAGGTGATTGTTATGACAATGACCGCACGCAAATCGCCCCAAGCGCCGTTCGCCGACCTCGCATCTCATGTCGATGCCCTCGACTGGCCGCAGATCACCGCCGAGCTCGACTCCCAGGGCTGCGCCGTCCTGAAGGGCCTGCTCACGCCCGATCAATGCCGCGCCGTGGCCGCGCTCTATCCGGAGGACGCCAACTTCCGCAGCCGCATCGTCATGGGCCGTCACGGCTTCGGCCGCGGCGAGTACAAATATTTCGCCTATCCGCTGCCCGACCTGATCGCGCAATTGCGGCCTGCGCTGTACGCACATCTTCAGCCCGTGGCCAATGGCTGGAACGAGGCGATGGCGATCGACATCCGCTATCCCGACAGCCATGCTTCATTCCTGAAGCGCTGTCACGAGGCGGGGCAGGCGCGGCCGACGCCGCTGCTGCTGCAATATGAGGCCGGCGACTACAATTGCCTGCATCAGGACCTCTACGGCGAGCACGTGTTTCCGATTCAGGTCGCGATCCTGCTCTCCGAGCCGGGCCGCGATTTCACCGGCGGCGAGTTCGTGCTGACCGAGCAGCGCCCGCGCATGCAGTCACGCGCCGAAGTCGTGCCGCTGGCGCAGGGCGATGCGGTCGCCTTCGCCGTGCACCATCGCCCGGTGCAGGGGACACGCGGCATCTATCGCGTTAATCTGCGCCATGGTGTCAGCCGTATCAGGTCCGGCCAGCGCCACACGCTGGGTGTGATCTTTCATGATGCGAAATGAGCGCGGGCATTGACGTCTGATCTGTTCGACAGCGTCGCCGAGGCGCAGCCCTCGCGCGAGGAGATCGCCGACGGCGCCGTGCTGCTGCGCGGTTTCGTCACGCCGATCGAGAGCGAGTTGATCGAAGCGGTGCGCGCCATCGTGGCGCAGTCGCCGTTCCGGCGGATGACCACGCCCGGCGGCCACCTGATGTCGGTGGCGATGACCAATTGCGGCGAGCGCGGCTGGATCGCCGATCACACCGGCTACCGCTACGATCCGGTCGATCCGCGCACCGGAGCGCCATGGCCGGCGATGCCGCCCGTGCTGCGCGATCTCGCTCGCCGCGCGGCGGAGCAGGGCGGCTTTCAGGACTTCGCGCCCGATGCCTGCCTCGTCAATCGCTACGAGCCCGGCACGCGGCTGTCGCTGCATCAGGACAAGGACGAGCTGGATTATTCGGCGCCGATCGTCTCGGTATCGCTCGGCCTGCCCGCGACCTTCCTGTTCGGCGGCATGGCGCGCAGCGACAAGCCGCGGCGTTTCCGTCTGGTGCACGGCGACGTCGTGGTCTGGGGCGGGGCCAGCAGGCTCGCCTATCACGGCGTGGCGCCGCTCGCCGAGGGCGAGCACGCGCTGCTCGGGCGGAGGCGGATCAATCTCACCTTCCGGAAGACACGCTGACGCGTTTGCTCGCGGGCCTGCCTCGTCTAAGCTGGCGGCAGGGGAGGCGGCGTCATGACGAACATCGAGCATTCGGCCGATACGGGAGCGGGCAGGCGGACCGGCCTTTATCTTGCCGCGCTGCAATTCGTGTTCACGCTGGGCTGGACCACCTACGTCGTCTATCTGCCAAAGCTCGCCGCCGAGGTCGGCATCGCGCCATCAGCCGTCATCCTCATCCTGATGCTCGATCAGGCGATCTTCACCATTGCCGATACCGCAATGGGCCTCGCCGCCGACAAGCTCGCGCCTTATGTCGGCAGGCTCGGCCTGTTCGTCGGGCTCGTGACCGCGATCTCCTGCGCGGCTTTCGTTGCGCTGCCCTTCGTCGCCGGAGCCGGTGCGGCCGCGCAAGTCTGGTTCATTGCACTGATCGTGGTCTGGTCGGTCACCTCCTCCGCGCTGCGCGCGCCGCCGCTGACCTTGCTCGGCAAATACCGCGCCAAGCCGCAGGTGCCGTTCCTCGCGGCGCTGGCGATGCTCGGCTACGGCGTCGCCGGCGCGGTCTCGCCCTATCTCGGCGTCGTGCTGCGCGAGCACGATGCGCGGCTGCCGTTCGTGATCTCGAGCGTGGTGCTGCTGTTGACGGCGCTCGGCCTGTCCCGCATCGAGCATGACGTGGCGCGCGATGTCGCGCCGCCGAAGCCGGACGAGGCAGCAAAGCCGCTCGGCCTCGTTCCGATCGCCTTCATCGTCGCGATGGTCGCGCTCGCCCTCGGCTACCAGCTGCACTTCGCCGTGAACAGCGCGCCGTCCTACTTGCGGTTCGCCGCCCCCGGTGAATTGCAATGGCTGATGCCGGTGTTCTGGATCGGCTTCAACATTGCGATGTTCCCGGCGAGCCTCGTCGTCAAGCATCGCGGCGGCCTGATCGTGATGGGCGCCGCCGGATTGCTCGGCGCGGTCGCGATCGCGGCGGCCGAGTTCGCCGGCAGCCTCAACACGCTGATCGCGGCGCAATTTCTCGCCGGCGCCGCCTGGGGCTGCATGCTCATGAGCGCGATCTCGGCTGCGCTCGCGATCGGCTCGACCGGCGCGGAAGGAAAGGTCACGGGGCTGGTCTTCTCCGCCCTCGCGCTCGGCACGTTTGCGCGCATGGCGGCCGTCGCCGGCGGTCTGCAGAAGATGCCGGAATATGCCCCGTTGCTGCACTGGACGCCGGTCGCCTGCTGGTCGGTCGCGGGCGCCGGCCTCCTGGTGATCGCCGCGGCGCGACTGCAGGGCCCGTCCGGTCTCAAGGCTTCGGCGGGTGGATGAACGCCCATGGGCTGACTTCCGAATCCCGCGGCACTTCCACCGAGATCAGATACGGTCCGCTGTGGCTCAGTGCCTTCTCCAGCACGGCCTTGAACTGATCCGGTGCAGTGACGCGCGCAGCCGCAACGCCAAATGACTCCGCGAGCTTGACGAAATCCGGATTGACGAGGTCGGACGCCACCACGCGGCCGTCGAAGCGTTCGCGCTGGTCGCGGCGGACATTGCCGTAGGCATTGTTGTTGAACACCAGCGTCACCACGCCGATGTTGAACTGCACGGCCGTGGCAAGCTCCTGCACGCCGAACATGAAGCCGCCGTCACCGGTGATCGCCACCACGGGCTTGTCCGGGTTCGCTACCTTGGCCCCGAGCGCGGTGGGAAAGCCCGAGCCGAGCGTGCCCTGGTAGCCAGAGGTGATGAAGGTGCGCGGCTGGTAGACCGGAAAACCGTACCAGGAGGCGAAACCGACCTGAGACAATTCGTCGGTCACTATCGCGTTCGGCGGCAGCACCTCGCGCAGGATGTTGAGATACGCCATCTGCGGCTGGATGCGCTGGATCTCCGCCTGTGCGGTCGCGGTGGCCTCGCGGATGTCCTCCCGCCGGCCGCGGGTCCGCGCATAGCCGGCCTTTTTCACCGCCGTGACGAGATCTGCCGTTCCGGCTTTGGCATCGGCGACGATGGCGGCATCGACCACGACCCGGCGCATCTCGGTTGGGTCGATGTCGATCCGAACGGATTTCAGCCCCTTCGGCTGATAGGGCCAACGGAAGCCCGATGCCGGCAGCTCGGCGCGGGTGCCGATTGCGATCATCAGATCGGTTGCCGGCCAAAGCTTGTAGGCCGCGGCCATGGTCAGGCCAAGCTCGTGCGCGTTGGAGACGATGCCGCGCCCGCTGCGGAAGGCGACGACGGGCGCATCGATCATCTCGGCGAGTTCGAGGATCTCCTCGCCGGCCTCGATCGCGCCGCTGCCGACGAAGATCATCGGCGCCTTGCTGGCCTTGATCAGCGCGGCCGCCTGCTTCACCAGATCAGGGTCGGGTTGCGGGGCGGGCAGGGGCTCCAGCACCCGCGCAGGGCCGGTGTCGGCGCGTTGGGTGAAGACGTCCCAGGGCATCTCGACCGAGGCCGGACCGCGCCGTCCCGACATCATCTCCTGGAACGCGCGCGCCACGACCGTCGGCGCGTTGCCGGGATATTCGATGCGGTCGGCCCATTTCACATAGGTGCGCAGGGTCGCGAGCTGATCCGGCATCTCGTGCAGATGGCCACGGCCCTTGCCCAGAAACTGCGTCGGCACCTGGCCGGTGACGCACAGCACCGGCTCGTTGCAGCCGAACGCGGTCAGCAGCGCCGCGCTGGCGTTGAGCACGCCGGGGCCGGGCACCACGCTGAACACGCCGGGCCTGCCGCTGGAGCGCGCATAGCCGAACGCCATGTAGCCGCAGGCCTGCTCGTGCCGAGCGCCGATCACCTTGAGCTGGGCCTGGTGGAAGGCGTCGAACAGGCCGTAGACCTGCGCGCCGGGCAGGCCGAACACGGTATCGACGCCGTGGGCGACCAGGCCGCTTACGATTGCTTCGCCGCCGCTGAGGGTGGTCATTGCGCTCATCCACTTCAATTGAGGTTCAGGAATCCTCGACGCCGCCATTTTGGCAGAACTCACCCGCGGCTTCGAACAACATCAGCCTGCTTGTGCTTCCGCCTTCAGGGCGTCGTGGATGTTGTTCCGCTTCCAGCTGGTGTCCTTGTCGTTGATCTGCATGTCGAACGACAGGGCGAACTTGCCGGCGGCAAAGACCGGATCGAGATGGCGGGAGAGCGCCTGGAAAACCTGCTCGCCGGCCTGTTGCCGCGTCTTGAGGTCGCGGCCCTCGCCGATGCGCAGCACCATGTCGAGAAAGGCGTAGTCCTGCCTGTTGTCGGCGACCGCATAATGCTCGCAGCGGATGGCGCGCACGCGGATGCCGCCGAGTGGGAAGATGCCGGTCTCGCTGGCTGCCTTGCGCACCACCTCACACACCTGCTTCATATCGAGCCGGCCATCGAGATTGGCCGAATATTCGATCGTGAAATGCGGCATCGCGGTTCACTCCCTCGTTATGCCTCTCAAGCGAAGTAGCAACTGACCGAGCCGTAGGCGCCATAGTCGGCCTGAATTGTGTCGCCCTTGCGGGTCTCGATCGGACGGATGAAAGACCCCGCAAGCACGACCTGGCCCGGTTCGAGCGCCAGCCCAAGCGGCGCGATCTTGTTGGCGAGCCAGGCGACCGCGGTCGCGGGATGATTGAGCACGCCGGCGGCGAGGCCAGTTTCCTCGAGCTGACCGTTCTTGAAGCACAGCGCGCCGATCCAGCGCAGGTCTGCCTCGAGCGGGCGGATCGGTCGTCCCCCGAGCACGATGCCGGCATTCGCCGCGTTGTCGGCAATGGTGTCGAAAATCTTTCGCGTCGCTTTCGTCTTGGGATCGACGCGCTCGATCCGCGTGTCCAGGATTTCCAGCGCCGGCACGACGAAGTCGGTGGCGTTGAGCACGTCGAACAGCGTGCAGTCCGGGCCTGAGAGCCGTTTGCTCATGACGAAGGCTAGCTCGGCTTCGACCCGCGTCGCGATGAAGCGCCCGGTCGGAATGATCCCGCCGTCGGCAAAGAACATGTCGTCGAGCAGCACGCCGGAATCCGGTTCGTCGATATTGAGCGCGCTCTGCATCGCCTTCGAGGTCAGGCCGATCTTGTGGCCCCGGACGATGCGCCCCTCCGCGATCTTGATATCGACCCAGGCCTTCTGAATCGCGTAGGCGTCGGCGATGGTGATATCAGGGAAATCCTGTGAGAGCTGCCGGATCTGCGAGCGGGTCCTTTCCGCCTGGTGCAGACGCCTCGCGCAAGCTTGGATATCGTCGTCGGAAAGCGCCATTTGCCATCTTACGAATTGGGGTGCGGAAAGATGCTTAACATGTTAAATGAATGCGTCAAACCCCGTTCCGGTTTGCTGCACCGCAAACTTGCCGCGGTTTGAAAGGGCGCCATGGTGAAAAAGCCGGCTGATCCAGCCAACGGGAGCGCGCCCGCCGCACGGCAGGTGCCGATGCGCGATTTCTCGCGCTCGCTGCCGATGTCGCTGCTGCGGGCCCGCGAGGCCGTGATGCGGCAGTTCCGTCCCTCGCTGCGCCAGCACGGCTTGACCGAGCAGCAATGGCGTATCCTGCGCGCGCTGGCGGCGATCGAGGCGGTGGAGGTCACGGAACTCGCGCGCACGGCGTTCCTGCTCGGACCGAGCCTGTCGCGCATCCTGCGCGATCTCGAAGCGCGCAATCTGATCGAGCGCAAGACGGCGAAAGCGGACCAGCGCCGCAGCATGGTCTCGATCTCGAAAGAAGGGGTGAAGCTGATGGCTGCCGTGGCGCCGAATTCGGAGGCGATCTATGCCGAGATCACGCGACGCTTTGGCGCGCACAAGCTGGCCGAATTGCAGGAGATGCTGGGCGAGCTCGAACACAGTCTCGCCGGGCTCGGAAGCGCGGATGATACCCTCGCGGAGGGATGACCCCAGATATGCGTGCGTGCACGGCGAGAGCCATGGACATTCACGCTTTTTTTCGCTCAAAGTGCGGCCCAACTCGATCCGCGGCCAGTGAGCGCAACAGGGAAGGAAAGGCAACGTGGCGAACAAAGTCAAAGAGATCTGGAAGTCGGGCAAGGCCGTGGTCAACGCGTGGCTTGCGATTCCCTCCGGCTTCTCGGCCGAGATGATCGCGCAATGCGGCTTCGACAGCGTCACCGTCGACATGCAGCATGGCGTGCAGGATTATCTGTCGATGGTGCAGTGCTTCCAGGCGATGGACAAGCATCCGATCACGCCGATGGTCCGCGTGCCCTGGAATGAGCCCGGCATCATCGGCAAGGTTCTCGACGGCGGCGCCTATGGCGTGATCTGCCCGATGGTCAATACGCCGCAGGAAGCCAGAAACCTCGTTTCCTATTCCAAATATCCGCCGAAGGGCGTGCGCTCCAACGGTCCGATCCGCGCCGGCATGTACGGCACCGCGGGCTCCTACCAGAAGACGGCCAACGACGAGATCGTGCTGCTGCCGATGATGGAGACCCGGACCGCGGTCGAGAACATGGAAGCGATCCTCGATGTCGAGGGCATCGACGGCGTCTATATCGGCCCGTCCGATCTCGGCTTCTCCTACGGCCTCGAGCCCAAGCTCGACCGCAGCGAGCCCGAGATCCTCGCGATCTACGAGAAGATCATCAAGGAGTGCGGCAAGCGCGGCCTCAACCCCGGCATCCATTGCAGCGGCGCCGAAGGCGCAGCGCGCGCCATCAACATGGGCTTCAAGCTGGTGACGCTGTCCAACGAGGTCGGCCTGATGACGACCTACGCCAAGATGCAGGTCAATGCGACCCGCAAGGATTCCGGCGGCAAGGCCTGAGCTCTGGGCGAATGGCGAATAGGGAGTGGCGAATGGCGCCGCTCCCGTTTCCATTCGCTACTCACCATTCGCTATTCGCCTCCGAAGGAGACCGCCATGACCATCAGCCCCGTCATCCGCCTGCATCCCGATGATGGCGTGGTGATCGCGCGCGCCAGCCTGCCGCCGGGAACGGTGGTGGCCGACGGCGTGACCACGGTCGAGCGCATTCCCTCCGGCCACAAGGTCGCGATCAAGCCGATCGCAACGGGCGAGCCGGTCAAGCGCTACGGCCAGATCATCGGCTTCGCCACGCAAGCCATCGCGCCGGGCCAGCACGTTCACGTGCAGAATTGCGGCATGGGCGATTTCTCCAAGGACTACGCCTATTGCGTCGACGTCAAGCCGACGCCGAATTTCGATCTGCCGGCGACGTTCGAAGGCATCCGCCGCCCGGACGGCCGTGTCGCCACGCGCAATTATATCGGCATCCTCACTTCGGTGAACTGCAGCGCGCATGTCGCAAGCCTCGTCGCCGACGTCTTCAAGAAGAATCCCTTCACCGGCGACAATCCGCTCGCCGATTTCCCCAATGTCGACGGCGTGGTCGCGCTGACCCACAAGACCGGCTGCGGCATGACGCAGAATGAGCCGCTGGCGCTGCTTCGCCGCACGCTCGGCGGCTATGCGCGGCACGTCAATTTCTCTCACGTCATCGTGCTCGGCCTCGGTTGCGAGGTGAACCAGATCGGCGGCCTGATGGAAGAGCAGAAGCTCGCCGGCCGCTTGCGCGCGATGGACATCCAGGAGGTCGGCGGCACCCGCAAGACCGTCGAAGCCGGCATCGCCTTCGTGCGCGAGGCGCTGACTGATGCCAACAAGGTCAAGCGCGAAACCGTGCCGGCGAGCGAGCTCACTGTGGCCCTGCAATGCGGCGGCTCGGACGGCTATTCCGGCGTGTCCGCCAATCCGGCGCTCGGCGTCGCCAGCGATCTCATCGTCCGCCATGGCGGCACGGTGATCCTGTCGGAGACGCCGGAGACCTACGGCGCCGAGCATCTGCTGACGCGCCGCGCCGTCAGCCGCGAGGTCGGCGAGAAGCTGGTCGACCTCATGCGCTGGTGGGACGAATACACGACGCGCGAAGGCGCCGAGATGAACGCCAATCCGAGCCCCGGCAACAAGGCCGGCGGCCTCACCACCATCCTGGAGAAGTCGCTCGGCGCGATGGCCAAGGCCGGCACCACCAACCTCGTCGAGGTGCTGCGCTACGCCGAGCCTGTCACCAAGAAGGGTTTCGTGTTCATGGACACGCCCGGCTACGATCCGGTCGCCGCCACCGGCCAGGTCGCGGGCGGCGCCAATCTGGTCTGCTTCACCACGGGCCGCGGCAGCGTGTTCGGCTGCAAGCCGGCGCCCTCGATCAAGCTCGCCACCAACACGCCCATGTACAAGCGCATGGAAGAGGACATGGACGTCAATTGCGGCACCATCCTCGAAGGCGAGGAGAGCGTCGAGCAATGCGGCCAGCGCATTTTCGATCTCGTCCTCAAGACAGCTTCGGGACAGCCGACCAAGAGCGAGAGCTTCGATTTCGGCGGCGCCGAGTTCGCGCCCTGGGTGCTTGGCGCGACGATGTAATCGCGCCAGGCGCGCCGCGCCGCGCCGACGCAATCAGAGGACGCAGGCAGACGTTCGCGACGGCTTCGGCATCGCGTGTGATCGTCGGTGATGCAACGTTCATTCGCTAAGTAGTGATACGGAGGCTGGCGCCTCTTCGGGACTCTCCCGGCTTACATCTGGTTAACATTGTTGCCGTAGACAGGAGGCGATGCGGCTCCACAGCGTGGTGGGCCCTCCCTTTGTCGAGGATCCATCTGATGCAAGCGATACGTCCCACTGGGGTGGAAAATCTCCTCGGTGAGGAAGAGCTGATCGTATCGAAGACCGATCTCAAAGGCCGCATCACCTACGCCAATGACGTCTTTCTCCGCATGGCGAAATACCCCTGGAAGGAGCTGATGGGCGCGCCCCACAGCGTGATTCGCCATCCGGACATGCCGCGCTGCGTCTTCAAGCTGCTGTGGGACACGCTCCAGGCCAAGCAGGAAATCTTCGCCTACGTCGTCAATCTCGCCGGGGACGGCAGCCATTATTGGGTGTTCGCCCATGTCACCCCGACGTTCGACGATCGCGGCAACATCATCGGATATCATTCCAATCGACGCAGGCCCGATCCGGCGCCGGTCGAACGCATCAAGCCGATCTACAAGGCGCTGTGCGCGGAAGAGGCGCGCCACGCCAATGCCAAGGACGGCATGCGTGCGAGCTTCGACATGATGGTCGGTCTGCTCAAGCAAAACGGTGTCGCTTACGATGAATTTGTGCTCTCTCTCTAAGGCGCAGGGAGCGACTGCGGTCGCGTGCCTTCTCGCCAGCGTCGCGTTCGTCGGCTTGCTGCTCGGCTGGAGCGGAAGCATCGGTGCGGCGCCGCTCGGCGCGGCGATCCTGCTGCTCGGCTATTCCGCCTGGTGCCAGCATCGAGCGGCGGTGGCCGTCGATGAGGTCGCCGATGTCTGTCGCAAGGCGGCGCGCGGCGATCTCGAAGCGCGGATCCTCAGCGAGCGACAGGCCGGGCGGATCGGCGCCATCCAGAAGTCGGTCAACGACATGCTCGACATCACCGACGCCTTCGTCCGCGAGGCTTCGGCATCGATGGACTATGCCAGCCGCGGCAAGTATTTCCGCAAGATCCTCGCGCGCGGATTGCCCGGCTCGTTCCGCCGCTCGGCCACCGTGATCAATGTTGGCACCGACAGCCTCGGCCGCCGCGTGGTCGAGATCGCCGGCCTCGCCAATCAGTTCGGCACGCATCTCGACGAGGTTGCCGGCAGCCTCATGAGCGCCGCGACCGATCTGGAATCCGACGCCGGCCAGATGGCGGCCGCGGCGGAGGTGACCAACCGCCAGACCTCCGGCATGCGCAGCGCGTCCGAGCAGGCCTCGAGCAACGTTGCGACGGTGGCGAGCGCCGCGGAACAGCTCGCATCCTCGATCGCGGAGATCAGCCGCCAGGTGGCCGGCTCGACTGCGAGCACCGGTCGCGCCGTCGACGAAGCCAATCGCGCCGGCAACGAAATTCGCTCCCTCGCGGATGCCGCGCTGCGGATCGGCGACGTCGTCAAGCTGATCAGCGAGATCGCCTCGCAGACCAACCTACTGGCGCTCAACGCCACGATCGAGGCGGCGCGGGCAGGCGAGGCCGGCCGCGGCTTCGCGGTGGTCGCCTCCGAGGTCAAGAGCCTCGCCAACCAGACCGCGAAGGCGACCGAGGAGATCAGCGCCAAGGTCGGCGAGATGCAGCAATCGACGACCAATTCGGTCGCGGCGGTCGAGGCGATCGCCCAGACCATCGCCGAGATCGACGGCATCACCGCGAGCATTGCGGCCTCTGTGGAGCAGCAGGGATCCGCGACCCGCGAGATCGCCCGCAGCGTCCACGAGGCCTCCGCCGGCACCTCGCAGGTCTCCTCCAACGTGTCAGGTATCAGCGAAGCCGCTGCCGATACGGGCCGCGTGGCGAGCCGCGTCAACAGCGCCTCCGAGCGCGTCCACGGCGAAGTCGAGACGCTCCGCCGCGAGGTGAGGCAGTTCCTGCAGCGGCTGACCTCGGCGGCGTAAGGCCGCGCGATCGCGGCGAGATGGGGCGGGCTCTCTCCGCTGACTCGGAATCGTAGAATCGTAGGGTGGGCAAAGGCGCACTTGCGCCGTGCCCACGCAACGGAAGCCGTGGGCACGGCGCGCAAGCGCGCGCCTTTGCCCACCCTACGAGACTGCACATGTGGCGCGCCATCCGGCCTACGGTGTGACCGGGATACTTCCTAGGCACGCGCTGCCCGTTGTTAGTGCTTGATCGCACCCACTTCAGGTGTTCTGCTCAAAAAAGCTGCTGGAGCACCGCACCCCGTGTCGATCTACGTCGCACTGCATCATGTCACGCACTACAAGTACGACCGCCCGATCGACCTCGGTCCGCAGACCATCCGCCTGCGCCCGGCGCCGCACACGCGCACGCCGATCCTGAGCTATTCGCTCAAGGTCACGCCATCCAATCATTTCGTGAACTGGCAGCAGGATCCGCAAGGCAACTGGCTCGCCCGCTACGTCTTTCCCGAGAAGACGACCGAATTGAAGATCGAGGTCGACTTCACCGCGCAGATGACGGTGGTCAATCCGTTCGACTTCTTCGTCGAGCCGTACGCCGACAGCTTTCCGTTCGAGTACACGAAGGATCTCAAGACCGAGCTCGCGCCGTATCTCGAGACGGTCAAGCCCGATCGCCTGTTTGCGAAATATCTGGACTCGATCCCGCAGGACGCTCCGAACACCGTCAACTTCCTGGTCGAGCTCAATCGCGAGCTGCAGAAGAAGATCCGCTACATCATCCGGATGGAGCCGGGCGTGCAGACGCCGGAGGAGACGCTCGCCTCGTCCGCCGGATCATGCCGCGATTCCGCGTGGCTGCTGATCCAGACTTTCCGTCATCTCGGGCTCGCCGCGCGCTTCGTCTCCGGCTATCTCGTACAGATCCGCCCCGACATCGATCCGATCGAAGGGCCGCCGGAAGTGGAGAACGACTTCACCGACCTGCACGCCTGGGCCGAGGTCTATCTGCCCGGCGCCGGCTGGATCGGCTTCGACGCGACCTCCGGCATGCTCGCGGGCGAGGGCCACATCCCGGTTGCGGCCACCCCGCATTATCGCTCGGCGGCGCCGATTTCGGGCGGCGCCGGCTTTGCCGAGGTCGAGTTCGCCTTCGACATGAGCGTTAAGCGCATCCGCGAGGCGCCGCGTATCACAAAGCCGTTCTCCGACGAATCCTGGGCGCGGCTCAACGATCTCGGCGAACAGGTCGACGGCGATCTCGCGAGCGCGGACGTACGGCTCACCATGGGCGGCGAGCCAACCTTCGTCTCGGTCGACGATCTCGAAGCGGCGGAGTGGAATACGGAAGCCGTCGGCCCGACCAAGCGCGCGCTTGGCGACGACCTGATCCGCCGCCTGCGCACGCGCTTCGGCGCGGGCGGTCTTCTGCATTACGGCCAGGGCAAATGGTATCCGGGCGAGAGCCTGCCGCGCTGGGCCTTTGGCTTGTACTGGCGCAAGGACGGCGTGCCGATCTGGAAGAACGCCGACCTGATCGCCAGCATCGAACATCCGCGGCGCGCCGCGGTGAAGGATGCCGAGACCTTCATCGAGGTCACGGCAGCACGGCTCGGGCTCGATCCCGGCTACATCATCCCGGCTTACGAGGACACGGCCTACTGGCTCCAGAAGGAAGCCGAGCTTCCCGTCAACGTCGATCCCACCGATTCCAAACTGTCCGATCCGGAGGCGCGCGCGCGCATGGCACGCGTGTTCGACGAGGGGCTGAGTACGCCGCGCGGCTTCGTGCTGCCGGTGCAGCGCTGGAACGCGCCGCCGCGCTGGCGCAGCGAGCGCTGGGCTCTCCGGCGCAATCATCTGTTCCTGATGCCGGGCGATTCGCCTCTTGGCCTGCGCCTGCCGCTCGGCTCGCTCGGATACGTGCCGCCCAACCAATATCCCTACATCGTCGAACAGGATCCGATGGAGGCTCGGGGCAAGCTGCCCGTGTTCACGCTCGCCGCGCGCCCGGAATCGCCGCCGCGGGCCGCGCCCGAGCAGCTCAACACGGCCGTCCCGGTGCGCACCGCGCTGTCGGTGGAAGTCCGCGACGGCGTCATCTGCGCCTTCATGCCGCCGGTCGAGCGCATCGAGGATTATCTCGAGCTGGTCGCCGTGCTCGAAGCCACCGCCGAGGAGATGCAGCTCCCCGTCCATGTCGAAGGCTATCCGCCGCCGTTCGATCCGCGCATCGAGGTGATCAAGGTGACGCCCGATCCCGGTGTCATCGAGATCAACATCCAGCCGGCGAAGAGCTGGGGCGAGGCGGTCGAGATCACCACCGGCCTCTACGAGGATGCCGGCAAGGTTCGCCTCGGCGCCAACCGCTTCCTGGTCGACGGCCGCCACACCGGCACCGGCGGCGGCAACCACGTCGTGGTCGGCGGCTCGAGCCCGCCGGACTCGCCGTTCCTGCGCCGGCCGGATCTGCTCAAGAGCCTCGTGTTGTATTGGCAGCGACATCCTTCGCTGTCCTACTTCTTCTCCGGCCTGTTCATCGGCCCGACCAGCCAGGCGCCGCGCATCGACGAAGCCCGGCACGACAGCATCTACGAGCTCGAGATCGCGCTCTCGCACGTGCCGCCGCCGGGCACTCAGGCGCCGCTATGGCTGGTCGACCGCCTGTTCCGGCATCTGCTCGTCGACATCACCGGCAACACCCACCGCGCCGAGATCTGCATCGACAAGCTCTATTCGCCGGAGGGACCGACCGGCCGGCTCGGCCTCGTCGAATTCCGCGCGCTCGAAATGCCGCCGGACCCGCGCATGTCGCTGGCGCAGCAGCTGTTGATCCGCGCGCTGATCGCGAAATTCTGGCGCGAGCCGCAACACGGCAAGTTCGTGCGCTGGGGCACCGCGCTGCATGACCGCTTCATGCTGCCGCATTTCATCTGGGACGATTTTCTGGATGTGCTCGGCGAGCTCAAGCAGTTCGGTTATCCGTTCGAGCCGGAATGGTATCTGGCGCAGCTCGAATTCCGCTTTCCCGCCTTCGGCCGCGTCCATCATGGCGGCGTGACGCTGGAGCTGCGCCAGGCGCTGGAGCCCTGGCACGTGCTGGGGGAGGAGGGCTCGGCCGGCGGCACCGTGCGCTATGTCGACTCATCGGTCGAGCGGCTCCAGGTCAAGGCGGAGGGGTTCGTCGAGGGACGCCACATCGTCACCTGCAACGGCCGCCGCCTGCCGATGACCTCGACCGGCCGCTCGGCCGAGGCCGTGGCCGGCGTCCGCTTCAAGGCCTGGCAGCCGGCTTCCGGCCTGCATCCGACCATTCCGGTCCACGCGCCCCTGACCTTCGACCTGATCGACAGCTGGAACGGCCGCTCGCTCGGCGGCTGCGTCTACCATGTCGCCCATCCGGGCGGCCGCAGCTACGACACTAAGCCGGTCAACACCTATGAAGCCGAGGCGCGGCGTCTGGCGCGCTTCCAGGACCACGGCCACACGCCGGGGCCCATCCGGCCCCCGCCCGAGGAACGCACAAATGAGTTCCCCCTGACCCTCGACTTGCGGACCCCGCTCCTGCAATGAGTATGATGGTGGGGCAGGGAGAGGCGCATGGCCGAGGGCGCAGCCGAAGAGGACGACAAGGCGGGTAGGGCGCCAGGACAACGTGAGAGCCAGCGTGAAGGCCAGCGCCGCTTCGCGCAATGGGTCCGCGACTATCGCCGCCTGCCCGGCATTCCGGATGAGTTCCTGGGCCCCGACGGCGCCCCGCGCGCGGTCTGGAGCCGCTTCTTCGAGGCCTTCGGCGCGCTCGCGCCGGACGAGATCGAGCGGCGATTCGGCATGGCCGACCGCCACCTCCGCGAGGCCGGCGTCACCTACCGGGCCCCCGGCGACAGCGCCGACCGGCCCTGGTCGATCAGCCATCTGCCGCTTTTGATCGACGAGGCCGACTGGCAGCAGCTCTGCGCCGGCATCACCCAGCGCGCCGAGTTGCTCGAACGCGTGCTGCGCGACCTCTATGGCGAGGGACGCCTGGTCGCCGAGGGCGCGCTGCCCGCGGCCGCGATCGCCGGCAGCCCCGAATACCTCCGTCCCGTCTGCGGCGTGCCGCCGCCGGGCGGGCGCTATCTGTCGCTCTATGCCGCCGATGTCGGCCGCGGGCCCGACGGCCGCTGGTGGGTGCTCGGCGACCGCACCCAGGCGCCATCGGGCGCGGGCTACGCGCTGGAGAACCGCCTGGTGCTCTCGCGCGCCTTCTCCGACCTCTACAAGTCGATGAACGTGCCGCGCGTCGCGCCGTTCTTCGAGGCGTTCCGCGACTCACTGCGAGCGCGCGCCGATCGTGACGAGCCGCGCATCGGCGTGCTGACGCCGGGCAGCTTCAGCGAGACCTATTTCGAGCATGCGACGCTGGCGCGCTATCTCGGCTTCCTGCTGGTCGAGGGCGACGATCTCGCCGTCAGCGACAACCGCATCCACATCCGCACCGTTGCCGGCCTCAAGCGGCTCGACGTTCTGCTGCGCCGGGTCGATTCCAACTCGCTCGATCCGCTCGAGCTCGATGCGTCCTCGCATCTCGGCGTGCCCGGCCTGATCGACGTGCTGCGCAAGGACGGCGTCGTCGTCGCCAACATGCCGGGCTCCGGCGTTTTGGAGGCGCGGGCGCTGCTCGGCTTCCTGCCGGCGCTCAGCCGCCGCCTGCTCGGCGAGGAGCTGAAGATGCCGCATATCGCGACCTGGTGGTGCGGCCAGCGCGTCGCGCGCGAGGAGGTGCTGGCGCGGCTCGACGAGGTCGCGATCGAAGGCGCCTACCGGCGCGGCGTGCCCGGCTTCGACTCCAGCGGTCCGGTGCTCGCGAGCGAGCTTGATGCGAGCGACCGCCAGCGCCTGGTCGAAGCCATCGCCGCGCGCGGCATGGATTATGTCGGCCAGGAGGTGGTGCGGCTCTCGACCATGCCGGTGTGGGAGCAGGGCCAGATCACGCCGCGTCCCTTCGTGCTGCGCGTGTTCGCGGCGGCGACGCCCGACGGCTGGGCCATCATGCCCGGCGGCTTCTGCCGCATCGCCGAGCAGGCGGACGCGCGCGCGGTGTCGATGGGCGACGGTGCGCGTGCCGCCGACGTCTGGGTGGTCTCCGACAAGCAGGTCTCGACCGCGACCTTGCTGCCGGCGACCGACAAGGTCCGCATCCGCCGCATCGCCGGCGTGCTGCCGAGCCGCGCCGCCGACAATCTGTTCTGGCTCGGCCGCTATCTCGAACGCGCCGAGGCAACGCTGCGCCTCGTGCGCGCTTTGGGCTCGCCGAGCGGGCCCAACAAGGGCACCGCGGCCTCGCTGCAATCGGCCGAGCGCATCCAGCGCCTGTTGGTGGCCTGGGGCGCGGTCTCGCAAACCTCGCGCGCGGCCGCAGGGCGCATCGCGGCCGAAGCGCTGCAGAGCGAGGCGCGTTTCGGCTCGGCCCTGTCGCTGGTGCGCGCGGCGCAGCGCACGGCGACCTCGTTGCGCGAGCGGCTGTCGCCCGATGCCTGGCAGGTCATCACCGAGATGGCCGAGCGCCTTGCCTATGAGGTCGAGGACGACGACAGCGTGCTGAGCGCGGCCGAGCTGACCTTGCAGGAGCTGGCGAGCTTCGCAGGCCTGGCGCAAGAGAACATGAACCGCGCCGCCGGCTGGCGCTTCCTCGACATCGGCCGCCGCGTCGAGCGCGCCATCAACACCACGCGCTTCACGCGGCAATTCGCCCATGACGAGGCCGGCGACGAGGACCTCGACATCCTGCTGACGCTGGTGGACTGCCAGATCACCTACCGCTCGCGCTATCTGCTGGCGCCGATCCTGGCGCCGGTGCGCGACCTCGCCGTGCTCGATCCCTACAATCCGCGCTCGGTGGCGTTCCAGGTGACGGCGCTGAACGAGCATATTGAAGCGCTGCCGAGCCTGAAGGAGCACGGCCTGATCGAGAAGCCGCAGCGGCTCGCGGTGGCGATGCAGGCGATGCTTGCAACGGCGGAGGCCGAGAAGCTCGAGGTCAAGATGCTGTTTGCGCTGGAGCAGGACCTGCTCAGCCTCGCGGAGGCGATCGGACAGCACTACTTCCCGCACGGCCCCAATGCCGCCCGGCCGGAAAAGCTGACGGGGCTGGCGTGATCTACGACATCCGTCACGTCACCACCTACGAATACGAGAGTCCCGTCAGCTTCGCCCGCTGCACGCTGCGGCTCGAGCCCAGAAGCGGCGGCGGCCAGCAGCTGATCTCGCACGGCGTCGAGATCCGTCCGCGGCCTGCCGAGCGCAATGTACGGCGCGATTTCTTCGGCACGCTGACCGAGAGCATCGTGATCCAGGCCGCGCATCGCAACCTGCGGATCGACTCGCGCTCGCGCGTCGCTGTGTCACGCCGGCCGCCGCCGCGCGATGCCGTCAGTCCGCCCTGGGAAAGCATCCGTGACGTCGCCTTCGAAGCGACGAGCCTCGGGCCGTCCTCGCCGATCGGTTATGTCTTTGCGAGCCCGCTGGTGCCGGTGCTGCGCCCGGTCAGCGCCTATGCGAGTTTGAGCTTTGCACCCGGCGCGGGCATCCTCCAAGGCGCGGTCGACCTCATGCACCGTATCCGCGCCGACTTCCGCTACGACCCCAAGGCGACGGTGATCTCGACCCCGCTCGGCGAGGTCTTCGACAAACGCCACGGCGTCTGTCAGGATTTTGCCCATGTGATGATCGCGGGGCTGCGCGGGCTCGGTCTGCCGGCGGCCTATGTCAGCGGCTATTTGCGCACCATTCCAGCACCGGGCCAGCCCCGCCTGCAGGGCGCCGATGCCACCCATGCCTGGGTATCGCTGTGGTGCGGGGCGGAGCTTGGCTGGGTCGATCTCGACCCGACCAACGACCTCTTGATTGGCAACGACCATATCGTGCTCGCGGTCGGGCGCGACTTTTCCGACGTCTCGCCGGTCGACGGCATCATCGTCGGCTCGCCCAAGCAGAAGCTCGGCGTCGCCGTCGATGTGGTGCTGGTGGAGTAGGGCGGGTACTCATAGGCGCCGGCTTACCAACGCAAAGCGGGAGTTTGCTGATCTAGATGTGATCCGCAGCTTGTGACCCGTTGCGGATTCGGAAAGGAGGCGATCCGAGCGAGAACTCAGTTGGCGTCTGTACCGATAGAAGCCAGCCGCGAGGCATTTTGAGTCATTCGAGTAGCTGTCAGTCGCAGGAAGTACAACGATAAGCCGGGGTTACGCTCGCATAGCTTTTTCAATGCTTGGTCGCTGATGCAAAGCAGATCCACATCCGTTGCTGCAGTCACGGTTTGCGTACGTCGCCTCTCTAAGGAAAACAATCCAATCTCGCCAAAGAGATCACCTGCCGAAAGTCGCTGATTGATCTCCGGAAGCTCGACTTCACCCGATACCACGATGTAAAGTAAATCGGCGTGCTGGCCCTTCCTGAAGATCGTCTCCCCTGTTCTGAAGTGCTTCGGCCACATGAATGGCTGCATCCACAACGGCGAAAGATCGGTGGCCGCTGCGAGCTTCGCCTTCCGAAGCAAAATCGTCATGCGAAGGAGAAATACCACGTTCAAAGGAAGCAGGACGATGTGCAGAATGAGGACGGGGTAAAGCCCGGCCGCCAAACCGTAGCTGATGAACGCGAAGTTGCTGCAGATTGCCACCGCACGCAGACTTAGCATTGTGCTCATGCAGAACGTCAGCAGGACAAGAGCCGACGCCAAATAGCCTATAGCTTCAACCAAGGTCATTTTGGTGCCCGACCGGCGCGATCAATATCGGAAAGTATGCCGCTAGAGTCGCTTGCGACATGAGGCAAAAATGAGGCTGAGCGAGAGCGTTGAGCTCTCCTCCTGGGCTTCACATTCGGAACGCAGCTCTGGCCGTCGCCACAAGCGTCACGGGGGCTGCCAGGACTTCGCCCATGTCATGATTGCGGGGCTGCTCGGGCTCGGGCTGCCCGCAGCCTATGTCAGCGGATAACTGCGCACTATTCCGCCGCCGGGCCAGCCGCGCTGCAGGGCGCCGACGCCACCCATGCCTGGGTGTCGCTCTGGTGCGGGGCCGAGCTCGGCTGGACCGACCTCGATCCAGCCAACGATCGCCTCATCGGCAACGATCACGTCGTGCTTGCCACGAGGCGCGACTTTTCCGACGTCTCGCGGGTCGACGGCATCATCGTCGGCTCGCCCAAGCAGAAGCTCGGCGTCGCGGTCGACGTGCTGCTGGTGGAGTAGGGCGTGTGCGAACAAGCGTCGGCTGACTCACGCAAAGCGGAAGTCTGCAATCCCGAATTTCATCGGCAGCTCGTGGCCCAATCGGACGTGCGGGGCTGTTTCGGTCGAGTTCAGACAAGGACAGGTAGCTCTGATAGGCTTCTGGCAGCTACGTAAACGTTTGTTGCCAGTCAGGAGGCCTGAAGCAGCTGTGCAATCATGCGCGCTGCGCGTTCGGCGCCGTTGGCTTCCACAGATTTGGATCGAGCTGGTTCACGGAGAGCCGTGACCATTGCTTCCGAGATCTCTTCGGGGCTGACGTTGGCAAATTCCAGGCGATGTCCGGCCTGGTATCGATCCAGACGATGGGCAACGTGGAAGTTCTGTTCGAAGTGATTGCGCAGCGGAAAATAGATGAATGGCGTACCAGCCGCCGTTAGCTCCATACAAGTCGTCAGGCCGCCCTGGACCAGCGCAAGGTCACACGCAGCGAGATGGCGATCAAGATCGGGCACAAACGCAACAACCTCAACATCGACTGGCGCTCCCAATGAGACCGGATCGATGCGGGGGCCTGCAACGACAATCATCCGGAGTTCTGGGATTTTCGCTTTGGCGGTTGGCCAGGCTTGCAGAATTCGCTTGATCAAGTGAGCGCCCACGCCGGATCCGCCGACCGTCACGATGCAGACCTTCTCGTCCGCTGCGTATCCGAGCGTCTCTCTCAATTCTGACCGGCCGCCGAAGTTTTGCGGGTGCATGCCCATGACGTAGCCCGCGAAACCGAAGTGCTTCGGCACCCATTCGCGCATGGATGGGAGATCCTTTCCAAATGACATGGGGGCAATGTCCGCGGTTTCCCCGACGAATATCGCCAGATCGCGCACGGTAGGGTGTCGTTCGATATGCTCGATCATCTCGGCGTTATAATCGGTGGTCAGGAACGCTTCATGCTGGCCGCCTGAGGGCATGGGGATAAAGCCTACGAAATCCGTAAACCAGACTAAGGGAGCTCTCTTGAGTTCGGGGTGCTCGTGCCAGTAATGGTCGATATCCCATGCCTCGTCGGCGATCACGAGGTCGTATTGCTCCTCTTCGACAGCGTCTTGAAACGTCATGAAATTGGCAACCAGGATTTCGTCCATGCGGCGGATGGCTTGAAAAGCGTGAAGCTCGTGTTCGCCGGATTCTTGTTCGATGTGACGTGTTTCGCTGGCGAGACGGCCGCTCAAGGGATGTATTGTCTCGCCGCTGGAGGCCAGTAGCCGCGTGACGGGATCCTGCGCCAGCCAGTCGATCTGTAAACCCGGAACGAGCTTGCGCAGTTCACGACTGACGGCGATGTCGCGGCGGGCATGCCCGAGCCCAATCGGCGACGACAAGTAGAGCGCTCGCCGCGGTTTGGAGCGCGATAGATTCGGCCTCGCTCTGACCGGCAGGCCGAGCTTGCGCTCAAGAAATTCGGAGATCAATCTGTTGCACTTTGCCGGAGCACGCCCGAGTGGATTGTGGCCTCCACCCTCGATCGTCGTGAACTCGGCACCCGTCAGTTCCGCGACGAGTCGTCCGCGAGCGTAGGGCTGAATGCGATCGTCATCTCCATGGATCATCATCACCGGACATTTGATCTTCCGGTACATCGCCTCGCTCACATCGAAGGCTGGTGGAATCGACCTCGCATGGACCGTTTTAGCCAGGATAGGCCCTGTCGTCTCGTTGGCCCAGCCAACTGCGTCTTCAATCTGTTTCGTTGAGTGCGGCTCGGAGAAAATGTTGCCGACAAAGTGTGCGGCAAAATCCGGATAATCCGAGAGCCAATAATCCTCGTTGTACTTGCCCCACTCGTCAAAATTCGTGCGCTTGAGCTGAAAATGGCTCGTTGTCATATAGGGATGGCTGGGCCCGATGACGGCCGACGTGCCGACCAGCACAGCAGCCCTGACGCGGTCAGCGTGGTGTGCAGCCATTATGCTGATGATCATGCCGCCTAATGAAAGGCCAACCAAAACTGCAGCTCCTGTTGCTGTCGCATCCATGATGGCGAGTAAATCCGCAACAAGGTTGTTGAGAGAGTATGCCGCGATGTCGTCTGGCCGATCGGATTTGCCATTCCCGCGAGGGTCATAGGTCACACAGCGAAACCGTTCGGCGAAATAGGGAACTTGCCCCTTGTACACGCGGGAGTGAACGATGCTCCATGGGGGCACGAAAACGATGGTTTCGGTGCCATCGCCGTAGATCTCGTAGTGGAGCTTGACGCCGTCGCGCTCGACAGTTCCTTCCTGGACCGGCAGTTTGGCGCGCATGACGTCACCTCACTTCAGTGATTCCATGATGCGGATCAGATCGCCGAAGCGGCGAAGCGCTTGCCGAACGGGGGCGCCTTTCTTCTCAAGGCCGAGAAGATAGTGGCTCTCGGCACCAATGAAGGCGTTGCCGACTAGAATCGCGACTTCATCCGCGGTAAACGGGCCCAATCCGCCAAACTCGCGCTCGGCGCGCCGCGCCAGTTCGCCAATGAGCGTAATCCATCCCATGATGCCGGTTTGAATAACTTTTGCCACCGCGCCATCGGCCCAGCTCGCCGCGATAAGCTCCTGCAGCACACGAACATATCCCGATCCAATGTCTTCATCGAGGTAGTCGCAGGCCTTGTCCCACTGTTCCGATAATTTGAGCGTTTTGTCGTGGAATAGCACGCTCTGGCGATCGAGCAGTTGCGAATTCAAATACTCGAATAGCGCAAGCAGCATCCCCTGCTTCGAACCAAAGTGATAGTGGATCTGGCTAAGCGGAACGCCCGCGGCAGCGGCCACATCGCGGGTAGATAGCTTGGCGTAACCTTTCTGCCGAAGCACCTTCTTGGCGGCCTCCAAAACCACCGTGCTGGTATCTACTTTTGCCAATGTCCGCGCCATTACCCCTCTGCGAGATTGTTTCGTGATGCATAAATTCGGTCGGTCGACCGAAGTCTAGCATAACCCGATAGCATTCAGAAAGAACCGAACGGGCTTGACTCCAACTCGGTCCAAGCCATAATTCGGCCGACCGACCGAAATTGGTCGATCGACCGAATTAGGCTCTGGTCCGCAAAATAATGGAGTTAGGTCATGACCATTATCGACAACGACAAGCTCGGTGCGCTCGTCGGGAAGATGCTGGGAGATCTCGGGGGTGCGTTCAGCGTCCCAACGGCCGGTATCGGTTTCCGGCTTGGCTTGTTTGACACGCTGCATCGCGACGGCGCCTCAACTGTATCCGATCTCGCCAAGCGAACGGGACTTGCCGAACGATACGTGCAGGAATGGGCACTTGCGCAGGCGGCAAATGGATATATCGCCTTCGACAGAAAAGACCAGCGGTTCAGCTTAACCCCGGAGCAGGCCATGGTGTTCGCAGTCAAGGACAGTCCCGTATACCTTGAAGGAGCGTTTGATTTGGCTGCGGCGATGGTAGAAGGCCGGCCAAAGGTCGAAGAGGCGTTTAAGACCGGAAACGGAGTCGCCTGGGGAGAAAGCTCTGGATGCCTGTTTTGTGCGGTCGGCTCGTTCTTCCGGCCGGGCTATGTCAACAACATTGTTCAGGCCTGGCTTCCTGCGCTGGAGGGCATGACGGACAAGCTGAAGAGCGGCATAAGGGTTGCGGACATCGGCTGCGGCGTGGGCTTCTCGACGCTGTTGATGGCGAAAGCATTCCCGGAGAGTTCTTTCGTCGGCTACGATTTCCACGTTCCTTCGATCGAACAGGCCAATGCCCATGCCAAGGCCCACGGGTTAGCCGAGCGCGTGCGCTTCGTAGCGGCGCCGGCCAAGGATATCGTTGAGCGGGAGTTCGATCTTGTCACTATGTTTGACTGCCTGCACGACATGGGCGACCCAAAGGGATGTGCCAGACACGTTCGGGATCTGTTAAAGCCCGGGGGCTCCTGGATGATCGTCGAGCCGATCGCCGCGGATCATCCGGCCGATAACGTCGGAAACCCCGTGAGCCGTCTCTACTACAACGCTTCGACAATGATTTGTGTGCCGACGTCACTTGCGCAGGAGGTCGGCGAGGCTCTCGGCGCGCAGGCCGGAGAGGCGAAACTCACGGAGGTGTTGAAAGAGGGTGGTTTCCGGCAAATCCGGCGCGCCGCCGAAGGGCCGTTCAATATGGTCCTCGAGGCCAGAGTCTAGTTTGCTGTGAATTTCGCGAGCAACTCTCTTCCCGGTCTCCGGGCCTGAGGCTGGGAGAGGCTTGGCGCGCGGGCGCTCGCCGGTCACCGAACCATGGTCTCGCGATCCCAAGCCTTGTAGTCGGGCGAACCTTGGGTGCGGATAGGACCGTCATAGCCGTATTCCACCATGTGTACGGTCACATAGTCCTCCCCGAAAAATGCGACGCCGTAGGATTGCGGCAGGTCGCAGGCGCTCAGCAGCTTCGTCTCGGAGAAGAGCGGAAAGCTCGCATGGTTGGTGCCGCGCAGCGACGAGACGGGGACGCCGGCAATCGAGCCTGCAAGAGGCAAGTGACAATGCCCGAAGAAGACGTGGCGGATCTTGGCCCGATGGCGATTGATGAGATGCCGGAATGGAGCCTCGTCGAGCAGGCCGATCTGGTCGAACGGGACGAGATGCACCGGCATGGGATTATGGTGCATGAAGATCAGGAACGGCCCGTCATGCTCGGCAAGCCGTGCCTCGAGCCAGCCGAGGCGATCGTCGCAATAGCGGCCGGCGTGCGTTTCAGGATGGGCGGTGTCGAGGAACAGGCAGCGGCCGGCTGCCGTATCGTGCATGCCCTGAACGAAGCCGTTGTCGTCGGCGAGGTCCGGGAAGACGCTCAGGAACGCGGTGCGCCGGTCGTGGTTGCCGATGCACAGCCGCACCGGCAGCGGATATTCGTCGAGGCGCTGCTTGAGCCATTGATAGTCGGCGAGATCGCCCCAATCCGAGAGGTCGCCGGTGATCACCATCAATTCGGCATCGTGATGATCCTTCAGGGCATGCGCCAGCGCCCGCTCGAAATTGGCGCGCGGATCGCGCCCGCCGATGGTCGAGCCGGGCGCGGTCAGGTGAATGTCGCTCAGATGAAGCAGTTTCATCGCCATCTCCAGTGATGAGGCACGGGGCGCTAGAACATGATGAGATCGGGTTTGATTGCTACAGCGTAAGTGCACTCCCTCTCCCGCCTGCGGGAGAGGGCTGGGGAGAGGGTCTTTCCGCGATGGGATAACCCCTTAGAGGAGAAAGCCCTCACCCGCGCCTTTGGCGCGACCTCTCCCGCAAGCGGGAGAGGTTGCACCGAGCCCGTGGCAATCAAGTCAACCTAAAGCCATTCCGCTTTAGTGGCTTCCCGTGCCGGCGGATGTCAGGTCAGCGCGCCGCGCCGGTGGTCTTCGGGAGCAGCTTCTGCACGTCCGCGGTCATGTCGGCGAGGACGGCCTCGGGCTCCTTGGCGCGGGCGCCCGAGATGATCGAGTTGAGATGATCCTTGATCACGTCGGTGATCTTCAGGCCGTTGTCGCCGGGGAAGGCGTACCACTTGGTGAGCAGCGCGAGCTGGCTGACCGCGGTGTAGTTGTTGGGGTTCTTGACGTAGAAGTCCTTCAGATAGACGTCGTTGGCGACCTTGTTCGGCGGCATGTAGCCGGTGGTCTCCGCCATGATCGCGGCACCCTTGGGGCCGGTCCAGAACTTCACCGCTTCCCAGGCGGCGTCGCGCTTGGCCTTGTCCTTGGCGAGGATCAGCACGACATTGCCGCCGGCCGGCAGGCGGCCGTTCGGAGCGACGACGTCGGGGAACGGGATCGTTTTCAGCGCGAACTTGCCGCCGGTCATCTGCGTGACCTTGTTGAGATCCGAGGTCGAGGTGACGTGAAAGCCGGTCTTGCCGGCCGCGAACGCCGCGCGCATCGACGGCTGGTCCAGGTTGGGCATGCTGCCCTCGTTCACGAGCCGCGCGATCATGTTGATGGCGAACTTGCCTTCCGGTCCGTCGAAGGCGACCTTGGTCTCGTCGGCATTGAGCATGGTGCCGCCGCGCGCGAACACCGGGGCCTGCCACAGCCAGTTGCCGGTGATGTCCCAGGCATAGGTGACGCCGTTGGTGTCGTTGCCGAGCGCCTTGATCTTCTTGGCGAGCGCGATCAGCTCGTCCCAGCTCTTCGGCAAATTGTTCACGTCGCCGCCGGCCTGCTTCACGAGGTCGAGGTTGACGTAGACGATGGGCAGCGAGATCGCGAAGGGCAGGGCGTAGACCTTGCCGCTGGCGGTGCCGATGTCGTACATCGCCTGGTGGAAGCCCTGCTTGTCGAAATCCTTCTCGGCCGCGATGTAGCCGTCGAGCGGGGCCGGGATGTTCTTGTCGACCAGGACACGGATGCGGTTCAGGCCCTGGAAGGACACGTCCGGCATCTGGTTGGTCACGGCCTCGCGCAGCACCTTCTGGGTGCCGTCCTCGTAGGATTCGTAAGGAGCCCGCATCGTGACCTTGATCTCCGGGTGCACCTTGGCGAACTCCTCGGCGATGCGCTTGTGGGTCTCGGTGAACAGCTCCGGATAGGGATACTGCATCACGATCTCGGTCTGGGACTGCGCGAGGGCAGAGCCGGCCGCAAGCGACAGAGCCGCCGCGGCGATGATGGACTTCAGCATGGATACACTCCTGTTTGAGGTGACGTAGTTACTTGATCCCGGTGAGGGTGATGCCCTCGATGAAGCGGCGCTGGGCGAAGAGGAAAGCGATGACGAGCGGCGCGATGATCACCATCGCCGCGGCCATCAGCGGGCCGTAGCTGGTGCCGGCCTCGTTGTTGCGGAAATGCGCGACGGCAAGCGGTGGCGTCCGCAATTGCTCGCTGTTGAGCACGATCAGCGGCCAGAAATAGTCGTTCCAATGCGCGACCACGGAGAAGATGCCGAAGGCGGTGAGGGCCGGGATCGCGGCGGGCAGCATCACCCGCCAGACGATGCCGAATTCGGAGATGCCGTCCATGCGCGCGGCATCGACGAGATCGTCGGGCACGGTCTTGAAGAACTGGCGCATCAGGAAGATGCCGAACACCGAGATCGTGAAGGGCAGGACCAGCGCGGCATAGCTGTCGAGCAGGCCGATCTTGTGCAGCAGCAGGAAGACGGGGATCGCGGTCGCCTGCGGCGGGATCAGGATCCCGAACAGCACCAGTGCAAACAGCGTCTCGCGACCGAGGAAGCGAAGCTTTGCCAGCGCGTAGGCCGCCGGCAGCGCCACCATGACCTGCAGCACAAAGATCGAGACCGTGACGATGAGGCCGTTGATCAGGAAGCGCAGCAGATTGGCCTTGGCGAAGGCCTCGCGCAGGTTCTCCGCCAGCGCGAACTGGTGCGGGATCAAATGCAGCTCGCTGGAGAAGATCTCGGTTTGCGGCTTGGACGCGGTCGAGATCATCCAGATGAAGGGCGCCAGCATGAGCGCGGCACCCGCGATCAGGAGCACGTGGCGGAGGATCGCCCGGAGCGTGACGGAATGCGTATGGTTCATGTGTAGTGCACGCCGCGATCGGCGAGCCTCGACTTGATGAGCGTGAGCGCGAGAACGAAGACGAGGAAGACGACAGTGATTGCCGCGGCGTAGCCCGAGCGGAAGAACTCGAACCCTTCCGTGTACATGGTGTGGATCAGGACCTCGGTGGATTTGGACGGGCCGCCCTTGGTCAGAACGTGCACGGTGTCGAACACCTGGAACGAGCGGATGCCTGAGATCACGACGACGAAGGTCGTGACCGGCCCGAGCATCGGCCAGGTCACGAGGCGGAAGCGTGCCCAGCCGCTCGATGCCCCGTCGATTTCGGCCGCTTCGTAGAGCTGCTTGGGGATGGAGACGAGACCGGCGAGAAACAGCACCATGTTGAAGCCGACGGCCTGCCAGATGCCGATTGCGCACAGCGCATAGAGCGCGGTGCTGCGGTCCTGCAGCCAGGCGAAGGCCGGCAGGCCCGCGCCGCGCAACAGCCCGTTCACCAGACCGAATTGCGGATGCAGCATGAATTCCCACACCACCGCCATGGCGATCAGGGTCGCCATCACGGGCAGGAAATAGATGGTCCGGTAGAGGCTGCGCAGGCTGGTGCCGCTCTGGATCAGGAGCGCGATCGCAAGGCCTGCGATCACGGCGCCGGGCACCACGACCACGACGTAAGCCAGCGTGTTGCGCAGCGCGGTCCAGAATACCTTGTCGGCAAGCAGGTCCTGGTAGTTGGCGAGCCCGATCCAGGAGAAATGCGGCGCGCCGAGCTGATAATCGGTGAAGGAGAGGGCGATCACGCCGGCGAGCGGACCAAGCAGCATGACCAGCATGAGGGCTACGGCTGGCGTCACCAGGGCGTAAGCGGAATATGTGCGCCGGCTGCCATGCGCCGGCAACGCCCGCTTCGCGGCGGCAGCCGGGACGATCGCCGCGTCAATGGTCATGGAGCCGTCAGACATGGGCGGCCTCACGGATGCGCTCGGCCTGCTCCACTCTCGGCTCGATCCGTTTCCCGGCCGCATCGAACAGCCGCACCGCGTCGGGGGCGAAACCGAACGCGACGGGACTGCCCATCGCAGGCAAGTGCCTGACGTCGGCGAGCCGCGCGATCAGGCGCAAGCCGGCGCCTTCGATCGCAAGGTGTACGAAGGCCTCCGCGCCGAGGTTTTCCAGATGAACGACGCTTCCGGAAAATGGCCCCGCGCCCAGTTCGATCCGCTCCGGGCGCACGCCGACACGGCAGTCGCCCGCGGTCGCGCCGCACGCAAGCCGCAGAGCGATCCCCAGCACGTCGATGCCGCCATCCTTCCGGATCCGGCCGGGAAGGATATTGATCTTGGGGCTGCCGATGAATTCGGCAACACGGATGTCGTCGGGATCGTTGTATATTTCCGCGGGCGTGCCGGCCTGGATCAGTTCTCCGCCCATCATGACCGCGATCCGGCTCGACATGGTCATCGCCTCGGCCTGGTCGTGCGTGACATAGATGAACGTTGCCTTGAGACGGCGATGCAGCTCGGCGAGCTCTGCGCGCATATGGACACGCAGCTTTGCGTCGAGATTGGAGAGCGGTTCGTCGAACAGGAAGGCTCGGGGCTCGCGCACCATGGCGCGCCCGACAGCAACGCGTTGCCGCTGTCCGCCGGACAATTGCCCGGGCTTGCGCCGCAGCAACGGCGCGATATCGAGCTGCTCGGCGATGGCTGTGATGTCGGCGCGGATGACGCGTTCCTTGGCGCGCCGGCCCGGCAGCAGCGGGCCGAGCAGCGGCAGCCGTTCGATCGCTGAGAGACGCCGCATCCGCAACGGTACTGCAATGTTGTCGAAGGTGCTCAGATGCGGATAAAGCGCATACGACTGAAACACCATCGCGAGGTTGCGCGCGCTGGGACGAATGTCGTCTACGGGGCCGCCGTCGATGCGGACCTGCCCGGAATTCTGCGGCTCCAGCCCGGCGATGATCCGGAGCAGGGTCGACTTGCCGCAGCCGGAAGGACCGACCAGCGAGATGAACTCGCCATCCTCGATCCGGAAATCGATGCCCTTCAGGACGTCCGTGCCGTCAAAGGACTTGCGGATTGCGGAAAGTTCGATCTGCGCCATGCGCGCTTAGTCCCCTGCTGGCCTTGTTGCGGCGCATGAGGAGTAGGGAGCGCATCTGACATTCACATAACGGTCAATGGCCGTCCTTATGGTCATCCCAGGTTTTGCTTTTGCCGGGTTCGGCAGACGGAGATCGACTTGGGGTTGTTGTCGTGGCGTTGACGTCCTCGCGCGTCCGGGCGGTCAATGCGGTGTTCGAGACCGGCAGCTTTGCCGCCGCAGCAAGGCGGCTTGGGGTGTCGCAGCCGGCCGTTGCCCAGCTTGTGCGCGATCTGGAGGCCGAGTTCGCGGTTGCGCTGTTCGACCGGCACGGCCAGACTCTGATCGCGACGCCGCTGTGCCGCCGGCTCTACGCAGCGACGAGCCGCATGCAGGCGATCGAGGCGGACGCACTGGCCATCCTGCAGCAGCGCGATGAGCTCACGGGAGGCGAGCTTCGCATTGGGCTCGGCAACGCCATGCCCGGCATGGCGTTGATCGCGGCCTTTCGCAACCTGTATCCGAAGATCCAGATCAACATCGAGATCGGGAGCTGGTCGGCGATCATGGCGGCGGTGGTCGATCAGCGTGTCGACGTTGCGGTGCTGCCGGAGGTGCCGCAGGACAATCGCTTCCGTCGCGAACCCTGCGTGCAGCAGCGCGTCGTCGCGATCTGCCACCCCGTCCACGACCTCAGTCGGGAATCGCGCGTGTCCGCCGTCAGCTTGTTGCAATATCCATTGGTGTTTCGGACTCGGGATTCCGCGACCCAGCGCGTCGTGGACCGGGCGTTTCGCGCCGTCAATCTGCGCGCGAGCCCGGCGATCGTCGTCAACACGCGCGAGGGCATGCTGGAGGCCGTCGCCAACCGGCTCGGTGTCGGCTTCGTCTGGGAGCACGGCTCGAGCCGTATCGATCGCATCGCCAAGGTGGCGATCGCGGAAATCGAGGCGGAATCGCCCGAATATATCTTCTCGCTGGCCGGCAAACGCGGCAAGCTGGTCGAGCTGTTCTATTTGGCCAGAAGCCTTTCGCGCTCGGCCGATGGCGCCGACATCTTGTCCGCCCCGTAAGGCGGTCGTCAGGCCTGGATCTTTCCGGCTGTCGCCCTCAGGGTGTATCAGATGCTAGACGCAACCGCTATGTTGCGCAGCGGCAATGTAACATATTTACGAATTTTTGATGCGGAATTTGGTCAGCCGGCCCAAGATGGGCTATGCTGGCACCGCGTCGAGAACAACAGAGGCGTCGGGAGAGAGCGTGGGACACCAGCGGCGGACGGGGCTGCAGCCATGATAACCTTACCGAGACTGGCGGCTGAATCCCTCGAGGACTTCCTCGGTAAGTTCATGCGTCGCCGGTACGATGAGACTTCTGCCAATATCGTCGAGAGCGCGACCCGCACCGCGATGGAATGCATCGGCAACAGCGATGCGCTCTATCACAATATCGAGCACACGATGCTGGTGACGCTGGCGGCCCAGGCCATCCTGCGCGGCCGGAGTCTCCATACCCATCTGTCGGCTGAGGACTACGTCCATATCCTGATCGCCTGCCTCGCCCACGACATCGGCTATGTGCGCGGGCTGTTCGAGGAGGACGACGCCGACGGCTTCGTCATCGACGCGTCCGACACCAAGATCTCGCTGCCGCGCGGTGCATCCGACGCGAGCCTGATGATGTATCACGTCGACCGCTCGAAACTATATGTGACGCGGCGGTTGCGGCATATTCCCGGGCTCGATCCGGAGCGCGTTGCCCGCGCCATCGAGGGTACGCGCTTTCCGGCGCGCCAGGGCCAGGAATACGACGACGAGGCCTCGATCCTGCGCGCGGCCGACTTCATCGGCCAACTCGGCGATCCCAACTATCTGCGCAAGGCCAACGCACTCTATTACGAGTTCGAGGAAGTCGGCATGAATCGCCAGCTCGGCTACGATTCGCCGGCCGACATCGTGAACCGCTATCCGCAGTTCTATTGGAACAGCGTCGCACCGCACATCCAGACCGAGATCGGCTATCTCAACAAGACCGAGATCGGCCGGCAATGGATCGCCAACCTCTACAGCAACGTGTTCCGCGCCGAGCGCGACATCTCGCTGTCCGGGCCGCAGACATAGGCCCGTTGTAGCCCGGATGAGCGCAGCGATATCCGGGGCCGGCGGCGCCGCATCCCGGATGTCGCTGCGCTCATCCGGGCTACGATAGTGCGCAAAATCCGTGAGCAAAACCATGCAACAAAAAACCATCACCACGGACATCCTCGACATCGCCTATCGCGAATACGGCGCGCCCGACGGCTGGCCCTGCATTATGGGCCACGGCTTTCCCTACGACGTGAACGCCTATGCCGAGACCGCGCCGATCCTCGCCGAGGCCGGTGCGCGGGTGCTGGTGCCTTGGCTGCGCGGCTATGGGCCGACGCGTTTCCGCAGCGCCTCGACCTTGCGCTCCGGCGAGCAGGCAGCACTCGGCGCCGATCTCCTGGCCTTCATGCACGCGCTCGATATCCGGCGCGCAATCGTCGGCGGCTATGATTGGGGCGGGCGCGCGGCCTGCGTGGTCGCAGCGCTTTATCCGGATCGCGTGATCGGGCTGGTCAGCGGCAATTCCTACAACATCCAGAACATCGCCCGTGCCATGGAACCGGCCTCGCCGCCCGAGGAGGCGGCACTCTGGTATCAATATCTCTTCCACAACGAGCGCGGCCGCCGCGCGCTGGAGCGCAACCGGCGCGGCTTCGCCCGCCAGCTCTGGGCGATGTGGTCGCCGAAATGGGCGTTCGACGACGCAACGTTCGAGCGGAGCGCGGTGTCGTTCGACAATCCCGATTTCGTTGATGTCGTGATCCATTCCTACCGGCACCGTTACGCGCTGGTCGCGGGCGATCCCGCCTATGCGGAAATCGAGGCGCGGCTCGCCAGCCAGCCGCAGATCCGCGTCCCGGCCATTGCGATCGACGGCGACAGCGACGGCGTCAATCCCGGCACCGCCCATCACGCGCGCAAGTTCGAGGGCTTCTTCGAACGGCGCGTCTTCACCGATGCCGGTCATAATCTGCCGCAGGAGCGGCCGGCCGAATGGGCGCAGGCCGTGATCGACGTCCGGACGGCGGCTGCGGCATAGGCAGTCCAAGCTCCGCCCCTCCCAATTTTCCCTGATCGGCGGGAACCTTTTCCGATTGCAGCCGTCCAAGCTGTGGGGCCGCTTAACCTATGCGGCTCATTGCAGGGGAGGATCCCGATGATGTCGCACGTGCGTAAGCTCGAACGTGTCGCGGTGGCGCAGGCGCCGGTCGAACGGCCCGACAAGGCGGAGGTCGAGCAGGCGGTCCGGACCATGATCCGCTGGGCCGGCGACGATCCCGGGCGCGACGGCCTGCGCGAGACGCCGGACCGGGTCGCACGCGCCTTCGAGGAGTATTTCTCCGGATACGCGCAGGACCCGACCGAGATCCTGCAAAAGACCTTCGAGGAGATCGAAGGCTATGACGAGATGATCGTGCTGCGCGGCGTTCGCTTCGAGAGCCATTGCGAGCACCATATGGCGCCGATCGTCGGCCGCGCCTGGGTCGCCTATATTCCGCAGGGGCGCGTCGTCGGCATCTCCAAGCTTGCACGCGTGGTGGACGTCTACGCCAAACGGCTCCAGATCCAGGAGAAGATGACCGCGCAGATCGCCAATACCATCAACGACGTGCTCAAGCCCGAAGGCGTCGGCGTCATCATCAAGGCGACGCATCATTGCATGACCACGCGGGGTGCGCACAAGCCCGGGACCGATCTCGTCACCAGCCGCATGCTGGGCGTGTTCCGCGACAATGCGCTGACGCGCCAGGAGCTGCTGGGGCTCGCCAATTCGGACGATTGACCCGCGCGCAAGAAGGAGGCGTCGCCATGGCCGAGGACAACAAGCCGAGCGGACCCGATCTGAGCAAGGGCATATCGCTGAGCGCGTTCAAGGACGGCAAATTGCTCGGTCACGTCGGCGAGGAGGACGTCCTGCTGGTGCAGGCCGGCAGCGAGATCTTCGCGATCGAGCCGGCCTGCAGCCATTATCACGGTCCGCTCGCCGAGGGCCTGGTGGTGGGCGACACCATCCGCTGTCCCTGGCATCATGCCTGCTTCTCCTTGCGCACGGGCGAAGCCACCCGCCCGCCGGCGTTGAATGCATTGGCGGTCTGGGAGGTCACGCGCGATGGCGACAGCATCGTCGTTCGGCGCAAGCGCGAGGCGCTGACGCCGCCGGCCGCACATCGCAGCGCGCCGACGTCGGAGAAGTTCGTCATCGTCGGCGGCGGCGCCGCCGGCTTCTCCGCCGCCGAGACGCTCCGGCGCGAGGGCTTTGCCGGCTCCATCACCATGCTCAGCAATGACGGCGCGATGCCGGTCGACCGGCCCAACCTCTCCAAGGATTACCTCGCGGGCAACGCGCCGGAGGACTGGTTGCCGCTGCGCGACGAGGGCTATTACCAGGACGCCGGCATCGATCTCAGGCTCAACACCGACGTCGCCACGATCGATGCGAAGACGCGCAGCGTCACGCTCGGAAATGGCGACAAGCTGCCGTTCGACCGGCTGCTGCTCGCGACCGGCGCCGAGCCGGTCAAGCTGCAGATTCCCGGCGCGGACCAGCCGCATGTTCACACCTTGCGCTCGGTCGCCGACAGTCGCGCCATCATCAAGGCCGCAGCAAGTGCGAGGCGCGCACTGGTGATCGGCGCCAGCTTCATCGGACTCGAGGTCGCGGCCTCCTTGCGGGCCCGCAAGATCGAGGTGCACGTGGTCGCGCCGGACGAGCGGCCGATGCAGAAAGTGCTCGGCGCCGAGATGGGCGATTTCGTCCGGTCCCTGCACGAGGAGAACGGCGTCATCTTCCACTTGAAGGATAAGGTGGAGAGGCTCGACGGCATGCGCGCGACGCTGAAGAGCGGCGCCGTCATCGAGGCTGACGTCGTCGTCGTCGGCATCGGCGTCAAGCCGCGCCTCGCGCTCGCCGAGCAGGCGGGGCTGGCGGCCGATCGTGGCGTCAGCGTGAGCGAATATCTGGAGACCAGCGTAGCCGGCATCTTCGCGGCCGGCGACATCGCCCGCTGGCCCGATCCGCGTTCGCGGCAGACCATCCGCGTCGAGCACTGGGTGGTGGCGGAGCGGCAGGGGCAGACCGCGGCGCGCAACATGCTCGGCAGGCGCGAGCGCTTCGATGCCGTGCCGTTCTTCTGGAGCCAGCACTACGACGTGCCGATCAACTATGTCGGTCACGCCGAGAACTTCGACGACATCGCGATCGACGGCAGCATCTCCGGAAAGGACTGCCTGTTGAAGTACCGCAAGGGCGGTCGCGTGCTCGCGGTTGCTTCAATTTATCGCGATCTCGATAATCTCAAGGCCGAATTGGAGATGGAGCGCTCACGCGGCTGAAGCGGGGCGCCCGATCTTGATTTGCGTCAACGTTGCGGCGGGTAAGAGCTGATCTGCTGGCTGTCGTCCCGGTGCGGTGCGTGCTATCCTGGCGTGTGCCCGCGGGCTTCGCATGCAGGAGTGGCCAATGACAAGTGCTTCAGATGCACCTCACCCTTCCAGTCTCGGCTCGGGTATCTCGGCGCTACATGCCAAATGGGGCTGGATCGTCGCCCTCGGCGTCGTTTACCTCATCGCCGGCTTCGTCGCGCTCGGCAGCATGATGATGGCAACGGTGGCGAGCGTGATCGTGGTCGGCGCGATGATGATCGTTGCCGGCGTGACCGAGGTGATCGGCGCATTCCAGATGAAGAGCTGGGGAAGATTCCTGATCTGGGCCTTGCTTGGTGTGCTCTACATTGTAGCCGGCTTCCTCACCTTCGCGAATCCGCTCTTTGCCGCCGTGCTGCTCACTCTCTTTCTCGGCGCTTCGCTGCTGGCCTCTGGCGCAGTCAGGCTGTTTCTCGCTTTCAGCATGAAGCGCGAGAGCCCGTGGGTCTGGGTGGCGCTGTCGGCCGTCGTCACGCTGCTGCTCGGGCTTTTGATCCTGGCGCGCTGGCCGGTGAACAGCGTCTACATCCTCGGCCTGTTTCTCGGCATCGACCTGATCATGGCGGGTGCGGGCTGGGTCAGCCTTGGTCTCGGCTTGAAGTCGCGCCGCTAGCTCCTGCGCGCTGAGTGCCGGACCATCAGCAACTCGACGCAAGACCACCTTGCCGAACTCCGCTGAGCTGGCGCGCTGACAAAAAAGCAGCGCGCCGTGCGTTCACGCCACGATCTCGTGCGGCGACAATCATCGGAGAGAAACCATGAAAGCCGCTCTGGTCCTGGCCGCAGCGCTGGCTGCCGCCTGCCTGTCGACGCCTGTCTCCGCGCAGAAGTCCTACGGTCCCGGCGTCAGCGACACCGAGATCAAGATCGGCAACACGATGCCCTATAGCGGACCGGCTTCGCCGCTCAGCATCACGGGCCGGGTCATCGCGGCCTATTTTGACGAGGTCAACGACAAGGGCGGCGTGAACGGCCGCAAGCTCAATCTGATCTCGCTGGACGACGCGTTCTCGCCGCCCAAGACCATGGAGGCGGCGCGGCGCCTCGTCGAGGGCGACGGCGTTGCCTTCATCTTCGCCACCATGGGCACCGCGCCGAGCTCGGCGATCGCGAAATATCTCAACAGCAACAAGGTGCCGCAGCTGTTTTTGATCAGCTCGGCCTCGAAGTGGAACGATCCGGCCAACATGCCCTGGTCGATGGCGCTGCCCTGGGCGCCGAACTACACCAGCGAGGCCGCGATCGACGTCGCCTATGCCCGCGCCAAGAACCCGAATGCGCGCTTTGCGGTGCTCTATCAGAACGACGATGCCGGCAAGGAATATCTGCGCGGCGTCAAGGAAGCCCTTGGGGCCGACGCCGACAAGGCGATCGCGATGGCCTCGAGCTTCGAGGTCGCCGATCCCACCGTCGATTCCCAGGTGCTGACGCTGGCGAGCACCAAGGCCGACGTCTTCATGATCTATTCGGTGACGCCGCGCGCCTGCGCGCAGGCGATCCGGAAAGCGCACGAGGTCGGCTGGCAGCCGACGCGCTTCCTCGCCTCGGGCTGCGCCAACAAGGCCACCGTGATGGTGCCGGCAGGCGTCGAAGCCGGCAAGGGCGTGCTCTCGCTCGGCGCGCTCAAGCCGTTCGTCGAGCAGCCGAAGGACGATCCGGCCATGACGGCCTATATCGACTTCATGAAGAAGCGCCTGCCCAACGCCGACGTCAACAACGTCGCCGGCCTCTACGGCTACACCGTCGCCGAGGCCCTGGTGGTGCTGCTGAGGCAGTGCAAGGACAATCTGACGCGCGAGAACATCATGGCGCAGGCCGCAAATCTGAAGAGCGTGCCGCTGTCGCTCCTGATGCCCGGCATCACCCTCAACACCACGCCGCAGGATTTCCGCCCGATCAAGGACGGCTACATGCTGCAGTTCGACGGCAACGATTGGGTGGTGGCGAGCGAATTGCTGAAGGGAACGTGAGCGGTATCTCTCCGCGAGTCAGAAATCGTAGGGTGGGCAAAGGCGCAAGGCGCCGTGCCCACCACCTCTCTCGGTCGCAAACAATGCGTGGGCACGCTTCGCTTTGCCCACCCTACGACACTGACGCGCGACGAGGCGAACAGGAGGACCCATCATGGACTTTCAACACTCTCCCCGTTCGCTGGAGCTTCAGGACCGCGTCCGCCAGTTCATGCGGACGCATGTCGAGCCGGTCGAGGAGCTCTATTACGAGCAGGTGAAGCCGGACGCCGCGCGCTACAAGACGCCGCCGGTGCTGCAGGACCTGAAGAAGCTCGCGCGCGAGCAGGGGCTCTGGAACCTGTTTCTATCCGGCGAGCACGGACCGGGCCTCACCAACCTCGAATACGCGCCCGTGAAGGAGATCATGGGGCGCATCCTCTGGGCGCCAGAGGTGTTCAACTGCTCGGCGCCCGACGTCGGCAACATGGAGGTGCTGGCGAACTACGGCACCAAGGCGCAGCAGGAGCGCTGGCTGAAGCCGCTGCTGGAGGGGCGCATCCGCTCCGGTTTCTCGATGACCGAGCCGCAGGTCGCTTCCAGCGACGCCACCAACATCCAGTGCGCCATCACGCGTGACGGCAGCGACTACGTCGTCAACGGGCGGAAGTGGTTCACCTCGGGCGCGATGAACGAGGATTGCGAGATCCTGATCGTGATGGGCAAGACCGCGCCCGACGATCCCGACCGTCATCGCCAGCAATCCATGATCCTGGTGCCCAGGAACACGCCCGGCGTGCGCATCGTCCGCGACATGCTGACCTACGGCTATGACGACGCCCCGGTCGGCCACCCCGAGATCGTCTACGACAATGTCCGCGTGCCCGCCGAAAACATCCTGCTCGGCGAGGGGCGCGGCTTCGAGATAGCGCAGGGGCGGCTCGGTCCCGGCCGTATCCACCATTGCATGCGGCTGATCGGCTGCGCCCAGCGCGCCCTGGAATTGATGTGCCAGCGCGCGGCGTCGCGTGTCGCCTTCGGCAAGCCGCTCGCCGAGCAAGGCTCGGTGCGCGAGGACATCGCGCACTCCTTCTGCGAGATCGCGCAGGCCCGTCTGCTGACGCTGCAGGCCGCCGACAAGATGGACCGCGAGGGCAACAAGGCCGCGCGCGACCTGATCGCCGCGGCCAAGATCGTCGTGCCCAGCATGGCCGCCCAAGTGATCGACCGCGCCATCCAGATCCACGGCGCCGCCGGCGTCTCGCAGGACACCTTCCTCGCCCGCGCCTACGTCTACGCCCGCTTCATCCGCATCGGCGACGGCCCGGACCAGGTGCATCTGGCGGCGGTGGGGAAGGAGCTGATCAGGCGCGGCGGGGTGATGGGGTAGGGCCCACATCGCGGTGCGCCGTGATGACATCCTGCCGGTGTGGTGCCCGACGAGTCAAAGCGGGTTCGTAAAATCCGCAAGCCGGCGCACCAGCTAACTCATTGATTTCGCTGCTGTCGGCTACTGTGCATGGGGTTGTTTTCGCGCTTTTGGGGGGGCGCGGGAGCCGCCGACGGCTTCGCAAGACCCGGTCCGCGCCGTGATCCCGCCTTGGCGACGCGCCCGTCTCCCGACCCCGCACGCAGGTTCTGGAAGAACGTCTCGACCTCGCGCGACAGCGTGTCCGCGGTCTCGGCAACGCTGCCCGCCGCCGTCAGCACCGAGGCTGCGGCGGTGTCGGTCTCGCCGATGGCGTCGCGCAGCGAGGTGATGTTGGCGACCAGTGTCTCGTTGCCCTGCGCGGCGCTCTGCGCGTTGGACGAGATCTCGCGCGTGGCGGCGTCCTGCTGGCCGACGGCGCCGGCAATCGCCGAGGTGACCTCGTTGATCTCGCGCACCGCGCCGCCGATCTCGCGCACGGCGTCGACCGCGTTGCGGGTCGAGGCCTGGATCATCGCGACGTTCTCGCTGATCTCGGCGGTGGCCTTGGCGGTCTGGCCCGCGAGCGCCTTCACTTCATGGGCGACCACGGCAAAGCCGCGGCCGGCATCGCCGGCGCGCGCGGCCTCGATGGTGGCGTTGAGCGCCAGGAGATTGGTCTGCTCGGCGATGGCCTGGATCAGATTGAGCACGCCGTCGATGCGCTGCGTGGCCGCGGCAAGGCTCTCGATCTCGGAGATCGACTTCTCGGTGCGCTGGCCGGTCTGCTCGACCGCGCCGGCGCTCTGCCGCACCTGGCGGCCGATCTCCACCACCGAGGCGGACAGTTCCTCGGCCGCGCCCGCCACCGCCGTGACGTTGTGCGCGGCCTGCGCGGTGGCGTTCGCCGCCGTGCCGGCGCGGCTGTTCGCATCCGCGGTGACGCGGGTGATGGTCTGCGCGGTCTGGCGCATGACGGAGGCGTTGTCGCTGAGGCCGCGCATGATCGCGCCGATCGCCTCGCGAAATTGCTCGACGGATCGCTCGATGTGGCGGGCGCGCTCCTCGCGGGCGGCGGAGTCCTGCGAGACCTGCGAGGCGAGGTTGCGGTTGCGGCGCATGGCTTCCTGAAAGACCTGGATCGCGCGGGCGAGCGCGCCGATCTCGTCGGCGCGGTCGGAGTGCGGCACCACGACGTCCTCGGTGCCGTCGGCGACCTGCTTGATGGTCGCGGTGATCGCGGCGAGCGGCCGGGCGATCGAGCGGGCGATGATGACGATGCCGATCACGACCAGGGCCAGCGCCACGCCGCCGAGGCAGGTCAGCACGAAGGACAATCCATGGTTGGCCGCGGTCTGCTGCGCGATCTGCCTGGCCCGCTCGGCATAGACCTTGGACAGCGCCTCGAGATCCTTGTTCAGCGCCGAGCGCACGGCGCGGTTGGCGTCGTTGTCGCCCCATTCGCGGCCCGCGGCCGCATTGATCTCGACGCCGCGGCGCACCAGCTCCTTGCGGAACTCGACGAATTGCTCGATGCGCTTCTTGAAGGTGGCGAACTGCTCGGCATCGTCGGCCTTGACGATGGTCTCCCAGCGCTTCACGACGTCCAGGATCTGCGCGTTGAACTTGAGCAGGCCGTCGCCGTATTTCTTCACCACGGCGGGCTCGGTCGACATGTAGACGCCGCGCGATTCCATCACGACCGCATAGACCAGCGAGTTGACCCGCTCGACGTTCAGCGCGGCGGCGTTCGCCGTCTCGATCGCGTTGGTCAGGTCGGCGCTGCGGCGGCTGTTGTAGTCGGACAGCGTGGCGATCGCCGCCGTGAGCAGCGCGAACAGCGTGAAGATCGCATAGAGCTTGGTGGCAAGCGTGAAGCGGCCTGCCAGCTTGGCGGCATTCCCAGATCGGTCTGATGTCATGGTACTCAGGGGGCCGGAATGGCCTGAAACGGCCGGTGAACGGGGGCGTGTAAAATTGATGCAAAACTATGCAGAACGAAGATGGATGCCGCGTTAACGCGTCGGTCGGCTCTGTTGGCCATTGGTCGAAGGAAAGCTATGATATTTCAGCGTCTTGATCCGCGGATATAGTGTCCGGACAGTCTTGGGCTCGGCCAGCGGCCGACGAACCCCGGAGAGGCCCTTGGTCTACCGCCACACCATCGACGCCACGACCTACACGTTCCCGGACCTGCGCGATCTGCTGGCCAAGGCGACCCCGCCGCGCTCCGGCGACCGGCTGGCCGGGATCGCCGCCGACACCGCCGAGCAGACGATCGCGGCCCGGATGGCGCTCGCCGACGTCCCGCTCGGCCAATTCCTGCAGGAAGCGGTCATCCCCTATGAGGCCGACGAGGTCACCCGCCTCGTCATCGACAGCCACGACGCGGCGGCCTTCGCGCCGGTGGCATCCCTGACGGTTGGCGCCTTCCGCGACTGGCTGCTGTCGGATGCCGCAACGCCCGAGGTCCTGCGCAGGCTGGCGGGCGGCATCACGCCGGAGATGGCGGCTGCGGTGTCGAAGCTGATGCGCAACCAGGATCTGATCCTGGCGGCGCGGAAATGCGAGGTCACCACCGCCTTCCGCAACACCATCGGCCTGAAGGGGCGGATGAGCACGCGGTTGCAGCCCAACCATCCGTTCGACGATGCCAGGGGCATCACCGCCTCGATCCTCGACGGCATCCTGCTCGGGGCGGGCGATGCCTGCATCGGCGTCAATCCGGCGAGCGACGATCCGGCCGTGATCGCGCAATTGCTGCGCCTGCTCGACGAGATCATCGCGCGGCTGACGATTCCGACGCAGGCCTGCGTGCTGACCCATGTCACGACGACGCTGTCGCTGATCGGGCAGGGCGTGCCGGTCGATCTCGTCTTCCAGTCGGTCGCCGGCACCGAGGCCGCCAACCGCAGCTTCGGCATCGATCTTGCGCTGCTGAAGGAGGCGCAGCAGGCCGGGCTGTCGCTGCGGCGCGGCACCGTCGGGCAGAACGTGATGTATTTCGAGACCGGCCAGGGCTCGGCGCTGTCGGCGGGCGCCCATCACGGCGTCGACCAGCAGACCTGCGAGGCGCGCGCCTATGCGGTCGCCCGCGCCTTTGCCCCGCTCTTGGTGAACAGCGTGGTCGGCTTCATCGGCCCGGAATATCTCTATGACGGCAAGGAAATCATCCGCGCCGGGCTGGAGGATCATTTCTGCGGCAAGCTGCTCGGCCTGCCGCTCGGGATCGATATCTGCTACACTAACCACGCCGAGGCGGACCAGGACGACATGGACAACCTGCTGACGCTGCTCGCCGCCGCCGGCGTCACCTTCATCATGGGCGTCCCCGGCGCCGATGACGTCATGCTGAACTACCAGTCGACGTCTTTTCACGACGCGCTCTATGTCCGTGACGTCTTCGGCTTGCGCCGCGCCCCGGAATTCGACGATTGGCTGGCGCGGTCGGGCATCGCGGGCGCCGATTTCCGGATTGCCGGCGATGCGGGCCTGCTGCCCGATTTTGCCTCGCGGCTGATCGCCTGAGCGAAGGAAGGCTCTTCTCAGGAAACCATTTGGCGCCCGCGGGATTATGCTTTCGCCACAATATTGAGAAATTCCGGCGGCAGCATTACGCTATGTGTCTGGCTGGCAATTTCCGCAACCAGGTCGAGCGTGGCGGGGGAGCTTAGATGCGAGCTGAAAGTAACGGAACGTCCCGGCGGATCCTCTGTGTGTTTCCGCGCTACACCTCCTCGTTCGGTACGTTCGAGCATTCCTATCCGCTGACCGATGGCGTCCGCGCCTTCATGCCGCCGCAGGGGCTGTTGCTGATCTCGGCCTATCTGCCGCAGGATTGGCAGGTCAAATTCGTCGACGAGAACCTCCGCCGCACGACCAGGGAAGAGTTCGAATGGGCCGAGGCGGTCTTCGTCAGCGGCATGCACATCCAGCGCCAGCAGATGAACGACATCTGCCGCCGCGCGCATGAGTTCGACCTGCCGGTTGCACTCGGCGGCCCCTCCGTCAGCGCCTGTCCCGACTATTACCCGTCATTCGACTATCTCCATGTCGGCGAGCTCGGCGATGCCACCAACCAGCTGATCGAGATCCTGTCGCGCGACACCTCCCGCCCAGAGAGCCAGGTGGTGCTGACCACCAAGGATCGCGTGCCGATGACGGAATTTCCGATCCCGGCCTACGAACTTGCCGACGTGAAGAAATATTTTCTCGGCAGCATCCAATATTCCAGCGGCTGTCCCTATCAATGCGAGTTCTGCGACATCCCGGGCCTCTACGGCCGCAACCCGCGCATCAAGACGCCGCAGCAGATCATCGCCGAGCTCGACCGCCTGCGCGAATGCGGCATGACCGACACGGTCTATTTCGTCGACGACAATTTCATCGGCAACCGCAAGGCGGCGCTGGACCTGTTGCCGCATCTGATCGAATGGCAGAAGCGGACCGGCTACGTGGTCCGGCTCGCCTGCGAGGCGACGCTCAACATCGCCAAGCGGCCCGAGATCCTGGAGAAGATGCGCGAGGCCTATTTCATCACCATCTTCTGCGGCATCGAGACGCCCGATCCCGACGCGCTGAAGGCGATGCAGAAGGACCACAACATGATGGTCCCGATCCTGGAAGGCGTGCGCACCATCAACTCCTACGGCATGGAGGTCGTCTCGGGCATCATCATGGGGCTCGACACCGACAAGCCGAATACGGGGGAGGCGCTGCTCGCCTTCGTCGAGGAATCGCGCATTCCGCTGCTCACCATCAATCTGCTCCAGGCGCTGCCGAAGACGCCGCTGTGGGACCGGCTCGAGCGCGAAGGCCGCCTGATCCACGACGACGGCCGCGATTCCAACGTCGATTTCCTGCTGCCTTATGATGAGGTCGTCGCCTCCTGGAAGCAGGCCATGGCGCTCGCTTACGCGCCCGAGAAGGTCTACGCCCGCTACCAGCATCAGTGCGATCATGTTTACACGCAGCGTCTCAAGGTGCCGGTGCCGGACGAGATGAAGACCTGGCCCAACATCCGCCGCGGCCTCGTCATGCTGCGCAACATCTTCTGGAAGGTCGGCGTGCTCGGCGACTACAGGCGCGTGTTCTGGAAGTTTGCGCTGGGACGCATCAAGCGCGGCGATCTCGAAGGCCTGATCGGATGCACCCTGATCGCGCATCATCTCATCACCTTTGCGCGCGCGGCCTCCAGCGGCAGGCAGAACGCCTCGAACTACTCGATCCGGCTGCGCGAGGCCGCCGTTCCCGCCGAATGAGCGACAAGTCCGTTCCGGCCCGCCCAACCATTGACCTCAGGTCATTCACGCCCGCGCGCGTTGCCCTGGGCCGCACTGGTGCAAGCGTGCCGACCAAGGCGCTGCTCGACTTCACGCTCGACCATGCCCGCGCCCGCGATGCCGTGCATGCCGCCTTCGATGCGCCGCGCCTGCTCGCCGATCTCGGCGCGCTGGGACTTGCCGTCACCGAGGCGAGGAGCCAGGCGGTCGACCGCAGGGACTATCTGCGGCGGCCGGATCTGGGGCGACGGCTCGAGCTCGGCTCGGTCGAGGTTTTGACGCGCGCGGCTTCCGCGCCATGCCAGCTCGCGCTGGTGATCGGCGACGGGCTGTCCGCGGCGGCGGTCCACGCCCATGCGGCGGCCCTGGTGAAGCGCCTGCTGCCGTTGCTGGCGGAAGGGGATGCTGTCGCGCTCGGCCAGGTCGTCGTCGCCTCAGGCGCGCGCGTTGCGCTCGGCGACGAGATCGGCGCCATTCTCGGCGCGCGCATGGTCGTGACGCTGATCGGCGAGCGGCCCGGCCTGTCGGCGCCGGATAGTCTCGGCGCCTATCTGACTTTCGCGCCGAAGCCCGGCCGCACCGATGCCGAGCGCAATTGCGTGTCCAACATCCACGAGGCTGGGCTCAGCTATGACGAGGCCGCCTTCAAGATCGCCTGGCTGGTCCGCGAGGGGCTGGCCCGGCAGGTCAGCGGCGTGGCGCTGAAGGACGAGAGCGCGGACCGCGCGCCGCGTCGAATTGGCACATTTCCCCCGGATGACCGGGGGCAGGGACCCGAAATCGCCACATCTTGATCGATTCGCCCGCACTTCGCCTGCTTGCGAGAAGGGCAATTGACCTGCTAAACCCCTCGCGGCGATTTTCCGCGCATTTTCAAAGGGCAAGCCTCCCATTGGTATGGCGTTTTCAAGCCGTTCGCGGGGCGCAATAAGCTCTCAAGACCGAGCCGATTTAGGAACTGGATAAGGCATGCTCGAAAAGCACAGCGAGAATGAGGTTCATGTCGACAAGGTCGAGCAGGGACCTGCGTCCTCGATCGCCTTCGGGCTGGAGCGCCTCGGGCTGATCGCCGTCCGGGCGCCGATCGTCTCCTGCATCGTCCTGCTCGTCCTGATCGTCGGCGCCGTGTTCGGCATCCACAGGATCAAGATCGACGATTCGCTGTCGCAGCTGTTCCGCTCCGACAGCCGCGAATTCAAACAATATGAAGAGGTGACGAAGAAGTTCCCGGCCGAGGAGTTCGACGTCCTTGTCGTGGTCGAGGGCAAGAACCTGCTGGCGCGCAACAATCTGGAGAAGCTGCGCGACTTCGTTACCGACCTGCAATTGGTCGAAGGCACGCGTGGCCTCGTCTCGCTGTTCTCGGCGCGTCAGGCGCCGGCACCGGGCAAGCTGCCGGCGGCGCTGTTCCCGGCCGAGCTGCCCGAAGGCGCCGACTACGACAAGTTCATCGAGACCGTCAAGAACAACGAGATCATCCGCGGCAAGCTGCTGTCGGAGGACGGCACGCTGGCGCTGGTCGTGCTCTCGCTCGATCCGGAGGTGGTCGCTTCCAACAAGCTGACCAAGACCGTCGCCGATATCCGCGCGCTGATGAAGGAGACGCTCGGGGACACCGGCCTCAACGTGCAGCTCTCCGGCGTGCCAGTGATGCAGCTCGAGATCCGCAACGCGGTCGAGCGCGACGGGCTGACCTACAACATCCTCGGCATCCTCGCCGGCTGCATCATCGCCATCATCTTCTTCCGCAAGATCTCGTTCATGATCGCGGCGGCGTTCCCGCCGATGATCGCGATCCTGCTGGCGCTCGGCGCGCTCGGCTGGGCCAATTTCAACCTCAACATGTTCCTGAACGTGATGACGCCGCTCATCATGGTGATCAGCTTCTCGGACTCGATGCAGCTCACTTTCGCCGCGCGCGACCGGCTGATCGCAGGCCAGGACAAGTTTACCGCATTCAAGAACGCGGTGCTGGTGGTGGGCCCTGCCTGCGTGCTGACGCACGGCACCGCCGGCATTTCCTTCATCGCGCTGCAATTCTCGGACTCCGACCTGATCCGCAAGTTCGGCGAGGCGGGGCTCGCCGCCACCATCATCGCGCTCGTCGCGGTGCTGTCGCTGGTGCCCGTGTTCGGCGTGCTGTTCGTGCGCAACGAGAAGGTCTTTGCAGTCAAGTTCCAGGGCGCCGATGCCGGCGTGCAGGCGCTGCGCAATTTCTGCTACTGGATCGCGGTGCGCATGGTCGGCCGGCCCGGCCTGTTCAGCCTGATCGCGGTGCTGTTCGTCGGCGGCCTCGGCGTCATCTACGCCAATCTGGAGCCGCGCTACCGGCTCGCCGACCAGGTGCCGGACAAGCGCCAGGCGGTCGCCGCCAGTGACCGGCTCGATGCCAAGCTGACCGGCGCCAATCCGGTCAACGTGCTGATCGTGTTTCCGAAGGGGCAATCGCTCTATTCGCCGGAGACGCTCCAGACCATCGCCGAGGTGCACGCGACGGTCGAGAGGTCCGCCGGCGTCGGCAACGTGTGGTCGCTGGAGACGCTGCGTCGCTGGCTGACGGAAAAGGCCGGCAGCGCCGACGTCGCGACGCTGAAGGAATATGTCAGCGTCATCCCCGAGCATCTGGTGCGTCGCTTCATCGACGCCGAGCAGGACGCGGTCGTCGTCGCCGGCCGCGTGCCGGACAAGGATTCCAGCCAGTTGCTGCCGATCGTCGACAAGCTCGATTCCGAGCTCGACGGCGTCCGCAAGAAGCATCCGGGCTACGAAATCGCAGTGACCGGTCTCGCCGCCATCGCCGCGCGCAACTCGGCCAACATGATCGAGAAGCTGAACCACGGTCTCACGATCGAATTTGCGCTGGTCGCGATCTTCATCGGCCTCGCCTTCCGCTCCTGGGTGGTGACGCTCGCCTGTATCCTGCCGGGCATCTTCCCCGTGGTGATGTCGGGCACGGTACTGTGGGCGATGGGCGAGGGGCTGCAATTCGCCAGCGTCGTCGCGCTCACCGTCTCGTTCGGCCTCGGACTCAGCGCCACCATCCACTTCCTCAACCGCCTGCGGCTGGAGAACAAGCCCGGCGTCGGCTCGGCGCTGGCGGTGGAGCGGGCGACCGTGCTGGTCGGCCCGGCGCTGATTCTGACCACGGTGGTGCTTGCCTGCGGCCTCGTCGTCACCGTGTTCTCCGACCTGCCGTCGCTCAGGCTGTTCGGCTGGCTCAGCGCCTTCTCGATGGTGATGGCCCTCGTCGCCGACCTCTTCATTCTCAGGCCGACGGCGATGTGGCTGATCAACCTGCACGACAGGCTGCAGGGGACCGACAAGCCGGCGATTTAGCCGTCATCGCGCCTTCACCACGGCGCCCCCGCGACGCGGTCAGGCACCGCTCTCGCCCCGTGCGGAACTGCCGAGGTTTTTTCGGCAGTTGACGAACCTTTGCCCTGCCAGCCTGTTCAACCCTAGGTGTGGCCTGCCGACATCGTCAATTCGGCAAACACGCGCGAGCGTGGCAGGCTAAATGGCTTCGGCGACAGCAGCTCTGAGGAGGGGTGGCATGTGCCTTGAGCCCGATCCAGCTTCATCGGGCCTGGCTGCAATGCCCCGGCGCGACGCGGCCGCGCCGGATTGGATGAAAGTCGTGCTCGTAACCGCGACGGTGGGCGTGTTCGCCGTCGCCACCGGGCTGTCGTCGCCGCTGCTCGCGCTGGTTCTCAAGGGCGAGCAATTCAGCGGCGTTCTGATCGGCGCGAATGCCGCGATGATGTCGATGGGGCTTCTGACCTCCGCGCTTTGCGTGCCGCGCCTTGCCCAGCACATCGGTGCCCACAAGGCTGCCGTCGGGCTCGCGCTGACCGCGGCCGCAGCGCTTGCCCTGATGATGATGTTTCGCACGCTTTGGATCTGGTTTCCGGCGCGGTTCGCGCTCGGGCTCGCCATCGGCGGTTTCTACATCGTCAACAAGGCATGGTTGAACGAGATTGCCGTGTCGGTCTATCGCGGCCGCATCATGGGACTTTATGCGGCCATCCTGGCCGCCGGTTTCTCGCTCGGCCCCTTCGCCCTTGCGCTGACCGGCTCTTCGGGGTGGCCGCCATTCGCGGTCGGCATTGTGGCCCTGCTGACTGCATCGCTGATCACGGCCATCTTCGCGCACCGTTTGCCTGGCTTCTCGATCAAGGAGCACATGCCGACCATGAGCTTCCTTCCGCGCGCGCCCGTGCTGCTCGCTGCGGTCGGGGCCTTTGGCTTGTTCGATCATGCCACGCTGAGCTTTCTGCCGGCGTTCGGGATGAGGAACGGCTATTCCGAGCAGGCCATGGCGATCGGCCTCGCCGTGCTTAATGGCGGCAACGTGTTCTTGCAAGTTCCGGTCGGCTGGCTTGCGGATCGGTTTCCGCGACGGCTCGTGCTCTTCGGGCTTGCAGCCGCGACCGCAGCGGGCGCCGTGCTGCTTGTTCTTGCCGTCCAGCGGGGACCGCTCATGCTGTTCGTGTTGCTGTTTGTCTGGGGTGCATGCGCCTATGGCGTCACCACGGTCGCGCTTGCCGAGCTAGGCGATCGTTTCAGCGGTTCGACCTTGCTGGCGGGCAGCGCAGCCTTCACGCTCAGCAGCGGCATCGGCGGCATGTTGGGCGGCCCGCTCACCGGCGCTGCCGTCGACACGGCCGGCGACAGCGGCTTGATCCTGGTCCTGGCGGGTGCCTACGGACTGCTTGGCCTGCTGGTCGCAATGGTCCCGCTCACGCGTCGATCCGCAAGACCCCGTAGGGATTGAACTTGAGGTCGCCCTCGGCGTAGTCCTGCTCGTGCGACAGCATGAGCTTGCGTGTCGGGTCCATCTCGGCAGATTCCGCCTGAGTTCATGTCAACAAAAAGCCCCCGGTTCGGCAGAACCGGGGGCCATGATCCTTTCAAGCGGGACGGGATCAGCTCTTCGTCATGGTGATGTTGACGCCGCGGATCTCGCCCTTGGAGGAGATCTGCACCGTTTGCTTGGTGCCGTTGGTGCGCAAAGAGAGGTTGGCGGCAAAGCCGTTGGCCTCGACGAACACGTCGATCTGGCCGCCGCCGGCGGTGCCCTGGAGATTGCCGAAGATGTTGCGGCTGGACTCGCTCCAATTGCCGGAGATGCGCTCGCCCTGGCTCGTCACATCGCTGGTGAGATCGAACTTGTAGCTGTCGGATGCGCAGTGCAGGGCCTGCTTCAGGTTGAGGCCGCTGCCGGCGACCTTGTAGTCGGCCTTGCAGCGAATGCGCTCGGTGGATCCGTCGGACAGCGACACCGTGCCGGTGCCGGTCCATGCGCCGTCGAAACCGGCAAACGGGCCGGACGACTGAGCGTGGCTTGCCGAAACCGAGAAGAGCAGCGCCGCCCCGATGCCGGCCGCCTTGATTGCCAGTCCAGATCGCCCAAAGAATGTCATCTCAAATATCCCGTTTTAGAACGACGCCCGCTTACGCGTGATAACGTCTCGCCACATCGAAAGTTTAGTGCTCCGAGCCAGTGGCAGGTTCAAAGCCAGGCCGCCAGAGATGGCCATTCACGAAGCCTCGCGCCAGGCCCGGGGCCCCCGGTCTGCGCAGCTTCGGGAGGTTTCCGGCGGCAAAGGCGGGATGGAGAGATGCAGCTCTGCAACAGGTCCGCAGCAAAACGCGGCGTCCTTGAATTATGACGTAGTATCAACCTCTTACATCTGCCAATGAAGGTTGAGGGAAGACCTGATTTGGTGGACGCGGCGCCAATTTGGCCGCATTTGCCAGTGCTTGTGCCTTCTCTGAAAGCCGCTATGTCCGCGGCGATTTGCCATCAGAACAAGCCGTTCCGGTCGTCCGCCCTGTGCGGTCCGGGTCCGGTGCGATTCTGCCGCCAGAATGAAGGAATACAATGCGTAAGCTTCTCGTCGCTCTCACCCTGCTGTCGGCATCTGTTTCGACGGCGGCGTTCGCCCAGCAGGGGCGTGGCACGGACGCCGAGCAGAAAGCCTGCACGCGCGACGTGCAGAAGTTCTGCCGTCCGGTTATCGACCAGGGCGATTTCACCATTCTGGCCTGCCTCAAGGAGAACCGCTCCAAGATCTCGCAGGCCTGCGACCAGGTCCTGAAGAATCACAACCAGTAGGCTCGGCCACTGGCCCACATAGGCGGCCCCGGGGCCGCCTTTTCGGGCCCTTTCGCCAAGGCAGCCATCGAGAGACAGGATTGGTTTTGCGGCCGTATTCCCCTATATGGGGGCCGCGGCGGATCGCCGGCACGAGCCCGCGAGCGAACAAGCCCTTTCTATCCAAACGATTGTAAGCCAGCCCTCGATGACCTCTGCGAGCGAATTGCGATCCGGCAAGGGAGACCGCGACGAGAATTTTCCCGTCGCGTCCTGGATCATTCATCCGCGTCATCGCGCCCTGATCCTGGCGTACTATAATTTCGTCCGCACCGCCGACGACATCGCCGACCACGCCACGCTCCCGCCCGACCAGAAACTCGCTTATCTCGACCTGCTGGAGGCCGAGCTGCTCGGCAAGGGCGATACCCAGGCCGAGGCCGTCAGTTTGCGGCATGCGCTCGCCGAGCGCGGCATGGCGCCGCGCCATGCCCTCGACGTGCTGACCGCGTTCCGCATGGACGTGACCAAGCTGCGTTACGAGACCTGGGACGAGGTCATCCACTATTGCCGCTATTCCGCGATGCCGGTCGGCCGCTTCATGCTCGACGTCCATGGCGAGAGCACCTCGACCTGGGCCGCATCGGATGCGCTCTGCGCGGGCCTGCAGATCAACAACCACCTGCAGGATTGCGGCAAGGATTTCCGCGAGCTCAACCGCGTCTATCTGCCGCGCGATGCGCTGGCAGCACACGGCGCCTCGGTCGAGCAGCTCGGCCTTGCCCAATCGCCGCCGGCGATGCTGGCCTGCCTGCACGGGCTTGCCGCGCGCAACGAAGCGCTGCTCGACGAGGGCAGGTCGCTGGCTGCCGAGATCCGGGATTTTCGCCTCGGCGTCGACGTCGCGGTGATCCAGGCCTATGCCGACCGCATCGTGCGCCTCTTGAAGGTGCGCGATCCGCTGCGCGAGCGGGTGCATCTGAACAAGTTCGAGCTGCTCGTCTTCAGCCTTGCCGGGATGCTCAGTGAGGCCGGCCGCCGCGCGATAGGACGCAAGGCCATTTCCAGACCGGGGACTGCCCATGACGCTTGAGGCGACCTCGCCCGGCGCCAATTATGGCACGACCGCATCCGGCAGCTCCTTCTACGCCGCGATGCGCATCCTGCCGCATGACCAGCGCGAAGCGATGTTCCAGATCTACAGCTTCTGCCGCCAGGTCGACGACATCGCCGATTCCGACGGCCCGCGCGAGGAGCGGCTCGCCGCGCTTCAGGAATGGCGCAACGACATCGAGGCGCTCTATCAGGGCAATCCGCCGCCGCGGCTGAAGGATTACGTCGCCTCGGTGAAGGCCTTCGGCCTCAAGCGCGAGGATTTCCTGGCGATCGTCGACGGCATGGAGATGGACGTGCCGCAGGACATCCGCGCGCCCGACATGGCGACGCTGGATCTGTATTGCGATCGCGTCGCCAGCGCGGTGGGACGGCTGTCGGTGCGGGTCTTTGGCCTGCCCGAAGAAGACGGCATCCAGCTCGCCTATCATCTGGGCCGCGCGCTTCAGCTCACCAACATCCTGCGCGACATCGACGAGGACGCCGGCCTCGGCCGGCTCTATCTGCCGCGCGAGGCGCTGCTGCATGCCGGCATCACCTCCAGCGATCCGAACCGCGTGATCGCCGAGCGCGCGTTGCCGAAGGTCTGCCTGCCGCTGACGCAGCGTGCGAAAGCGCATTTCGAGAAGTCGGACGAGATCATGAACCGCAACAAGCGCCGCGCCGTGCGCGCGCCGCGGATCATGTCGAAATATTATCATTCCATTCTGGATCTGCTGATTGCGCGCGGTTTCAACGCGCCGCGCCAGCCGGTGCGTGTGTCGAAGGTCACACGCATCGCCATCCTGCTCCGTTACGCTTTCATCTGATGCAAAAGACAGCTCACATCATCGGTGCTGGAATTTCCGGCCTCTCCGCCGCCGTGCGGCTCGCCAATGCCGGCTTCAAGGTCGCCGTGCACGAGGCCACGCACCAGGCCGGCGGCCGCTGCCGTTCCTATTTCGACGGGGCCACCAACCTCACCATCGACAACGGCAATCATCTGCTGCTGTCGGGCAACAGCCATGCGCGCGCCTATGCGCGCGCGATCGGCTCCGAGGCGGGCTTGGTCGGCCCCGAGAGCGCGCAGTTTCCGTTCGTCGACATTAAGACCGGGCAGCGCTGGCAGATCGATCTCGGCAGCGGTCGGTTGCCGACCTGGGTGCTCGACGAGAGCCGCCGCGTGCCCGACACGGGCCTTGCCGATTACCTGAAGCTGGCGCCGTTGATCTGGGCGTCGGAAGAGACATTGGTCGGCAAGTCGATTCCTTGCGAAGGCGTGCTCTATCAGCGCCTGGTGCAGCCGCTGCTGCTCGCAGCCCTCAACGTCGATCCGCCCGAGGGCTCGGCGGGGCTTGCCGGCGCGATCGTGCGCGAGACGCTGCTTGCCGGCGGGCAGGCCTGCCGTCCGCTGATCGCGCGCGACGGTCTCAGCGCCGTGCTGATCGAGCCCGCGGTGAAGTTCTTGGCTGAACGTGGCCACATTGTTCAGCTCGGCCATGAGCTGCGCTCGTTCGCGACCGGCGACGGCAAGGCCAGTGCGCTGCATTTCGGCGGCGAGGATGTGATCCAGCTCGGTGAGGGCGATGTCGTCGTCATGGCGGTGCCGCCGCGCGCCGCCGCCAGCCTGCTGCCCGGCCTGAAGACGCCGACGGAATTCCGCGCCATCGTCAATGCGCATTTTCGCATCACGCCGCCGCCGGGTTCGGCGCCGATCCTCGGCGTGATCGGCGGCATCGTGGAATGGCTGTTCGCGTTCCCGAACCGGCTTTCCGTCACCATCAGCAATGGCGACCGTCTGGTCGACATGCCGCGCGAGGAACTCGCGCAGGCGGTCTGGAACGATGTCTGCAAGGCGGGCGGCGTGTCCGGCGAGCTGCCCCCTTGGCAGATCGTGCGCGAGCGCCGCGCCACATTTGCGGCGACGCCGGCGCAGAATGCCCTGCGTCCGGGGCCGGTCACCGCGCTGAAAAACCTGTTCCTTGCGGGGGATTGGACTGCTACGGGATTGCCTGCAACCATCGAGGGGTCGGTCCGGTCCGGTGATCGCGCCGCCGATCTGGTTCTGGCCGCCAAAGCATCCTGAAAGGCGGCCCTGACGGGCAGACGTCCCGGCCAATTTCAATCCACTATCGGAGCAATCGAGCGAGATGGATTCCGTGAACGCGACCAGCCGCGAAGCCCTTCAACAGGAGGCCTTGCAACCGGGGACCTTGCAACCGGGCATCTTGGAATCGAGCATTGCATCGGCGACGCAGGGCGTCCTCGAACTCCAGCAGGCGGACGGCCATTGGGTGTTCGAGCTCGAGGCCGACTGCACGATTCCGGCCGAATACGTCCTGTTGCGCCACTATCTCGCCGAGCCGGTCGATGCCGTGCTCGAAGCCAAGATCGCCAATTATCTTCGCCGCATCCAGGGCGCCCATGGCGGCTGGCCGCTGGTGCATGACGGCGAGTTCGACATGAGCGCCAGCGTGAAGGCCTACTTCGCGCTGAAGATGATCGGCGATTCCGTCGACGCCCCGCACATGGTGCGTGCGCGCGAGGCGATCCATGCGCGCGGCGGTGCGATTCACAGCAACGTCTTCACCCGCTTCCTGCTTGCGATGTACGGCGTGGTGACCTGGCGCGCGGTGCCGGTGCTGCCGATCGAGATCGTGCTGCTGCCGTTCTGGTCGCCGTTCCACCTCAACAAGATCTCCTATTGGGCGCGCACCACCATGGTGCCGCTGATGGTGCTCGCAGCGCTGAAGCCGCGCGCGAAGAATCCGAAGGGCGTCGGCATCGACGAATTGTTCCTGCAGGATCCGCGCTCGATCGGCATGACCGCCAAGGCGCCGCACCAGAGCATGGCCTGGTTCCTGCTGTTTCGTTCGCTCGACGCGATCTTGCGCGTGATCGAGCCGCTGTTTCCCAAGAGCCTGCGCAAGCGTGCCATCGACGCCGCGCTCGCCTTCACCGAGGAGCGCCTCAACGGCGAGGACGGCATGGGCGCGATCTATCCGCCCATGGCCAACATCGTCATGATGTACGACGCGCTCGGCAAGGACGAGAATTATCCGCCGCGCGCGGTCACGCGCCGGGGCATCGACAAGCTGCTCGTGATCGGCGAGGAGGAGGCCTATTGCCAGCCCTGCGTCTCACCGGTCTGGGACACGACGCTGACGGCGCATGCGCTGCTGGAGGCGGGCGGCGACAAGGCGGTGCCAGCCGCCAAGCAGGGCCTCGACTGGTTGATCCCGAGGCAGGAGCTCGAGCTGAAGGGCGACTGGGCGGTGAAGCGGCCCGACGTGCGTCCGGGCGGCTGGGCCTTCCAGTACAACAACGCGCATTACCCAGATCTCGACGACACCGCCGTGGTGGTGATGTCGATGGACCGCATGCGCCGCGAGCACGGCGCCACCGGCTACGACACCGCGATCGCCCGCGGCCGCGAGTGGATCGAGGGCATGCAGAGCGACGACGGCGGCTGGGCCGCCTTCGACGTCAACAATCTCGAATATTACCTCAACAACATCCCGTTCTCCGACCACGGCGCGCTGCTCGATCCGCCGACCGAGGACGTCACGGCGCGCTGCATCTCGATGCTGGCCCAGCTCGGCGAGGCCGCGAAGACCAGCAAGCACGTCGCCGACGGCGTCGCCTATTTGCGCAAGACCCAGCACCCCGAGGGGTCCTGGTACGGCCGCTGGGGCATGAACTTCATCTATGGAACCTGGTCGGTGCTCTGTGCCCTCAACATGGCCGGCGTCGACCACAAGGACCCCATGATTCGCAGAGCCGCCGCCTGGCTGGCCTCGATCCAGAACAAGGACGGCGGCTGGGGCGAGGATGCCGTCAGCTACCGGCTGGACTACAAGGGCTGGGAAGCTGCCCCCTCGACCGCCTCGCAAACGGCATGGGCCTTGCTTGCCCTCATGGCGGCAGGCGAGGTTGATCACCCGGCCGTTGCCCGCGGGGTGGAGTACCTGATTGCAACACAAAACAAAAAAGGACTGTGGGACGAGCAGAGGTACACCGCCACAGGCTTCCCCCGCGTGTTCTATCTACGTTATCATGGTTACCCAAAGTTCTTTCCGCTGTGGGCGTTGGCGCGGTATCGGAACTTGCGGAACACCAACAGCAGGGTGGTAGGGGTCGGAATGTGACTTTGGGGACGGGGGACTATTTTACCGCGGGTCAGGCCATCGACCCGCGGCCGATACTGATCGTGACCGGACTGGTGCAGGAGGCCCGCATCGCGGCCGGGCCGGGAATGGCCGTCATCTGTTCATCCAGCAGCCCGACGCAGTTGCGGGCGCTTCTGACCGTGGTGGATCCCGAGACGATTCGCGGCGTGATCTCGTTCGGCGTCGCCGGCGGGCTCGACCCGAGCTTGCGCTCCGGCGACGTCGTGCTGGCGACCGAGGTGCTGTCCGGCGACACCCGCTGGGCCGCGGGGCTCTCGCTCGGCGACGATCTGATCGACCGCCTGACGTCGGGACGCCGCCGCGTCGTGCGCGGCAGCCTCGCCGGTGCTGAGGAAGTGGTCACCAAGCGCTCCTGCAAGGCGGCGCTGCATTCTGAGACGGGCGCCGCTGCCGTCGACATGGAAAGCCACATCGCCGCCGCCTACGCCGCCGAAGCCGGACTGCCCTTTGCCGCGGTTCGCGTCATCAGCGACCCCGCTCACCGCGCGCTGCCGGCGATCGCCCGCGCCGCGATCAAGCCGAACGGCCAGATCGACCTCGCCGCCGTGCTGCGCGGCATCGTGCGCAATCCGGCAACGCTGCATGCCCTGGTCTCGACCGGCATCGACTTCAACCGCGCCCTGCGGAGCCTGCGCGGCTGCCGCGATTATTTGATCGGGACGGAGCTGATCGAGAGCGAGCCGTTGGTGTCGAAAGCGGCCTGAGCGGCCGCGTCGAGAGCTGGCGAAAGACAAGGCCCGGTCAAGCGCCGGGCCTTTAGCATTCGATCGCCTAAGCAGCTAACTGCACTACGCCACCCCAAGCTCAACTTGCTCGGAATTTCTTCCGCACGTGCCTACCGATCGCCTGATCGGGTACTCTTCTCCTTCGAAAGCCTTGGTCTGAGATCCAACCCTCTCGCCATCAGCCTTACGGTGCCGCCAAGGCCATTTGCCAACCGCTCAGCCTCATCGTTAAGAACAGTGATCAGCTGCTTGAAACCTAGACGCTCGCCCGTCTTTGGATGTTCCCACTGACGATGTCTTGCGATTGTCACGAGGAGACAGCCTGCACGGCACTCATCTGCCGCCATGTATTTTGTCAGGAGCTGATCGTGAATGGTGTTGAACAAGTCCGTACCTGAGCGCTCATCACCGAGCTTGAGTTCAATTACCCCCTGCTGGCCCGAACCGGTCGACCGAAACCGGATATCGGTTTCCTTCTCGTCGGCGGTTACGCTTTCCTGATCGATAATATAGCTCTGTCGGGAGGCGTCTCGCAGTACGAGTGCAAGTGCCCGTCGCATTACATGCTCGTCGTTGATGCTGGCCCATAGTTCTCGCGGCGAAACGTCTTGGAGTAAGAGATCGTCAATGTCATCGAGACGATCCCGCATCACCGCGAACATCGCGTCCCTTGTCTTGGGCGGAGACTCACCGTGCCGTTCGAGAGCTGAGAACTCGGCCTCGGTGAGCACGACGTCGTCCGCTTCTTCTGCGGCCTTCTCCTCCGCCACGGCAATAGCGCGATCCTTGAGATGCGCAAACAGCGGGTCGTTGGCCATTTCGATTTTCACGGTCCAAGCTTCGGTGCCGGGTGATGCAAACAGCGCGCTCAAGATGGCATTGCGTCCGCGTTCGGCATGGTCCCGCGTGTCTGGCGTATATGAGCCCTTATGATGGTTATCGTCATCGGGCCGAACCTGGCGGTAAGCGAGACGGAGAAGGCGCAGCAGGAGAGCCGGACCAAAGCGGGCGCTGCCAAGGTCGAAGCCCAGGCCTCCGTGGTCGTGGTTGAAGAGGTCTGCGAAGATTTGTACGGCAGGTCCCGTTTTGCCGATCGTCATGCCGGCCATTCCCTTCTCGAGCGTGTCAACGCCAGCCTCAGGATCGCGATTCAGGAGTGCCGTCAGCCACACTTTTGCGATAGGGGTCGTAATATCTTCCCCAAGATGCTGTTTCGCTGTTTCGCAGATGAACCTGCGATCATCATCATTCCCGGTCTTCACAAGCAGTTCGATCGCTTGCCGCAGATTTTGTTCATAACGAAAATCGGTGGAACCACTGTTCCCTGCAATCTCTGTCACCCAGGCTCGAATGCGGGGAACGAAGAGAGCCGCGACGATGGCCGGAGCGTGAACGATGTGCTGAAGAAATATCGAATAGGCGCCGGCGTTCGTTGTCTCTTTCAAGGCCAAGCTCAATTCTTGGCCAAGGACGCGATCAACAGCTTGGGGGTATTCAACCGTCAAGCTTTCCAGCCACGAGGGAAGAGCATTCATCTCAACCGGCGCGAAACGACAGGCAAGTTCGGCTTCCTGCTCTGTCAGTTTTTGAGCCCAGTTCAGATCTTCGGCCTCTGCCGCTATACAGGCAAGGCCGAACTGCCATCGAACCAGAAACGTGTCCTTCTTGTCTTCGGCACGCTCGCTACGGAGCGTCGGTCTTTCCTTTCGCCACGCCGCCATCATCGTCTCGCGGAGCCGATCGGCGACGCTCTTGCCAAACTGCGCCTCGATGAAACGTCGATTCCATCCCGAAGCCAGGCTTTTCTCGCCGGAACGTTGGATCGCGCGCCATAAGTCCCAGGCGGTACCTTCCGCGCGATCACCTGAAAAGACAGAAGTTGGGTTCTGCGCGAGTTCGCGCCAAAACGTCACCCAGCCTGCATGGTCTTCGGCCGCGCGTCTCTCGGCTTGTTTCGTCCGCTTTGTATTCTCCGCTTCCATGCGACGAAATTGGGCCGAGATCTCCTGCGGTTTCATGCGGTCACCGATGATCATCGTGAGGGCCGGAGAGTCAGAAACGAGCGGCTTTAGCCCCTCAAGCAGCTCCTGATAGTTCGTTGCTCCGCGATGAAGCAGGTTCATTTGGGCATATAGCATCATCTCGCGGTGATCGATCGGAGTCTGTCGATCGGCGAGACGTTGGCGAACCCATGCATCGTCTCTATCGTTTAATTGAATGCCACCATGGTGCGACAGATCAAAAATGTGCTCCCAAGCTCCCGCACTCTTATGAAGATTCGCGACAAAACGACTTTCGGCCCAGAAGGCTCTTTCGCGCGCACTGGGTGAGAGCTCATCGAGAGTTCGTCGCAGCGAGGCGAGCGCATTTCTTTCGTTGCTGTACTCCTCCTTTGAAAGCCGAATCGAAAGAAGGCTCGATGCGATCCACGCATCACTCCTTACACCTGCGAGCTCCTGGCGGCGGCATGTTGAACCGAGCGCAGGTACCAGATCGTATCGTCTAGTTCGAATGTGTGGGAACTTGTTCTGGTCCCATGTGATCCCGTCAAGGATCAGAGCTGTGAGTGATTGCCTCAGTGCGTCGAGGTACTCCGGCCTCAGGTCGGCGGTCTCAATTTCGTGCGGCAAGCGATGGGTAAGCTCACCAATGCTGCGGGGATGCTCCCGTACCCGTCCGAGTATCTTCGACAACTGATCAACTGATACATGCCCCGGGAAAAGTTCTATGAGAGCCCGGCGCGCCATGACATCGGGCCATCGATCCGACTCCACCTCTAACGATGTGACCAGCGGCCCAAGTCGTTCATCATTAAGCTGTATCATCGCCTCGATGGCCAGGGTGCGCTCGCGGATGTCTCCGACCGCGTCCATTGCGACAGCGTGGACAATGTCTCCGCACTCCTTCAGCTTGCCAATGGCAATTACCCGAAGAAGAAAGGTCCGCACTTCAGGATTCTCGATCTCGCGTTCCCACAAGCGCTTCACGCTGGCGGCAAGTTCCGGGCAAGTGAAACGGTGCGCCTGAATTTCAGGGATACTGAGGCCTCGCCAGCCGCCGCTGCCGTAGCGGTCCACATAGGCTTCGAGGGCCCTGACCCGCTGTACCGGGCTCAAAGACTGCGGATCGCCGTGGTTGAGAATGACGGCGGGGTCGAGCAACAGAACGTCGTCAAGAATGGTGCTGCGCCAAAGAGCAAGCCACGCTGCTACCGGTCGCATCGACGGTCGAGCTGTTGGGGTCCCCTGCGCCGTCGTCACAAACAGGAGCCTCTTGATGGATTTGATGGCCACACCGCGGTCCAGAAGCGCATCGAGCCGCCTTGCAGCAAGAAATTCGAGCACGGATCGGTGATGAAAGCGAACGCGGCCGTAGCTCGCGAAACCAAACAGAGCGCGCTCCAGAAGAACGGATTGGGCCTCCGCGCCCCAGTCCAACAAAATCTTGGACACGTCCAACGCTGCTTCGCTTGTGTGGATGCTGTCAGCGTCAGCGGAGTGACGCAGGGTGAGTTTTCGGGTCAGCAGGGCGGCGAGCGCAAGGCGGCTTGCCCCCTCGATTGCGACCTCATGCGAAAGCTCGACCCTCTCTTTGGGTTCAGTTCTCGGCTTCAGCTTGGTGGCGACGTTCGACTCGACTTGTTCGCGGTGCGATCGGATACGATGGTGCTCGCGCCAATCTGAGCATAGTTCGATTAGATCTTGAGGACGTTCAGCGAACTCCTGCGCATCGCGTTCGCGGATATCCGCTAACAGCGCGTCAGGGTCGGCCAACCCCTGAAGAATGGCGAACTCCCGCATTTGCTCGGCCGACAAAGGCATCAGGCTGACATTGCGCCAAGGTTTGGGTCCGACCCCATCGGAGGGCTTGTTCTGGTTGCGCTCCATCATCATGTCGGCGAACGCCTCAGCTGTCGGTGTTGCCTCCCGCGACAGTGGAATGGGCAGATGCTCCCTGAAAAGCTCACGATCGATCGGCACTGGCCGAGTTGTGACGACGATTCTCGTACGGCTCAATTGGCCGGCCAGCGCCTTATTGAGCCGCTTGAGTGCCTGTTCGAAGCTACCAAGCGTAAGCTTTAGCTCATCGTAGGAATCTAGGAAGAAAGTCGCTGTTTCAGACTGAGATCGTAGCCACGCGTCAAAGCGCAACTCCTCTTCATGGCTGAGCATGTCGCGAACCGAGCTTCCTGAAAGGGCCGCAAGTTCCAGAAAGAATGCAGGCTCCCCGGCGCTCCAGAGCCTGGCCTGCTGTGCTTGGCACTCATACGTCTTTCCCGCCCCAGCCTCCGAGACGATGATGACGCGCCGCGAGAGCAGGAGCTCATCCCAGCCGAAACTGCCGCGCCAACCAATGCGAGCAAGTAGGGAGGCTCGTTCGATATCGGCAACCTCGACGTCCGAGAGATCCCGAAAAGAGCGCTTGATGGCTAGTGGGGTGACGGAAGCATCTGTTCTTTGAGGCATTGCATTGCCACGCTGAAGGACTTTGATTCGCTATCAGCTAGGTTAGCAGCACGTGGCGATTTTGGTGGCTAGACCAGCAATCGCTGGAGTTGCGTCCCTCCGCGCACTGTTACAGTAACGCCTGCGAGCATCAATCCCTCGTCCAATCCTCCAACCTCAATCCGGCGACACGCTGGAATTCTGCAGTGTTGTTGCTGACGAGCGGCAGGCCGCGCGCCATCGCTTGACCGGCGATCAAGACATCATAGGGACCGATCGGCGTGCCGCGCCGCGCAAGGTCTGCCCGGATCTCGCCGGCAGCTCGCGCGTCCTCCTGGTCGAGGTCGAGGATTTCGAGATCGGCAAAGAGGAGACGGAGCGTCTCGAGATTAAATTCGACCTTCTGGCTGCGATAAGCGCCGAAGTAGAGTTCGTGGGCAACGATGGCCGAGATCGCGAGTGCGCCGGGCTCGCTGGATTCGACCCGGCGCAGGAGAGGCTCTGACCGGCGTGTGACGAGTGCGATGACGGCGTTGGTGTCGAGAAGCCATTTTGTCATCGAAACGCCTGGTTCAGATCGGGACGCGTCTGCTCTTCAGGTTGCTCCCGGCCTTCGGCCATGAAGTCTGGGCTGAAACCGCGTGCGAGGGCCGCGCGAAGCGATGCCCACGGGCCGGTCGCGCTCCGCCTTGGGCGCAGGATCACAGCCTCGCCTTCGCGGGACACTTCGACTTCATCGACCGAAAAACGAAAATCCTTCGGCAGCCGGACGGCCTGGGAGTTGCCCGATTTGAACACCTTGGCGATGTGGGACATGGCGACCTCGTATATACTATTTCGTATATACGGTATGGGGGTGGCAAATGCAACGCCGAGCTACGGTTCTACTTTGCATGGGGTTGTTTTTGATTTTTTGCAAAGACCCGTACGGCCGGCAGTAGGTCTGGCAGACGTCTGCACGAGCCGTCGGGCAAAACACCACAAACGCCGTCAACCCCTTCCCGCAAAAATATTCCACTTTCCCGAATTTCGGATTTGTGGCATAGAGCGTCCATCCCGGCCCTGCCAGAGGGGCGCTTCGCGATCGTCACGAGATGCGGGTCGGGGTGCGGTGGACGCGGCAGCGCCGGCGCGAAAGGCGATGACAGGGCGGGCGACCGTTGAGTCATGCGCGGCGCGATACGACACGGCGCGGTAACAGCGGTTTCGGTCGTCGTCGGAGGTGAGCACACGCGAGCCCCCGGCGATCAGGTCGAACCGTCCGCGGACGGAGAAGTCGTGTGGTCCCGACGCCCGGGGTTCTGGCGTCAAATCTCGCCGTGATGCGGCGGCCAACCGGCACGCGCATCGGCCAGCGGCGAGGCGACGGGGGCAATAGTGCAACGCTCCCCGAGGAGAGCACGAAGGACACCGTTAAAACCATCCGCGCAGGGAAGGCCGGGCGACCGGCATCACCTGTGATCCACCCCGTGTGCATCTTTCGTTGCGCACGGATCGCGGGTGCCGCCGGCGCCCGGCCTTCCCTGCGCCCTCTGGTCTTTCGAGGGCGGTGAACACGAGCAAGACTCGGGCAAAAGGTGCCGCGAGAATGCGGATGTGCGTCTGCGATGAGAGCGCTGATGGAAAGAGCAAGCTGGTGCCGCATACGCCGTCATTGCGAGCGCGGCGAAGCAATCCAGAATCTTTCCGCGGAGGCAATCTGGATTGCTTCGCTGCGCTCGCAATGACGGGGCGGATAGCGTGGCTCAATCACCAATCAAAAAGGCCCGGTCGCGATCGCGGCCGGGCCTTTGTCGTGAGAGTTGAGTGCGTCCGCTCTTATGCCGCCGTCGAAGCCTTCTGTGCGGCCTTCGCCTGCGCGGCCTCGGCCTCGTCCTTGCGGATCTCCGAGAGCTTCTTCTGGACCTGCTCGGAGAAGATGTACTGCGCCGGGCGCTGCTTCGACATGTCGATCTCCGGCGCCATCGGGCCCGAGGTCTTGATGCCGCGCAGCGACACCCACATCGCCTTCAGCGGGTTGTTGAGGGCGGCGGTCGCCGCCGTCGGCTCGTAGCCGCAATGGGCCATGCAGTCGGCGCACTTCTCGTAACGGCCGGTGCCGTAGCTGTCCCAGTCGGTGGTCTCCATCAGCTCCTTGAAGGTCTTGGCGTAGCCTTCACCGAGCAGATAGCAGGGCTTCTGCCAGCCGAAGATGTTGCGCGCCGGCATGCCCCACGGCGTGCACTCGTATTCCTGGTTGCCGGCAAGGAAGTCGAGGAAAAGGGCCGAATGCATGAAGTTCCACTTCTTGCCCTTGCCCATCGCAAAGACGTCGCGGAACAGCTTCTTGGTCTTGGTGCGGTTGAGGAAGTGCTCCTGGTCCGGCGCGCGCTCATAGGCATAGCCCGGCGACATCGAGACGCCGACGCCGAGCTCGACGGTGAGGTCCAGGAACTTGGCGATCTCCTCGGCCGGATGGCCGTCGAAGATGGTGGCGTTGACGTTGACGGTGAAGCCGCGTGCCTTCGCCGCCTTGATCGCGGAGACGGCGCGGTCGAACACGCCCTTCTGCGACACGGCCTTGTCGTGGTGGTCGCGCAGGCCGTCGAGATGCACGGAGAAGAACAAATAAGGGGAGGGCTCGAACAGATCGAGCTTCTTCTCGAGCAGCAGCGCGTTGGTGCAGAGCGAGACGAACTTCTTGCGCGCGACGAGGCCGCGCACGATCTCGCCGATCTCCTTGTGGATCAGTGGCTCGCCGCCGGGAATCGCCACCATCGGCGCGCCGCACTCGTCGGCGGCGTCCCAGCACTCCTGCGCGGTCATGCGGCGGTTGAGGATCGCATCCGGATAATCGATCTTGCCGCAGCCGACGCAGGCGAGGTTGCAGCGAAACAGCGGCTCCAGCATCAGCACGAGCGGGTAGCGCTTGCGGCCAAGCAGTCTCTGCTTGAGCAAATAGCCGCCGATACGCATTTCCTTGAAGAACGGGATAGCCATTACGAGTTTCTTTCTGGGCTTTTGAATTCGGGTGGGTCAGCTCGCGGCCAGTTGGGCCGGAAGCCGGAATTCGATGTTTTCCTCGCGGCCCGGCAAAACCTGGACCTTCACCGGTCCGATCCGCCGCATCGCTTCGATGACGTCATCCACGAGTACCTCGGGCGCCGAGGCGCCGGCCGTGATGCCCACGGTCCTGGCATTCTTCAGCCACTCCGGATCGAGCTCGCTGCCGTCGGCAATCAAATAACTCGCGACGCCGGCCTCGGTGCCGATTTCGCGAAGCCGGTTCGAGTTCGAGCTGTTGGCGGCGCCCACCACCAAGATCACGTCGACCAGCTTGCTCAAGTCCCTTACCGCAGATTGGCGGTTCTGTGTCGCATAGCAGATATCCCGGATATCCGGGCCTTGAATATCTGTAAAGCGGGCCTGAAGGGCCGCAATGATGTCCTTGGTGTCGTCGACCGACAGGGTGGTCTGGGTGATGTAGGCCACTGGCGTATCCACCGGCAGCGTGAGCGCCTTAACCTCTTGAACGCTCTGGACAAGCAGCACGGGGGCGGGAACCTGACCCATCGTGCCCTCGACCTCGGGGTGTCCGGCATGGCCGATCAGGATCAGCGTGCGGCCCTTGGTGATGTAGCGCTTCCCCTGATTGTGAACTTTCGTGACCAGGGGGCAGGTGGCGTTGAGCACCGGAAGGTCGCGCGCGGCGGCCTCTTCCTCGACGCTGCGGGCGACGCCGTGGGCGCTGAACACCGTGACCGACTTCGGCGGGACCTCGGACAATTCCTCAACGAAGATTGCGCCTTTGTTCTTCAGGCTCTCGACGACGTACTTGTTGTGCACGATCTCGTGGCGCACGTAGACGGGCGGGCCGTACTTCTCCAGCGCCCGTTCCACGATCTCGATCGCACGCACCACGCCCGCGCAGAAGCCGCGCGGCTGCGCCAGATAAACTTCCATGGGTTGCCCATCACGCAAGTTGCACCAATCCGCTTCAAAGTCCCCGGCGGCATGCCGATACTGACCAATGAGTTGCAATATCCGCACCATTGGTTCGCGCACGCGGTAGCCGCCCACCCCCCGGTCGGGGCTCCGGCGCATGGAGGCGCAGTACTTTGTGTCAAAAAATCGGCAGCAAGGAAAGGTCAAATGAAACCTCCAGCCCCGATCGAGGCCTTTTTGCGGTATTATAGTAGTTAGATTTCCCCAAGCGGCAAGCGCGTCGAAAGTGCCCAGTCTTTCGTCACTTTCCCGCCTCAACTCCCCGGCTATACCGGCCGCCCCGCATGATTTTGCCCGGTCTCCCGCCGTTTACTTCGAACTTCGTCGCGGCGAGAACCACCCAAAACAGCAATAGGTTTCGCCCGGGAACTCCGATAAACAGCGGGCGTTTCCGGCAAGCTATAAACCGCAGAAAGAAAAGAAGTGCTGCAAAGCGTAGTCGTTGCCATCGTCAGGGCCTGCACCCGGTTTGCCTCCCTCGTCGTCGTTCTCGGGCTCCTGCTGTCGGTGGGCGCGGGCTATTACGCGTCCCGGCACTTCGCCATCAACACCGACATCAATTCGCTGATTTCTCAAAATCTCGACTGGCGCAAGCGTGACCAACAGTTCGACAAGGCGTTCGATCAAAATGAATTAATCCTGGCTGTGGTCGAAGCGCGAACGCCCGAGATGGCGAGCGCGGCGTCAGACGCGCTCTTTGCCAAGCTGAGGGGCGACAAGACCAACTTCCAGTCGATGCACCAGCTCGGCAGCGGCGAGTTCTTCGAGAAGAACGGCCTGTTGTTCCTGCCGACGGAAGAGGTCGGCAAGATCACCGGCCAGTTCGAATCCGCCGCGCCCCTGATCGAGATCATGGCCGGCGATCCCTCCATCCGCGGCCTGACCGGCGCGCTGGAGACCGGACTTGCCGGCGTCAAGCGCGGCCAGGTCAAGCTCGACAACACCGAGCGGCCCTTCAACCTGATCGCGCAGACGGTCGAGACCGTGCTCAACAAGGGCAATGCGAGCTTCTCCTGGCGCGAGCTCGTCAGCGACGAACCGCTGAAGGATGGCGACAAGCGCGCCTTCATCGAGTTCAAGCCGATCCTCGACTACAACGCATTGGAGCCCGGCAAGGATGCCACCGATGCGATCCGCAAGGCCGCGGCAGATCTGGATTTTCCGGGCAAATACCAGGCGCGGGTGCGGCTGACCGGCCCGGTCCCGATCGCCAACGAGGAATACGCCACCGTCCAGGAGGGCGCCGTCATCAACGGCGTCGGCACGGTTCTCGTCGTGCTGGTCATCCTCTGGCTCGCGCTGCATTCGTCGAAGATCATCTTCGCCGTGTTCGTCAATCTGTTCGTCGGCCTTGCGCTCACGACCGCCGCCGGCCTGATGATGGTCGGATCGTTCAATCTGCTGTCGATCGCGTTCGCGGTGCTGTTCGTCGGCCTCGGCGTCGATTTCGGCATCCAGTACAGCGTCCGCTACCGCTCGGAGCGCTTCAAGCACAACGATCTTTCCGGCGCGCTGGTGCTGGCGGCCAAGCGCTCGGCGGTGCCGCTCTCGCTCGCGGCGATGGCGACCGCCGCAGGCTTCCTCTGCTTCATGCCGACCGACTACAAGGGCATCGCGGAGCTCGGCCAGATCGCCGGCGTCGGCATGCTGGTGGCGTTCCTCTCCTCGATCACCGTTCTGCCGGCCATGCTGAAGCTGCTGAACCCGCCGGGCGAGAAGGAGCCGGTCGGCTATGCCTTCCTGGCGCCGCTCGACCACTTCCTGGAGAAGCACCGTGTGCTGATCGTCGGCGGCACCCTGCTGCTGGCGCTCGGCGGCCTGCCGCTGCTCTACTTCATGAAGTTCGACTTCAACCCGATGAACCTGCGCAATCCGAAGGCCGAATCGATCGCCACCTTCCTCGATTTGCGCAAGGACCCCAACACCGGCGCCAATGCCATCAACGTGATGACGACGTCCGAGGAGCAGGCAAGACAGGTCGAGGCGAGGCTGGAGAAGGTGCCCGAAGTGCTCAGGGTGATGTCGCTCGAGAGCTTCGTGCCGCAGGACCAGGCGCCCAAGCTGAAGCTGATAGCGCAGGGCGCCAAGGTGCTGAATCCCGCGCTCAATCCGGATCAGATCGATGAAGCGCCGTCGGACCAGGAAAACATCGAGGCGCTGAAATCCTCGGTCGACAATCTGCGCCGGACGGCGGGCGACGCGAAGGGCACGGGTGCGGTCGCTTCGCGCCGTCTGGCCGATGCGCTCGAAAAGCTCGCCAATGCCGACGAAGCCACGCGCAACAAGGCCCAGGACGTATTCGTCACGCCGATGAAGATCGTGTTCGATCAGCTCCGCAATGCGATGCAGGCCGGGCCCGTCACACTGAACTCATTGCCGCCCGAGCTCGTCAGCGCCTGGAAGAGCAAGGACGGCATCATCCGTGTCGAGGCGCTGCCCAAGGGCGATCCCAACGACAACGATACGCTGCGCAAATTCGCGGCGGCGGTGCTCGTTGCCGAGCCGACCGCGATCGGCGGGCCGGTCTCGATCCTGAAATCCGGCGACACCGTGGTGCGCGCGTTCATTCACGCCGGCATCTATGCGCTGCTGGTGATCGGCCTCTTGCTGTGGATCACGCTGCGCCGCTTCGTCGACGTGCTGATGACGCTGGTGCCGCTCCTGGTTGCGGGCGCGGTCACGCTCGAGATCTGCGTGTTGATCGGCCTGCCGCTCAACTTCGCCAACATCGTCGCGTTCCCGCTGCTGCTCGGTGTCGGCGTCGCCTTCAAGATCTACTATGTCGTGGCCTGGCGCTCGGGCAGGACCAACCTGCTCCAGACCAGTCTGACACGCGCGATCTTCTTCAGCGCGCTGACGACGGCGACTGCGTTCGGCAGCCTGTGGCTGTCGAGCCATCCCGGCACGTCCAGCATGGGCAAGCTGCTTGCCCTTTCGCTGGTGACGACGCTCGCGGCGGTGCTGCTGTTCCAGCCGGCCCTAATGGGCAAACCCCGCAATCTCAGGGAGTAGGCAGATGTCGCCGACCGGATCGGTGGCGCTCTTCTGACCGGGTTTGGCTGCGCCGGCGGCCTTCGGGGCTGCGGGCGCAGGCGCTGGCGCTGCGGCCGCCGTCGTAGCTGCGGCTTTCGGCGCCGCGCCGGTGGGCTGCTTTGGCGCGCCCTTGGCCATGGCATTGGCGGTGCTCAAGGGGATCGGCGGGCCAACCCGGGTCCAGGTCTCGCCGCCGCAGAGGAAGCCCATCACGCAGCCCTTGATTTCGAGCTGGTCGGGACCGGTCGGCGTGATGGTCGCGCTATAGGTCTGGCCGTCCTGGGCGTTGTAGACCTGTCCCTCCCACTGATCGGCGCCTGGCTTCTTCTTCATGTCGATCAGCGTCACCATGCCCAGCGTCGGCCTGTTCTTTTTCGAGACATCCGGATTGTTCTCGTCGCGCCCGCCGGGCTTCTTTTCCCAGGCAACGGCGCCCCACATGCTGCCATTGCATTGGGCGACGCGGATGTTGGCGACGCCGTCGGCGACCCGCCAATCGCCGGTGGGGTCGGCGGCGAGCGCCGGGGTCAGGCAGGTGTAACCGCCAGCCAGTATTAGTCCGGTGTAAAGGGCTAAACGCATGATGGTTCCTTGGCAGTGCAACATGGTCTAAAGCTGTGCTTGCGAAGATGGTCCGAAAAAGGGCAAAAGGCCGCACAGACCGTTTTGAGTAACGGTCCCTTTTCAGTTGACGAGACGACCCTCAACCGAAGTATGTAACGGATGCACAGCCCAAATCCAGACATGTCTCAGCTATTCGCGGACCGTCAGGCCCAGCGCAGCACCCTGCATAATCGGTATCTGAACGAGCAGTTCGTTCGGGTCCTCAAGACCATCGGCTACGATGTCGGCTTCCAGAAGGGGCAGGGGCAGTATCTCTACGATCGTGACGGCGCCCGCTATCTCGACCTGTTGTCCGGCTTTGGCGTGTTTGCGATCGGGCGCAATCATCCGGTCATGCGCGAGGCGCTCAAGAGCGTGCTCGATGCCGACCTGCCCAACCTCGTCCAGTTCGACGTCTCGACGCTCGCCGGCGTGCTGGCCGAGCGGCTGCTGAAATACGTCCCCTATCTCGACAAGGCGTTCTTCGCCAATTCCGGCGCCGAATGCGTCGAAGCCGCGATCAAATTCGCGCGTGGCGCGACGGGGCGTCCCGGCATCGTCTATTGCGCCCATGGCTATCACGGCCTGACCTATGGCGCGCTGTCGCTCACCGGCGATTCGAATTTCCGCAACGGTTTCGAACCGCTGCTGCCCGGTTGCACCCCGATCCCGTTCAACGACCTGGCGGCGCTCGAAAAGGCGCTGGCCTCGCGCGAGGTCGCGGCCTTCGTCGTCGAGCCGATCCAGGGCAAGGGCGTCAACATGCCCACCGACGAGTTCCTGCCCGGCGCGGCCGCACTCTGCAAGAAATACGGCACGCTGTTCGTCGCCGACGAGATCCAGACCGGCATGGGCCGCACCGGCCGCTTCCTCGCGGTCGAGCACTGGAATGTCGAGCCCGACATGGTGCTGCTGTCGAAGTCGCTGTCGGGCGGCCACGTGCCGGTCGGCGCGGTGCTGACGCGCAAGGCCATCTTCGACAAGATCTTCAACCAGATGGACCGCGCTGTGGTGCACGGCTCCACCTTCTCCAAGAACGACCTCGCGATGGCCGCCGGCATCGCCACGCTCGACGTCATGGAATCCGAAAAGCTGATCGAGTCCGCCGCCAAGCGCGGCGCCGAGCTGCGCCTCGCGCTGACGCGCATGGTGCCCGGCTACGAACTGATGAAGGAAGTCCGCGGCAAGGGCCTGATGATCGGCGTCGAGTTCGGCCCGCCGAAATCGCTGCGCCTGCGCGCCTCCTGGAACGTGCTGGAGACCGCCAACAAGGGCCTGTTCTGCCAGCTCATTACCGTGCCGCTGTTCAAGGATCACAAGATCCTCACGCAGGTCGCCGGCCACGGCAGCCACACCATCAAGCTGCTGCCGCCGCTCACCATCACCGAGGAAGACTGCAGCTGGATCGAAAAGGCGTTCGACGACGTCATCGCCGGCAGCCACAAGGTCCCCGGCGCGATCTGGTCGCTCGGCAAGACGCTGGTGGACAACGCGGTGAGAAGGTCGGCCTGAGGCGGTCGTAGCACGGAGCGGCGGGACCCAACAGGCGGCACAGTATGCGGTGAGATGGGCCCCGGCTCAGCAGCGCATCACTGAGTGCTGCGCGGCGTCCGGGGCACGAGACCTATTTCGCGAACTCCCGCACGGCTGCGACGACGGCCGCAGGCACTTCCTGAGCCACGCAATGGCCGGCGTCCTCGAAGACCTGCGTGCTGGCCCGCGGAATCAGCGATACCGCGCGCCGCGCCATCTCCCAATAGATCGGCCCTGATTTCCCGGAGGTCGTCACGCGCACCGGGCAGTCGATCTCGGCGAGCGAGGCAAACGGATTGCCGCGGGCGTCGCCAGCGTACACCTGCTCCATCACCTCATAGATCGGATGCAGGATTGCGGACTCGATCTCGGGCGTGCAGCAGAGGCGAACCCGCCCATCGTCGAGCGGCGCGAAGCCGTGGCGCACATAGGCGCGAAGCGAAGTCTCGGTCCAATCCGCAAACGCAGGCGCTGTGCGGTAGCGCTCGAAGACGGCGTCGGCGCTGTCGAACTCGGCGCGTCGGCGCAGCGTGCCTTGGACGCGGGCGACGGATTCGTCGCTCAATCCTCCGGAACGGGTGGCGCGCGGGTCCATCACCGTTGGCTCCATCACGAACAGGCGCGTGAAGTGGCCGGGCAAGAGCTTCGCCGCGAGCAGGAGATCGGTCGCGCCCGCGCTATGGCCGATGCCGTAGACGTTGCGCAGCTCGAGTGCATCCATTACCCGTCGGACGTCATCGGCATAATCCAGGAAATGATAGGCACCGGGCTTGTGGCTGGCGCCATGGCCACGGCGGTCCAGCGCGTAGACGGTGTAGGTCGATGCAAGCTCGCACGCGACCTCGTCCCAGACGGCGGCGACGAAGCCGGTGCCGTGCACGAGCAGGGCGGGCGGCTTGCCGCGCTCGCCCCATTGCAACATGGCGATCTCTGCACCGGCCGGGCCGATTGAAAAACGCTGCGGGCTGGTCATGATGGCGGCAAGCTACTTCGCATCCTCCAAGATCATCGCAGAGCCCTTCTCGGCGATCATCGCGGTCGGCGTGTTGGTGTTGCCGGACGTGATCGTCGGCATGATCGAGGCATCGACGATGCGCAAGCCTTCGAGGCCGTAGAATCGCAAGCGCTCGTCGACGACCGCCATGGGATCACTGACCGCGCCCATCTTCGCCGTGCCGACGGGATGGAAGATGGTCGTGCCGATATCGCCGGCGGCTTTTGCCAGCGAGGCGTCGTCGTCGCCGACGGTGGGACCGGGCAGGTATTCGCTCGGGCGATATTTGGCGAGCGCTTTCTGCTGCATCAGGCGGCGGGTGGTGCGGATGGCGTCGGCGGCGACCTGGCGGTCGTCGTCGGTCGACAGATAATTCGGCGCGATGATCGGCTTCTCGTCCGGGCTCGCCGAGCGCAGCCGCACGATGCCGCGCGAGGTCGGCTGGAGATTGCAGGCGCTCACGGTGATGGCGGGGAAGCGGTGCAGGGGATCGCCGAACTTGTCGAGCGACAGTGGCTGCACGTGGAACTGGATGTTGGCGCGGGCGCGCGTCGCATCGGAGCGGGTGAAGATACCGAGCTGCGAGGGCGCCATGGTCAGGGGACCGCGGCGGCGGAACGCGTAGTCGAGGCCCATCAGCCCGCGTCGGAACAGATTGTAATAGGTCTCGTTCAGGGTGCGCACGCCCTCGACCTTGTAGATCGCGCGCTGCTGCAGGTGGTCCTGCAGGTTGCGTCCCACGCCGGGCCTGTCCATGACGATGTCGATGCCGAGGGGCGACAGCCAGTCGGCGGGCCCGATGCCGGAGCGATGCAGCACCTGCACCGAGCCGATCGAGCCGGCCGAGAGGATCACCTCGCGTTTCGCGCGCGCCTCGATCATCTCGCCGTTTTGGATGAAACGTACGCCGACGGCGTGGCCCTGCTCGATGATCAGGCGGTCGACCAGTACGTGCTTCTCGAGCCGCAGGTTCGCCCGCCTCAAGGCCGGCTTGAGGAAGCCGCGTGCCGAGGACCAGCGCCGGCCGCGCTTCTGGTTGACGTGGAAATAGCTGGTGCCCTCGTTGTCGCCGGTGTTGAAATCCGGAATGCGCTTGATGCCCATTTCCTCGGCGGCATCGCCGACGGCATCGAGAATGTCCCATGACAGCCGCGGCGCTTCGATGCGCCAGCCGCCGCCGGCGCCGTGATGCTCGCTCGCGCCGAGGAAATGGTCCTCGAGCTTCCTGAACAGCGGCAGCACGTCGTCGTAGCCCCAGCCGGTCATGCCGAGCTGGCGCCAGTGATCGTAGTCGGCAGCCTGTCCGCGCATCGAGATCATGGCGTTGATCGCCGAGCAGCCGCCGATCACCTTGCCGCGGGGATAGGCGAGCGAACGCCCGTTCAGCCCCGGCTCGGCCTCGGTCTTGAACATCCAGTCCGAGCGCGGATTGCCGATCGCGAAGAGATAGCCGACCGGGATATGGAACCAGATCCAGTTGTCGTCGCCGCCGGCTTCGAGGATGAGGACGCGGTTCTTGGGCTCGGCCGAGAGCCGGTTGGCGACGATGCAGCCGGCCGTGCCGGCCCCGACGACAATGTAGTCAAACTCACCTTCGAGCCGCCTTGGCATTCTGCTTCCACCCGGACAGGCGTCTCGCCCGGGCTGGTCCCGGACATTCACGCGCTTTCCCTTCTAATAGTCAGAGGTGGATGGCCAAGACAAGTTGGACCAAGACAGGTTGGAGACGAGCCGGCCGCGAGCCCGGCCATGACGACAGAACAGGGCTACCCTCGATCTGCGGGAGTTAGCTGGACTGATGCTTGCATGGTAGACAGTCCGATATTTTCAATAAAGCTTGAGACCTCCATGCCCATCGTGAACCGCGTCGCCGACCTTCAATCCGATATTCAGGCTTGGCGCCGGGACATCCACCAGCATCCCGAGCTGCTGTACGACGTCCACCGCACCGCAGCATTCGTGGCGGATCGGCTGCGCGAGTTCGGCTGCGATGAGGTCGTGACCGGCCTCGGCCAGACCGGCGTGGTCGGCGTGATCAAGGGCAGCAAGCCGGCCGGTGAGGGACTCAAGGTGATCGGCATGCGCGCCGACATGGACGCGCTGCCGGTCGAGGAGCAGACCAAGCTGCCTTACGCCTCCAAGATCCCGGGCAAGATGCATGCCTGCGGCCATGACGGTCACACCGCGATGCTGCTCGGGGCCGCCCGCTACCTCGCCGAGACCCGCAACTTCGCCGGCGATGCGGTGGTGATCTTCCAGCCGGCCGAAGAGGGCGGCGCCGGCGGCGCGGCCATGGTCAAGGACGGCCTGATGGAGCGCTTCGGCATCGAGCAGGTCTACGGCATGCACAACGGCCCGGGCATCCCGGTCGGCTCGTTCGCGATCCGGCCTGGTCCGATCATGGCGGCGACCGACGAGGTCGACATCATGATCGAGGGCCTCGGCGGCCACGCCGCGCGTCCGCACAAATGCATCGATTCCGTGCTGGTTGGCGCGCAGGTGATCACTGCCCTGCAATCGATCGTCGCGCGCAGCGTCGATCCCCTGGAATCGGCCGTGATCTCGATCTGCGAGTTCCACGCCGGCAACGCCCGCAACGTCATTCCGCAGACCGCGATCCTGCGGGGCACCATCCGCACCCTCTCGCCCGAGGTGCGCAAGCTGGTCGAGAAGCGCGTGCACGAGGTGGTGGCGGGCGTCGCCCAGATCACCGGCGCCAAGATCGACCTGCATTACAAGCGCAACTATCCCGTCGTGAACAACCACGCCGCCGAGACCGAGGTGGCGCGCCGCATCGCCAAGCAGGTCGCGGGCGAAGCCAATGTGCACGAGATGCCGCCGCTGATGGGCGGCGAGGATTTCGCCTACATGCTGGAGGCGCGGCCCGGCGCCTTCATCTTCTGCGGCAACGGCGACAGTGCCGGCCTGCATCACCCCGCCTACAATTTCAACGACGAGGCGATCGTCTACGGCACGTCCTACTGGGTGAAGCTGGTCGAGGAGCAGCTGGCGGCGTCGTAAGGCTTTTTCTCGCCCCGCTTGCGGCAGGGCAATCCCGTATGAGGCTTGGGTTGGCACCGACAGCAACCACAGCGTCATGGCCGGGCCTGTCCCGGCCATCCACGCCTTTCCACGCAGCACTGAGAACGTGGATGCCCGGGACAAGCCCGGGCATGACGACGTCTGCCGAAGGTTCAAAAGCAATTGCCCTCTCCCCGTAAGAACGGGAAGAGGGAGAGGAGAGCTCAGAACATCCGCGAGAAGATCACGTAGAGCGTGGCCGACAGCATGATCGCGCAGGGCAGCGTCAGCACCCACGCCATCAGCAGATTGCGGATGGTGGCCATTTGCAGGCCGGAACCATTGGCCGCCATGGTGCCGGCGACGCCCGACGACAGCACATGCGTGGTCGAGACCGGCAGGCCGAACACGTCGGCGGCGCCGATCGTGGCGGCGGCCACGAGCTCGGCCGAGGCGCCTTGCGCGTAGGTGAGGTGGCTCTTGCCGATCTTCTCACCGACGGTGATCACGATGCGCTTCCAGCCGATCATGGTGCCGAGGCCGAGCGCGATGGCGACCGCGATCTTCACCCAGTTCGGGATGAACTTGGTGGCGGCGTCGAGCGAGCCCTTGTAGGCATTCAAGGTCGCGATCTCCTCCTTGTTGAGATCGTTTTCCTTGTCCTTCATCAGGAAGCGGATCGCTTCCGAGATCATGTACATGTCGTTGCGGGTGTTGCCGACGGCCTCCGCCGGCACCTTGTTCAGCGTGCCGTATCTGGCGACCTGGTCGCCGACATCCTTCACCAGCACGGCGAGCGAGGGATAGGTGCCCTCGTTGATGTGACGCACTGTGATGTACTGCGTCACGGCCGGACGGGGATCGCCGATGATGCTGTGGCCGGCGCCCTTCGCGGAGATCACCTGGGCGGCGGCATCCGAGGTCTTCTGGAACTGGACGATCTGGGATTCCGGCAGCGCGCGGTTGAGGGCGTAAGCCGTCGGCACGGTGCCGATCAGGATCAGCATGATCAGGCCCATGCCCTTCTGGCCGTCGTTGGAGCCGTGCGCGAAGCTGACGCCGGTGCAGGTCGCGATCAGCAGGCCGCGAATCCAGAGCGGCGGCGCCTTGTTGCCTTCGGGGGCGGCGTAAAGTGCGGGATTGCGCACGATGAACTTGAGCAGCAGCAACAGCAGGGCGGCGCAGATGAAGCCGAACAGCGGCGACAGCAGCAGCGCATAACCGATCTCGGTCGCCTTGGTCCAGTCCACGCCCGAAGTGCCGTCGCGGCCGCGCATCACGGCGTTGGCGACGCCGACGCCGATGATCGAGCCGATCAGCGTGTGCGAGGAGGAGGCGGGCAGGCCGAAGAACCAGGTGCCGAGATTCCACAGGATCGCGGCGATCAGCAGCGCGAACACCATGGCGAAGCCGGCGCTGGAGCCGACCTGGAGGATCAGCTCGACCGGCAGCAGCGAGACGATGCCGAAAGCGACCGCACCGGAGGACAGGAGCACGCCGAGGAAGTTGAAGAAGCCCGACCACATCACCGCGACCTCGGCCGGCAGCGAATGGGTGTAGATCACCGTGGCCACCGCATTGGCGGTGTCGTGGAAGCCGTTGACGAATTCAAAGCCGAGCGCGATCAGGAGCGCAATGAACAGGAGGATGTAGGGCAGGTAGGTCGTCACCCGCACGCCCGTCGCGTTGACGTCGACATAGATGCTGTAGGCGACAAACAGCAGGCCGGCGGCGAGGATGCCGAAGAACAGGATCATCGTCAGCGGATTGAAGCCCTTGTCGAGATTTGGCCGCGAGGCCGGCTGGACGGGCGCGGGATCTGCTACCGCGCGGTCGAATGCAACATCGCTCATGTCTGGACGCCCCTTAACTTGCAGTTGAGGCATTGTCCGCGACGGATTTGAAGGCCGGATGACAAGCGGCGGTTGAATACCGCCTTCTTGCCAGTATTCAGGCAGCCCGCGCCGCCTTCTTCTGCAAGCTCGCGGCAATCTTCAGGTCGTCGACAAAGCGCCGATATTCCAGCGCCTTGGCTTCCGGATCAGGCAGTCGCAGCAGATAGGACGGATGCACCGTCACCAGTGCTTTTCGTCCCTCGGGAAGCTCTATGAGACGGCCGCGGGTCTTGCCGATGGGAGTGATCTTGCCGAACACGCTTTGCGCGGCGGTAGCCCCCATCGCCACGATCAGATCGGGCTGGATTGCCGCAACTTCCCGCTCGTACCATTGCCGGCAGGCGCGGATCTCCGGCGTATTCGGCTTCTGGTGCAGGCGGATCTTTCCGCGCGGCACGAATTTGAAGTGCTTGACCGCGTTGGTGACATAGACCTTCTTGCGGTCGACGCCGGCTTCCTCCAGCGCACGGTCCAGCATCTGCCCCGCGGGACCTACGAAGGGATGGCCGGCGAGGTCTTCCTTGTCGCCGGGCTGCTCGCCGACCAGCATGATATTGGCGGACTTCGGGCCTTCGCCGAACACGGTCTGGGTCGCGTCCTTGTAGAGATGGCAGGCGCGGCAATGCGCGGCCTCCTCGCGGAGGGTTTCGAGATCGTCGGCGGCGGGCTTGCGTTTCATCGGTGCCTCCGGCCGCTTTTGGGGCTTGTGCGGATCGGTTGCGGCGTTGGCGATCATGGCGCCGGTCATGCGCTCGGCGTCCTCGATCAGAGGCTTAATGATCGAAGCCTCGGGCAGGTTCCTCCAGTATTTCTTCGGCATCTCGGCCTGCATCGACTTCACCTTGAGCCGCGCCGGATTGAAGATGCTGGCGTAGTAACGCCGCCAGGTTTCTTCCAGCCGGTCTTCGCTCGGCGCTTCGCTCCTGCTGACGCCGGATGTGAACGAAAGTGCGTGGCCATCCCAATGCGCGCAGAGGTCCGGGGTCAGGATCGACCAGGGCATGTCGGCAAAGCGTTTTGCGAAGAACGGCGCGGCGAACTCGACGATGTGATGCTCAGGCTCGAACCAGGCGACGTAATGCGCCTCGCGTTCCCTGCCGATTTCGCGGAAGCGCACGAAGGCATGCATCTTGTGCTCGTCGCGATGGACCGCTCTCGCCATGGCGGTGACTTGCGCGACGTCAGGATCGGTCGCGACCTCGATGAGGTCGTGATTGTCCTTCAGCCGAAACAGCAGCCGGTAGAGGATGGCAAAGCGCTCGGGATCGCGGTGCAGGATCGCTGCTTTGGCGAGCTCGATGAATTTGCCTGACACGGTGAAGGTGCCGTCGTTCACTTCGAGGATCGGCGATGGCGCGGGTGGGGCGAACAGCTCGGCTTCGCCGCCTTGCACGGTCCAGGTGACATCGTACGGCTGCACGTGATGAAGCACGAGGTGACGTGCGGCTTTGCGCCAGCCGTCGAAATCGGTTTCGGTGTCGAGGATGATGTATTGCATCAGAAGCCAAACCCCAGTTGCGTTGCCTTCGGCTTGAACCGTTCGATCAGCCGCGCGTCGTCGAGACGGTGTGGCGACGGCCGGTGATCGCCGAGGACGATGAACGGCATCGCCTTGCTACGGGGCACATGCAGCCGCGCCAGATCGGCGAGGCGGATCGTGGTGGTGCGCCGTGCCGCGATGATGCGTTCGACCGCCTTGGTGCCGAAGCCCGGCACGCGCAGCAATTCCTCGCGGCTGGCACGGTTGACGTCGAGCGGGAAGCGGTCGCGGTGGCGCAGCGCCCAGGCGAGCTTTGGATCGATCTCGAGCGGCAGCATGGCGCTGTCGTCGACGATCTCGCCGACGTCGAAGCCGTAGAACCGCATCAGCCAGTCGGCCTGGTAGAGCCTGTGCTCGCGCAGCAGCGGTGGCTGCACCAGAGGCAAGGCGCGGCTTGCGTCGGGAATCGGGCTGAAGGCGGAATAATAGACGCGCCGCAGCCGGTAGGCGCCGTAGAGATTGGCGCTGGTGTGGAGAATGGTGTGGTCGGAGGCGCTGTCTGCGCCGACGATCATCTGCGTGCTCTGGCCGGCCGGCGCGAAGCGTTGCGGCTTGGCCTTCGTCTTTGCGCTGCGGCCTTCCTCGGCCTCGTCCAGCTTCAATCGCAGCCGGCCCATGGTGCGGCGGATCGCGCGCACGTCTTTCTCGGGCGCGAATTGCTGCAGGCTGGTCTCCTCGGGCATCTCGATGTTGATGGAGAGGCGGTCGGCATATTTGCCGGCTTCCGCGATCAGGGCATCGTCGGCCTCGGGAATGGTCTTCAGATGGATGTAGCCGCGGAAGTGATGTTCCTCGCGCAGTTTTCGCGCGACACTCACCACCTGCTCCATCGTGTAATCGGGGCTGCGGATGATGCCGGAGGAGAGAAACAGGCCCTCGATGTAATTGCGCCGGTAGAAGTCGAGCGTCAGCTTGACGACCTCGTCGATGGTGAAGCGGGCGCGCGGCACGTTGGAGGAGGCGCGGTTGACGCAATAAAGACAGTCGTAATTGCAGGCGTTGGTCAGCAGCACCTTGAGCAGCGAGATGCAGCGTCCGTCCGGCGCATAGGAATGGCAGATGCCCATGCCGGGCGCGGTCGAGCCCATGCCCTTGCCGTCGCTGGAATCCCGCTTTTCGGTGCCACTGGAGGCGCAGGACGCGTCGTACTTGGCGGCATCGGCCAGGATTTCCAGTTTGCGTTGCACGTCCATGTTTGAATCCCGTTGATTCCGCTCATGAATCCGAAAGCGCGCCAATTCGATTGACTCTCCGCGCGCCGTTAGCTTTATATTAGAACATATCATGAACAAATGAGCCAGCCGCTGGTTCTTCTTTTGAAGACCACGGCACCATTCCTGAAGGAGCGGCGAGCATGAGCGGCGCACGTATGAGCGCGCTTGCGATCTTGCGCGGCCAGATCGAGCGCATCGAGACCGCGGAGATCGTGCATCAGCACGATCGGGTGGCGCTCGGCCATGGCCAGGCCGATGGCGCGCTGAAGGGCGGGCTCGCGCGTGCGGCGATCCACGAGGTGTTTTGCGAAGGGCGCCAGGGCGTGGCCGCAACGGGTTTTGTCATGGGGCTTGCGGGGCGCGTGGCGGCGCGCAAACCGCTGCTGTGGGTGCGGCAGGATTTTTCGGAAGTGGAAACAGGCGCGCTGTCGATGAGCGGGCTCAGAGAGCTGGGCCTCGATCCGCGCCGCGTGGTGACGGTCCGCGCCGCCGATGTCGAGAGCGCGCTGCGCACCTCGGCCGATGCGCTTGCCTGCGACGCGCTGGGCGCCGTCGTGCTCGAGCTCTGGGGCGAGACCAGGCAGTTCGATCTCGTGGCGAGCCGCAAGCTGACGCTGGCCGCGCAAGGCTCCGGCGTCACCGGCCTGATGCTGCGCATGGCCGCGCAACCTTTGCCGTCGACTGCGGAGACGCGATGGATGCTGCGCGCGGCGCATTCGCCGCCGGGACCGGCTTCAATGCCTGCGGCGCCTTGGAGCGTTTGGGGCGCGCCGCGCTTCGATGCCACGCTCTTGCGCAATCGTCATGGCCCCTGCGGCCGGTGGATCATGGAATGGAATTGTGATGAGTGCCAGTTCAGCGAACCGTCGACGTATTCTCAGCCTGTGGCTGCCGCGCCTGCCGATCGACAGGATTCAGCGGTTTTTCAACAGCGCCGGGCTGGGTAAAGCCAATCATGAGCCGAGCATCGTCGTCATCAAGGACAACAATGCGCTGGTGATCCATGCGCTGGACGAGGCCGCCGAGCGCCTCGGCCTGTACATTGGTCAGCCGCTGGCGAATGCGCGGGCGATGTGCCCGGATCTGAAAGTGTTCGACGCCGATGTCGCGGCCGATGCGAAGACGCTCAGCGATGTCGCCGATTGGTGCGACCGCTTCACGCCGCTGGTGGCGCTCGATCCGCCGCACGGGCTGTTCCTCGATATCACCGGCTGCGCCCATCTGTTCGGCGGCGAGGCTGCGCTGCTAACGACGCTGGTTCGTGCGCTCGCTCGCCAGGGCTTTGCCGTCGGTGCGGCAATCGCCGGCACGTCGATCTGCGCGCGTACGCTGACGCGGCAGGCATCTAGCAGCATCGTCGCCGATGGCGGCGAGGCGGCGGCGATCGAGCGGTTTCCGGTGTCCGCGCTCGGTGCGGGCGAGGCCATCACCACCGGCCTGCGCCGCGCCGGCCTGAAGACCATCGGCGACGTCGCCTCGCGCGCGCCGAGCGAGATCACGGCGCGGTTCGGCGCCCGGTTCTCCACGCTGCTCGCGCATGCGCTGGGGCAGGGCGATGCGCCGATCAGCCCACGCAAGCCGCTGCCCGATTACATCGTGGAGAAGCGCTTCGCCGAGCCGATCGCAACCGACACCATGATTGCGATGACGCTGTCGCGGCTCGCCGACACGCTGATCGCATCGATGGAGAAACAGGGCAAAGGCGCGCGCAGGCTCGAAGCCGCCTTCTTCCGCACCGATGGCGTGGTGCGCGCGATCATGGTCGAGACCGGACGTCCGGTGACGAAAAGCACGGTGATCGACCGCCTGTTCCGCGAGCGTCTCGATGCGCTTGCCGATCCGCTCGATCCCGGCTTCGGCTTCGACATGGTGCGCCTGTCGGCGAGCCGCACCGAGATCGTGGTGCAGGAGCAGCGCGATCTCGACGCCCATGTCCACGACAATGACGAGCTCGCCGCGCTGATCGACCGCATCGCCGCGCGCATCGGAGGAAAACGCGTCGTCGTGCATCTGCCTGAGGATACCCATATTCCCGAATGTGCAGTGATGGCCGCCCCGGCGCAGCATCATCTTGCTGCCGCCATGCAGGCCGAATGGCCCGCCCGTGTCGAGAGCGAGCCGCCGCTGCGTCCCTTAAGGCTGTTCGACAAGCCGGAGCCGATCAAGGTGCCGTTCGCGGCCGTGCCGGATGGTCCGCCGCATCAATTCACCTGGCGCCGCGCGCTGCATGCCGTGGTGCGGGTGGAGGGGCCCGAGCGTATCGCGATGGAATGGTGGCGGCAGGACGGCAAGCAGCTGACGCGGGATTATTTCCGCATCGAGGATGCCGAGGGCCTGCGCTTCTGGATCTTTCGCGACGGTCTTTACGAGGGGGAAGTGTTCGATGGCGACGGCAAGCCCGCCTCGCCCGGCTGGTATGTGCACGGTCTCTTCGCATGAATGCGCTTAGCTATGCCGAGATCGGCATCACCACCAACTTCTCCTTCCTGCGCGGCGGCTCGGATCCGCGCGCGTATGTGCATCAGGCCAGCGAGCTCGGCATTCCCGCGATCGGCATCGCCGACCACAACACGCTCGCCGGCGTGGTGCGGGCCTACAAGGAGCTCGACAATGACAAGGTGCTGCACAAGCCGAAGCTGCTGATCGGCGCACGCATCGTCTTCATCGACGGCACGCCCGACATTTTTGTCTATCCGCGCGACCGCGCCGCCTATGGCCGTTTGTGCCAGCTCCTGACTCGGGGCAAGCGCGGCGACGACATCACGCGGATCGAGAAGGGCGAGTGCCGTCTCAGCTTCGCCGATCTGCTGGAATTTTCCGAAGGCCAGCTCCTGATCCTGACGCTGCCGCATCGCTTCGACCCGGCCCAGGCGCTGGACGTTCTTGCGCAGCTGAAGGCCGGCCGCGCCGAAGGCGTGTGGCTGGCGGCGAGCCTGGTCTATCGCGGCGACGACCGGCGCCGGCTGGCGCGGCTCGGTGATCTCGCGATGAAGGCGAAGGTGCCGCTGCTCGCGACCAACGAGGTGCTCTATCACGATCCCGGCCGCCGTCCGCTGCAGGATGTGCTGACCTGTATCCGGGAAAAGACCACGATCGAGGCTGTGGGGCGGAAGCTGGAAGCCAATGCCGAACGGTTCCTGAAGACGCCGCGCGAGATGGCGCGTCTGTTCCGCGATTTTCCTGATGCGATCGCGGAGACCATGCGCTTTGCGGACGCAATCGAGTTTTCACTCGATCAGCTCAAATACCAATATCCGGACGAGCCGGTGCCGCCGGGCAAGACCGCACAGGGGCATCTGGAGGATCTGACCTGGGCGGGTGTCGAGAAGTATTTCGACGGCAAGATCGACGACAGGCTGCGGGCGACGCTCAACAAGGAGCTCGCGCTGATCGCCGAGCTGAAATACGCGCATTATTTCCTCACCGTGCATGACATCGTGCACTATGCGCGCAGCCAGAACATTCTGTGTCAGGGGCGGGGATCGGCGGCGAATTCGGCCGTGTGCTACGTGCTCGGCATCACCTCGGTCGATCCGACCAAGGTCGATCTGTTGTTCGAGCGCTTCATCTCCAAGGAGCGGCTGGAGCCGCCCGACATCGACGTCGATTTCGAGCATTCGCGGCGCGAGGAGGTGATGCAATATGTCTACCGCCGCTACGGCCGCCACCGCGCCGCGATCATCGCGACCGTGATCCATTATCGCCCGCGCAGCGCCATTCGCGACGTCGGCAAGGCGCTGGGCCTGACCGAGGACGTCACCGCCGCGCTCGCCGACACCGTCTGGGGCAGCTGGGGCAAGGGCCTCAACGACATGCAGGTCCGGCAGGCCGGGCTCGATCCCAAAAATCCCATGATCAACCTCGCGGTCGAGCTTGCGACCGAGCTGATCGAATTCCCGCGCCATCTGTCCCAGCATGTCGGCGGCTACGTGCTGACCCAGGATCGGCTCGACACCTATGTGCCGATCGGCAATGCCGCGATGGACGACCGCACCTTCATCGAATGGGACAAGGACGACGTCGATGCGCTCAGCATGATGAAGGTCGACGTGCTGGCGCTGGGCATGCTGACCTGCATCAGGAAGTGTTTCGATCTGATCGACCAGCACAAGGGCGAGCGTTTCGTGCTTGCGAGCGTTCCTCAGGACGATCCCGAGGTTTACGACATGCTGTGTGCCGGGGAGTCGCTCGGCGTGTTCCAGGTCGAGAGCCGCGCGCAGATGAACATGCTGCCGCGGCTGAAGCCGCGGACCTTCTACGATCTCGTCATCGAGGTCGCGATCGTGCGGCCGGGTCCGATCCAGGGCGACATGGTGCATCCTTATTTGCGGCGGCGGAACGGGCTCGAGAAGGTGAGCTATCCCTCGCCGTCGCCGGAGCATGGCGACAGGGACGAACTCTACAAGGTGCTGCACAAGACGCTTGGAGTGCCTCTGTTCCAGGAGCAGGCGATGCGGATTGCGATCGAAGCGGCACATTTCACCTCCGAGGAAGCCAATGGCCTGCGCCGCTCGATGGCGACTTTCCGCAATGTCGGCACCATCGGTCAATACGAGGAAAAGTTGATCGGCAACATGGTGGCGCGCGGCTACGATCCCAACTTCGCCAGAAGCTGCTTCGACCAGATCAAGGGGTTCGGTTCCTACGGTTTCCCGGAGAGCCACGCCGCGAGCTTTGCGCAGCTCGTCTACATCTCGTCATGGCTGAAGCATTATCACCCGGATGCGTTTTGCTGCGGCCTCCTGAACTCGCAGCCGATGGGGTTTTATGCCCCGGCGCAAATCGTCGGCGACGCCCGCAAGAACGGCGTCGAGGTCCGCGACATCGACGTGTCCTACAGCTTTGCGCAAAACACGCTGGAGGAGGGGAGCGGCAGATATTGCGCCGTCCGCCTGGGCTTCCGCCAGATCGACGGATTCCACTGGCTGGACGAGGATGAAGAGAGGCTGAAGCGCTCTCAGCTGTCATTCCGGGGCGCGCGTAGCGCGAGCCCGGAATCCATCGGGCCGCATGCGCCTGGCGGAATGGATTCTCAGATGCGCAATTGCGCATCAGAGCTCGACGCTGACGCGTCGCCCTGGAATGGCAATGCGGAGAAATCGGGAGACTGGGCCGACCGCATCGTCGCGGCCCGCAACCGCCGCCCCTTCACCTCACTGGAAGATTTTGCCCGCGACACCGGCCTGCCCAAGCGCGCGCTGATCCTGCTGGCGGATGCCGACGCGTTCCGCTCGCTCGGGCTCGACCGCCGCGAGGCGCTGTGGCAGGTGCGGCGGCTGCCTGACGACGTGCCGCTGCCGCTGTTCGAGGCGGCCACCGCGCGCGAGCAGCCGGACGAGCATGCCAAGCCGCTGCCGCTGATGCCGCGTGCCGAGCAGGTCGTCGCGGACTACCAGACCATCCGGCTGTCGCTGAAGGGCCATCCGATGGAATTCCTGCGCGAGATGTTTTCGCGCGAGCGGATCGTCGCCTGCAAGGAGATCAGCCACGAGAACGAGCGCCGCCGCGTCCGCTGCGCCGGCGTGGTGCTGGTGCGGCAGCGACCGGGCAGCGCCAGCGGCGTCGTGTTCATGACGCTGGAGGACGAAACCGGAATCGCCAATGTCGTGGTCTGGCCCAAGATCATGGAGCAGTACCGGAAAGAAGTCATGGGCGCGCGGCTCATCGAGGTCCAGGGCTATATCCAGAGCAGCCCCGAAAAGGTGACGCATCTGATCGCCCAGCGCATGATCGACCGCTCGCACGATCTGGTCGGCCTCGCCAACGATGCCTTGAGCCGCCAGCATCCGGTGCCGGCGGGCGCCACATTGGTCGAGCCGCTCAACGAAGACCCTCGCGCGCTCGCGGACATGCCGGCGCAAAAGATCCGCCACCCCCGCAACGTCCGCATCCTGCCGCCGTCGCGGGATTTTCATTGAGGGGGCCGTTACGGTACCGCTCGTTCACCGTCACCCTGAGGTGGCCGCTCCTTCAGCGGCCCTCGAAGGGCGACGGCCCGGCTGCATCCGGGCCGTGCATCCTTCGAGGCTCCCGGCGCGATGCTCTTGCATCGCGCCACTCGCGCCTCAGGATGACGGAACTGACGGGAGGCGGCGCCCTCAAAAATTCACCCGGTTCGAGATCGCGCCGTCCACGACGAGATTCGATCCCGTCGTGAACCCGGATACCGGGCTCGCCAGAAACACCGCGGCGTTCGCGATCTCCTGCGGCGTTGCCATGCGGCCGGTCGGGTTGCGCTTCATCGCGTCGTTGTAACGCTCCGGCATGTTCTTCTCGATCATCTCCCAGACGCCGCCCTTGAAATAGACGGTGCCTGGCGACACCACATTCACGCGGATCCTCTTCTTGGCGTATTGTCGCGCCAGGCCCTTGGCCATGTGGATCAGCGCCGCCTTGATCGGGCCGTAGGAGCTGGCCGTGTCGGCCTGCGCCGCCGAGATCGAGGAGATGATGACGACGGCGGCATCGCCGCTTCTCTCGCCGCTGGCCTCGAGAAACGGCCGCGCGGCGTCGAACGCGTGCACGGCGCCGAGCAGATCGAGCCGGAAATTCTGCTCCCACGAAGCCGCGTCGTGGCCCTGCGCCATCGCGCCGGCATTGGCGAACAGCAGGTCGACGCCGCCGAGCTCCTTTGCCGCGCCTTCGATCCACGCTTTCAACGCCGCGCCGTCGGTGACGTCGACCGGGCCGCCGGTGGCGTTGACGCCGATCGCCTTCAATTCAGCGACGGTGGCCGCGACCTGATCCGCATTGCGCGCGCACACCGCGACATTGGCGCCTTCACCGGCGAGCGTCGCCGCAATCGCCCGCCCGATACCGCGCGTGCCGCCGAGCACGACGGCGTTCTTGCCTTTGAGACTGAGATCCATTGTTAGCTCCCTATTTGGTGCTGCGAGTGCAGCTGTTTCGACATGTATGCTGAACTATCCAGTTCGTCATTGCGAGCGTAGCGAAGCAATCCAGAAAATGCGTCCGAGGCAACGGTCTTGATTGCTTCGTCGCAAGGGCTCCTCGCAATGACGCGGTGAGAGGCTCGCACCCCTCACTCCGGTGCAGCCCCCACCGGCGGGCCGCCGGGCGGGCGGTGCAGGAAGGTTAGCGACGCATAGGCGCCGGCCCAGGAGCCGATCGCGGCGAAGGCGACGTAGAACGCGTTTTCGGTGTAGCTGATCACGGCATAGGAGGAGAGCAGGTACCAGACCGCGCTCCAGTTCGCCGCAGGAATGCGCTTGCGCGCGATCACGGCCGAGGTGAACATGACATAGACGGCGTCGGTGGCCGCCGTCGCGATGAATACGGCACCTGCGATGAGGGGATCGATGGCGACCATTACATTCCCTTATGTGCTGATGGATCGTCGTAGAAAGTAAGGGAGAGAGGCGGCCATGCAAAGCCCCGCCGATATTCTCAGGGATATCTGGACCTCCGCCGGCGGCGATCCGGCTGCGCTCGAACACGTCCGGCTGACCGGCGAGGAGCCGCAGATTCCGTCCTCATTTCGTGTTGCCGTCGCCGGCCAGACCACGATCGCCGCCGCAGGCCTCGCCGCCGCCGAGATCTGGCGGCTGCGCAGCGGGCGGATGCAAAACGTCTCCGTCGACATGCGCCACGCCGTCGCCGAATGCCGCTCCGAACGCTATCTGCGCGTCGACGACAAGCCGCCGCCGCCGGCCTGGGACGCGATTGCCGGCGTCTACAGGACCGGCGATGCCCGCTTCGTTCGCTGCCACACCAATTTCCCGCAGCACCGCGAGGCCGTCTGCGAGGTGCTCGGTTGCGAGCCGGAGCGCGACAAGGTGCAGGCCGCGCTGATGCAATGGAGGGGCGAGGATTTCGAGACGGCAGCTTATACGGCGGGCGGCGTGGTTGCGCTGATGCGGAGCTACGAGGAATGGTCTGCGCTGGCGCAGGCGCGCGCGCTCGCGCAATTGCCGCTGATCTCGATCGAGAAGATCGGCGAAGCCCCGCCAAAGCCGTGGCCCCAAGGATTATCAAACAACGATCGTCCGCTCTCCGGCCTTCGTGTGCTCGATCTCTCCCGCGTCATCGCAGGCCCCGTCGCCGGCCGCACGCTCGCCGCGCACGGCGCTGAAGTGCTGCTGGTGTCGGGGCCGGAGCTGCCAGCCATTGACTGGCTCACCATCGATACCGGCCGCGGCAAGCTCACCGCCTTCATCGAGCTGAAGACCGACACGGGCAGGGCGCAATTACGCGAACTGCTGGAGAACGCCGACATCTTCTCGCAAGGCTATCGCCCGCGTGCGCTTGCCGCCCTCGGCTTTTCGCCGGAGGACGCAGCGAAGATCAATCCGGGCATCGTTTACGTGACGCTCTCGGCTTATGGCCATGCCGGGCCCTGGGCCGCGCGCCGCGGCTTCGATTCCCTGGTGCAGACCGCGACCGGATTCAATCACGCCGAAGGCCAAGCCGCCGGCCTCGATGGCCCCAAGGAATTGCCGGCGCAGATGCTCGACCACGCCACCGGCTATCTGATGGCGTTCGGCGCGATGATGGCCAGGATGCGCCAGGCCTGCGACGGCGGCAGTTGGCACGTACGCGTGTCGTTGGCGCAGACCGGACGCTGGCTGTGGAATCTCGGCCGGCTCGATGGCGGACTGAATACCCCGGATCTTGCGGGCGAGGCCGTACATGCTGCGTTCATCGAGAGCATGCCATCTGGTTTCGGCATGCTGAAGGCGGTGCGCCATTCGGCGCTGCTGTCGACGACACCGGCACATTGGCGCCGTCCCGCGATGCCGCTCGGCAGTCATCCGGCACATTGGCCGGCGCGAAGCTGACATGAAGCTGACATGTCGCAAAGTTTTTAACGCAAACCGAAAGGCGCCAGCGTTTTTTGGTTGTTTGAAATTGCAGTTCGGCACTATTAGCGCAACCGACACGGCAGACATCTGCCGAGATCGTCGCAGACACGACCGGGCTCCATGGTGGTTGATAATACCAAGCGATTGCAGCTGTTTACCAAACAACGGATGATCACATCCGTGGTTTTGCTAGCTCTTGCCGGCGCGGGTGCCTACGGCTTCCTCGCTTTGGGGCCCAAGGAAAAGAAGCACTCCGAAATCTCCAGCCAGTCGCGCAGGAATGCGCAGACCTTCACGCCGACGCCGTCCGAATGGGCGACGCTGACGATCGAGCCGGTCAAGGCCAAGAGCTTCCGAGCCGAGTATGTCACCGAGGGCAAGGTCGCGGTCGACGAGGACCGCTCGACGCCGGTGTTCTCGCCCTATGCGGGCCGCGTCACCAAGCTGCTGGCCAAGCCGGGCGAGACGCTGAAGCAGGGTCAACCGCTGTTCACGATCGAGGCCGCCGACACCGTGCAGGCCCAGAACGATTTCATCGCGGCGATGACCTCGCAGAACAAGGCGAAGTCGGCGCTCGATCTTTCCGACATCCAGTTCAAGCGCGCCAAGGACCTTTATGAGGGTCATGCCATTCCGCTGAAGGACTATCAGCAGGCGGAAGCGACGCAGGTTCAGGCGCGCAACGACATGCGCTCCTCGCAGACCGCGCTGGAAGCCGCGCGCAACAAGCTGCGCATCCTCGGCTTCACCGACGAGACCATCAAGGCGTTCCAGGACAAGGGCGCCATCAATCCGGAAGTCACGATCTATTCGCCGATCGCCGGCACGGTGGTGCAGCGCAAGATCGGCCCCGGTCAGTACGTCAATTCCGGCGCCAGCGATCCGGTCTTCGTGATCGGCGACCTCTCCACCGTCTGGCTCACCGCCTTCGTGCGCGAGAGCGACGCCGCCGCCGCGTGCATCGGTCAGGACATCACCGTCAACGTGATGGCACTGCCGGGCCGTCCGCTTACCGCCAAGATCAACTACGTCGCCGCCGCGATCGATCCCAGCACCCGCCGCCTGCTGGTCCGCGCCACCATCGACAACAAGGACGGCCTGCTCAAGCCAGAGATGTTCGCCAACGTCACGATCTACTCGGCGGGCGACCGCGCCGCGCCGGCAGTGCCGAAACAGGCCTTGATCTACGAAGCCGACAAGGTTCGCATCTGGGTCGCGCGTGAGGACAAATCGGTCGAGCTGCGCCAGATCAAGATCGGCCTCATCAACGGCAACCTCGTCGAGGTCACCGGCAATCTGAAACCCGGCGAGCAGATCGTTACCAAAGGCAGCCTGTTCATCGACCGCGCGGCGTCCGGCAGCTGACGACGACCCAAGAAAATTGAAGACCTGAATGGATCGTCTCGTCGCTCTTGCCGTCAACCGGCGCTTCCTGATGGTCGGCATGTTCGTCGCTGTCTTGGTCGGCGGCCTGATCGCGTTCAACCAGCTCAACATCGAGGCCTATCCCGATCCGACCCCGCCGATGGTCGATATCGTGACGCAGAGCCCGGGACTGTCGGCAGAGGAGATCGAGCGCTACATCACGATCCCGATCGAGACCCAGGTCGCGGGCCTGAAGAACATCACGACCATCCGCACCATCTCGCTCTACGGTCTCTCCGACGTCAAAATCCAGTTCTCCTTCGCCTACACCTATGACGAGGCGTTGCAGCAGGTGTTGAACCGCCTGGCGCAGCTCGCGCCGCTGCCGGGCAACGTGCAGCCGCAGATCTCGCCGCTGAGCCCGATCGGCGAGATCTTCCGCTACCGTCTCGTGGGGCCGCCGAACTACAGCGTGCTCGACCTCAAGACCATCCAGGACTGGAACCTGCAGCGCCGCTTCCGTGCCGTGCCGGGGGTCATCGACGTCACCGGCTGGGGTGGCAAGAGCAAGACCTACGAGCTCCAGGTCGATTTCAACAAGCTGGTCGCCAATGGGCTGACGCTGCCGCAATTGCTCCAGGCGGTCGGCAATTCCAACGTCAATGTCGGCGGCAACACCGTCGATATCGGCCAGCAATCGGCCGTCGTGCGCGGCGTCGGCCTGATCCGGTCGATCGACGATCTCGCCAATACCATGGTGGCGCAGACCGGCGGCAATCCGGTGCTGGTCAAGGACGTCGCCACCGTCACCGTCGGCCAGAAGCCGCGCCTCGGCATCGCCGGCCTCGACGAGGCCGACGACATCGTGCAGGGCATCGTCCTGATGCGGCGCGGCGAGCAGAGCTCGCCGACCATCCAGCGTGTCCACCAGCTCGTCCAGACCATCAACAATTCCAGCATCCTGCCGCCCGGCGTACGCATCGAGCGCATCTACGACCGCGGCGACCTGATCGAGCTCACCACCCACACGGTGCTGCACAACATGGTGGTCGGCATTCTCTTGATCGTGCTGTTGCAGTGGATCTTCCTCGGCGATCTGCGCAGCGCGCTGATCGTCGGCGCCACCATTCCGTTCGCGCTGTTCTTCGCCGTCATCATCCTGGTGCTGCGCGGCGAATCGGCCAATTTGCTGTCGGTCGGCGCGATCGATTTCGGCCTGATCGTCGATGCCACCGTCATCATGGTGGAGGCGATCTTCCGTCGCCTGACGCAGACCACGCCGATGTCGGAATCCGAGCACACGTCCAACGAGACGCTGTTCGGCATGAAGAGCCACGCCATCCTCAGCGCGGCCGCCGACGTCTCGCGCTCGATCTTCTTCGCTGCGGCGATCATCATCGCGGCCTTCCTGCCGCTGTTCACGCTGTCGGGCGTCGAGGGCAACATCTTCGGGCCGATGGCCCGCACCTATGCCTATGCGCTGGCCGGCGGGCTGCTTGCGACGTTCACCGTCACGCCGGCGTTGTCCGCGATCATCCTGCCCGCGCATGTCGAGGAAACCGAGACCAGGGTCATGCTGATCCTGCACCGCTTGTACTCGCCGCTGCTGCAATGGGCGGTCGCCAATCGCAACATCGTGCTCGGCGGCGCGGTCGGCCTCGTGTTGATGACGGTGGCGCTCGGCCGGCTGCTCGGCCTCGAATTCCTGCCGAAGCTGGAAGAGGGCAATCTGTGGATTCGCGCCACGCTGCCGCCGACCATCTCGCTCCAGGAAGGCAATTCCTACGTCAACGAGATGCGCAAGGTGATCCGCGCCCGGCCCGAGGTCGAGTCCGTCGTATCGCAGCACGGCCGTCCCGACGACGGCACCGACGCCGCCGGCTTCTTCAACGCCGAGTTCTTCGCCCCGCTCAAGCCCGTGAGCCAGTGGCCCGGCACGCGCGACAAGGAGGAGTTGACCGCGCAATTGCTCAAGCAGCTCGATGACCGCTTCCCCGGCGTCGAGTTCAACTTCTCGCAATATCTCCAGGACAACGTCTCCGAAGCCGTCTCCGGCGTGAAGGGCGAGAACTCGATCAAGCTGTTCGGCAGCGACCTCCAGGCGCTCACCGACACCGCCAACAAGATCAAGCAGGTGCTGGCCACGGTGCAGGGCGTCACCGATCTTGCGGTCTTCACCTCGCTTGGCCAGCCGACCGTCCAGATCGACATCGACCGCGCCAAGGCCGCGCGCTATGGTCTTGCGCCGGGCGACATCAATGCCACGATCAAGGTCGCGATCGGCGGCGACACAGCGGGGGACCTCTACGAGCCGGGCAGCGATCGTCACTTCCCGATCATCGTCCGCCTTGCGCCGGAATATCGCAGGAGCGCGGAGGCGATCCAGAATTTGCGGATCGGCGCGCCCGGGCCGAACGGCACCGTCACCCAGATTCCCCTCAGCGAGGTCGCCAACATCAGCCTCGTGTCGGGCGCGGCCTACATCTATCGCGAGCAGCAGGAACGCTATCTGCCGATCAAATTCTCGGTGCGCGAGCGCGACCTCGGCAGCGCGATCAGCGAGGCTCAGCAGAAGATCGCAGAGCAGGTGCAGCTGCCGCCCGGCTCGCACATGGAATGGGTCGGGGAGTTCGGCAATCTCCAGGACGCGATCCGGCGGCTGTCGATCGTGATGCCGATCTCGCTGGCGCTGATCGGCGTGCTGCTCTGGTTCAATTTCGGCTCGATGACCGACACGCTGCTCGCGATGAGCGTGATCCCGATGGCGATCTTCGGCGGCGTGCTCGGCCTGTTGATATCAGGCACGGCCTTCAGCGTCTCCGCGGCGATCGGCTTCATCGCGCTGTTCGGCATCGCCGTGATGGACGGCATCATCATCCTGTCGCAGTTCAACCAGCTGATCGAAGAAGGCATGGACCGCATGACAGCGGTGGTGCGCACGGGAGAGTTGCAGCTCCGGCCGGTGCTGATGACCTGCGTCGTCGCCGGCGTCGGCCTTCTGCCGGCGGCGCTGTCGGAGGGGATCGGCTCGCAGGTGCAGAAACCGCTCGCGGTCGTCGTCGTCACCGGCATGATGCTGGCGCCGGTCGTGATCCTCGTGACCCTGCCGGTCCTGATCTCGTTCTTCTCGCGCCGCGCGCGCTGAGCATCAGAAGCCGTAGAGCCGCGCCGGGTTGTCGACCAGGATCTTCTTGCGCACGTCGGCATCCGGCGCCCACACCGGAAGCTGATTGAGCAGGCGGCCGTCATCGATCTGGTAGAGCGGCGCGATGTCGGTTGCCTTGCGCCCCTCGACGCGGCTGGAATCCGGATGCGGCCAGTCGGTGCCCCAGACGATGCGGTCGGCATTCGCCGCGATCAGCGCCCGCGCATAGGGCACCATGTCCTGGTAGTCGGGTGCGAGCTTCGAGGAGCGATAGGCGCCGGAGATCTTCACATAGGCCTTGCCGGACCTGACGAGCGCGATCAGGTCGGAAAATCCGGGTTGCTCCAGCCCGAGCGCAGCCTCGAGCCCGCCGAAATGGTCGAACACGACGGGCACCGGCGCCGCCTCGACGAGGTCCTTGATCGCCGAGATCATGGCCAGCGTGGTGTAAAGCTGCACGTGCCAGCCGCGCGCCCTCATGCGCTCGACGGCGGCGGTGAAGCGCGGCCGGCCGACATTGGGGTCGTTGACGCCGCCCGTCGCCAGATTGAGGCGGATGCCGCGGAAGCCGTCTTGATGCATCGCATCGAGCTGCGCCTCGGTTGTCTTGTCGTCGATCACGGCGACCCCGCGCGCGGTCGCGCCGCGTGCCTTCATGCCGAACAGGGTGGAGGAATTGTCGGTGCCGTAGACGCTCGGGGTGACGATCACCACGCGCTCGATATGCAGCGCCTTGTGCAGCGCGGCCATCTCTTCAGGGCTTGCCGGCTCCGGCGTATAGACGCGGCCTGCGAAGAACGGAAATTTTTCGACATCGCCATGGATATGGGTGTGGCAGTCGCAGGCATGCGCCGGCACGTCGAAATTGACCGGCGTCGCGGGCTGCGCTGCACGCGCGTGGGCTCTGCTGGTCATGGCTGCTCCGGCCGCAAGGGAGGCAAGCAGGACGCTGCGTCGGTTGAGCATGGTTTCTCTCCCTGCTTCGTTGTTTGGCGGTGGTGCCGGGAGAATATCACATCAGCCGGACAGCCGCTGCGCTTCGCTGCATAGCTGGTCGACGAGGTCCGCAAGCGGGCGTGAGCCGTCAACGCGCACGACCGGGCAGGGCAGGCCGGCGAGCCAGGCTTCGTGCGTCGCAAGATTGCGGCCTTCGCGGTCGCCGGCTTCGTAATGGGAAGCCCATTCGACGAAGGCCTCGGTCTCGGCGTGGCGCCAGCCCCCCGATGCGACGGCATCCGCGCCGAAATGGGCGGCCTCGCGGGCGCGCAATCGCTCCAGGCGGATGTCGCGCGGCGTGGTCACGAAGACGACGAGGTCGAAATACGAGACGAGCTCCTCGCCCCAGCCGGTGACGGATCCGCTCAGCACCCAATCCAGACGCGGCAGAAACATCTCGCGCATCAGGCGCAGCCGCTCGGAAGCGGGCCGCGTCGTCTGATAGGGCGGCACGGTCGGCAGCCAGAAATAGTCGTCGCTGTCGTGATGCGGCAGCGCAAGCCGGCCGGCAAGCGCGCGACCGAGCGTCGTCACGCCGGAGCCCGAAGCCCCCATCAGATGGATGCGGCGGCTTTTCATCTTCACATCCTAGGGCGGCCTGAATCGATTGGCGGTCTCTAACGGCGGAGCGCCCTACGGGCGCACCCCCTCAAGCGGCGCGGCGGCGCTTTGCCACTCGTCCGCCTGTCGCGGGTTGGGCCGACAATGTCAGGCCCAGCGCTCCGACAATTCGCATGACCGTACCGAACTCGGGATTTCCAGTCTCTCCGAGCGCCTTGTACAGGCTCTCCCGGTTCAAGCCGGCCTTCTTTGCGATCGCGCCCATGCCGCGCGCGCGGGCGACGAGACCAAGAGCGTCGCGCACGAAATTGGCGTCGCCGGTTTCCAGCGCGGCCGCGATATAGGCGGCTTGGCGCTCTTCGGTGTCGAGATAGTCGACGGCGTCGAAGCGCGTCGTCCTGGATGCCGATTTGACCGTCGTTCTCGCCGCCTTTGGCATCACAATGTCTCCGCCAGTTGCTGCGCTCGCTTGATGTCTTGCCGCTGCGAGCGCTTGTCTCCGCCGCATAGCAGGATCACGATCTGGGTTCCGCGCTGCAAAGTCCATAGGCTACAGTATGTCAAAGACGAGTGACGCACCGGGGTGGCGGCGGCGTTGGAGGGAGAGCGCAGGCGTCGCCTTGGCGGACGGTTACTGCCCCGACGGTGTGCGCAGGCCGTGCCAGGCGTCGCGGACCTGGTGGTAGTGCACCTCGGGCAGGTAGTCCGGCGTGTTCAGGTTCAGCGTCTTGACGTCGAGATGGCCGATGGCGCTGAGCAGCGTGTAGGAGGCGATGACGCGGTCGCGCTGCGCGCCGATCAGGCGGGCCTTGGCCTGGATCAGATCGGCTTGCGAGTTCAAGACATCCACGGTCGTGCGCTGTCCGCCGGATGCCTCACGCTGCACGCCCTGGAGCGCGACGGTCGCCGCCTTCACCTCGGACTCCGAGGCCGAAACCGTGACCTTGGCACCTTCATTGGCAACCCATGCGCTGACCACCGCCGTGCGCGCCTGGTTGCGCACCTGGTCGAGCACGAGCCGGCTCTGTGCCGTGATCTCCTTGGCCTGCCGCGTCTGCGCTGCGGCCTGACCGCCGTCATAGATCGGGGCGGTGACGTTGGCGACGATCGAGGCCTGGTCCTCGGCGAAGGTGCCGAGCGTCGGGTCGTTGTTGCGGCTCTTGCTGGCGCTGCCCTGGATGGTGGCGCTCGGCAGCAATACGCCTTCGGCGATGCGGATGTTGGTGGAGGCGACATCGACATCGAAGCTTGCGGCCATCACCGCCGGATGCTGGCGGATCGCCATCGTCACGGCGTCTTCGCGGCTCTTCGGCAGATAGCGGTCGACGGCCTCGGCGGGCCGAAGCTGCGAGGGCGAATTGCCGATCACTTGCGCATAGGTCGCCTGGCTGACGGCAAGCGCGACCTCGGCCGCGTTGAGATCGGCAAGGCCGCGATTGAGGCGCGCCTCGGCCTGCGCGGTATCGGTCGGCGTGACATCGCCGGCGTTGAGACGGCGCTGGGTGACGGAGAGCGTCTCGCGCAGGAAGGCGACGTTGGAGCGCTGCGCTTCGACGAGCGACTGGTTGGCGAGCACGTTGGTGTAGGCCGTGACCGCATCGAGCAGCACGCCCTGGCCGACATTGCGCAGCGCCTCGCGGCCCGACTGCACCTGGAGTTCGGCGGCCCGCACGCTGTTGGCGGTGCGGAAACCGTTGAACAGGGTCTGCGTCACGGTGACGCCGATGATCCACGGCTTCAGGTTGCCGGTCTGGATCGTGTTGTCGGGCAGCAGATTGCGAACCGATTGCAGGCCGGCGCTGAGGCTCGCCACGATCTGCGGTCGGTAACCAGCGAGGGCCTGCGGCACGTTCTCGTCCGTGGCGCGTTGTCGCGCGCGCTCGGCATTGAGCTGCGGATTGGTCTGGTAGGCCTTGGCGAGCGCCTCCGGCAGGGCTTCGGCCCGAGCGGCCGAGGGCAGGGCGCAACAGAGCGCCAGCGCGGTCCATGTCGCAAGCACGGCACCCATGCCCGATCGGCGCCGGTTCATCACGCGACCAGCTCTGGCGGCTCGCCCAATCATGTAATCCCGCTTAATCCCGGCTTTCCGCCCCCGCCGACGGTTGCCTCTTAGCTTGTTTAACCAGCCGAGGTCGCGCAGGCAAACTGCCGCGGGGAAAAGCCCCATGAAATCCGTGCTTGTTGCAGCTTCGTCACAGGGATCCTGTGTAACTCGGCGAGCCTTACAACAGCCTGACCGTTCGGCGCCGTTACCGGTTCTTGTTCACCGGCTTGCGCTTCTCGATGAACGCCGCCATGCCCTCGGAGCGGTCCTCCAGCGCGAAGGTCGCGTGGAACAGGTTGCGCTCGACGCTCATGCCTTCGGCGAGCGTGGTCTCGAAGGCGCGGTTCACCGCTTCCTTGGCCATCGCGGCGGCAGGGCGCGACATCGCGGCGATCTTCTCGGCTGCCGCCATCACCTCGTCCATCAGCTTGTCAGCGGGCACGATGCGGCTGACGAGGCCGGAGCGCTCGGCCTCCGCCGCGTCCATCATGCGGCCGGTGAGGCACAGGTCCATGGCCTTGGACTTGCCGATCGCGCGCGTCAGGCGCTGGGTCCCGCCGATGCCGGGAATGGTGCCGAGCGTGATCTCGGGCTGGCCGAACTTTGCGGTGTCGGCGGCGATGATGATGTCGCACATCATGGCGAGCTCGCAGCCGCCGCCGAGGGCATAACCGGCAACCGCCGCAATCGTCGGCTTGCGGCAACGTGCGACGCGGTCGCCGCCGATCGCGGCGAAATCCTCCGAGAACATGTCGATGAAGCCCTTCGGCTGCATCTCCTTGATGTCGGCGCCAGCGGCAAAGGCCTTCTCGCTGCCGGTCACGATGATGCAGCCGATGGCGTCGTCGGCCTCCAGATCGTCGACCGCAGCGGCGATCTCGCGGAAGACGCCGAAGGAAAGCGCGTTGAGCATCTTCGGCCGGTTCAGCTTGATGATGCCAACCGCGCCTTTGCTTTCGACGATGATGTGTTCGAACGTGCTCATGCTCCACCCACGCGTTTGATTGGGCGGGCAATGTGCCCGCTGGCGCGGATGCCTTCAAGGGGGCCGGAGACCCAGGACGCGCGGGGCCGCGCGTCCTGGCGGAACCGCGATCAGGCCATGAACATGCGCGCGGCGGACGCCAGCGTGAGCAGCGTGCCGACGCCGATGAAGATCTTGCCGATCAGGGAGCTCTGGTCCCAGGCCGTGCTCTGCTGGCTGCTTGCCATCACCGGCGCCGGCCGGGGCCGGGCTTCGGTCGCGGCAATGACCGCCTTCTGTGCCGGCGGGTTGTCCTGTTGCACGGCACGGTCGATGTCGTTGAGCTGGTCGGGTGCGACGACCTGGCTCTCAACGTTCGGGGCGTTGGTATTGTCAGCCGCGGCCTGGACATTGCCGTTGGCACGGTCCGTCATCGCGGAGGCCGCAGCCGCGGTCGGCGTGTCGGTGCCGGCGAACTGCGCGTTGGCGTTTGCAACCGCCGGCGGCATCTGGCCCGAGGCCGGCAGGATGCTGTCGGCCGCCTTGCTGTCAGACGCCTTGCTGTCGGGCTTGGCCTCGTCTGTCTTTGCCGGAGCGTCGGCCTTGTCGTCCGATTTCTGTGCCGTCTTGCCGGTGCCGGTGCGGCGTGACTCCTGGCGCCGATGCTTGCCCGGCTTGGCCGCGTCGGCCTGCTTGCCCGCGCTGTCCGATTTGCTTGTGGCTGAGCTTGGCTCCGCCTGTGCAGGGCCTCCGAACAACAAAAGCCCGGCCAGAACAATCAGGGCCGTGCGCCCGCTGGCTTTCATCATGGTGATGATCTCCCCAATTCCGCCCGTCCCGGGAACGAACAGAGACCCTGGGGCGTGACGACAGCGGGGCAGAAAATGGGAATCTTCGGGCACCACCGGGCAAAAACGGGGCAAACCGGCCCCCTGCTGGCGGCCGCCGAGTGCGGGCCGGGGCGATCGGTGTTATGAGCCGTCGCAGAGTCTGACGGCCGTATCGGTCGCGAGGTCCGGGCCTAGATCACGAATTCGTGATCTCGTGCCGCCCCGCGTAACAAATTGATCGAACGGCCGAATTGCATGGTGAGGGGCGCGCGTGCGCGGACGTGAGGACGAATGGACCGGCCTGATGCGGTCGGCCATGGCCGGCGATGATGCGGCGTATCATCGCCTGCTGAAGGCGGTCACGCCGGTGCTGCGCGCCGCGGCGAGGCGCGGCCTGGCGCGGGCCGGGCAGCCTCCCGATCAGGCCGAGGATATCGTGCAGGAGATATTGTTGGCGGTGCACCTGAAGCGGCACACCTGGGACAGCGAGGCCCCGTTCGCGCCCTGGCTGTTCGCGATCGCCCGCAACAAGCTGATCGATGCGCTGAGGCGACGCGGCAGGCGCGTCTTCGTCAACATCGACGATTTCGCCGAGACGCTGCCGGGCGAGGCGCCGCAGGAGACAGCCTCGGCTAGCGAGGTCGCAGCGCAACTGGGCACGCTGCCGCAGCGCCAGCGCGACGTGCTGCAGTCGATCGCGGTCGAGAGCGCCTCGATCAAGGACACGGCGTCGAAGTATTCGATGACCGAAGGCGCGGTGCGGGTCGCACTGCATCGCGGACTTGCGGCACTGACTGCCAAATTGCGGGACCACTAGTCATGGATACCGACCAACTGATCCGCTCGCTCGCCGCCGACAACGCCCACCGCGTGCCGCGCGTCGGCGCCGTGCTGACCATGGCGCTGCTGGTGGCCGCGCCGCTGTCGATCCTGATTTTCGCGACCTTCCTCGGCGTGCGGCCGGACGTGATGACGGCCATGCGCAATCCGTTCTTCGACATGAAGTTCGCGGTCACATTGTCGCTCGCGATCCCCGCGATCGTCGTCAGCCTGCATCTGTCGCGTCCTGAAGCCTTGATGCGCGGCTGGGGCTGGTTGCTGCTGTTTCCGGTCGGGCTGCTGGCGGTCGCGATCGGCAGCGAAGCGATGATGGCCCCGGCGATGCCGATGACGATGCGACTGATGGGCAAGAATTCGAGGGTGTGCCTGGTCGCCATCCCCGCGATGTCGCTGCCGCTGCTCGCAGGTGCGCTGTTCGGCCTGCGGCATGGTGCCCCCTCGCACCCCACGCTTACAGGCGCGCTCGCCGGCCTTTTGTCGGCCGGCCTGGCCGCGACGCTCTACGCCTCGCACTGCACCGACGATTCCCCGCTGTTCGTCGCGACCTGGTACACGCTCGCGACCGCGCTGGTGACGGCGATCGGCGCGGCAGTAGGCTCCAGGGTGTTGCGCTACTAACGAGCCGGCTTCACGCCGCCGGTGTCGTGGTTTGCTGCATGCGGTGGAAGCGCAACACCTGCTGCGCGGTCGACGAGCGCAGCGCCTGGTAAGTGTCGCGCAGCGTCAGCATGTCGGTCTGCGGGCCGCCCGAGAGCTTCTCGCGCATGGCGAGGATGGCGCGCACGCTCGGCCAGGACATGCCCGCGACCTTGGCGAGGATCATCACGCCCTCGGTGCGGCTTTCGATCATCATGGTCTCGGCGGTCTCGACCGCGACGCCCGCGAGCGCGGCGAGCCCCGCATTGGTCTCGTCGAACTTGCCCTGCTCGGCGAAAGTGGTGACCTGGAATTCGTTGAGGCGGCCGTCCTCGTGCAGCGATCGCACCAGCGCGCGCGCCATCTCGGTCTGCTTGTTCATGGCGGCGGCGCGCATCCTCTGGGCGACCTCCTGGACCACGCTCGACACCTCGTCCGCGAACTCCGGATGCGCCGCCTCGAGCTTCCTGCGCACGCTCGAGGACGCCTTGGCGACCAGCTTCAGATAGTAGTGGCGCGGCAGGTCGGGCCGCAGGCCGATGCAGGTCGCGAGGTCGTCGTCGCGTTCGGCGCGGGTGACGAGGTCGGTGAGGCTTCCCTCCGAGAGCCGCGCGCCGGGATTCTTGACGGTCGACTGCACCACGTCGGCGTTGCCGCGCGTCACCAGCACGTCGGTCAGCGCTTCCGACAGCACGCGCCGAAGCGAGATCGCCTTGAGATGCGCCTGGCCTCTCGTGCGCGCGATCTCGATCAGGGTCGTCTCGTCCAGCCGTTCCGATTTCGACAGCACGGGCCCGGAGACCTCGATGACCTCGTCAAGCGCGAGCGTGCGGATGATTTTCGGCGGCGCGGCCGCGACCGGAGCGAGGCGGTCGGCGAGCAGCGCCCTGGCTGACGTCTCGATCTGTTCGACCAGGCATTGGAACACGTCGTCGAACAGGCGGATGTGGTCGTCGGAATAGTCCACCGCGTTGCCCACGAAGAGATCGGTGACGCGGCGCAGCGTCTCGACCCGGCGCGCCACGGTGCCGTGCGAGAGCGCAGTCTGCAATTCCTCGAGCAGGTTCTCGGATGATTTTGGGGATTTGGATCTCATTGCCCTGTCCTGGAGCGTTCGGCCCGACAGCTGCTGTCGCGCCGGAAAAAAATGGATTGGTCAGCTCGTTGCAATACGGTTGCGCCCCTGCGCCTTGGCGGAATAGAGCGCGCGGTCGGCGCGGGCGAGAAACGTGTCGGCAGTATCAAGCTCGCGCAGCGTCACGACGCCCGCAGAAATGGTCACGCGCATGCCTGCGGAGAATGCGTCCCAGTCGAGATCGGCGACGATGCTGCGCAAGCGCTCGAGCATGCGCTCCGCGGCATCGCCCGTCGTGTCCGGCAGCAGCAGCAGGAATTCCTCGCCACCGTAACGGCCAAAGCTGTCGGATGGGCGGATATTGGCGAAAATGGTGATCGCGAAGGTACGCAGCACCTCGTCGCCGATGGGATGGCCGTGGACGTCGTTGATGCGCTTGAACCAGTCAAGATCGATCAGCGCGATCGCGCAAGGAGAAGAGGTCTGTCGCGACTTTTCGATCTCGACGTCGAGAAGGCGCATGATGCAGCGGCGGTTGTAGGAGCCGGTGAGCTCGTCGAGCTCGGCCAGTTCCTCGATGCGCCGATAGGCGGCCTTCAGCTCGATGCTGCGCCGGTACAGGATCTTGCGCAAGGTTGCGCCGAACAGGCCGAGAGAGGCGCACTGACCGATCACCAGCACGAAGCACAGCATCGAGGCGGTTCGCTCCAGGCGGGTCGCAACCGGCAGTCCGATCGGCAGGTTCGTGCCCAGGAACACAAAGGCCAGCCCGCAAGTGGCAAGGCCCCAGGTGACCATTGCCTGGCGCGAGGTCATGCGCAGCGTGCCGAACGCGAAGATCAGAAACAGCACGGCGAGGAACGCGACCCCGACCCTCGGCACGGCGAGCAGGAACAGCAGTTGCAGCGCCATATGCGCCGAGATCTGGAACACGGTGAGGTAATGATCCTCAAACCGGTCGCCGAAGCCGGCTTCCGACAACACGGTGAATGTCCCGATGATCAGGAGGCCGCCGAGCCAGAACAGCGACGGAACGGCCATGTCGACCGTGCCGCCATAGGCGTAGAGCAGCAGGACGGAGGCGCCCAGCGAATAGCTCGCCACCTGGCCGATATACATCTGGCGGCGCTGCCGGGTCCGCCGCGCCTGGACTTCGGGGGCCGCCGCCTCGGAGGCGAGGACGATATCCGCGACCTCAGCAGCATTCCTCTCGGGAAAGGACGTCGCGGCCGTGCTCATGGTCCCGCCAATGGTGGATCTCAGCGTAAAAATCTACGTGGCAAGCCTTTAGGTTTGGTATCCTTTTGAAACCGAATCCGAACCGTGCAGCACGGAACAAGGTGATGGGCCGGCGAGGGAAATTTTACCGGTGGTCGGGTATCGGTTTGCGATGCGATCGAGCCTAAGTCCGGCTTGGCGAGACATATGTCGTGCAACGTTGCTATGGAACCGGACGAGGCCGGGCCGCCTGTGCCGGACAGGCATTCCGCAAGGAAGTATCTAGTATTATGCTACCGATCTGGATTGTGGCGGCCGACGGCTGCGGGCGGGACAAGAAAAATGCGCGTATGTGGGGTGGATCACACAGGCGCCCGTACGACTGCGGTAAATTGAACAATTTTGCACCCCTGGTCGAACCGTCTGCTGCGCCGACCCGACCAACTTTGCGAGACGGCCTTTGAGCGTGACACAGGCGGCTTCGGACGAGGTCCTGATCGCCAGGATCGCCCAGGGTGACCGGCTCGCCATGCAGGTGCTGTACGGGCGGCACCATGTCAGGGTCTACCGGTTCGGGCTCAGGCTCGTGCGGGACGAGCAGGCGGCGGAAGACCTCATCAGCGAGGTGTTTCTCGACGTCTGGCGGCAGGCCGGTAAGTTCGAGGGCCGATCCGCCGTTTCGACCTGGCTGCTGGCCATCACCCGATTCAAGGCCCTGTCTGCGCTCCGGCGCAGGAAGGATTTCGAGCTGGACGAAGACGCCGCGAACGCGATCGAGGACACGTCCGACGATCCGGAAACGGTGGTGCAGAAGAAGGATACCAGTGCAGCGTTGCGGGGGTGTCTGACGGGCCTCTCGCCGGAACACCGGGAAATCGTCGATCTCGTCTACTACCACGAGAAGTCCGTGGAAGAGGTGGCCGAAATCGTCGGGATACCGGAGAACACTGTGAAGACGCGCTTGTTCTATGCGCGCAAGAAACTGGCCGAACTGCTGAAGGCAGCCGGCGTTGAGCGAGGCTGGCCATGATGGCTTTGAGCAAGAAGATGCTGGAGCAAGAGCCCGGTGAAATTGAACTGCTGCTGCCGTGGCACGCTGCCGGGACTCTGAACGCGCGCGATGCGCGCCGGGTCGAGGAAGCGCTGGCGCGCGATCCCGAGCTTGCCAAGCAATACGCCGCGATCCGCGGCGAGTACGAAGAGACCATTCATCTGAACGAGAGCTTGGGCGCTCCGTCGGCACGCGCGATGCAGAAGCTGTTCGCCGCGATCGACGCCGAGCCGGCGCGGGCGACCGGCTCGCTGCCGCTGTCGGCGCGCATCTCGACCTTCTTCGCGAGCCTGTCGCCGCGCACGCTGGCGTGGTCGGCGAGCCTTGGCGCTGTCGCGCTCGTGCTGCAAGCCGGCGTGATCGGCGCCGTGCTGATGAAGAACCAGCCCGCGACCTTCCAGACCGCTTCGCTCTCGACCAGCGCGCCGCTCACGCGCGAGCTTGGCAGCACCGCCGCGCCGGCCCGCGCCCTGGTGCGCTTTACGCCCGAGGCGCGCATTGCCGACATCACCGGGCTGCTCGACAGCTACCACGCCTCGATCATCGACGGCGCCAAGGGCGGCATGTTCCGCCTCCAGTTCGACAGGGCCATGAGCCAGGACGAGCTCGCTTCGCTGCTCGGCAAGATGCAGCGCGAGAAGTTCGTCAACCTCGCCGTCGCGGCGCCCTAAAGCGATGATCCGGAAAAGTGCGCAGCGGTTTTCCGAAAAGATCATGCTCAAACAGCAAGCTAAAGCGCGATGGCGATTCATCCTCACCGCATCGCGCTTTAGGCGCGCCGCAGAACCGATGACGGGCAAATCCGAGAGCAGGGTACGCGCCGGGGCCTACGCTTCATCGGTCGGCGCCGCGCTTCTGATCGCCGCCTGTCTCGGCGTCGAAGTTGCGCAGGCGCAGGCGATCATGCGTACGCCGACGATCAGCGTGCCCTCGCGAACGCCGACCGTCTCTCCGAGCATCACCCCACGAGTCAGTCCCAATATCGCCGCGCGCGCGGTCAACGTCGGCACCGGCCCCCGGACGATCGCGACCATTCCCAACACCACGACGTCGCGAATCCGGCCGCCGACGACGGTGCTGCCCTATGCGCGCTACTCGCCGAACCTGTATCCGGCCTGCACCGCGCCCTATCGCGATGCCGGTGGCGAATGCCTGGCGCAGCCGAGTGCGGGCGGCAATGGCTCAGCCAAGTCCGGCAAGAAGAGCGCCGGCAAGGGCCGGGGCGACGCCACGCCGGCCGCCGCCGCCAATCTGCGCAGCTTCGCCAACGAATTCGTGGCGGAGATCGATGGCACGCTGTCGCCCGGCGATGCCGACGCGCTTGCCCGCCGGCACGGTTTGACGCGCATCTCGTCGGAGAACTTCCCGCTGATCGGGGCCACGTTCGGTCTGTTCCGCATCACCGATGGCCGTCCGTACGAGACGGTGCGGCGCGAATTCGCGGCCGACGGCAGCGTGCGCTCGGTCCAGCCGAACTTCCGTTATGCGCTCCAGGATCAGAAATCGACGATCCCGAGCGAGGGCGATCCCGCCCAATATGCCCTGGCCAAGCTCCGCCTGCCGCAGGCGCATACGCTGGCGCACGGCGCCAACGTCACGATCGCCGTGATCGATTCCGGCATCGATGCCAGGCATCCCGAGCTCGCCAATTCCATCGCCGACAATTTCGATGCGCTCGGCAGCGCCGAGGGGCCGCACGTCCACGGCACCGGCATCGCCGGCGCGATCGTGGCGCATGCCCGGCTGATGGGCAGCGCGCCCGAAGCGCGCATCATCGCGATCCGCGCCTTTGGCGGTGCCAACGGCGGCGCCGAAAGCTCGTCCTACATCATCCTGCGCTCGCTGAATTACGCCGCCGAGCACGGCGCGCAGATCGTCAATATGAGCTTTGCCGGTCCCAAGGACGCGGTGATCGAGCGCGCCATTGCGGCCACCGCCGCGCGCGGCCTCGTGCTGATCGCGGCCGCCGGCAATGCCGGCGCGAAGTCGCCGCCGCTCTATCCGGCCGCCAATCCCAACGTCATCGCGGTCAGCGCGACCGACCAGCAGGACAGGCTGTTCGCCGCCTCCAACCGCGGCAACCACGTCGCCCTTGCGGCGCCCGGGGTCGATATCTTCCTGCCGGCGCCGGACGGCAAATACCAGATGACGTCGGGAACCTCGTTCTCGGCGGCCTATGTCTCCGGCGTCGCGGCGTTGCTGCTCGAGCGCAACTACGCCTTGAAGCCGGAAGCGCTGCGCATGACGCTGGCCAAGACCGCGCGCGACCTCGGCTCGCCCGGGCGTGACGATCTGTTCGGCGACGGCCAGACCGATGCGTTTGCCGCGGTCATGGCCGTTCCTGCCGACAGCGCCACGCCGCTCGCGGCTGCGTCCGGTACAACAAAACGTGAAGATGCCGGCAAGCGTCGCGATGAGCCCAATAGCCGCGCGATCGAACTACCCTCGCTGTCGAGCGCGGATGAGAAATCCACGGATTCTCAAGCGGATAGGCCGGCGGCGCGGTAGCGGCTGCGACAAAGATGCACGCGGGCCGAAGGTCAGAAAAGCGAACCCCGCGTTGAACGTTCAGCTCCCTGCCACGACCAAATTATGTGGGAGCGGTCATCCCTCCCCATCAGTCATATCAGGCGCGAGCGCCCATCCACCCCAAGCGCCCATATGGCTCGACCCGTCCGGTTGTCCCCCCGGACGGGTCTTTTCTTTTCAGAGCGTTCTTGAGCGGAAGTGGATTCCGGTTCGCGTGAAGAAGACGCGTCAAAACGAATCCAGAAGCATCGGTTCTGATTCAATCAGAACCGCTCCGGGCGTCCGGTCCTTTGAGGCGCCGCGGGCGTTCAGCTTTCGGTTGAAAGGTCGCGCCCGGCATCCACGTCCCGCCCGGGCGGCAAGCAGCAGGTCCGCTATGCTTGTGCGAAGCTTGACTCGAAAACACAGCAAATCTCCGCACGACTACGGTATTTGACGGCGAGCGCCGCGTCGTTGCTGGACAAGTCAAATCTTTTCCACAAAATATTCATGTCGCGTTGAAATTGATTCGTGTGCGTTGCGTCCCCGCATCCGTGTTTTCGCCTGACGGGCTGGTTCATGACACATCGCCGAGAATCCGACTGCGCGGCTGTTCCTGCCGTGGCTGTTGACCGCGCCGTTGCGGCGCGCTGGTGCGCTCTCGCCGAGCAGCGGCTGCAACATCTCTCCGAGATGTTCGAGACCGGCCGCTGGCGCCGTTATCATTCCGAGATCGCGTTCCTCGAAAATATCCAGGAAGCCAAGCTCGCGGTCCAGACCTGGCGCGCGCTCGCAACCGGTGGAGACGTCGCCGAGGCGGCGGCGAGCGTGACGCCGGCATTCGGCTGGTCGCCGGCGACCATGCCCCGCGTATTTCCGCGTGAGCAGCAGGCGCAGACCATGCAGCCGAAGGCCGTCCACATCGCCCCCGAGACCGCCGTGCCGGTCAGGCTTGATCCCACGCCGGACGTCCTTGCCGAAATCACCCAAGCGCCGCTCGCCGCGCCCGCAACTGTGGCGTCATTCACCGCGCCTGCCGAGATGCCACCGCTCAAGGCTCCCGCTGCGAGGGCGCCGCTCACCGCACCCGTCGTGAGATCGCCGCCCGCCGCGCCCGCCGCAATGGCTCTCAACGCGCCCGAAGTGAAGCCGCCGCTCGCGGTGCCGGCCGCGAGGCCGCCGAAGACTGCGCCTGCCGCGATGGCGGCGCTCCTGCCGCAATTCGCCCCGCCGGCCGAGGAAATCGTCGCAGCCCCCGAGCGTGTCGTCGAATTCACTTTCAGCCTCGACGGCCTGGAAGCCAAGTACCCGCTGCTCAGGAATGCGTTCTAACGCTCCGGAGCGTTGGCAAAGGGGAAGCAACCGCAGCTCTCGCGCCGTCATCCTGAGGCGCGAGGCATGGGAAGCGAGGCGTCCCATGGCGAGCCTCGAAGGATGAAACGGCCCGGCCGTCAGCCGCGCCTACCTTCGGACCGCATTCCCGCCGAGCACCACCTGCGCAAATCGCTGCGCGCCGTCTGCCGACAGATCCGAGGTCACGGCTCGCGCGTGATCGAGGCCGACGATGGCGCCGCGCGGGGTCTCCGAGATCATGTTGTTGTTGACGAGCGCGATGCCGGCGCCCGGCACGACCGAGACGCCCACACCCGCCAAGGCCTTGCGGATCACGTTGCCCGTGATCGCGACGTCGCGCAGATATTTGCCCCAGCCGGCGACGATGCCGTAGGACGGCGCGTTCTCGATCACGTTGCCCGTCACCGACGTATCCGCCTCGATGTAGATGCCGACGCCGGCATCGTCGTCCGGCGCGGTGCCGATCGGCCGCTTCGGGATCAGATTGCGGATGATGTTGCCCTGGACCACGGCGATGCGGCCGCCCTCGTTGAAATTGCAGACGGAGACGCCGACGGCGGCGCCATCGACCGTGTTATTGGCGATCACGGCGGCTTCGAACGCGAACTCCGAATAGAGCGCGACCTCGCGCACGTCGCTGACGCTGTTGCCGGTGATGTGGATATTGGCGGCCGAATTGCCGCGCACCGCGGAATAGTCGCAGTTCCTGATGCGGTTGCCGCGCACGATCACGTTGCCGGCGCGAAAAGCGTTGATGGCGTTGCCGTACTGGCCGGAGCCGCCGGGGCTCGCCTTGATGTTCTCGATGCGGTTATCGGCGACCAGCGTGCCGTCGTCGCCGATCGACGTGCGCAGGATCTCGATGCCGTTGTCATTGGTGCCGAGAATCGTGTTGCGGGAGACGTTGAGACCTTTGGCATCGAACGACACCACCGCCGTCACCGCGATGTCGGTGAAGATATTGCCGGAGATCTCGCCGGACACCTGCTCGAGCCAGATGCCGCTGCCGCCCGAATTCGCGATCTCGCAATCGGCAATTCGGACGTCGCGTCCGCCGAGCAGGTGGACCAAGCCGCGCCGGGCCGGCAGCGCAATGCCGCCGCCGTCGAAGGTGATGCCGGAAAGACCGACGGAGTTCGAACCCTCGCTCTGGATCGCCGAGGCCCCGCCGGTGAAGAGAATCCTCGTCGCTCCGCGCACGCCGATCATTTGTGCGCCGTTCGGCAGCCGCAGCAGCCCGCTGCGGTAAACGCCGGGCGGCAATGCCAGCGGCATCTGCGCCCGCGCGGCGTCATCGATCGCCCGTTGGAGCACGCGGGTCTGATCCTCGCTGCTGCCAGGGCGCACACCGTATTGCGTGGCGTCGCGGCCGAGCAGGGACGTCAGCGGCGCCGCGCGCGCGGCCTCGGCCGGCATGGCCAGCGCACCGGCGATGCCGGCGGTGGAAGCTCCGATGAGGTAACGGCGATTGAGGTCCATGACGCGTCCTCCGCGCAGATTAGGTAGCGCAGGGCGGGCGAGGGCGCGGGGATTGTTCGCGGTAGGGTTAAGTGTTTACCGCGGCCGAGGTGCCGTAGGGTGGGCAAAGCGCAGCGTGCCCACGATTTGATGATGATGGAACGAGATGGTGGGCACGGCACAAGGGCGCCTTTGCCCACCCTACGAAACCGGCCTGTTCCGTCGCTTCCGGGCCAACCCCACCATTTCCATCAGCATGGCCTCGCCGGCATCAACGAGTTCCTCCAGCGTGATCCGCGGCGCCCCCTTGCGGCGCGCGGCGTCGCCGCGCGCAAGCAGGGGGATATGGACGAACGCCGCGAACTGCGGACCACCTGCCTTCACGCTCTCGATCGCGCGCCAGCTCAAATAATTGCAGAGATAGGCGCCGGCATCGCGCGAGGACCGCGCATCGATGCCGGTGAGGCGCGCGGCGCGCAGCAGCCTTGCCGTGTGCGGGCCGAACGTCATGGCGTCCGCACGGCCGGCGATGCCGCGCTTGCTCGAGCGGGTGTTGGCGGCATCGGGCCAGAGCATGGTGACGGCGTTGCGCGCGCGGGTCTCGATCCGCAGGTAAGGCGTGCGCGCAGCGAGGCCGAACATCAAAAGCGCATCCGGCTTCACTTTCGCGAGCACATCGGGCAATTGCCGGTCGACCGCAGCATAGGTGACCGGGAAGATGTGACTGGCGATCGCGACATCATCGAGTGCCGGACGGCGCAATTGCGCCAGCCGCGCCACCAGCGGCTGGGTCGGGTTATGGGGCGCGCCGGGAAACGGCCCGAAGCCAGTCAAGAGAATGCGGAGCTTTTCGCTCATTGCAGCAGCTCCAGGATCTGCTCGGCGGCGAGTGCCGGGGTAAGGTGACCTTCGGCGACCTCGGCTTCGATCTTCCGGACCTTCGTGCGAACCGATGCCTCGCTGCGCAGCCGCGCCAGCATGCGCTGCTCCAGCATCGACCACATCCATTTCACCTGCTGCTCACGCCGCCGCGCCACGAAATCGCCGGAGGCATTCATCGCCTTGCGGTGGTCGAGCACCTTCTGCCAGAGTTCGGCGATGCCGGTGCCGGCCAGCGCCGAATAGGTGACGACGGGGGGATGCCAGTGCTCGGATCGCGGAGCCAGGATATGCAGCGCGCCGCGATAGTCCGCGGCGGTGATGTTGGCGCGCTTGAGATTGTCGCCATCGGCCTTGTTGATCGCGATCATGTCGGCGAGCTCGACCAGGCCTTTCTTGATGCCCTGCAATTCGTCGCCGCCGCCCGGCAGCATCAGGGCGAGAAAGAAGTCGGTCATGTCGCAGACCGCGGTCTCCGACTGGCCGATGCCGACGGTCTCCACCAGCACGACGCCAAAGCCGGCCGCCTCACACAGCAACATCGCCTCGCGGGTCTTCGCGGCGACGCCGCCGAGCGTGCCCGATGACGGCGATGGCCGGATGAAGGCGTGGTCGGAGGACGACAGCCGCGCCATCCGCGTCTTGTCGCCGAGGATCGAGCCGCCGCTGCGCGCCGAGGACGGGTCGACCGCGAGCACCGCGACCTCATGGCCCTGCGCGATGAGATATGTGCCCAGCGCGTCGATGGTGGTGGATTTGCCGACGCCGGGCGAGCCGGTGATGCCGACGCGGAACGCCTTGCCGGTGTCCGGCAGCAGCATCTGCACCAGCTCGCGCGCCAGCGCCTGATGGTCGCCACGCCGGCTCTCCACCAGCGTGATGGCACGCGCCAGCGCCGCGCGGCTGCCGGCGCGGAGTTCCTTGGCGAGGGTCTTGATGTCGATGGATCTGCGAATGGTCATGATTGTTTTCGCGTCCAGCCGCTAGCGGCCCGACATGCGAAGGTGTCTTTCAGCGCAGGATTTCAACGGCGGAAGGTGAGTTTGAATGACGTCCCAGACGATCTCGGCTTTCGTCATATGGTAGGCATGGCGGAGAAGATTTCCGAAGTCGATCATCTTGCGCCAGTCGATTTCAGGCTCGGTTCGCTTGATCTCGTCCGGGATGAATCTCGAAGCCTCGCAGATGATCTCGAGAAGGCGTTCGATTGCCAGACGAGAGGTCCTTTCAGAGACGAACTGATCGAAGTTGAGGCCCTTCACGACGCTTTCGATGTCGGCGATGGCTTCCAGAATATCTCGCAGCCGGTCTTCCGCGGTCGGCGGCATTCAGAAGACCTCAACCAGATCACCCGCGATCCGCTCGGCCATCCGCGGCTTCAGCAGGTCCCGCATCGAGATCTGTGCTCGAAGGCCGACCTGATCCTCGATCAGGTGCAGGACCCTGAAATAGTCGAATCGCGGCGTTTCCTCGCGCGAGGTCGTCTCGATCAGGACATCAAGATCGCTGTCGGGCCGGGCGTCGCCGCGCGCGCGGGATCCGAACAGGTACAGGCGGGTGACCCCCGCGGCCCTCAAGGCGGGAGCAAGCTCTCGGAGCTTTCCGACAATCGTCTTGAGCGGAACGTCTGCGACCTCTGTCATGGCCCAATACTAGCACAGGGTTGCAGCCTGGCCCAGCCGCCGGCTTCGACCGCCCGGGCGGGGGCAGGCGAGAGCCCCGCCGATATCACCTGCTCGTCGCCGCCGCGGCTTGCGGCTGTTTCACCTTGCGCCAGATCCACACCATCACCGGCCAGAGCAGGGCACCGATCGCCATGGCGGCGAGAATGGCTGCGATGGGACGTTCGAAGAACGGCAAGATGCTGCCGTCGGACTTGATCAGCGAGGTCACGAAGGCCTGCTCGACCATGGTGCCCATGACGATGCCGAGCACCATGGCGGCGACGGGATAGCCGTTCGTTTCCATGACATAGCCGATCACCCCGAAGGTGGCGACGGTGACGACGCCGAACATGTTGTTGCCGATCGCGAACGAGCCGACCGCGCAGCACAGCATGATGACCGGCATGATGGCCGAGCGCGGCGCCAGCAGGATGTAGGCGGCGACCCGGATCATGGCGATGCCGAGCGGGATCATCATGATGTTCGCGATGATGAACATCAGGTAGATCGCGTACATGCTCGACGCCTTCTCGGTGAACAGCGTCGGGCCCGGGTTGAGACCCTTCATGTAAAGCACGCCGATCGCGATCGCGGCGATGGTGTCGCCGGGAATGCCGAACAGCAGCGACGGCACCCAGCCGGAGGCGATGCTGGCATTGTTGCTGGCGCCGGCCTCGACCAGGCCCTCGACATGGCCTGTGCCGAACTTTTCCGGCTCCTTGGAGAAGCGCTTCGACATCGCATAGGAGACCCAGGCGGCCATGTCGGCACCGGCGCCGGGCAGCACGCCGATGATGATGCCGACGATGTTCCCGCGCGTCATCTGCCAGCGATACAGCTTCGTCAGCCTCCACTGGCCGGCCAGGATGCTTCCGAATTTTCGCCGCGGCAGCGGCGGGGGCTCCGGCGTCAGCATCGCGCGCATCACCTGCGCCACCGCGAACACGCCGACCAGCGCCGGGATCGGCTCGATGCCGCCGAACAGATCGGTGAGGCCGAAGGTGAAGCGCGGCACACCGCCGGGATTCTCGATGCCGATGCAGGCGACGAGCAGGCCGATGAACATGCCAGCAATCGCCTTCACCGGCGAGGAGCGCGCGACCAGAGTCGCGCACATCAGGCCGAGCAGCGCCAGCCAGAAATATTCGAAGGTCGAAAACGACAATGCGATCTCGGCGAGCGGCGGCGCCAGGATCATCAGGGACAGCACGCCGGCGATCCCGCCGACGGCGGAGAACCACACGCCGGCCCCGAGCGCGAGTTCGGCCTGGCCCTTGCGCGTCATGGCATAGGCTTCGTCGGCATAGGCGGCGGAGGCGGGCGTGCCGGGAATGCGCAGCAGCGCGCCCGGGATGTCGCCCGAGAAGATCGCCATCGAGGATGCCGCGACGATGGTCGCGATCGCCGCGATCGGGGACAGGTAGAAGGTGACCGGGACGAGCAGGGCGGTCGCCATCGTTGCCGACAGGCCCGGCAGCGAGCCGATCACGAGGCCGTACACGGAGGCCGCGAACATCGCGATGATGACCTCCCAGGTGGAGATCAGCGCGAACGCGTCGAGCAGGGTTTTCAGCATGGGATTACCAGGGCGTCGGCAGCAGGCCGGCGGGCAGCGGCACGCGGAGCAGCTTGCCGAAGATGAGGTGAATGGCGAAGGGCGAGAGCGCCGCGAGCGGCAGCGCCAGCTTCCACTTCGCGCCGAGCGCGGTCGAGGTGACGTAGACCATGATCGCTGCGGTGATGATGAAGCCGAGCCTGTCGGCTGCGACCACGTAGAACAGCAGCAGCAGCGGCGGCAGCAAAGCGCGCAGGCCATAGAGCTTGCCTTGCGGCGGCGGGGCTGCTGCCTGGCCGTCCTCCAGCGGGACCAGCTGTTCCTCCTCCTCGAAGGAGTGGCCGATCCCGAACACGATCGCGAGCCCGCACAGCGCCAGCCCCGTGCCGATCACCAGCGGAAACACGTTGGGGCCGACCGGCTGCCCGGGCACCGGCGGCAAGATCCAGCCGCCATAGGCGGCCGCAGCGCCGAGTGCGACGAGAAACGATCCCGTGACGGAGTCGGGAAGACGCATGGAGAAGTCCTGTCAGAATTGCGGAAGGTATGCTCCCTCTCCCTCCGCGGGTTGGGCTAGCGCAGTGCCGAGGGCGCTCGGCCTGCATGGTTCGAGACGCCCGCTTTCGCGGGCTCCTCACCATGAGGGTTTGATATCTCGCCGCAAAATGCGACCTCATCCTGAGGGCCCGCCGGAGGCGGGCGTCTCGAAGGATGGGCTGCAGGCGAGCTACTCGCCACCTTCTTCATAAGCCGATAACCCTGCGGCGTGCGAGAAGAGGCGAACAATCACGCCTTGCTGAGGCCGGCCGCCTTCATCGCTTCGCCCATCTGGGCGTCGCCCTTGTCCATGAAGCTGGCGAAGTGGGCGGCGTCGCCCCACACGGTGCCGAAGCCGCGATTGCTCATGAAGTCCTTGAACTCGGCGGAGTCGTAGACCTTCTTCAGCGCCGCGGTGAGCTTGGTTGCGATCTCAGGCGGCAGGCCCTTCGGTGCGCCGATGCCGCGCCAGGCGCCGGTCGCGTAGTCGATGCCCATCGCCTCCTTCAGCGTCGGCACGTCCTTGAAGACCGGATTGCGTGCGGGCGCCATGATGGCGAGGCTCCTGGCCTTGCCGGCCTCGATGATCGCGCGCGCCTCCGGCACCGAGCAGGTGGTGAGGTCGAGCCCGCCGGCGGCAAGATCCTGCATCGCCGGCGCCGCGCCGTTCGACGGCACCCAGGCGACCTGGTTGGCGGGCAGGCCCATCGCCTGCATCCAGCCGACCAGCGCCAGATGCCAGATGCCGCCCTGGCCGGTGCCCGAAGCCTTGAACTTGCCGGGAGGCGCGGCCTTGATCGCGTCCGCGAGCTCCTTGACCGTCTTGTAGGGCGACGAAGAGGAGACCTGGATGCCCGGAGGATCCTCGTTCATCAGGGCCAGCGGCGTGTAGCTCTTCGGCGTCAGCTCGGTGAGGCCCTGCCAATGCATCATCGAGATTTCGACGGTGAGCATGCCGATCGTGTAACCGTCGGGCTGCGCGGTCGCGATCGCGCTATGGCCGACCACGCCGGAGCCGCCGGTGCGGTTGACCACGTTGAAGGGCTGGCCGAGATCCTTTTCCAGCAGCGCGGCGACGATGCGCGCGGTGGCGTCGGTGCCGCCGCCGGCGCCCCATGGCACGATCACGGTGACCGGCCGGGCCGGATAGGCCTGCGCGAGTGCGGGCTTGAAGCCGAAAGCGGCGGATGCCGCGACGGCGGCGGTCGAAGCCGCAAAGGTGCGGCGCGAAATCTTGGACATTGAATTCCTCCCAGCGGCGCCCGTGACGCCGGGCGCTCTTGTCGATGGCGACATTCTAGTCGGCTTTGCAGCGCCGCCGCAAGGTAGCGCTACCAACGAGATCGACATGTTGTGTGAAAACAGCATGCCTTTTGAGTGGGGCAATCGGAAATCGGGTGGGTTTTGCCGGCATGCTTCGCCAACCTGTGCGCGTAACGAAAGCCAAAGGCAAGCTATCGATGACCCAAGCCTATTACAGCGCCGTGCTGGACTGCCCGCTGGACGACGTCTGGTCGCTGATCCGCGATTTCAACAATTACCCCGCTTACATCGACGGCGTGAGCGAGAGCGTGATCGAAGACGACAAGCGCGGCGATGAAGTCGGCGCCATCAGACGCTTCTGCTATCTCGGAAACTGGATCCGCCAGCGCCTGGTCGATCACTCGGACCGGCAGCACACGCTGACCTATGCCGGTCTCGAAGCGCTGCCGTATCCGCAAGATGACGGCAGCAGGACGCCGGCGCCGACGCGCTATCAAGGCACCATGCATCTGCGCCCGATCGTGGAAGGCGACCGCACCCTGATCGAATGGTCGGTCGCGCTCGAGACCGAGCCTGCGGACGCCGACCGCTGGCAAGCCCTGTTTGCGTCCTGGATTCCCGATTGGACGGATTCACTTGCGCGGACATTGGCGCGGGTCCATCCGCGATCTTAAAGCGCGATGCGATTAGGATGAATCGTCATCGCGCTTTAGGTTGTTGTCTAAGCATGATCTTTTCGGAAAACCGCTGCGCACTTTTCCGGATCATGCTTTAGCGATCGCTCACGGCTCCTCCGCGTCGCCCTTCGGCCGCGCGCCGCCGAAGATGCGGGTGCCTTCCGCGCTCAGGTAGGGCTTCAGCGTCTCCCACGGCACGAAGGCGACATACTCGCCCTCGGCATAGGGACCGACGGCGTAGGGCGGATAGTGGAAGGTGAGGCCGGAGCTCTTGCCGGACTCGGTCGAGGGCGCCAGCGTCACCGCGCCGATCTTCAGCAGGCTCGGCGCGACCGCTTTGAACCATTCGTCGGTCGCGGTCTCGCTGGCATCGCGCTTCTTCTTCTCCGCCCTGAGCGAGGCGACGATCGCCTGCGCCATCGCCTTCATGGTTGCTCCATTGTCGGCAGTCTCGGTGAAGAACGGGCGGATCGAGATGCGCTTGGTGTCGGCCTTGTCCCACAGGATCGTGTTCACGTCCGAGTTCGGATGCGCACCTCTTGTATTCATGTAGTCGTTGCGCAGGATGCTGACATAGCGATCCGCAACGACGGAGCGGATCTCGTATTTGCGCTCGAAATCCCAGGCGCCGTCCCTGAAGAATTGCGGATCGGCTTTGCGCGCGGCGGCAGCTTCCGCGGCATTCCTGTCGAGCCACTTCTTGCCCTCCTTGAGGCAATCCGCCGCCAGTGCCGCGTCCGCCTTGATCCTGTCGTCGAGGAACAGCCGCGCCTCGATGCTCTTGGTCTTGACGACGGCGTCGGGCCTGGGGTCGGCGGCGTGGGCGGGGGAAATATTGATCGCGCCCAGCAACAGCGTCGCGAGGCTCAATTTCAGGACGGGGTTCAAGCCTTTGGCTCCTCGGCGATTGTTCGGATGAAGATCTCCAGCGGCGGGAGATCGTCTTTGATCATGTCCCATAGCAGGTCCGCGTCGGTTCCAGACGTATGAAGACATCCTGGGCGAAGATCTAACGGCGATGAGCAGATACGGCCAGCCTGATCTTGGCCGTCGCATCCAGGATATGGCCGATGCGGTCGGCTAAAGTCGGGGGCACGTCAGAATATTTCGAGAATGTCGTCTGCGATCCGCTCTGCGAAGCGGGGAGAGATAGAGCGACGAACAGTTGCCTGTGCTTGCAAGCCCGTCGCATCCTCGATGATGTGCTCGACATCGATCAAGTTGAGTAGCGAAAAGGCGGTGTCCGGCTCGATTTCGACGATAACGTCGATGTCGCTGTCAGGCCGATAATCGTCGCTGGCACGCGAGCCGAAAATGGCAAGCTTCGATACGCCTTTACCTTTGATGGCATCTGCGTTCTTGCGTATGGCAGCGACGATTTCGTCACGCGTCATGGAGACACCTGGCCGGTCATGCGGCCAGTCTATCAGCTACTCTGCAGCCTCGCTATGCCCGAGACGGGCGTTGAGCTTGCGGATCAGCTCCTCGGCGGCTTCCGCGATCACGGTGCCAGGCGGAAAGATCGCCTCCGCACCGGCGGCATAGAGCGCGTCGTAATCCTGCGGCGGCACCACGCCGCCGACGATGATCATGATGTCGTCGCGGCCCTGCTTCTTCAGCGCGGCCTTCAGCTCCGGCACGGCGGTGAGATGGGCGGCGGCGAGCGAGGAGACGCCGAGGATGTGGACGTCGTTCTCGACCGCCTGCCGGGCGGCTTCGTCGGCGGTCGCGAACAGCGGCCCAATGTCGACGTCGAAGCCGATGTCGGCGAAGGCCGAGGCGATCACCTTCTGGCCGCGATCGTGCCCGTCCTGGCCGATCTTTGCGACCAGGATGCGCGGGCGGCGGCCTTCCGCCTCCTCGAAGGCGTCGATCAGCGCCTGAACCTTCTCGACCTGGTTGCCCATGCTGGACGCCTCCCGCTTGTAGACGCCGGTGATGGATTTGATCTCGGCGCGGTGGCGGCCGAACACCTTCTCCATCGCGTCCGAAATTTCGCCGACGGTCGCCTTGGCTCGAGCCGCATCGATGGCGAGCGCGAGCAGATTGCCGTTGCCTTCGCCGGCCGAGCGCGTGATCGCCGCGAGCGCGGCATCGACGTCCTTCTGGTTGCGCTCGGCTTTCAGCCGCGTCAGCTTGTCGATCTGCAAGCGGCGGACGTTGGAATTGTCGACCTTCAGGATCTCGATTTTGTCCTCGTCGGTCGGCTTGTACTTGTTGACGCCGATCACCGCCTGCTTGCCGGCGTCGATCCGCGCCTGCGTCTTGGCGGAAGCCTCCTCGATACGCAACTTCGGCAGGCCGGCCTCGATTGCCTTCGCCATGCCGCCCAGCTCCTCGACCTCCTGGATGTGGCCCCAGGCCTTGGCCGCGAGGTCGCGCGTCAGCCGCTCGACGTAATACGAGCCGCCCCAGGGATCGATGATGCGGGGGGTGCCGCTCTCCTGCTGCAGGAACAGCTGGGTGTTGCGGGCGATGCGGGCCGAGAAGTCGGTCGGCAGCGCCAGCGCCTCGTCGAGCGCGTTGGTGTGCAGCGACTGGGTGTGGCCTTGCGTCGCCGCCATCGCCTCGACGGTGGTGCGCATCACGTTGTTGAAGACGTCCTGCGCGGTCAGCGACCAGCCCGAGGTCTGGCTATGGGTGCGCAGCGACAGCGAGCGCGGGTCCTTCGGGTTGAAGGGCTTGAGCAGCTTCGCCCAGAGCAGGCGCGCGGCGCGCAGCTTGGCGACTTCCATGAAGAAGTTCATGCCGATCGCCCAGAAGAACGACAGGCGCGGTGCGAAGCGGTCGACGTCGAGACCGGCAGCAAGGCCGGCGCGCAAATATTCGACGCCATCGGCGAGCGTGTAGGCGAGCTCGAGGTCCTGCGTCGCACCCGCCTCCTGCATGTGATAGCCGGAGATCGAGATCGAGTTATATTTCGGCATCTTTTGCGACGTGTAGGCAAAGATGTCCGAGATGATCCGCATCGAGGGCGCGGGCGGATAGATGTAGGTGTTGCGCACCATGAACTCTTTCAGAATATCGTTCTGAATGGTGCCCGACAGCTTCTCTGGCGGCACGCCCTGTTCCTCGGCGGCGGCGACGTAGAGCGCGAGGATCGGCAGCACCGCGCCGTTCATGGTCATGGACACGCTCATCTGGTCGAGCGGAATCCCTGCGAACAGCGTGCGCATGTCGTAGATGGAATCGATGGCGACGCCGGCCATGCCGACGTCGCCGCCGACGCGCGGATGGTCACTGTCATAGCCGCGATGGGTGGCAAGATCGAACGCGACCGAGAGGCCCTTCTGGCCCGCCGCGAGATTGCGGCGGTAGAACGCATTGGAATCCTCCGCCGTGGAGAAGCCGGCATATTGCCGGACGGTCCAGGGCTGATTGACATACATGGTCGGGTAGGGGCCGCGTAGATAGGGCGCAATGCCCGGATAGCTCTCGAGGAAATCGAGCCCGGCGAGATCGGCCTCGCCATAGGCCGGCTTCACCAGAATGCCCTCCGGCGTCAGCCACGGCTCGGCGCCGCCGGCGGGTGCTGCTGTGGCGGTTCGCTCGAACGCAACGTCGGCGAAATTGGGAATGCGGGTCATGGTTTCAACCATATCATAGACGCTCAATCATGATCCGGATGCTGATGGCTGACGATGGTCGCCATCTTCTCCGGTCCGTAATTCTGCTGCGTGGTCTGGCTCGGCAGGTTCGCGATGCCGACCACCCAGCCGAGGCGGGATTCGGTGCCGTACTGCCGCGTCGGGATTACGCGGTCGGGACGGTCGAAGCTGCCGGTCATGATCTCGATGCGGTCGCCGTCGATGCGGCCGAAGCTCAGCGGCGTGCCGCAGGCGGCGCAAAAGCCGCGCTCGGCGATGGTGGAGGAGCGGAAGAACGAGGGCTGTCCCCTGGTCCAGGCAAAGTCGGTCTTGTTGATGTCGGCAAAGGACGCGAATGGCGCACCGGCGGCCTTCTGGCACATGCGGCAGTGGCAGATCGAGACCTTGGTCGGCGCCGTCATGACAGCAAAGCGCACGGCGCCACATTGGCAACCGCCGGTGAGAACGGGTTTGCTGGTGTCGGTCATGGCTGCTCCATCCGTCGATAGGCGTCTTGCAGCGTGGCAAGCGCATCGCCTCCGGCGAAGACAAAACCCGTGACGCCGGCGGCCCGCAGCGCCGCCTCGGCATCGGTCGGGCGGCCCGCCAGATAGATATGTCGGGCGCCCGCCGTTTGCAGGGCCTTCGCGGCAGGTTCCGCACGATCGGCATAGACCTTGTCGCTGGAACAGAGGCAGGCGAGCTCGGCGCCGGAGGCCTTGAAGGCGGCAACCAGCTTGGCCGGATCGGCAAAGCCTTCGCTGTCCAGGGCCTCGATGCCGCCGGCCTCGAAGAAGCTCTTCGCGAAGGTCGCGCGCGCCGTGAAATCGGCGGGCGTGCCGAGATTGGCCAGGAACACCTTTGGCCGCGCGCCGCGTGCCTTCAGCACGGCATCCGACTTGTCGCGCAGCGCCTCGAATGGCTCCGCGAGCCGGATCGGCGGCAGCGGATCGAACTTGTATTTCTGCTCGCCGTACGGTGCCAGCGCGATCGACGTCGCCTTCAGCACGGTGGCTTCGCTCTCGCGCAGGTTTGGAAACTCGCTGGCGCCGGTCAGGACGTCACGGCGCTTTGCGATGTTGGCGTCACGCGCCTTTCGTGCGGCCGCGACCTTGCTCTGAAACAGGCCTTGCTGAAGCGCGGCAAAGGCGCCGCCGGCCTTTTCGCTCTCCTGGAACAGCGCCCAGGCGGCCTCGCAAAGCTGCGCGGTCAGCGTCTCGATGCCGCCGCTGCCTGCCGCGGGATCGCTGACCTTGGCGAGGTTGCTTTCTTCCAGCAGCAGGAGCTGCGTGTTGCGCGCCACGCGCCGCGCGAACGGATCGGGCAGGCCGAGCGCCAGCGTATGCGGCAGCACCGTGATCGCGTTGGCGCCGGCGAGCCCGGCGGCAAACGTCGCGACGGTCGCGCGCAGCATGTTCACATAGGGGTCGCGCTGCGTCAGCATGCGCCATGCCGTATCGGCGGCGATGAACAATGGTTTCGGCGCGAGCCCGCACGCTGTTTCGATCCGCGCCCACAACAGCCGCAGCGCGCGGAATTTGGCCATGGTCAGGAACTGGTCCGCATCGGCGGAAAGCCGCGCATAGACCATGCCCTGCGCCTGCTCGAGGGGAATGCCGGCGCCTTCGATCGCGCGCAGATAAGCGACGCCGCAGGCGAGCACGAAGCCGAGCTCCTGCACCTCGGAGCCGCCGGCATCGTGGATCACGCGTCCGTCGGCGGAGGTGAACGGCCCCTTGAAGCCGAGCCCGGCGAGCCCCTTGATGGCTCCGGTGATCGCGGGTGCGATTTCGTCCCAGGTATAGGGGCTGTGCCCCCACACCGCGCCGGCCGCGAGCGGATCGAGACCGAAGCGGATATTGCAGGCGGCGGGATCGAGGCCCTTGCCCTTTACATATTCCGCGACGTGGATCGCCGCCATCCGCGATTGCGGACCGATCTCGAGCTCGAGGCCGATTCCGGCGTCGAGATGAATATCCTTCAGGACCTTTGCCACCGCGTCGGCTGCAGGTTCCAGCCCGAAACCGTGCGCGCCATTGGCGCCGGCGAACACCAGCGCGAGCCCGGTCGCGCCGTTCTCCAGATCCTGCAACGCCTGCGCATTCGCGAGCGCCGCATCGGGATGGTCGATCCGCTGGATGACTTGCCAGGGCGCTGCGGCCGGCCGCCCCACCACGGGCGCAACGCCTTTGGCGCGCGGATAGAGCGGATCAATCTTGATGCCGTCATAGGTCTTGCCGACCAGCTTCTCGAACGGCGCGCCCTTCAGCACGCCGTCGACCAGCTTGCGCCAGTCCTCGACCGTCGCCTTGGGAAAATCCGCCGCCAGCGGCAGGTCGTCAGTCACGGAGGTCATGCGGCGAGGGGCTCCCGAACGTATCGTTATGCGCAGGCGAAATTGCCACGGCGGACCGTCCCTGCAAACGGTTGTTTTTGGTTAACCGGTATCCGGAAGCCGCTCAATGCCTTGCGTCGAGACGCTGGCGAGCCCGTCGCGCACGCGAATGCCCGAGATCACGCGATCGGGCGCGATTTCGGCCAGCGGCACCAGCACGAAAGCGCGCTCGAACAGGCGCGGATGCGGCAAGGTCAGGTCAGGCTTCTGCAAGGACAATTCATCATAGGCGATCATGTCGAGATCGAGCGTGCGGGGACCCCAGCGCCGATCCTTCTGCCGCATGCGGCCGAATTTCTGCTCGACCTTCTGCAGCACGAACAAGAGCGCGTGCGGATCGAGGTCGGTCTCGATCTCGATGCAGGCATTGATGAAGGCAGCCTGATCCTCATCGCCCCAGGGCGGTGTGGCATAGTCCGAAGAGCGCGCGATCAATGCGCCTTGCGCCATGCCGCAGATTTGGGCGATCGCCTTGCGGAACGTCGCGCGGACATCGCCGACATTGCCGCCGAGCGCGATCAGCACGCTCGCCATCTCAGGGATGCCGCGAGCGCGTCAGCACGATGCCGACGTCGTCGAAGATCGCGGCGATTGGCGCATGCGGCTTGTGCACGGTGACCTTCACGGCGCGGATGCGCGGGAAGTGCGACAGGATGGCGTCGGCCACCGCGCCCGCCGCGCGCTCCAGCAGCTTGTAATTGGTGTTCTTGAACGCCGCCGTCGTCGTCGCCACCACCTCGGCGTAGGACACCGTATCGGCGAGCCGGTCGCTGCGCGAGGGCTCCGACAGGTCGGTATAGAGTTCGAGATCGATGACGAAGCGCTGGCCGACCTCGGTCTCGTGATCCATCACGCCGTGGCGGGCGTGGATCGACAGCCCGGTGACGAAGATCGTGTCGGTCATTGCTTGCCCTCGATTGCGTTCGCCACCCGCAGCGCCTGCAAGGTCTCGGCGACATCATGGGTCCGGATGATCCTGGCGCCGCGCTGCGCGGCGATCAGATGCGCGGCGATCGAGCCGGCCAGCCGGTCCTTCGGCTCGGACGGCGACACCGAGGCGATGAAGCGCTTGCGCGAGGCGCCGACCAGGATCGGCAGGCCGAACATCTCGAATTCGCGCAAGCGCGCCAGCGCGGTCATGCTCTGCTCGGCGGTCTTGCCGAAGCCGATGCCGGGATCGAGCACGATCTTGTCGCGCGCGATGCCGGCCTTTGCGGCGATGTCGAGCGAGCGCAGGAAGAACGTCTTCATGTCCGTGATGATGTCGATGGCCGGATCGGCGTCGTCGCGGTTGTGCATGACGATGACGGGCACGCCCCTTGCGGCCACCAGCGGGGCCATGGCGGCGTCGCGCTGCAGGCCCCAGACGTCGTTGGCGATCGCCGCGCCCTGGTCGAGCGCGAAAGCCACCACCTCGGCCTTCATGCTGTCGATCGAGACCGGCACGCCGAGGGCTACGACCCCGGCCAGCACCGGCTTCAGCCGGGCGAGCTCATCCTCCGCCGTGACCGGCCGGGCCCCCTTGTAGGGCCGGGTGGACTCGGCCCCGATATCGATGATGTCGACGCCGGCCTCGATCATCGCCCGCGCGCGTGCGAGCGCCTGCTCGGGCGCGACGAACTCGCCGCCGTCGGAGAAGGAGTCTGGGGTGACGTTGAGCACGCCCATCACCGCCGGGATCGACCGTTCCAGCAGCGTCCGCAGCACATCTGGCCCGGCCGAGCCGGCCGGCGGGACGGATGGGGAGGGCGAGGCATTCATGCGGGTGGCTTTAGCGGTCGGGGAGGGGGAGTTCAAGCGGAGACGTTGCCTCGTGCCCCGGACGCAGCGCAGCGCTTCTTCAGCGGTGCGCTGCAGAGCCGGGGCCTATGTTGCCGAGAGCAGTTCGCGCGGTATGGGTCCCGGCTCTGCGCCGCAACGCCAAGGGCGTTGCAGCGCGTCCGGGACATGAGACCGAACGCGGAGCTAATACGTGATCTTCGGCTGCAGCTTCTTCGCCTTGGCGATGATGTCGCCGACCGACTTCTCGGAAGGCAGGATTCGCAGCAGCTTCTTCTTCTCGTTGGCGTCGCGCATGCTCTGGGCGAGCCTTGCCGGATTCCTGTAGGCGAGCTCGCGCACGGTAGTGACGCCGGCGGCGCGGACCAGGCCCACCTTGGCCCGGCCCATGCCGGGGATGCGCATGTAGTCGGACACGTTGGCCCATTCCAGCAGCAGCTGCTCGCTGATGCCGGTCTTGGCGGAAAGCGCCTTGCGGCCCTTCACCGTGCCGGCCGCCTCGAGCAGCGCGTCGGTGGTGCGGATGCCCTGCGCCTTCAACTTGTTGGCGGCAAAGACCGACAGGCCCTCAATCTCGGAGATCGGATATGTCATGATACTCGATATGAAATGCCGAAGCTTCAGGCGAACTGGCTGAGGCCCGGCGTCCCCGCAACGATCCTGCCCATCTGATCTGCTCCGATTTTGTCTCGACCGTAGCGGAAAAGTTCACGGGCGACGTTTTGAATTTCGGACATGCCGAGCCCGAGGCCCATCAGGCGCGTGCCGACCGCCATCAGGCCGCCGCCCATCAGCCGCGACAGTCCGCCGCTGCTGCGGGATGCCTCGATCGCGGCTTCCGCTCCGGGAATCTGATCGATCAGGGCCTGTACGCTATCGGGAGGACCCTCGCTGCGGAGGAAGCCCAGGATGATGCCGACGGTCTTTTCAGCGACAGCACTATCTATGCTGGCGTTTGTCGCCAGCCGCCCGATCAGTTCGTCCATAAGGTCCGCCCCTCAGCCGGTTGCATGCCGGAGTATTTCTTCGAAAATGATCTTGAGCCGGTGTGATGTGAAATTCAAGCGATGAACGCGGGCGTCGGAGCGATTCATCTTCGAAGGCGCGAAAAGTGTTGCAGCGGTGCAAGAGCGGAGATGGAATCGGCGAAAAATTGCCGCGTTGCGAACGGCTCGCCCCTACTTTCGGCTGATGTTGTCCGTCTGTTTCCGGCAATGTCGCATGCTTCGACTGCGTTGAACGGTTTTAATCGGCGCGCGACATGCGCTAAACTACGGAACTGGTGCATTCGAGTTTCGATACGTGAAACCCGGCAAGAAGAGATCAGAGAGAAGAATGACCGCACAGGACAGCAAGCTCGGCGATACCGACGACAAGATCTTCGTCGGCAAGGGAGACGAGCAGGCCTGGCTGACGCTGGCGCTCGCCAATCGCCACGGCCTCGTCACCGGTGCAACCGGAACCGGCAAGACCGTGACGCTGCAGGTGATGGCGGAAGGATTTGCGCGCGCGGGTGTTCCGGTCTTCGCCGCCGACATCAAGGGCGACCTCTCCGGCATCTCGGAGGTCGGCGTGCCCGCGGACTTCATCCTCAAGCGCGCCTCCGGAATGGGTCTGAATTTCCAGCCCGACCAGTTCTCGACCGTGTTCTGGGACGTGTTCGGCGAGCAGGGCCACCCGGTGCGCGCGACCGTCACGGAAATGGGGCCGCTTCTGCTCGCGCGCATGCTCGATCTGAACGACGTGCAGGAAGGCGTGCTCAACGTCGCCTTCCGCGTCGCCGACGACGCCGGATTGACCCTCATCGATATGAAGGATCTGCGCGCGCTGCTCGACGCCATCGTGCCCGATGGCGGGAAGAAGGCGGCGGACGCGGAGGAGAATCCGCTCGCCGCCATCCGCAAGGCCGCGCAGGGGTTCGGCAACGTCACCAAGGCCACCGTCGGCACCATCCAGCGCCAGCTCCTGGTGCTGGAGAACCAGGGCGGCACCAAATTCTTCGGCGAGCCCGCGCTGGCGCTGCAGGACTTCATGAAGACCGACCGCGAGGGCCGCGGCATGGTCAATATTCTGGTTGCCGACAAGCTGCTGCAGAGCCCCAGGCTTTACGCAACCTTCCTGTTGTGGATGTTGTCGGAGCTGTTCGAAGAGCTGCCCGAGGCCGGCGATCTGCCCAAGCCGAAGCTGGTGTTCTTCTTCGACGAGGCGCATCTCTTGTTCAATGACGCGCCCAAGGCGCTGTTGGACAAGATCGAGCAGGTGGTCCGCCTGATCCGCTCCAAGGGCATCGGCGTCTACTTCGTGACACAGAACCCGATCGACGTGCCGGACCGTGTGCTCGGACAGCTGGGTAACCGGGTGCAGCACGCGCTGCGTGCCTTCACCCCGCGCGACCAGAAGGCGGTCGCGGCTGCGGCCCAGACCTTCCGGCCCAATCCGAAGCTCGACACGGCCAAGGTGATCACGGAGCTCGGCAAGGGCGAGGCGCTGGTGTCCTTCCTCGAGGGCAATGGCACGCCGGCCATGGTGGAGCGGGTGATGATCCGTCCGCCGTCGGCCCGCATCGGATCGATCACGCCGGACGAGCGCAAGGCGATCATGGCTGCAAGCCCGGTGAAGGGCAAATACGACACGGCCGTCGACGAAGAATCCGCTTACGAGATGATCCAGAAGCGCATCGCCGGCACGGCGGCGACGGCCGACGGCCCGGCTGGCGCGAGCGGCGGCGGCATTCTCGGTCAGCTCGGCTCGATCGTCGGCACCGTGTTCGGCACCAACGTCAAGCGCGGCCGGATGTCGACGGGCCAGGTCATCGCGCGCGATGTGACGCGATCGGTCACCAACCAGGTGATCGGCGGGATGGCCGCCAATATCGGCAAATCGCTCGGCGGCCAGCTCGGCGGCTCGATCGGCCGCACGCTGGTCCGCGGCGCGCTCGGCGGATTGCTGCGGCGCTAGAGCATGATCCGGAAAAGTGCGAAGCGGTTTTCCGAAAGATCATGCGCAAACAACAACCTGAAGCGCGATGACAATTCAGTCTCATCGCGATTTAGGCAGCCCGCTATGCGCATCCTTCCAGAGGCTCGCCGTCGGCGGGGTTGCGATGTCCTGACGTGGCTGGCACTGCCGCGGCGTCGGCGCTAAAAGCGTTAGACGTCTCGACACCGGCAATCAGGAACACGACCATGGCCAATGCGCAGCTTCAATCCGTGCTCGACCACATCGACAAGGACTTCGACAACAGCCTGGAGCGTCTGTTCGCGCTGCTCCGGATCAAGTCGATCTCCGCGGATCCGGCCTTTGCCGGCGATTGCAAGGCGGCGGCGGAGCATCTCGCCAAGGACATTGCGAACCTCGATGTCGCCACCGAGGTGAGGCCGACCGCGGGCCATCCCGCCATCGTCGGCAAGACCGGGGCCGGCGGCCGGCCGCACGTGATCTTTTACGGCCATTACGATGTGCAGCCGGTCGATCCGCTGGATCTCTGGCACCGCCCGCCGTTCGAGCCTGTGGTGACCGACCACGCCGACGGCCGCAAGATCATCGTCGCGCGCGGCGCCGAGGACGACAAGGGCCAGGTGATGACCTTCGTCGAAGCCTGCCGCGCCTGGAAAAAGGTGACGGGCTCGCTGCCGATCGACGTCACCTTCCTGATCGAAGGCGAGGAGGAGGTCGGCTCGAAGAATTTCGTGCCCTTCATCGAGGCCAACAAGGACGAGTTCAAGGCCGACTACGTGCTGGTCTGCGACACCGGCATGTGGGACCGCAACACGCCGGCGATCACGACCTCGCTGCGCGGCCTGCTCTATGAAGAGCTGAAGATCACCGCCGCCAATCGCGACCTGCATTCCGGCGTGTTCGGCGGCAGCGCGATGAACCCGATCCGGGTGCTCACGAAAATTCTGGGCGGCCTGTTCGACGACGACAACCGCATCACCATTCCCGGCTTCTATGACGGGGTGAGGGATCTGCCGCCCGACATCCTCGCGCAATGGAAGAAGCTCAACCTGACGCCTGAGATGTTCCTGAAGCCGATCGGCCTGTCGATCCCTGCCGGCGAGAAGGGGCGCCTCCTGATCGAGCAGGCCTCGTCGCGCCCGACCTGCGACGTCAACGGCATCTGGGGCGGCTATATCGGCGAGGGCTCCAAGACGGTGATCCCCTCGCATGCCTCGGCCAAGGTCTCGTTCCGCCTGGTCGAAGGGCAGGACCCGCAAAAGATCCGCAAAGCCTTCCGCGATTACGTCACCGCACGGCTTCCGGGCGACTGCAAGGTCGAGTTCGGCGACCATTCCGCCGCACCCGCCGTCGCGCTCGACTGGAACATGAAGCCGCTCGCCGCCGCCAGCAAGGCGCTCACGGACGAATGGGGCAAGGAGACCGTGCTGATGGGCTCCGGCGCCTCGATCCCGATCGTCGCCGACTTCAAGCGCACGCTCGGCCTCGACTCGCTGCTGGTCGGCTTCGGCCTCGATGACGACAACATCCACTCGCCGAACGAGAAGTACGACCTGCGCAGTTTCCAGAAAGGCATCCGCTCCTGGGCCCGCATCCTGGCGGCCCTGGCGGAGGTGAAATAGGCGCGGGTGCCGTAGTGCGGTAGTGCCGTAGGGTGGGCAAAGCGTAGCGTGCCCACCACCTCTCAGTGATTCCAAGAGAGAAGACGTGGGCACGCTGCGCTTTGCCCACCCTACGAGATCTGGCCAACAAAAACGCCGCCCGGGATTGGGCGGCGTTTCATTCCAGAACGTGCAGAGGTAGTTCGGCGAAGACACTACCTTAAATTCGTGAAAATCTCAAGACCGATAGCCCGGAAGCTCGCGGTCGAGCTTGCGCAGCAGCGGCGGCCACACCAGGTTGGTGGCGCGCAGCTCGGCGCGATCGCGGTTGGCGAGCAGCTCGCTGTTCTTCTCGATCGCAGTCTCCTCGACCGGATAGACCGGCGTGCCGAGCGCGCGCGTGCGCACCTGCATCGAGCAGGCGCGCTCGAGGTGGTACATGCGCTCGAAGGCGGAGGCGACCGAGCGGCCGACCGTCAGCGTGCCGTGATTGCGCAGCAGCATGTGATTGTGGTCGCCGAGATCCTTCTGCAGCCGCGGCCGCTCGTCGTGGTCCAGTGCGATGCCTTCGTAGTCGTGATAGGCGAGGTCGTGGGTAACGAGCTGAGCGGTCTGGTTCAGCGGCAACAGGCCTTCTGCGCTGCTCGACACCGCGGTGCCGTCGAGCGTGTGGAGGTGCAGCACGCAGATCGCGTCCTCGCGGACCTCGTGGATCGCCGAATGAATGGTGAAGCCCGCCGGGTTGATGCTGTATTCGCTCTCGGAGAGCTGGTTGCCGTGCAAATCGACCTTGACGAGGCTCGAGGCCGTGATCTCCTCGAACATCAGTCCGTAGGGGTTGATGAGGAAGTGATGATCGGGGCCGGGGACGCGCGCGGAGATGTGGGTGTCGACCAGATCGTCCCAGCCGTACAGCGCGACCAGACGATAGCAGGCGGCGAGATTGACCCGTTGCTGCCATTCGGCCTCCGTCATATCAGACGGCATTTCCTTCAGGCGCGCTTCCGCTGGCGACATGGCTGATCTCTCCGAACATCGTTGTTGCGGGGAGGGAGCGTAGCCCTGGTGGTGAGTGGCGGCAAGGCGCGTCAGCAGCGCGGCAGTCAAGCGTAGCCCGCATGCTTGTCCGCCGTAGCTCGAAGAGCGAAGGCGGAAGCGCTACGGGAGAAAATCATTACGGCGCCGGGATCGACAGCAGGCTGGAGATGCTGCGGCCGCGGATGTCGTAGACGCGGGCGAACACCACATCGTCGCGCTTGATCTCGACCATCACCGGCGCGGTGAGGCCCTTGCAGTAGAACTCGCTGAGCGTCATGGCGAAATCGGCCGCGTTGGAATCCCAGCCAATGGTGAAGTCGGGGCCGAGGGCGACCTGCGCCGGGCGCTGCGGACCGCACACCGCGACCTTCCATTTGCGGTTCGCAGGCGGCACCTCCTGGCGCTCGACGATCTGCTCGCGCAATCCGTCGGAGGCCTGCTTCAGCGCGAGGCCCCAATAGTCCAGCATGAAACGGCTGTCGGCGCCGCGCACGGTGCCGGCGATGTGGTTGAAGTGCGTGTATTGATAGGGATGCAGCCGGATCATCTCGGCGAGCGGCAACGCGAGGCCGAAGCAGAAGGTGGCGAGCACGACGGGCTGCCAGGTGCGGTGATTGGCGCGCAGGCGCTCCATCGCCCGGGCGAAGGCGACGCCGGCGAGCACCGCCATCGGCGGAATCACGAACACGAAATGGCGGATGCCGTTGTACAGCGCCGGCCGCTTCACCATCGCGATCACAAGCGGCAGGGTCGCAGCCAGCGTCAGCATCAGCATGATGGTCTTGCGCCGCGCCGGCACTTCGCCTCGTGCCAGCATGGCGAAGGTGCTGAACACGGCGCCGGCCATCAAGACCAGCATCACCTCGGGCAGCTGGAGCGCGAACAGCGTCGGCAGATAGGACCACGGCATGTCGGGCACCGACACGATCGCGCCGTCGAACATCTCCTTCCACGGCTTCTCGAAGAAGTGCGAGAAGTAGGTCAGCGCCTGGAAGGGATTGCCGGGCTCCATGATCGACCACGGCCAGATCAGGCCCATCACGAGATAGCCGAATACGAGGCCGGGCAGCAGCACATAGACGACATGGGCGAAGCGGCGAACCGACTCGCGCAGGCCCTCGTTGCGCAGTTCCTCCAGCAACAGCGGGATGAAGCCGAGCAAGGCGTAGACCAGGGCGAGCCCGCCGAGAACGCGGCAGCCGAGCGAAAGACCTGCGCCGAGCCCGACGATCAGGATCGTGCGCGGCGAGGGCTGCGGATATTCCTCGGCGAGCCGGACGAGGCCCAGCATCAGGATGATCATGGCCACCGCGAAGGGCGCGTCCTTCGGGTTCATGAACATGTGGCCGTAGAAGATCGGGCACAGCGCGAGCAGCAGGAGCGCGGCAAGACCGGCAAGCGGGCCGCCGATGCGACGGCCGAGCCGCCACGTCACCGCGAGCCCGATCACGCCGACGACGGCGCCGACCAGACGTCGCGTCTCGAACAATTCGAGCGGAATGATTTTGTGCAGGAGGGCCGCGACCATGTCGAAGCCGCCGCCATACATGTAGAGATTGGCGAAGGAGAGCGCCGCAATGTCCTTGAAGCCGGAACCGAACATGCGCAGCAGCAGGTCGGCATATTCAGCATGGGTGTAATCGTCCCAGCCGAGGCCGTAATCGCGGAAGGTCAAGCCTGCAATGACGGCGACCACAGCCAGCACCAGCATGGCGAGATCGTCGCAAGTCCGTTCGACCGAGCGCCGTTGAGGCGTGTCGATCGCCGAAGTCGTGATGGATGTCATGGCTATCGGTGCCCCGGAATCCCCTCTTGGCCCTGCTGGTGCGCGCGGGCCTCAACCCCGGACTCCCTATAGCGCAGTTCCATTACCAAGTAATTGGGCATTATGGCTAAAATCCTGATGCAGCGCAGCAATTCCCGATTTCAGAGCAGCCTAGCAGTAGCGAGCCCTGTCTGAAGGGAATGTGAATAAGTCCCTGATTTCCTTCCCATTAGGAACGCGGGTTGTAATTGGCCGTTGGCGCGGACCGGCGTATGACGATATCGTGGCGTGACGGGTCGCGTGTGGATGTGTGCGGCCGGGGGTGAGTTCGATGACCTTGGCATTGTTGATCGCGGGGATTTTCGCCGTCGTGGCGGGCCTCCTTTCGATCCTGTTTGGCTTCTCCGTCAGGGAGTTCAGCCTCGGCAGTCCCCTCATAATCGCGGGCACGATCGCCGTCTGCTCCGGACTGTTACTGGTCGGTCTCTATCTCGTGGTCACGGAGCTGCGGGGCATCGCTCGCCGGCTGGCCGGTGCGCCGTCCGAGGTGCGGGTCAGGCCCGTGCTGCCGGGCCTCGCAGCATCAGGCGCCGGTGCGCCGGAGCCGCTGCCTGCCTCGGCGGCAAGGACCGAGTCGGCATCACCGCCGCCACCGCCCGCAGGCCCGCCGCCGTGGCAGAGCGAAGCCGCCGCGCGCGAACGTCCGCGCCTCGAGACGCCGCCGGAGCCGGAAGCCCCGACGCCGCCCGCGGCTCCGGAAGCGCCGCGCCGGCGCAACCTGTTGTTCGCCTCGAGCTCGCGCAAGGAGCGCGAGCGCGCGGAGGCGAAGACGACCGAGGGGGCGCCGCCGCCTCACGAAGCGCCCGCGGCGCAGGACGCTCCGCCCGCCAGTTTCGACGACGCCTGGCCGAAGCCGGAGCGCATGCGCCCGCCGGAGCCGCCGGTCGGTTCGCGCCGGCCGCCGCCGCGCTCGCCCTCTGCGGAAGCCGCTCCCCCGCCGCCGCCCGCACCCGAGCCGCCGGCCGCGCCCGAGCAGCCGCCCGTGACCGTGCTCAAGTCCGGAATCGTCGACGGCATGGCCTATTCGCTCTATTCCGATGGCTCGATCGAAGCGCAGATGCCGGAGGGCATGATGCGCTTTGCCTCCATCGACGAGCTCCGTTCCCATCTCGACCAGCGCGGCTGAGGCGGCTGCACAGAGGTCAGCGCCGCCATTGTTGCCACCTCGTCGGTCATCGACTCGTTTCGGCCTAACGCATTGTTGACAGGGAATAGTCCGGCGTCGTCTATCCCGTGGGGCGCAAGGTGGAGAGAGGGTGGGCCGATGTCGGACGCGGGGGCGAAGAATTTCATCGAGCTGACGGCGAATATCGTGTCGGCCTATCTCAGCAACAATCCGACGCCGGCTGCGGAGATTCCGAACCTGATCAGCCAGGTGCATGGCGCCCTGGTGCGGGTGTCGTCCGGCCGCGCCGAGACCGCCCCGCTCGAACCGGCCAAGCCGGCGGTCTCGCTGAAGAGGTCGATCGCGCCCGATTATCTGGTCTGCCTGGAAGACGGCAAGCGTTTCAAGTCGCTGAAGCGCCATCTGCGCACCCAGTACAACATGACGCCGGAGCAATACCGCGAGAAATGGGGCCTGCCGGCCGACTATCCCATGGTCGCGCCCAACTATGCGGTGGCGCGCTCGCAGCTGGCGAAGCAGATGGGCCTGGGGCAGCAGCAGCGGAAGAAGGGGAAGTAGCGCGGGTCACTGCTCTCGTAGGGTGGGTTAGCGCAGCGTAACCCACCACTTCTGCTTCTGCGGATAGAGAAGCGGTGGGTTACGGCTTCGCCTAACCCACCCTACGAAGCCTCTTACGTCGCTTCCGCGAGCGCCGCTTTCGCGTCTCTCTTGATGCGCTCGACCATCGAGCGCAGGCCGTTGGAGCGCTGCGGCGTCAGGTGATCGCGAAAGCCGAACTCGTCGAACACGGCGATGGCGTCGGTCGCCAGAATCTCCTGCGGCGTGCGGCCCGAATAGAGCGACAGCACGATCGCGACCAGCCCGCGTACGATATGCGCGTCGCTGTCGCCGCGATACCTCAGGATCGGAACACCCTTGCTGCGGTCGACCAGCTTCTGGAGCCAGACCTGGCTGACACAGCCGTTCACCTTGTTCTCGGCGGAGTGCTCGGCCTCCGGCATCGGTTCCAGGGTCCGGCCCAGCTCGATGACGTACCGGTAGCGGTCGTCCCACTCGTCCAGAAGCTCGAAATTGTCCCTGATTTCGTCGATCGTCGTCATGCTGGCCCAAAGTTCCCGCTTCCCGCCAATATAGGGATGCGAGGCGCCGAAATCGATAGGGTTTGACGCTAATTCGCCGGCGGGCCGCGCCATTCCAGCGCGAGGTCGTCCTGGCTCAGGGTGTCGCGCGGCGCTTCGCTCGAGGCGGCATCGCCTTCGCCGGCCATCGCGATCGAGCCGGTGTGGTCGGGGGCCTTCTTGTCGTTCTTGTCGGTCTTCTCGTTCTTGTCGTTGCTGATCTGCTCCTTCTTGTCGTTGATGATCTGGTAGATCTTGCGCGCGCCGTCCTGGGCGCGCTGGCCGATGATGGTCGCGGCCTGTCCGCCGACCTCGCAGGCCGCCGGCTGGCGCTTGCAAAATTGGGTCATGTCGGAGACGGCCGCGGTCGCAGCCTGAACCGCGTCGGCAGCGCCGATCTGCGGCAGCTTGTCCGATTCGGGCGTCTTGTCCCGTGGCAGGAGCACCAGCACCAGCCCGAGCCAGAATGTGATGCGGAGCAGAAAACGCATCTTATCGACCTGTATGATAGATCCCGTCGCGGCGATGGTCCGCGCGCGTTTCGACCTAGCAACTCTCGATAAATCGCAAGTCATTGCCTTGAGCTTAATTCGCGGAAAATCGACGCAAAATTCTTCGGGATCGACGGCGTCGTAAATTTTCCATTGACGCCGCGGCCCGTGATTCTGCCGGCAGGCATATCCACCAATTCGAAACCATCAGCGGGAACGTGAAACCCTGTGTTCACCATCCGCAGCGAAGACGTCGTCAAATCGTCTAAAAAGCCCCGCGATGTCCCGGCGTCCGGTCGCGCATCCCGCCGCCTTAGCACTCGTTTAAGGTCGCTCTGACACGGTGGCTCAACGACAAGGAGGCGTTCCGGCGCGTCTTCTACGACGATTGAGCCGAAGCGCGAGACCCGTGACAGTTTTGAGTATCATCCGCGATTGTCTCGATGCACTGCTGCATCCCTCCGCGCGTTCCGATGCGCTGATGCGAGCGCGCCACCGTGCCTTCATGGCGCCGCGGCTGCTCGGCAGCCTGGGTGCCTTTGCCGCATTCCCGGTCTATCTCGCCCTGCGGGGCGCACCGAGCGCGGTCGAGGTCGCCGCTTTCGCATGGCTGATCGCGCCGATCCTGTTGTCCTGGTTCCTGTCGCGCACCGGACGCTATGAAGGCGCGCATGTGCTGTCGTCGCTGGCGCTCGCCGGCCTGATCATGGCGGTCGCGGGCTCCACGGGCGGCATCGAATCGTTCGCCGCGGTCTGGCTGGTCGTGGTTCCGCTCGAAGCCGCGCTGTCGGCCTCGCGCCGCGTCGCCGCCTTCGCCTCCTTGCTCGCACTGTCCTGTGCGGGCCTCCTGATCCTGCTCACTCAGCTCGGCTGGCTGCCGCCCGCAGACACCAGTGCCGCGGACCGCGGCGTGCTGATGGCCTGCGGCGTCGTCTCGGCGACGCTCTATGCCGCGGGCCTTGCCTTCGGCGCGGAATCGCTCGCGCGCACCAGCGTGGCGCTGCTTGCGCGCGAAGAGGAACGCTATCGCCTGCTCGCCGGCAACATGAGCGATGTGATCTCGCGGCATCAGCGCAACGGCGCGGTGCAGTTCATCTCGCCGGCGGCGGAGGCCATGCTCGGCGTGCCCGTGGCGCAACTGCTCGGTCATGGCCTGTTCGACCGCGTCCACGTCGCCGATCGCCCGGCCTATCTCACCGCGCTGTCCGATGCCGCGCGCGGCGAGGTGCGCAGCGTCGAGTTCCGGCTGCGGCGCGAGGCTGATGGTTCGGAGCGCGGTCAGGTCGATTTTCTCTGGGTCCAGATGCGCTGCCGTCCGCGCGATCGGGTTACGGGCCATAATCCGTATAGAGTCGTCACACGTGAGGCCGACGTCGTCGCCGTGATGCGCGACGTCACCGACCACAAGCTGTCCGAGCAGGCGCTCGAGCAGGCGCGCAGCGCCGCCGAAGCGGCCGATGCCGCCAAGACGCGCTTCCTCGCCACCATGAGTCACGAGCTGCGGACGCCGCTGAACGCCATCATCGGCTTCTCCGAGATGATCGCGCAGGAGCAGACCCTGATGCTGGGCGCGGCCCAGCGCCGGGAATATGCCCAGCTCATCAACGATTCCGGCCAGCATCTGCTGTCGGTCGTCAACGGCATCCTGGACATGTCGAAGATGGAATCGGGCAATTTCGAGATCGCGTCCGAGCCGTTCGCGCCGCGCGCCTCGCTCTTGCATTGCTGCAATCTCCTGGCGCTGAAGGCGCGGGAAAACGGCGTCGACCTCGTCACCGACGCGCCGCACGACCTGCCTGTCATGACCGGCGATCCCAGGGCCTTCAAGCAGATCGTGCTCAATCTCGTCGCCAACGCCATCAAGTTCACCGAGCGCGGCGGTCAGGTTTCCGTTTCCGCCGCGGTGACCGGTTCGCAGCTGATGCTGCGCATCAGCGACACCGGCGTCGGCATCGCGCCCGACGATCTCAAGCGTATCGGCGCGCCGTTCTTCCAGGCGGGCAGGACCTATCAGCGCCGTCACGAAGGCACCGGCCTCGGATTGTCGATCGTGAAGAGCCTCGTGGCGTTGCATCTCGGTGAATTGACGGTACAAAGCAGCCTGGGTGAGGGCACCGCCGTCACCGTCAGGCTGCCGCTCGTCTACACGCCGCCGCAAGTCAAGCCGGCCGAGAGCAAGATCGCGACGCTGACGCCGGTGCTGCGCCAGGAACTTCAAGGTCAGGAGCTTCAAGACCAAGCTCACGACCAGTCTCAGGACCAACCCACTCTGGTGAAGAAAAGTGCCTAAGAAGTCTGCCAAGGACGAAGCCGCTCCGCGCCGCCGTGGTGCCAAGGCCGCGACTGTCGATGTCGAGACCGAGCGCAACCTCGTGATGCGCGTTCTGCTGCACAGCCCCAAGGACACGCTGGCCGGTCTCGTCGCCGTCGCTGCGATCGGCGCGATCGTTGCCAATGCCCTGTTCCTGCAGACCGGCCGGCACCCGGCGCCGATGTTCGGCACCGTGATCAATCTGCCTGCGCCGTCATCGATGCAGCTGTCGAACCCCTTGCCGCGTCCGCGCCCCGTCGGCGCCGATACCTCGCCGCTGGAGCCGCGCGCGACCGAGTTCCGCGCCGAGCCCAAACCTGCCGAGCGCGCCGCCGAGAAGGCGCCGGAGAAACCCGTCGAGGCGACCGCATCGACGCGCGCGAACGATCCCATGACCAATCTGGTCAAGGCGACGACCTCGACGCCGCCGTCCGCCATGCGCCCGCCGGCCCCGATCCCCGTGCCGCAGAGCCCGGCCGCGCGGCGTATCGCCGGCGTGCAGCGCGCGTTGTCCGAATACGGCTACGGCAATCTGAAGATCACGGGCACGATGAGCGGCGAGACCCAGTCCGCGATCCAGAAGTTCGAGCGCGAGCACAAGATGCAGGTCACCGGCCAGCTGTCCGATCGGCTGCTGCGCGAGCTCGGCGCCGCGATCGGCCACCCCGTCGAATAGAGCGCATCCCCGCTGTCATTGACGCGGATCAACTTGCGGCATCGCGCGAGGCTGCGTCCCGCCGGCGCGATTTGCTTGGGATCAATGACGGCCGCCGGCTTCGGGGATCATGATCGCCCATCTTCAACGAAGAAGAGAGGGTGCCATGTTCAAGGTCTCCATTCTGGTCTGGATCATGCTGGGTACGGTGCTGGCGGGCGTCAGCCTGATCGTCGTGCTGATGGTGCCGAGCTTCGCCGCCGACTCCATCAGGAACATCCCCTACGCTGTCGCCGTCGGCTTTGCGCTCGCAATGCCGCTGTCATACCTCGTCGCGCGCCAGATCAATGGCGGGCAAGGGCAAGGCATCGGCAAGGCGTGACAATCGGACGCTGACACTGGCGGCGCGCGTCACGCTGGCCTATCGTTCGACTCATGCGTTTGAAATCCAACATATGGGTCGCCGCCTATCTGCGCCGGTGCCAGACCGAAGGCGTGTTCGGCGCGGTGCGCCGTCGCGGTGCCGAGGAGGCAGGCGCGGTGTTCGTGAAGGTGTCGCTGCTCAACGGCCATGCGATGCTCTACGTGCCGGCCCCGCAGACCTCTTACGACGACGGCCGCCCGGTCGATCGCTTCTTCGTGCCGGTCGCGCCGCAAGCTCTGCCGGAGCACACCGTCGAGGAACGGCTGATCAGGGAAATCCGCTTCGATCCGGACGCCTGGATCGTCGAGACCGAGGATCGCGCCGGACGGCATTTTCTGGAGCTGGCGAAGACGTAGCTGCTGCCCCGCCGTCATTGCGAGCGTAGCGAAGCAATCCAGAATCCGTCCGCAGAGCGACTCTGGATTGCTTCGTCGCAAGAGCTCCTCGCAATGACGAACTCGGATGCCGCGCCCACCACGCTCAGCGTCAGCGCGCGAACGGGATCACCGCTCCGACGACCCGCCGGTGCCCTTCCGCACCGCCGGCATCGCACCCGGCTGTACGCCCGGCCGCGTCTGGGCCGCGCCGGCGCGCGCGCGCTGGCGTTCGCCGTCGTGCAGGGATGGCTGGTACTTGGCGCGGGTGACGGCGAGCGTCGAGCCGCGCCAGGCCGCCAGCATTACCAGCGCCGAGCGATCGCCGAGGCGGTCGTAGAGCCGCGCCAGCCGGTACACCTCGTTCACGGAATTGCCGATCTCCGGCTTGAAGAACAGCAGGATGCGCTGAAAGTTCGGGCTCGGCATGTCGAGCGCGCGCGCCGCGACCGCGAGGGCTTCGCCGCCGGCATCGTCGACGATCTGGGCTGCGACGCGCGAGGGCAGGATCAGGCTGTCGCCGAGCTCCAGGGCGAAGCTCTCGACGTCGCCCGCGATCGCCGCCATCTCCAGGATCTGAATCGCACGCTTGGCACGCACGGTCGGGATCCGCGGCGCGGCCTTCAGCGGGGTCTGCGCCAGGTTGTGCAGGATCAGCGCGCGCTCGGATGGGCCGGCGCCGAAGAACATGTCGTGGATCTCGGCGGCGTCCTTCGGCTGCATCGCCATGTTGGCTGCCATGCGCCGCTCGGCATCGCTCGGCGTGCGGGCCGGGGAGGCGGGCGGGGCGGGCGCCGGAATCTCGCGGGCGAGCGGAACCCTGCGGCCTTCCTGTGCTGCGACCAGCCCGAGCTTCTGCAACACCGGGACGGGCGTCTGCGGATAGATCGCGAGCTTGGTCTTGACGGCCGCGCGTGTCGCATCGTCGACCTGGTCGATCAGCCGTGTCGCAAGCTCGGTAAATTGACGCTGCTCGTCGTCGCTGTGGATGCGCGTCTGGACATAGAGGTCGGTCAGCACGCGCAGTAGCGTCGGCCGAACATCGACGCCTTCGCGACGGGAGAGGGACATCAGCCCGTCGAATCCGGGAAACAGCGACTTGGTCATGGAGAGATACGCGACCTGGAAAAGATACTCGTCCCCAGCCTAGCGCAGGCTCCTTTAAAGGCTCGTTAAGGAAAACGAGGCGTGAAGGCCGCTGCTTGCTTTGGAGCAATCTCGTCCCTGAACGGGACGCAGCGGCCGGCCCGTGCGGCTACGGTCCGAACCCGACGTTTACACCCCGTTAACCATGAGCTGATCTTAATGAATTGCATGTTGCACGGGCGCGTTCGGTCGCGCGGCAATTGAAGAGAGCTGACATGGGGACCATCATTGAATTTCCGGCCGGTCGCCGGGTGGGCTCGTCGGGGGATGTCGCTCCGCGCCCGGACATGGGAACGATCCTGATCCTTCCCGTCATCCGTATCGAGCGCGAGGCAGATGAAACCAGCGGCGACCGCGACCCTGAGCAGGGCACCGCGCCGGGGCGCCGTCGTCGCCGTCGCTGACATCCGGCTTCATGCAATGCCGGACACCGTCCGCCAGACCCGGCCCGTCAGATCGGCCGTCCTGCTCGCGCTGCTCGCCGCCACGCTCGGCGCGTGCAGCGGCGGCGATTTCGGCCGCACCCGCGCCGACATGCGCAGCGACGACATGCATCGCTGGCTGGGCGCGGAGGTCACGTCCAGCGTCGGCCTGAGGCCGTCGCAATTCCAGCTCACCGACGAGGAGCGCCAGCTGCGCGACCTCGCTTATCCCATGATCGAGCCGCCGCTGTCGCGCCCCGCATGGAAGAGCGTGTTCGGCGACTACAAGGCGTTGCCCTCGCCCTGGCGGCAGAAGGTCGTGTTCGACCGCACCATGTACGGACGCACGCTGATCGACGAGCCGCACCGCTCGCACTCCTCGCGCTATGCGCAGCTGATCGAGGATGTGCGCAACGACATCACCCGCTTCGAGCCGTTCTTCGCCTCGGCGATCCGAGTCATCGACCTCGACAGGAAGCGCGATGCCAGCATGGCCCGCGTCTCCGCGCTCTCGCCGAGAGAGAGGGACGACGCGGTCGCGCGCATGCAGGAGAACTCGCTGATCGTGCAGTGGGTGCAGCAATGCCTGGAGCAGCGTGTCTCGTCCTACCGCTGGGCGCTGGAGCGGCTGGTGATCCAGGCCCCCGACGGCATGGCCGCCGATGCCGACCGCCTGATCGGCGAGCTCGCCGCCCAGACCGCCAACCCGCCGGTCCAGGCGCAACCGCCCTACGGCCGCGCGGTCATCTCGAAGGGCTGAGCGCGCGGGCCCGCCGCCCGTCAGCGCGGGCGATCGTGCCGCGGCTTGCCGGCGCGACCGGGCCGGACCCGGCTGTCCCCCCGCAATTCCTGGCCCCTCATGCCGGACGGGCCGTCGAACGCCCCTTGAGCGCGTCCGGGAACCGCATTGATAGCGCTTGTCCTTCCCGGCCGGAGGGATAGGATTGTCTCGTTTCTTCAAAGTCATTTATCCCAAGGTTCTTCGAGATGAGCTTAGACGCAGCGCATCCTTTCAAGAGCCGTCTGGATGTTTCCCCGCGCCACCTGCTGGCACTTGCCATTCTGCTCGGATCGGCCGGCTCGGCCGCCGCGCTGACCAAGGAGGCGGCGATCGAGAATTGCCGGATGAGCGTCGGCAAGCCGATCGTGCAGGCCTGCATGCGCGCAGGCGGAGGCGCCAATCTCGAAGCCTGCCGCGCCAAGGCATCGCCTCAGGTCAGGGCCTGTGTGATGGCGACGCTGAATGCCGCCAATGGCCGCGCCAACGTCGCAGTCGAGCTTCCCAAGGAAGCGGCACCCAAGCTCGAACCCGGCACGGCGCTGCCGAAGGATTTCGTCGCGCCGCCCCGCACCATCGCCGACATCACCGCGATCCTCGACAGCGAAAAGCCCGACTCGAAACTGCTCGCGGAGCTGAAGGCGGACGCGGATTCGACACCGACCGGAAAGGAATCCCGCGCGGATCTCGCGCAGTTCCATTTCGACCGCGCCAATGCGCGCGCGCAGCTCGGCCGGCTCGCCGAATCCATCGCCGACGCCAGCAAAGCCGTCGAGATCGGCCGTGGTGCGGTCGAGGCCAACATGATGGGCCGCCTGCAGCAGCTTCTCTCGATGCAATACGCCGCAGCCGGTGATCCAAAACGATCGCTCGAGGTCATCCAGCGCCTGTTGCGTGAGACGGCCACCCAGCCGGGGGCCAAGGGCTATCAATTGAGCGCCAACAGGTCCATCGCCGCCAACCTCATCCAGATGGGCGATGTCGCCCAGGCAGAAGCCTATCTGCGCCGCACCCAGGCCGTGATCCAGGAAGCGCGCACCAGCGGTCATCCGGGCTGGCGTGCTTCCTACGCGCGCCTGGGACAGAACTGGGAAGGGGAGCTCGAAGCCACACGGGCCCTGATCTTCGAAGCGCGCGGGCAGTTCGCGGAGGCCGAGGCCGCCTATCGCGTGGCCGAGCAGCGCAAGCGGGCGGGCATGAAGGGCGTGATGGACTCCGACAATCCCCCGGCGGAGACCGTCATGCTGCAGGCAATCGACAACCTCGTGCTCAGCCAGGCTCGCATGAAGGCGCGGCAGGGCCGGCTGGCCGAAGCCGAGGTCGACGCACGCCGCGCGCTGCTCTCGCGCCTGAAGGATACCGGCAAGTACAATCCGGTGACGCCGCGCTACGTGATGGGACTCGGCGGAATTCTGGTCGAGCAGGGCCGCTACGAGGAAGCCGAGCAATTGGGCCGTGTCGCCCTGGAGATCAACAGGACCGTCGGCGTGCCGGACGATTCCCATTCGACGGTGCAGTTGCTGGCGCAGCTCGCCGGCATCCTGACGCTCGAGCGCAAGAATGCCGAAGCAAACGAGCTGTTCGGGCGCATCGACCGAGCGATCGCCAATTGGGAACCACAGCGCCGCCAGGTGTTCGAGCTCAATCCATCTCGCATCATGTCGCTGTACAGCTCCGGGCAACTCGACGCGGGCATTGCCGCCGCCGAGCAGCTCGTCAAGAAGCAGATCGCGCGGGTCGGAGAAAATCATTTCGACGCCGCGGCAGCGCGCGGCACCCTGGCCGTCGGCCTGATGCGCGCAAGGCGCGATGCCGAGGCGATCCGCGAGTACAAGGCCGCCATTCCGATCATGATGGCGGGCGCCAACGAAAACGCCGATGACGAGAATACGACGGTGGTCGCCGCGCGCAGCCAGCGGCTGCAGACCATCGTCGAGAGCTATTTGATGCTGCTTGCCAGGGCCGAAGGCACCGGCAAGGATATCGGCGAGGAGACGTTCAGCCTCGCCGACGCCATTCGTGGCCGTTCGGTCCAGCAGGCGCTGGCGGCGTCGAGTGCGCGTGCGGCGGCCAAGGATCCCGCGCTCGCCGAGCTCGTGCGCAAGGAGCAGGATCTGACCAAGCAGGTCAACGCCCAGCTCGGCACGCTCAACAATGTGCTCGCGCTGCCCTCGGCGGAACGGGACGAGAAGGGCGTTGCGCAGATCCAGGCCTCGATCACAGCGTTGCGCGGGCAGCGCGACAAGGCGCGCCAGGAGATCAAGCAGAAGTTCCCGATCTACGCCGATCTCGTCTCGCCCAGGCCGCCGAGTGTCGCCGAGATCCGCGCCATTCTGGCCGATAACGAGGCCATGCTGTCGTTCTATTTCGGCCAGAACGGCAGCTTCGTCTGGGCGGTGCCGAAGTCGGGACCGGTGGCGTTCGCCGCCGTGCCTGCCAAGATCGGCGACATCGAGAGCAAGATCCGCAAGCTGCGCGAAGCCCTCGAGCCGCAGGCGGCGATGATCTCGGACATTCCGCCCTTCGACCTCGCACTCGGCTACGAGCTCTACGATCTTCTGCTCAGACCCGTCGAGAGCGGATGGAAGCCGGCCAAGAACCTCATCGTCGTGACCAATGGCGCGCTCGGGCTGCTGCCGCTGTCCCTGTTGCCCACGGCACCGGCACAGGTGGCCGCCGACGAGGACCCGCTCTTTGTCGGCTATCGCAACGTGCCGTGGCTGGCGCGAACCCATGCGGTGTCGACGGTACCGTCCGCGGCGGCGTTGCGCACGCTCCGGCAATTGCCGCCGGGCAAGCCCGGCCGCGGCGACCTCGTCGCCTTCGGCGATCCCTATTTCAACAGGGATCAGCAGGCCGAGGCGGACGGCGCCGGGGAGAAGATCCAGGTCGCCGACGCCGGCGGCAATGTCACGCGCGGTGGCCCGCTGAAGCGGCGCAACAGTCCGAAGCTGGACGGCGTCGACAGCGCCGAGCTCGGTTTGCTGCCCCGGCTTCCCGATACCGCGGACGAGCTGAAATCGATCGCGCTGGCGCTGCAGGCCGATCCCTCGAAGGTGCTGTTCCTCGGCAAGAACGCCACCGAGAGCGCGGTGAAGACCATGACTCTGTCCGGCTTCAAGATCCTGGCCTTTGCCACCCACGGTCTCGTCCCCGGCGAGCTGAACGGGCTCACGCAGCCGGCGCTCGCTTTGTCCTCGCCGGCGGTGACGGGCGAAGGCGGCGACGGCCTCCTGACCATGGAGGAAATCCTCGGCCTCAAGCTCGATGCGGACTGGGTGATCCTGTCGGCCTGCAACACAGGCGCGGGCGCCGGCGCAGGGGCCGAGGCGGCATCCGGACTCGGGCGCGCGTTCTTCTACGCCGGCACGCGTGCGCTGCTGGTGACGAACTGGTCGGTGCATTCGCAATCGGCGCGGCAATTGGTGACGGATCTGTTCAAGCGGCAGGCCGACGATCCGAAACTGTCGCGCAGCGAGGCGCTGCGCCAGGCGGCGATGGCCCTCGTCGATGGCCCCGGCTATCTCAGCAGCGAGGGCAAGACCGAGTTTGCCTATGCGCATCCGCTGTTCTGGGCGCCGTACACGATCATCGGCGATGGCGGTCTGCGTTGACGAACGGGGGAAGGGGTGTACGGAAATGAAGCGGAATGTCTTGCTGGGCGTTGTTGCCGCAGGTCTGTTGTTCTCGGGACCATCGCGTGCCACGCCATTGATCACGGAGGAGGAAGCCAAGCTGCCGCCTCCGAAAGGCGCGGTGGCCGTGGAGCAACGCGGCATCATGCGCGGTCCCAAGGTCGAGTTCGTCTCGCCGGGCGATTCCGCGAGTTCACCTCTGCCGCTGGTCTTGAAATTCCAGTCCTATGGCGGGGCAAAGATCGATCCGGCATCGGTCAAGATGATCTTCCTCCGGACGCCGAACGTGGACCTCACCCCGCGGGTCAAGCCCTTCGTGAAGGCGGACGGCATCAACATGCAGGATGCGGAGGTGCCGCCCGGCGAATACATGGTGCGCGTCGATATCAAGGACAGTGATGGCCGTTCGGGCACGACCGTCTTTACGCTCAAGGTCGCACCCAAGTGAGGTGTCCCTATTGCCAGGCGGGGATCGGGGAGGGGGCGCTTGTCTGCGCGTCCTGCGGGCGCGACATCGCCGTTCCCGCGACGCTGATTGCGGAGCGTGACGATCTCCTGCGCAAGCGCCAAGAGCTCCGCGACGAGCTGAAACGGGCCAGAGACGAGGCCGAGGCCTTCATGAGGCGGAGGCATTCGCGTTAGCGATGGAATGTCCGTTCTGCGCCGAGACGATCAAGGACGAAGCCATTGCGTGCAAGCACTGCTCGCGCGACCTGCGCGTGGTGCGGCCGACCCTGCTCGAGATCGAAGAGATCGTCGCCGATCTGGACAGGCTCAGGCGTGATCTCGACCGGATCAATGTCCGGCTCGAACGGTACAGGAATCCGCTGCGCTATTTCACCACGCATGCGGTTCTCTACGTCGCGATACCGTCCCTTCTTCTGGTGATCGCGCACGTGCTCGTGACCATCACTTTCAACCTGTCGCCGATCCCGCTTCGGATCGCGTCCATCGTCATACCGCTGCTGTTCGGATTCGCGGCCTACCCGCTGCACCGGGTTTCGGCCTTGACGGCCTTGGTGCTGGCGTTCCTTTCGGCAGCCGTCAGCGTCCTGTCGATGCTGACGGTCACGGGAATTCACGATCATGTTCCGATCCTGCCGGAAGCCTGGATCGAATGGCGCGAAGTGTTCGAATATGGCGCCAGCATCCTGCTTGCCTTCGTCTCCGGAAACATCCTCAGCGTCGTGATCTTCCAGGTGCTGCCGCGCGTGCTGACCCAGGGCGGCAAGCCGAACGCGTTCGCCTTCCGCGTGGCGCGCCTGCTCGGGCAGCACGTCGGCGAGGAGCAACTGCGCCGCCGCGCCCGCTTGATCCAGGACCTGATGCAGACCGTCGGCCCGCTGGCCGGCGTCGCCGCGACCGCCGTCGGCTCCATCTATGCCGGCCTGAAGGGTCTGCTGGGATAGTCCGGCCTCTCACCCCGGCGCGCGGTCCGGGCCCGCGACTGCGAGCGCTGCCGCCGTGGAGGGCATTTAGCGGCCGCGGCACTGCGAGAATCCGCTTGCGAACTGGACAGCCGACCCCTGGTCACGCATGCTTGATCCGGATCAACAAGCGCCGCCGGCTCCGGGATATGTTAGAAAGGAGGCGTTGCGGCCCGAAAGGTAAAGTCGATCTTGATGCGGTTCGTCCGTACCATCCTGGCATTCGCCATCGCCATGTCGCTGGCGATGCTGCCGGCTGGCGTGTCCGCATCCAGCCTTGCCATGTCGTCGGACGACATGCAGATGGCGATGCAGATGGGCGGCGACGCCGAGATGGCGATGGACGATTGCTGTCCCGACATGAAGGGAACGCCGTCCCAGACCGGCGACTACGAATGCGGGATGGGCTTCTGCTGCGTCAGCGGGCTCGTTGCGCTCGATGACGTCAGGCCCGTCGCCTTCGGCCATTTCGCCGTCGCGGCGAGCACGATCGCCATCCCTGAGGACCAGGTCGTCTCCGTCCGCGGCGGCAGTCCTCCCTTCCGGCCTCCTCGAATCTGATCTCGCCCAGCCCCAAGACGCGAGCGGCATTGCCTGCGCGCGTCGACGACTGACGTGTGCGCCATGCGCCACGGCGAAAGATCAGATCATGAGGACAGGACAATGCTTTCCAAATTCAGCACAGCGGCTCTCGCCGCCACCCTTTCGCTTGCCGCTTCCGCCGCCATGGCGGGCGCCGGCGACTACGCCTTCGAGCCCGTCAACGCGCAGATGAAGAAGGGCGACGATGTCACGCTCTCGGTTCGCCTGACCAACAAGCAGACCGGCAAGCCGGTGGCGGACGCCGTCATCTTCAAGACCCGCGTCGACATGGCCCCGGACGGGATGGCCGAGATGGAATCGGCCGTGGCGCCGCTGCCGTCGAAGGAGCCGGGCGTCTACGCCTTCAAGACCGATCTGCCGATGGCCGGCCGTTACCAGGTCACGCTGTCGGCCAAGGTGCAGGGCGAGCCCGAGACCGTCACCGGCAAGGTGATCGTCACGGCGACCAAGTGAGCGTGCGGACGCCGCCCGCGGCGTCCGGACTTCTCCGTTCCACTCAGATGGACGCGCGCCCGGCGCGCGAAGACACACCATGAAGACGCTGCGTCTCCTGACGATTCTCGCGCTCGGCGGCGGCATCGCCTCAGGCGCGTACTGGTTCTCGAACGAGGGGAGCTGGTCCGCTCATGCCGAGGCGACCCCGGCTGCGCCCCAGGCGAACCGGGCTCCGCTCTATTACCGCGACCCGGGCGACGCGCCGCTCTGGTCTGCCGCTCCGAGGAAGGACGACCGCGGCCGGGACTATCTGCCGGTCTATGACGACGATCAGGCTGCCGCGACGGCCCCGAAGCCGGCGCAGGCGTCGTCATCGCGAAAGATCCTTTACTACCGCAATCCCATGGGCCTGCCCGACACCTCGCCGGTGCCGAAGAAGGATCCGATGGGGATGAACTATATTCCCGTCTACGAAGGCGACGAGGTCGACGACGGCACGGTGAAGCTTTCGCCGGGCAAGATCCAGCGCACCGGCGTGAAATCCGAGCCGGTCGAACGGCGCGCGATCCGCGTCGCGGTCAAGGCGCCCGGCACGATCCAGCTCGACGAGCGTCGCGTCTCGGTGATCGCGATGCGCGCCGAGAGTTTCGTGCAGAAGGTCGCCGACGTCACCACCGGCACGCGCGTGAAGGCGGGCCAGCCCCTGATGGAGATCTACAGTTCGGCGGTCGCCTCCGCCGCGGCGGAATATCTCGCGACCATCACCTCGAAGACGGTGGGCGGCGTCGAGATGTACGGCCGCGGCTCGCGGCAACGGCTGGTCAATCTCGACGTCCCCGAGCCTGTCATCGCCGAGATGGAGAAGACGCGCGTCGCGCCCGTCACCATCCATTGGTCGGCGCCGCGCGACGGCATCGTGCTCGAACGCAGCGCGATCGAAGGCATGCGCGCCAATCCCGGCGACGTGCTGTTCAGGATCGCGGATATCTCGCTGGTCTGGGCCCTGGTCGACGTCGCCGAGCGCGATCTCGGCAATATCGCGGTGGGGCAGTCCGTGGCGGTGCGCGCGCGGAGCTTTCCCGGCCGTATCTTCAGCGGCAGGATCGCCGTGGTCTATCCGCAGGTGAACCGCGAGACGAGGACGGTTCGCGTCCGGATCGAGCTCGCCAATCCAGACGCGGCGCTGCTGCCGGACATGTACGTCGATGCCGACATCGACACGGCCGACGGCGCGCCCGTGCTGGCGATCCAGGACAGCTCGGTGCTCGACACCGGCACGCGCCAGGCCGTCCTCGTCGACAAGGGCGAGGGGCGCTTCGAGCCGCGTGAGGTGAAGCTCGGCCGGCGCGGCGGCGGCTACATCGAGGTGCGGGAGGGACTTGCGGATGGCGAGGCGGTGGTCACATCCGCCAACTTCCTGATCGACGCGGAGAGCAATCTGAAGGCCGCGCTCAAGGGCTTTGCCGAGGCGGCGCCTCAGGCTTCCCCACCTGGCCATGCGACGGGGGAGCACAAATGATCGCCCGCATCATCGCCTGGTCGGCGCGCAACCTGCTGCTGGTGCTGTTCGGCGCCGGCTTTGCAGCCGCGGCCGGTCTCTATGCGCTGATCCATCTGCCGCTGGATGCGATCCCGGACCTCTCGGACACCCAGGTGATCGTCTACACCGAATATCCCGGCCAGGCGCCGCAGGTGATCGAGGACCAGGTCACCTATCCCTTGACCACGGCGATGCTGACCGTGCCGAAATCGAAGGTCGTGCGCGGCTTCTCGTTCTTCGGCGTGTCGTTCGTCTACGTGATCTTCGAGGACGGCACCGACATCTACTGGGCGCGCTCGCGCGTCCTGGAATTCTTGAACGGCGCCGCGTCGCGGCTTCCCGCCGGCGTCAGCCCGACCATCGGTCCCGATGCGACCGGCGTCGGCTGGGTCTACCAGTATGCGGTCCTGTCGAAGGAATTGAATCTCGCGGACACCCGCACGATCCAGGACTGGAATCTGAAGTTCGCGCTGGCCAAGGCCGAGGGCGTCGCCGAGGTCGCCAGCATCGGCGGCTTCGTCAAGCAGTACAACGTGGTGCTCGATCCGCAGCGGATGCGCGATCGCGGCATCAGCATGCAGAAGATCCGTGAAGCCATCCGCGCCAGCAACGCCGACGTCGGCGGGCGCACCGTCGAGCTCGCAGAGTTCGAATACGTCATCCGCGGCAAGGGCTACATCAAGAGCATCAACGATCTCGGCAACATCGTGCTGAAGACGAGCAACGGCACGCCGGTGGTGCTCCGCGACGTCGCCAATGTCGAGCTCGGACCGGACGAGCGCAGGGGCATCACCGAGCTGAATGGCGAGGGCGAGGTCGCAAGCGGCATCGTGCTGCAGCGCTTCGGCGTCAACGCCCTCGACGTCATCGAGAACGTCAAAAGGCGCTTCAAGGAGATCGCGAGCAGCCTGCCGAAATCGGTCGAGATCGTCCCGGTCTACGACCGCTCCAGCCTGATCTACGCGGCCATCGACACGCTCAAGCACACGCTGTTCGAGGAGAGCATCATCGTCGCGCTGGTCTGCATCGTGTTCCTGCTCCACGTCCGCAGCGCGCTGGTCGCGATCCTGATGCTGCCGGTCGGCGTGCTGATGGCGTTCGGCGCCATGAAGCTGCTCGGCCTCGGCTCGAACATCATGAGCCTGGGCGGCATCGCGATCGCGATCGGCGCCATGGTGGATGCCGCGATCGTCATGATCGAGAACGCCCACAAGCACCTCGAACGCGCCAAGCCCGATCAGTCGCGCGTCCAGATCCTGATCGACGCGGCCTCTGAGGTCGGCCCTGCGCTGTTCTTCAGCCTGCTGATCATCACCGTGTCCTTCATGCCGATCTTCACGCTGGAATCGCAGGAAGGGCGGCTGTTCAGCCCGCTCGCCTTCACCAAGACGTTCGCGATGGCCGCTGCGGCCCTCCTGTCCGTCACCCTGGTGCCGGCGCTGATGGTGATCTTCGTCCGCGGCCGAATCGTGCCGGAAGGCCGCAACGTCATCAACCGTTTCCTGATCTGGATCTACCGCCCCGTGATCAAGGGCGTGCTTCGCGCCAAGACGCTGGTGATCCTGGCCTCGCTCGTCGTGCTCGCCGTCACCATCTGGCCGGCCCGCCAGCTCGGCACCGAGTTCATGCCGACGCTGAACGAGGGCACGCTGCTCTACATGCCGACGACGCTGCCCGGCATCTCCGTGACCAAGGCGGCCGAGCTGATGCAGATTCAGGACCGCATCATCAAGTCGTTCCCCGAGGTCTCCTCCGTCTACGGCAAGGCGGGGCGGGCGGCGACCGCGACCGACCCGGCGCCGACCGAGATGTTCGAGACCATCGTCAACTTGAAGCCGAAGGAGCAATGGCGCCCCGGCGTCACCGTCGACAGTCTGATCGCGGAGATGGACAAGGCGCTGCAATTTCCCGGCGTCTCCAACGCCTGGACCATGCCGATCAAGGCGCGCATCGACATGCTCTCGACCGGCATCCGCACCCCTGTCGGCGTCAAGGTCATGGGCACCGACCTCGTCGAGATCGACCGGCTGGCGCGGCAGGTCGAACGCGTGATCAAGACCGTGCCGGGCACCTCCTCGGCCTATGCCGAGCGCGGCATCGGCGGATATTATCTGGAGATCGTCCCGGACCGCGAGGCGCTCGCGCGCTACGGCATTTTGATCCAGGACGTCCAGGACACCATCGCCGCCGCGCTCGGCGGCCAGACGGTGACGACGACCGTGGAGGGCCGGCAGCGCTTCACGGTGAACATGCGCTACCCGCGCGACCTGCGCGACAATCCCAAGGCGATCGCCAGCGACATCCTGGTGCCGATGCCGGCAGGCGGCGCCGTCCCGCTCGGCGAGGTCGCCAAGGTCGAGCCGGCGCGCGGGCCGACATCGATCCGGACCGAGAACGGCCAGCTCGCGACCTACATCTATGTCGACATCCGCGATCGCGACATCGGCAGCTACGTCGCGGATGCGCAACGCGCGGTGACGGAGAGCATCCAGTTTCCCGCCGGCACCTATGTGGTCTGGAGCGGCCAGTACGAATATCTCCAGCGCGCGGCAGCGCGCCTCAAGATCGTCGTGCCCGTGACGCTGACGATCATCTTCCTGCTGCTGTTCCTGAATTTCAAGGCGCTGACCGAGACGCTGATCGTGATGCTGTCGTTGCCGTTCGCGCTGGTCGGCGGCATCTGGATGATGTGGTGGTTCGGCTTCAACCTGTCCGTCGCCGTCGCGGTCGGCTTCATCGCGCTCGCCGGCGTCGCCGCCGAGACCGGCGTCGTGATGCTGATCTACCTCGATCACGCGCTGGCCGAGATGAAGGCGAGGCGCGACACCGAGGGCAGGGTCTTCACCCGGGCCGATCTCCACGACGCCATCATGGTGGGCGCGGTCGAGCGCGTCCGGCCCAAGATGATGACCGTGGTCGCCATCATGGCGGGCCTGCTGCCGATCATGTGGAGCACCGGAACCGGATCGGAGATCATGCAACGCATCGCGCTGCCGATGATCGGCGGGATGATCTCATCGACGCTGCTGACGCTGATCGTGATCCCCGCGATCTTCGGCCTGGTGAAGGGCTTCCACCTGCCGCCCGAGGCCGAGGACAAGGGACAACCGACCGAAATGACAAAGCCGATCAGTCCGAGATTGCGGGTGCTGCAGTCCGCCGAATGAGGTCAGTCATGTCGAACGGCTGTCAGAGACGTTGGGCCGATGGAATTGATCACCGCATTGGTCGTCATCGCGCTAATATTGGGGACGGCGCTGGCATGAGGCGAACGTGCGGACGTGATCTTTGCCGCACCTGAAGAGATCAGTAAGACCGCCGAGTGGCGATGCCAGGAGATGCGCGCATGGGCTTCTACAACGACGTCATTCTGCCACGGCTTTGCGACCTTGCGATGCGGAATAAGGAACTTGCGCCCTACCGGCAACGCGCGGCCCGCGCGGCCCAGGGCCGGGTCCTCGAGATCGGCGTCGGGTCCGGCCGCAACCTGCCGTTCTACGGAGCTACGGTGACGCAGCTTGTGGGTCTCGAGCCCGCTCCAAGGCTTCTCGAGATGGCGCGACACGCGCCGCATCTGGAGACTCCGGTCGATCTCGTTGAAGCTTCGGCCGAGGCTATGCCGATCGAGGACCGCAGCATCGACACGGTCCTGACGACCTGGACCATGTGCAGCATTCCGGACGTCGATCGCGCGATGACAGAGGCGCGGCGGGTGCTGAAACCGGGAGGGAAGCTGATCTTCGTCGAGCATGGCCGCGCGCCCGAACCGAACGTGCGCTGGTGGCAAGATCGCCTGACCCCCGCATGGATGCGCATCTCGGGCGGTTGTCATCTCAACCGGGACATCGCTGACGTCTTGACTCGCAACGGCTTTCGCATCGACGAGATGCGCACCGGCTATATGAACGGGCTGAAGCCCATGACGTTTATGTACGAGGGCCAGGCGAGCCCCCGTTGATGCCTGCGACGCTCCGGCCTTGAGATCCAGCGATGAAGAAAGGAATCCGAAGATGAGGGAACGCGGACATGTGATGACCCGTCGGTCACTTGCAGGGCTGATGGCGGCGGCAGTGGCGGCAGTGCTGGCCAGGCCTGCCGTTGCGGCGCAGGCCCAAGAAGCCACCATCACGGTGCATAGGGATCCGAGCTGCGGCTGTTGCGCGGGCTGGGTGCAGCATCTCCGGGACGCAGGATTTGTCGTCCAGGTGGAGGAGACCGCCGATCTCGACGTGGTTCGGAATCGTCTCGGCATCCCCTCGGACCTGGCCGCGTGTCACACGGCGGAGGTCGCAGGTTATCTCATCGAGGGACATGTGCCGGCCGCAGCCGTGCGGCGCCTCCTCTCGGAGCGCCCCATTGCGAAAGGGCTCGCTGTGCCGGGCATGCCGGTCGGATCGCCCGGGATGGAAGGCGGCAAGCCGGAGCCTTACACGGTCGTGCTGTTCGGTGCCGATGGTCAAAGGCCATTCATGCGCTTTATCGGCTCGCAGGTGATCGGTTGAGCTGGATATGGCGAGCTGCGCGGGTACGCGTCCGGCGATGCTGCGCCACCATCGATGAACTGATGCACGAGCCGAACGTTGCCAATCCTCCGATGACCAGGGCTATCGCATATGAGAGCTTTTCTCTGCGGCCATCCTTCGAGACGCCCGCTTTAGCCGGGCTCCTCAGGATGAGGGCGGAGTGCGCGGCAGCAGCTTCAACGGGCACTGACGCCGTTGAGCCTCATCCTGAGGAGGCGCGTCAGCGCCGTCTCGAAGGACGAGGCGTGCGCGCAGGCGCCGCCACGAGTCATACCTGCCCTGGATGACGCCAAAAGAGCCGGTGTCATCCTCCGCCGTTACGGTTGCGGCGGATAGCGCTCGAAGGTCGGCAGTTCGTGCGCGTGCTCCATCCAGCGCAGGCGCTCGGCGACCTGAATGTGCATCATGGGCGGCACGGCCTCGGGATCGTCGTAGGTCGCGCTCTGGATGTCGATCATTCCGGGCACCAGGCTGGCATTGAAGTAGAACAGGCCGGTGCCGCAATTGCCGCAAAAATGCCGCCGACCGTGTTCCGACGAGCTGTAGATCCTGGGCTCGCCCTTGGTCACCTTGACGGCGCTCTCCGGATACATCGTCCAGCCGACGACCGGAGCGCCGGCATGGAGCCGGCAATCGCGGCAATGGCACAGCGCATGCACGATCGCGTCGCCCTCGACCTCGTAGCGGATTGCGCCGCAGTGACAGCCGCCTTTGATGGTGCTCATGCGTCTCTCCCGATCGCGTATTGACGTTGCCGATCGATAGCTCTCGAGATTTGCGGCATCAACGGCGCAATCGGTTTTGCGCTTGCGTCCTACTGTCGCGTGACAGCTGCTGCCATCGAAGCCAGTCTATCGCGCCTCGATCACTTCGCCGTCTTCCTTGACGAAGCGGCCGACCGGATGATCCAGGAGATCGACGACCGCTTCCGAGGGGCGGCACAGGCGCGCGCCCTTCGGCGTCACCACGATCGGACGGTTGATGAGGATGGGATGTGCGAGCATCTGATCGATCAGCTCGTCGTCGGACCATTTGGCATCGTCGAGGCCGAGCTCCTTGTACGGTGTTCCCTTCTCGCGCAGCAGCGCACGGACCGGCACCCCCATTTTCTCGATCAGCTGCTTGAGCGTCTCGCGCGAGGGCGGCGTCTTCAGATACTCGATCACGACGGGCTCGACGCCGCTCTGCCGGATCATCGCCAGCGTGTTGCGCGAGGTGCCGCAGGCGGGGTTATGATAGATCGTGACGCTCATCGACTTGTCTCCGCAATTGGAACTGGACCGCGCGCCTCGCCGCGTCCCAGCAGCCAGTTCATCAGCAGCATGCCGACAAGCGCTCCACAAAGCTCGGCCAGGATGAAGCCGGGCAGGTCGGTGGGGCGGATGCCCGCAAAGGTGTTCGTCAGTGATCGCGCAATCGCCACCGCCGGATTGGCGAACGACGTGGAAGCCGTGAACCAATAGGCCGCCGTGATGTAAAGGCCCACCAGCCAGGGCACCGCATTCCGCTGAAACCGGATGCCGGCCAGGATCGTCGCCACCAGCCCGAAGGCGGCGACGGCCTCGGCGAACCATTGCGGCCCTCCGGTTCGGACCTTCGTCGAGAGCTCGAGCAGGGGCAGTCCGAACATCAAATGCGCGGCCAGGGTTCCCGCGATGCCGCCGGCGACCTGCGCGACCACGTAGAACGCGGCCTCGGTCGCCGGCAGCTCGCGCTTGCCGGCGAAAACCAGCGTGACCGCCGGATTGAAATGCGCGCCGGAGATCGGACCGAGCATGGTGATCAGCACCACCAGAATGGCACCGGTCGGCAAGGTATTGCAGAGCAGCGCAAGAGCAACATCCTTGGTCAGCGTTTCCGCCATGATGCCGGACCCGACGACCGTGGTGACGAGAATGCCGGTGCCGAGCGCTTCGGCGGCAAGCCGCCGCGAAAGATCGAACTTCTCCATCAGCCGGCCTTCGGCGTCGGATGCGTCGCGCCGTCTGCGCGGCCGATCTCACGCAGCTTGGTGCCGAGCGAGAGGTTGTCGATTTTCCGCAGCGGAAGGCTCACGAACGTATCAATCCGGTTCCTCAGATAGCGGAACGCGGTGACGAACGCCGCCTGCTTCTCCAGATCCGTGCCTTCGGCGGCGGCAGGGTCCTCGATGCCCCAGTGCGCTGTCATCGGCTGGCCCGGCCAGATCGGGCAGGACTCGCCGGCGGCGTTGTCGCAAACGGTGAAGACGAAATCCATCACCGGCGCATCGGGCGCGGCAAACTCGAGCCAGCTCTTCGAGCGCATTCCGTCGGTCGGGTACTCCAGGGTCTCAAGCGTGCGCAGCGCCAGCGGATGCACTGCGCCTTTCGGCGTGCTGCCGGCGGAGAAGGCCCGAAAGCGGCCGGCGCCGTCTTTGCGAAGGATCGACTCGGCCAGGATGGATCGCGCCGAATTGCCGGTGCATAGAAACAGGACATTGTAGATCTGGTCAGGCACGGCTTCGCTCCTTCCGTTTCGGCGAGCAGCAGGATTGCAGGGTTTCGACGACGGGATTGCAGACCTCGGGACGTCCGCCGCAACAATCGCGCAACAGGAACACCGCGATGTCGCGGAATTCGCCGAGATTGGCGCGGTAGACGATCGAGCGGCTGTGCCGCTCGGAGGAGACGAGCCGCGCCCGGCTCAGGATCGCCAGATGCGCCGACAGCGTGTTCTGCGGAACCTCCAGCAGGCGGGCGAGGTCGCCGGCGGCAAGGCCGTCGGGCTCGTGCTTCACCAGCGTCCGGAACGCCTCCAGGCGGGTCGGCTGGGCCAGCGCGGCGAGGGCGAGGACGGCTTCTTCATTTTCCATATATCCAGATTTATGGAATTATCGGGCCGAGTCAACCTGGGAATCTTGTCGCCTGTATAATTCGAATATTCTAGAAATATGGTTTGACGGGGCGTGCGAACAAGTGCAGCATGATCGTCATGAAGATCGCCGACGCAGCAGCACGCTTGGAGGCCCTGGGCAATCAAACCCGGCTCCAGATCTACCGGGCCCTGGTCCGGGCCGGGCACGCGGGCATGCCCGTCGGCCGCCTGCAGGAGAAGCTGAAGATCCCGGCCTCGACGCTGTCGCATCACATCAAGACGCTGGTTGCGGTCGGACTCGTCAGCCAGGTCAGGGAATCGACCACGCTGATCTGCCACGCGAACTTTGACGCGATGCGCGGCCTCCTCGCCTTCCTGGCGGCGGAATGCTGCGCCGACGAAGCCGGATGCAAGGCAGCGCAAACCGCGGCGTGATTTTCTTGCGAACTTATTCGATGATTCTAGAAAGATGGGAGAAGCTGGAATGAACGCCAAGACGGTCGCCATCATCGGGGCAGGGCCGGTCGGCCTCGCTGCCGCCGCACATGTGCTTGAACGCGGCATGTCGCCCATCGTGCTCGAGGCCGGACCTGAAGCCGCGCACGCGATCCGCCAGTGGCAGCATGTCCAGCTGTTCTCGCCGTGGGAATACAATATCGACAAGGCGTCGGCGCGCCTGCTCGCGCCGACGGGATGGAATTCGCCGGACCCGCAGTCCTATCCGACCGGCGGCGAGCTGATCGACCGCTATCTGACGCCGCTCGCAACGCGCACGCCGCTGCGCGAGACGATCCGCACGTCGAGCCGGGTCACGGCGATCAGCCGCGCCGGTTTCGACAAGGCAACAACGAAGGGCAGGGACCGGGCGCCGTTCGAGATCCGCTATCAGAACGGCAGGGGTCCCGAGGTGCTGCGCGCCGATGCCGTTATCGATGTCTCGGGCACGTGGTTCTCCCCCAACCCCGCCGGCAGCAACGGCTTGCCCGCGATTGGCGAGCGCGAGCGCGCCGACCGCATCGCCTATGGCATGCCGGACGTGCGGGGCACAGATCGCGCCAGATATGCCGGCAAGATCGTCGCCGTGCTCGGTGCCGGCCATTCCGCCGTCGGTACGCTGATCGATCTCGCGCAGCTCGCTGGAGAGGTGCCGGGCACGCAAGCGATCTGGTTGTTGCGCGGCGCCGATCCGGCCAAGGCTTTCGGCGGCGGCCGCAACGACAAGCTGGCCGCGCGCGGCGAACTGGGCTCCGCCTTTGCCGCACTCGTGACCGCCGGCAAGATCAGGGTGGAGAGCCAATTCGGTGTCACTCACCTCTCGGAGTCCGAAGGCCGTCTCAGGATTTCGGCTGGCGGCGGCTGCGGTGCGCGCAGCGTGGTGGCGGATGAGCTCGTCGTCGCCACCGGCTTTCGCCCCGATCTGTCGTTCCTGTCCGAGCTGCGGCTGCGGCTCGACCCGGCCATCGAGGCGCCTGTCGCGCTCGCGCCGCTGATCGATCCCAACGAGCACAGCTGCGGCACGGTCCGTCCGCACGGCGCGCGCGAGCTCGCGCACGACGAGCCGGGCTTCTATCTCGCCGGCATGAAGTCCTACGGCCGCGCGCCGACCTTCCTGATGATGACCGGATACGAGCAGGTGCGCTCCATCGCGGCCGACATTGCCGGCGACAAGAAGGCTGCCGCTCGGGTCGAGCTCGTGCTGCCGGAGACCGGCGTCTGCACGCGCGGCGGGGTGGAGTCCGCAAGTGCGGTGGGATGCTGTGGCGGTCCGGCGCAGGAGGAGACGTCAGCCTGCTGCGCCGCCGACGAAAAAGCCAGGAAGGCAGGCCGCGCCGGGTGCGGCTGCTGATGAGCAGCCTCGCTGCGGCCGGGACTGCGCGGCCGCTCGCTGTTGTTCTCGCGCTCGGAACCGCGCAGACCATTGCGTGGGCATCGAGCTACTATCTTCCGGCCATCCTCGCGGCGCCAATTGCTAACGATCTCGGTCTTGTGCCGACACACGTGTTCGGTGCGCTGTCGGCCGCGCTCGTCATCTCCGGGCTGCTCGGCCCGCGCGTCGGGCACGCTATCGATACGTTCGGAGGGCGCGGCCTGCTTGCCGTTTCGAATCTCGTTTTTGTGGCAGGCCTGCTCCTCCTTTCGGTGGCGCATGGCGTGGTGGTGCTGATCGCATCCTGGATATTGCTCGGTATTGCCATGGGCATGGGCCTGTATGAGGCGGCCTTTGCGACGCTTGCGCGCATTTATGGCAGCAATGCGCGACGAACGATTACCGGAATTACCCTGATTGCCGGTTTCGCCAGCACCCTCGGGTGGCCGCTTACGACCTGGCTCGCTTCGCAATACGACTGGCGCGTGGCCTGCCAGGTCTGGGCGGTGATTCATCTTGGCCTTGCGCTCCCGCTCAATCTGTCGCTGCCGCGCGCCATTCCACTAGACCAGCCGCATCGGCCGGATCCAGGCGCTAGCCGGGGATCCGGACGGCAGAGCGAGACCTTCGCGATGGTGCTGTTGGCTTACATGTTCGCGGCGGCAAGCTTCGTCAGCTCGGGTGTCTCGGCAATCCTGCCGGCCATGCTGGTTGCGTTCGGCGCAACGCCGGCACAGGCCCTGATTGCAGGAGCATTGGTGGGGCCGGCCCAGGTTGGCGCCCGCCTACTGGAAGCAGGATGGCTCGGCCGGTTTCATCCGCTGCTGTCGGCAAGGCTGGCCATGCTCATGAATCCGATCGGTGTGATCGCACTGGTCATGGGCGGTCCCTTCCTCGCATCAACTTTCACGGTGCTGTATGGCGCAGGCAACGGCATCATCACCATTGCCCGCGGTACGCTTCCGCTGGCACTGTTCGGCCCGTCAGGATTCGGCAGGCGGGTCGGCATGATCTCGCTGCCTTCGCGAGCCACCGGCGCGCTCGCGCCACTCGCACTCGGCGTGATGGTGGAGCATTTTGGCAGCGGCGCGCTATGGATCAGCGCGCTGGCCTCGATCTCCGCATTTTTCGCACTGCTGATGCTGCGTGCTGACCAGACGAGATAGGACCGACGGGAGGAGAGCATTCGGAGCCTGAGCGGGGGACCGCTGATTGCGGCGATGTGCATCGGCCAGCTCGGCAATCTGCTGCCGCACGTGACGCTGTCAGCGAATCTGGCGCAGCATCTGATGCCGGCATGGGGGCTGTCCGCCGCCGAAGGCGGGTTGATGGCGAGCGGCTATGCGTTCGGCTACATGCTGGCCGTCCCGGTGCTGACGACGCTGACCGATCGCATCGACGCGCGGATCGTGCTACTCTGCGGCTCCATCGTCAGCGGGCTTGCGACCGCCGCCTTCGGCTTCTTCGCCGAGGGGTTCTGGTCGGGCACCATCATCTGGTCGCTCGCAGGATTGGGCTTCGCCGGCGCCTATATGCCGGGGCTGAAGGCGCTGACGGATCGGTTGCCCGCCGGCGACACCTCGCGGGCGGTGACGCTGTACACTTCGAGCTTCTCGGTCGGCGTCGGCCTGTCGTTCCTGGTTGCGCAGATCCTCGCCGATCGCTGGGGGTGGCGGACCGCGTTCTACGTCACCGGCGTCGGCCCCATCGCGATGGTGCTCGCGTGCCTCCTGATCGAGGGACGGCGGCCGGCGCCGAAGTCCGGGCGTCTTCTCAACTTCGCACCCGTCCTCGCCAATCGCGAGGCGCTCGGCTACATCCTCGGTTACGGCGCCCACTGCTTCGAGCTCTACGGCATTCGCACCTGGCTGGTCGGGTTCTGGACTTTCGTCGTTGCGCATCAGGGTGGGCCGTCCTGGATGACGCCGGTGCTGATGAGCTTCTGCTTCGCGGTGATCTCGATGCCCGCCAGCATCCTCGGCAACGAGGCCGCCCTGAAATTCGGACGGCATCGCGCCATCACGGTCGTGATGATCGCGTCGGCTTGCGTCGCGCTGGCGATCGGCCTCAACGCAACGGCCCCGGCATGGCTGCTCGCGCTGCTGCTGATGATCTACGGCCTGACCGTGCCCGCTGATTCAGGTGCGTTGACCGCGGGCATGTCGGCGGCGGCCACCTCCGAGCATCGCGGCGCGACCCTGGCCCTGCATTCGACGGTCGGCTTCGGCTTGTCGGCGCTCGGCGCCTGGGGAACCGGCGTCGCGCTCGACATCGCCGGCGGTCCGCAGAGCGCGAGCGGCTGGCTGCTGGTGTTCATCGTGCTCGCGGCCGGCATTGCGCTGGGGCCACTGGCGCTGGTGTGGGCGCGGAAAGGGCATTCCGGCAAGCGGCCATCGTGAGCGCACCCGCTCCAACATGAAAACACCAGCGTGTAGAGTCCCCGCGTGCGTGTGATCACGACCCGCAGTCAGGAACCTTTTCAGGGCAGACCGGTTGGCGTGCCACGGCGCGGCCGCAAATAGGGCCCCGCTCATGAAGACCGTATGGACGAGTGCCCTGAGCGGCTGTCCCATGCAGTGTCGTCCTGCGCCCTTGCAGCTGAAATGAATATGCGCTCAGCGGACGACGGGGACAGGGACGGAAAATGAGGCCTGTAGCGAGACAGCCTTTCAAACCACGCACCACCGAGGAACTGATGGCGCTGCTTGGTGCAGTGGCGACAGCGATTCTCAGCGTCATCATTATCGCGATGCTGTATTTCGGCCGGGATATCTTCGTGCCCGTCGCGCTGGCTATTCTCCTCAGCTTCGTGCTGGCGCCACTGGTCGGAATATTGCAGCGTATCCATGTCCCGCGGGGACTGGCAGTCGTGAGCGTGGTGGTCGCTGCCTTCATGCTTATTTTTGCCATAGGAAGCCTTCTCGCCGCGCAATTGACGCAACTCGCCGGTGACCTTCCTCGCTACCAATCGACGATCAGCGAAAAGATCCAGTCGTTTCGAGATACCAGAGCGGGGCGGGGCACGCTGGAGCGTGCTTCCGATATGCTGAAGGATCTCGGCAAGGAGCTCGATAAGCCGAAAGACGCCGCATCTGCGCCCAAGATCGGCACGATCGCCGGCTCGAATGCCTTCGCGCCACCGGTGCCGGTTGAAGTACGCCAGCCGGATCCCGGCGCGTTGGAAAGCCTGCGGACCTTGATTTCCCCACTCGTTCATCCGCTCGCGACCACCGGCATCATCATTATTTTCGTTATCTTCATTCTCATTCAGCGCGAGGATCTTCGTAATCGCTTTATTCGGCTCGCCGGTTCGTCGGATTTGCAGCGTACGACGGCTGCACTGGACGATGCCGCGAGCCGGCTCAGCAGGCTGTTTCTGACCCAGCTCGTCCTGAATGGCGGTTTCGGCGTGGTGATCGGCACCGGCCTGTGGTTCATCGGAATTCCAAGCGCGATTCTCTGGGGTATCCTCGCGGCTGCGCTTCGCTTCGTCCCCTATGTCGGCGCCGTTATCGCGGCCGCATTCCCGTTGGCGCTGGCGGTCGCCGTCGATCCCGGCTGGTCGATGCTGCTTTGGACTCTCGCCCTATTTCTTGTTGTGGAACCGTTGGTGGGCCATGTCATCGAGCCGATGGTTTACGGTCACAGCACGGGGCTTTCGCCCATTGCCGTAGTCGCATCGGCTACGTTCTGGACGGCGCTTTGGGGCCCGATCGGGCTCGTCCTCGCCACTCCCTTGACGGTTTGCCTCGTGGTGCTCGGACGGCACGTGGAGCGACTGGAATTTCTCGACGTCATGTTCGGCGACCGGCCAGCGCTTTCTCCTCCGGAAATATTCTATCAACGGATGCTGGCGGGGGACCCGACGGAAGCGGCCGAAAAAGCCGAAGAGTTTCTGAAAGAGCGTTCGCTGGCATCGTACTATGACGAGGTCGCCCTGAAGGGTTTGCAGCTGGCGCAAGCCGACGCCGAACGCGATGCACTTGACCAGGAGCGTCTTACCAAGATCCGGGACGCCGTCAGCGAGTTTACCAGCGACCTTTCCGATCAGGACGACCGGCCGCTGGCGAAGAGCAATTCAACCAGCGACGCCGAAGCATGGTCGGCGGTGGAAGCCGTTGCAGAAAATGCGGTCAATGAACGCTTGCCTTATCTCCGCAGGGAAACCCTCCCGCTGGATTGGCAGGGTGAGCATCCCGTCCTTTGCGTGGCCGGGCGCAGCCTGATCGATGAGGCGGCCGCGATCATGCTGGCCCAGCTGTCGACGGAGCATGGCCTCGCGGCACGAGTCGAAGGGCCGGAATCGCTTTCCACGACGAATGTCTTCCGCCTCGACACGACGGGAGTCGCGATGATCTGCCTGGTCTATCTCGATGCCCGCAGTGCGGCACACATGCGGTATTCCGTCCGGCGTCTGAGGCGAAAATTGCCGAAGGCAACCATCATTCTGGGCTGCTGGGTCAAAGACATTGACGCGGCTGCGCTGGAATTGCTGCGGGAGAGCGCCAAAGCCGACCTCGTTGCGACGAGCATCGGCGAGGCCGTCAGGCTGTGCATCGAGGCAACGGGGTTGACGGGGTCGGCGGGCGAGGCCCTCGGGCTGAAGAACTCACCGACGGCTGCAGCGTAAGAGTTCGACCGGTGCCGGTGCTTTGCCCGACGTATCAAAGCTGAACGCTGCTGTATTGGCGCCGAAACGATGCGTCGGCTTGCGTCCCGGCATCACGCTGAATCTACTGGCGCTGCTGTGCGCGGCGGGCGATGCGGAGCTAGAGACGATCTGATCCATCGTCCGCATCGTCCTCGTCAACCTGGAGGATGGTCTCCGAGAGCAGCGCGGCGGCTTTCTGAAGCGGCGCGATGAAACGGTCCAGCTCGGCGAAGCTCACGCGGGCCACGGGAACGGAGACGCCGAGGCAGGCGATCAGTTCGCGGTCCGGAGACAGGATGGGCACGGCGCAGCCGACCACCCCTCGCACATATTCTTCATTGGTCTTGGCCCAGCCGCGCTTGCGGGTCTCGTCGAGAACCTTCATCAGGTTTTCGACATCGACGATGGTGGTCTGCGTGTACTTGGTGAGCGCAAGTGCGCGGCACAGCTTCTCACGCGCCCGCTCCGGAAGCCGGCTCATATAGATCTTGCCGGTCGAGGTGCAGTGGAGCGGCGCCGCTTCGCCCGGATTGAACTGCAGCCCCTGCGGCTGCGACACGCGGACACTGTCGACATAGGCAACGACGTTGTCCCGCACGACGCCGATCTCGCATTGCTCGCCGATCTCGGCCGCCACGGCGCGCAGCACGGCGTGCCGGCGCGCGGTGCGGAAGGCCGCGCCGATGACCTTGGCCGACAGCGTGACCAGTTGATTGCCGACCACGTAGCGCTTTGTCCCCAACGCCTTCTGCAGAAGCCCGCGCTGCTCGAGATTGCCGATCAGACGATGCGCGGTCGGCAGCGGGAGGGCCAGTGCGCTGGCGATCTCCGCGACCGAAACGGCTCTGACCTGGCCAGCGACATGGCCAACGATGGCGAATGCCCGGTCGAGCGGTCCATCGGCGTTGATCTCAGGCATTCTTCTTTCTTCCCTCGGCGCGAATTGGCATAATTATCATTTTTCGGAATGAATACTATTGAAATATGAAAATAAATCTAGACCGCTTGAGTGGGTTGCCCATATCGTTGGCGTTGCCGACAGGTGATTGGGATTTGTGCAGTGCCGTCCACGGCCCCGCCGGGTGCGCTGATCGGGAGAATGGGATGTCTCGCCATTACGACGTCGATGCCGTGCGGAAGGAATTTCCGGCCGTCGAGCGCATCACCTATCTCGACTCCGGTTTCCAGACGCCGCTGGCGCGGCCGGTCAAGGCGGCGATCGATCTCTTCCTCCGCGAGGGCCTTGAGACCGCCGGCCCGAAAAACGTGTGGCTTGACCGTGTCGAGCAGACCCGCGCGAGGCTGGCGCGGTTTCTCGGAGTGACGGCCGATGAGATCGCCTTCACCAAGAACACCTCGGAAAGCATGAACATCGCCGCCAACGCGCTGCCCCTGCGCGCCGGCGACAGGGTGCTGATGATCCATGGCGATCATCCCAACAACGCCTATGCCTTCCTCAATCTGAGACGCAAGGGCGTGACGGTCGATTTTGCGCCGATGACGGAAGTCGTGGACGCGGACAGCCTTCGTCCGCATCTCGGCGAGAAGACCCGGGCGATCTCGATGTCGCAGGTGACCTTCCATGCCGGCCATCGTTTCGACGTCGAAAGCATCGGCGCGCTCTGCGCGGAGAAGGGGCTCTATTTCATCGTCGACGTGATGCAGGCGATCGGCGTCGTGCCGATCGATGCCAGGGCAATGCGCGCGACCTTCATCGGATCGGGCAGCCACAAGGGCCTGCTCGTGCCGCAGGGGCTTGGCCTGCTGGTCTGGGACAAGTCCAGGACCGAGCTCGAGCCCGCCTATCTCGCCGCCGCCAGCCTTGCGGAGGTCCCGGCCGATCTGATCGCCCGGCCCGACGGGCTCGAGCCCGCCGCGAGCGCGCGCCGCTTCGAGCTCGGCAACTTCAATCTTCCGGCGATCCACGCGCTCGGCGCCTCGCTCGACATGATCGAAGCCCTGGGCGTGCAGAACATTCAGAACCATTGTCTCGATCTCGGCGATCATCTCATCGCCGGCCTCGATGCGCTGGACGTGCGCCTCGTCGGTCCCCGCGAGCGGCGGCACCGCGCGCCGCACATCTACGTTATCGCGCTTCCTGCCGCCGAATGGCTCGGCCATTTCGAGCAGAACGGCATTCGCGTATCGCCGGAGCGCGACGGCATTCGCGTGTCGTTCGGAATGTTCAACTCGTTCGCCGACATCGATCGCCTGATCGACGTCATCAAGCGGCGCGGCGTGAAGCCGTCATCCAGGGCCGCCTAGACTGTTTTTTATTGGAGGGGAGATGCACATGACTGGTTTTGCGCGTGTCTGGGGCGTTCTGTCCGGCCTCGCGGCCGCCGCCGCCTTTGCTGCACCGTCGATCGCGGCCGACAGTCCGACGCTCGCCAGGATCAAGTCGAGCGGGGCCATCACCATCGGTCACCGCGAGGCTTCCATTCCGTTCTCCTATCTCGGTCCCGATCAAAAGCCGATCGGCTTCTCGCTGGATCTCTGCGCGGCGATCGTCGAGAGGGTCAAGACGGAGCTGAACCTGCCCAATCTCGCTGTCAAATACACGCCGGTGAACTCGTCCAACCGGATCCCGCTCATTCAAAGCGGCACCATCGACATCGAGTGCGGCGGCACGGCGAACGACAGGAAGCGGCAGGAGCAGGTCTCGTTCTCGGTCGCCACTTTCGTCAGCCAGCCGCGCTGGCTGGTCAAGGCGGATAGTGGCCTGAAGACGGCGGGCGATCTCAAGGGCAAGACCATCGTCGTGACCCAGGGCTCCAACGCGGTCGGTTTTGCGCAGGGCGTCAACGCCAAGGAGCAGCTGGGCTTCAACATCGTCCAGGCGAAAGACCACGCCGAATCCTTCCTGATGCTGAATACCGGCCGTGCGGCCGCCTTCATGGAGGACGATATCCTGCTCGCCGGCCTCAAGGCCGCCGCTGCGAAGCCGGATGCGCTGATCTTTCTCCCCGAGGGCTACGCCAAGATCTATTATGGCCTAATGTTCACGAAGGGCGATACCGGCTTCAAGGCGCTCGTCGACGACGTCCTGTCGAAGCAGATGGCCTCGGGCCAGTTCGAAAAGACTTACGCCAAGTGGTTTACCCGCGCGATTCCGCCCAAGGGCGAGAATCTCGCATTTCCGCTGACGGACGAACTGCAGCAGCGGATCGCCCATCCCAGCGACGCGGTCGACTAGCCGGAGACAAGGACCGGGGTTTCAACCGGGATTCATTGGCACGCTGATCCTCTCTCGCATCCGGAGCTTCGAGGTTGGCCATGTTCGCAGTGCTTTTTGAACAGACGGCGGATGGCCAGCGCTATATCGACTGGCTGTTGTCGGGCCTCGGCTGGACCTTGGCACTGGCCTTCTTCGGCTGGTGGATCGCCTTTGCCCTCGGGATCGTCGTCGGCATCGGCCGCACCGTGCAGAACCGAGCTGTCGCGGCGCTTGCGCGGCTCTATGTGGAGATCTTCCGCAACATCCCCGTCCTGGTGCAGATGTTCCTCTGGTACTTCGTCCTGCCGGAGATACTTCCCACGACGCTCGGAAATGCGATCAAGCAGATTCCGCCGCCCTGGGGATCGTTCTTTCCGGCGCTCATTTGCCTCGGGCTCTACACCGCAGCCCGGATCGCCGAGCAGGTCCGTGCGGGGATCGAGGCCCTGCCGAGAGGACAGGCCGAGGCGGCGAGTGCGCTGGGGCTGGGCGGGTATCTGACCTATCGCCACATCATCGTGCCGCAGGCGCTGCGTTTGATCGTGCCAAGTCTCACCAGCGAGGTGATGGGCATCTACAAGAACACCTCGGTCGCCCTCACGATCGGGCTGATGGAGCTCACGGCCCAGGCGCGCCAGATCAGCGAAGCGACGTTCCAGACCTTCACGGCGTTCGGCGCTGCAACGCTGATCTACCTCGCGCTGGCGCTGATTGCCTATCAGGGCATGGCGCTGATCGACAGGGCGGTGCGCATCCCCGGCACGACGCGGACGGAGGACGATATCGCACCGAATCTCGCCGAGGAGGTTCAACAGGCCGGCTCATTGCCCGCGGGGATGGAGATCGCGAAATGAACAGCCTCGATTTCTCGATCGTTCTGCAGGCCTGGCCCTATCTCTGGTCCGGATTGCTGTTTTCCTTGGCGCTCACCGCGGTCGCTTTCGTGGTCGGCATGGTCCTCGGCACCTGCTTTGCGCTGTTGCAGCACTTCGAGGTGCCGGTGATCGCAAGGATCGTGCGCGGCTACATCGCCCTGATCCGCTCGATCCCGCTGATCCTCGTCCTGTTCTGGTTCTTCTTCCTGGTGCCGATCGTGCTCGGTCACCTCAGCGGAAGCGGCGGCCCCGTTCCGATCGGCGCCACCTGGACGGCCTTCATCACCTTCGGCCTGTTCGAGGCGGCCTACTATTCGGAGATCATCCGCGTCGGCCTGCGCGCCGTGAACCGCGGGCAGTTCGAGGCGTGCCAGGCGCTCGCCTTGTCCACTTTCGAGACCTATCGCAGCGTGATCCTGCCGCAGGTGCTCCGGGTCGCGAGCCCGATCATCCTGAGCCAGACCATCATCCTGTTCCAGGACACCTCGCTGGTCTACGTGCTCTCGCTCACCGACCTGCTCGGCGCAGCCTCGAAGCTTGCGCAGCTCAACGGCCGTCTCGTCGAGATGTACCTCGTGATCGTCGTGGTCTACCTCGCGATCAGCTCGGCAGCCTCGCAAGGCGTCGCGCTCCTGCGCAAGCGCTATGCGATCGCCGGCGCGCGTCGATAAGCAATCAGACGAGACATCCTGTCCCCTGGGAGACGAAAATGGTTCAGCAGACCGCCATGGACGAGACGAGCCGACCGCAGTCCATCGTCGCCGTGGAGGGAGTGATGAAGCGGTTCGGGCGCTTCACGGCCCTGAACGACATCAATCTCAGCGTGAGGGCAGGGGAGAAGATCGTGCTTTGCGGTCCGTCGGGATCGGGCAAGTCGACGCTGATCCGCTGCATCAATCATATCGAGAAGCATGACGCCGGCCGGATCGTCGTCGACGGCGTCGAGCTGACGGACCGGATGGGGGACATCAACAACGTCCGCCGCGAGGTCGGCATGGTGTTCCAGAGCTTCAACCTGTTTCCGCATCTCTCGATCGCCGAGAATTGCATGCTGGCGCCGATCAAGGTCCGCGGCCTGTCGCGCGCCGAGGCGCACGAGCGCGCGCTCGGTTTCCTGCGCAAGGTGCGCATCCTCGAACAGGCGAACAAATATCCGGGACAGCTGTCTGGCGGCCAGCAGCAGCGTGTCGCCATCGCGCGCGCCCTCTGCATGCAGCCGAAGATCATGCTGTTCGACGAGCCGACCTCCGCGCTCGACCCCGAGATGGTCAAGGAGGTGCTCGACATCATGGTCGAGCTCGCGCGGGACGGGATGACGATGGTCTGCGTGACCCACGAGATGGGCTTCGCCCGCGAAGTCGCCGACCGGGTGGTCTTCATGGACCGCGGCGCCATCGTCGAGGAAGCCGATCCCGAAACCTTCTTCCGCGCGCCGAGCACGGAGCGGGCAAGGGATTTCCTCGGCCAGATCATTCATTGATCGAGGGCGACCTTCCTCGCGACGATGCCATTCTGCCGGTGTTTTGCCCGACGTGTCAAAGCAGCGTCATTGCGGGCCGGAAGCGTTGTCGTCGCCGATCAAGAAGCCCAATGATTTCAATGCCCCCGCTACTGTGCATGGGGTTGTTTTCGCGCTTTTTGTTTTGAAGGTGCCGAGCCGGCCGTGCGTCAACGCCGGCCGCGCGGCGCCTCGGCCTTGGCCGGCGGCTCGGTCTGCGGCGCGCAGGTCGCGGCTTGCAGCGTTGCCTGCGCCTGCGGCATCAGGCCGGGCTCGGGGGCGAGCGCCTTCATCACGATCAGGCCGGTGGTGGTCGGGGAATCGATGATCAGGCGGTCGGCCGCGGTGACCTCTTCGTCCTCGGGCAGTTCGTTGTGCTGCGCTTCCGTCATCAGATCGAGCTCGATCACCTTGCGGCCCGCCGAGCGGTCGTTGATGGCGTAATAGGCGATCTCGTTACGGGTGTAGAACGACACCGAGGTGTAGGCCTGGCTCACGGGCACGGTGAGCTTGATCGGTCCGCCCGAGAGGTCGTAGCGGCAGATCGCCAGCGCAAAGGCCGGGTCCATGAACGGCATCGGCGACGTGTTGGGATCGGCGAGGGGAAGCTGGCTGACGCCGTTCACCTTCGTCATCGGCGTCAGCCGCGAATAGGCGTCCTGCGTCGCGATCCGCGGCAGCGCCAGCACGCTGACGAGATGGACCACGAGGCCCAGAACGATGCCGGCAACGATGGTGAACAGCAGGCGGATCATGAGCAGCCCACCATGCTGATGCTCGGCATCGGCGCATCGCGCTGGGTGCGCGTGGCAACGCCGACCGGCGTGTCGTAGAGGCGCAGCATCAGGGCGTAGCGCTCGATGCCGCCGGTCGGCAGCCAGTTGCCGGCGCGCGAGCGCGAGGCGATGCGGATCTCGAACGAGCCGTCGGAGGACCGCACGATCTCCTGGCTGGTGAAGCCGTAGCGCTGCAGCGAATTGGCGACGAGATGGCCCTTGCGGTCGTAGAGCGTCAGCGTCCAGAACCGCGCCGGCGGCGTCACGCCGGAGACGATCACGTCGCAGCGGCCGTCGAGCGCCTTCTTCTTGTCGTCGGTGGTGGCGGTGAAGGCGACGCCGTCGCCGGTGCCGATCGGCAGCTCGCCGTTGCGCACGATGGTGGCGCGCGAATAGGGATCGACGTCGGCGGTGCCGGTGCGCGGCCGCGCGGTCCAGGCGCCGATGGTCAGCGCGCCGATCTCGGTGCCGCGCGTCGTCGTCATCCAGGTCGCGCCGACGCCGACCACCGTCGCGAGCAGAAGAGCCGTCAATGTGATCAGGATCAGACGCACGGGTTTCGATCAGTTCTTGCGCGGAGCCGAGGCGTTGGCATTCTCTTCCGCGTAGTTCTGCGGGAAGGCGAGCGCACTCGTCGCCGCGGATGGTTTGCTGTCGGCATCCGCCGATTTCTTGGCCGTCCGGGCGGCGTCATCCAGCAGCTTCTCGACCCGCACCAGGATGTCGGCGCCGCGCTTGGTCAGCACCGGCGGCGGACCCGGCTTGGTCTCCAGGATCTTCGGCGCCGCATTGGCCTGCGCGTTGCTGACATGCTGCGGCGGCAGCTTCTGGCCCATGCCGATGCCGGGGATCTCCCGGACCTCGACGCCCTGATGCGCCGCGAGCATGATGTCGTGCCAGGTCTGCGCCGGCAGCGAGCCGCCGGTCATGCGGTTGGTCGGCGAGTAATCGTCGTTGCCGTACCAGACCGCGCAGGTGAAATTGCCGGTGTAGCCGACGAACCAGGCGTCGCGATAGGCATTGGTCGTGCCGGTCTTGCCCGCGGTCGGAATGCCGTCGAGCGCGGCGCGGCGTGCGGTGCCTTCGCTGACGACGTGGCTCATCATGCCGGCCATGTCGGCGGCGACGGACGCGGGGATCGCCTGCCGCGGCTTCGGTCCGTCGCGGTCCCAGCGCCAGACGAGATCGCCGGTGCCGGTGCGCACTTCCAGCACCGCATGCGGCGTCACCGCCTTGCCGCGGTTGGGAAAGGTTGCGTAGGCCACGGCGTGCTCGAGCACGGTGACTTCGTCCGAGCCGATCGGCAGCGACGGCGTGTCGGGCAGCGGCGCCTTGAGGCCGAAGCGGCGCGCGACCTCGACGATCTTGGCGCGGCCGATCTTGGCCGGGTTCGGCGCCTTCGGCTGCTCCTTCTGGCCGATCGCGATCGAGAGCTTCACCGGCACGACGTTGATCGAGCGCGTGATCGCCTGCGTCAGCGTCACCGAGCCGGAATAGGAATGGCCATAATTCTGCGGGCACCAATTGCCGATGCAGACCGGGCCGTCGACCACGATCGAGTTCGGTGTGTAACCGTTCAGCAGCGCCGTCGTGTAGACGTAGGGCTTGAACGAGGAGCCGGGCTGGCGATAGGCGTCGGTGGCGCGGTTGAACTGGCTGGCGCCGTAGTCGCGGCCGCCGACCATGGCGCGGATGCCGCCGTCGAGATCGGCGACGACGGTCGCGGCCTGGGTCGCGTGATAGTCGCGGCCGAACTGGCGCAGCTGGTTCTCGACCGCGTCTTCCGCCGCCTTCTGCACGTTGGTGTCGATGGCGAGGCGCACCACGAAGACGCGCTCGCTGTAGGACTTCGGGAAGGTGTCGACCAGCTTGCGCATCTCGTCGAAGGCGTAGTCGAGATAATAGTTCGGCGAGGCCTCGTCGCGGCGGTCGACCGCGAAAGCCGGATTGCGGCGGGCGCCGAACACCTGGCCCTCGGTCATGAAGCCGGCATCGACGAGATTGTCGAGCACGACGTTGGCGCGGGCGCGGGCGGCGGGCAGGTTGATGTGGGGTGCGTACTTGGTCGGGGCCTTGAACAGGCCGGCGAGCATCGCGGCTTCCGCCAAGGTCACGTCGCGTGCCGACTTGTTGAAGTAGAAATGCGCCGCGCCGTCGACGCCGAAGGTGCCGCCGCCCATATAGGCGCGGTCGAGATACAGCTTGAGGATCTCGTTCTTGGTCAGACGCCATTCCAGCCAGATCGCGAGGAAGGCCTCGTTGACCTTGCGCTCGATGGTGCGCTCGTTGCTCAGGAACAGGTTCTTGGCGAGCTGCTGGGTGATCGAGGAGCCGCCCTGGCGGACGCCGCCGGCCTGCGCGTTGGTGACGAGCGCGCGGGCGGTGCCGGCGATGTCGATGCCGAAATGCTCGTAGAAGCGGCGGTCCTCGGTCGCCAGCGTCGCCTTGATCAGGACGTCGGGAAAGTCTTCCAGCGGGATCGAGTCGTTGTGCTTGATGCCGCGGCTGCCGATCGGATTGCCGTAGCGGTCGAGGAAGGTCACCGCCAGATCGGACTTCTTCAGCCAGTCCTCGTCCGCGGTCTCGCGGAAGGCGGGGATGGCGAGGGCGAGCATCACGACCAGGCCGCCGAGGCCCAGCGTCGCGGCCTCCGACAGCGGCTCGATGAATACCCAGCGCTTCCAGCGTCCGACATAGAACCGGTCCATAAAGGTCGAGTAGCGCTCGTAGAGCTCGCGGATGCCCTTGGCCGAGGAGAACAGCGAGGAGTCGATGCGTGCATCGAGATCCAGGAAGAAATTCCGGATCCTCTGCTTCCAATGCGATGGTATGATCTGGCGCACCTGGAACCTTTGAGGCTCGCTTCAACAGCGTTCAAGCACCCGGCCGGGGCGGCGTCGAGACGTCTTGGGGGAATGTTGCGGCAAACCCAAGGCGCCCGGCCAGCATCCGAGGGACTTGCTGTTCCTTCTAGCTGAGCGGGGCCCATAAACCAATGGTCACGCTCGCGATTTTGAACAACAGGCCTAATTGACCCCGGTTCATTACGGGCCTCAAAGGCGCCTTGCTTGCACCATCGCGGCCGCACGCCCTAGAAGGCGTGGCCGTCACTTTTTCGAACCTTTGTTGAGGCGCATGACCGCAGCTCCCAAACGACCTTCAGGCCAGGAAGGATTCTTCTGGAAAACCAAGACGTTGGAAGAGATGTCGGCGGGCGAATGGGAAAGCCTGTGCGACGGCTGTGGCCGCTGCTGCCTGAACAAGCTCGAGGACGAGGACACCGGGCAGATCTATTTCACCCATGTCGGCTGCAAGCTGCTCGATGGTGCGAGCTGCACCTGCAAGGACTATCCGAATCGGTCCGACAAGGTTCCGGATTGCGTCCGCCTGACGCCGGCCAATGTCCGCACCCTGAACTGGCTGCCGCCGAGCTGCGGCTACAAGCTCGTCGCCGAGGGGCGGGACCTCTATTGGTGGCATCCGCTGGTGTCAGGCGATCCCAACACCGTGCATGAAGCCGGCGTCTCCGTGCGCGGCCGGGTTGAAGGCAGCGAGGAGGAGATCCCGGACCAGGAGCTCGAGGACCACATCGTGCAATGGCCGGCCGTGCTGCCGAGACGGGCTCGCCTGAAGCGACGTCCGAAGGACTGAGCCGCCTTCCAGGGCAGGATCAGTCTTCTCGAGCGAAAACTCGTCATGCCCGGGCTTGTCCCGGGCATCCACGTTCTCCGTGCCGCGCGAAAGATCGTGGATGGCCGGGACAAGCGCGGCCATGACGATGGAGAGAGGGGGCAGCGTCGCGGATATTTCGTTCATTCGACTGATCAATTGTTCGGGATGGCCCGGGGGCGGGATGCACCCATGCGCGGCGGTGCCTGCCTGGGAAGGACTTTGCTGTCTAGATTGGGCTGCATAGAACAAATCCTTCGCGGCGTTGCGCCGCCACATGACGTCCGAGCGAAATGAACAAGTTCGACCGGCAGGGCGCTTCTGCCGACCTCCAGACTTTGCCCGACGACATCGCCGAGGAGCTGTCCCGGCTGCCGAGCGAGGTCATCAGCGTCGACGACGCCCCGTCCATCACGCCGCCGGCGCCGCTGTCGCAGGACGAGGTCCGCACCATCGTCATCAGCCTGATGCTGACGATGTTCCTGGCGGCGCTCGATCAGACCATCGTTGCGACCGCGCTGCCGACCATCGGGCGCCAGTTCCAGGACGTCTCCAATCTCTCCTGGGTCATCACCGCCTATCTGCTCGCCTCGACCGCGGTCGCGCCGGTGTTCGGCACGCTCAGCGACATCTACGGCCGCCGCGCCATGATCATCATCTCGCTCAGCCTGTTCGTGGCGGGCTCGGTGCTGTGCGCGATCGCGCCGAACATGCCGATGCTGATCCTGGCGCGCGGCCTTCAGGGGCTCGGCGGCGGCGGCATCATGCCGGTGGTGCAGACCGTGATCTCCGACGTGGTGAGCCCGCGCGAGCGCGGCCAGTACCAGGCCTATTTCTCCAGCGTCTGGATGGTCGGCGGCATTTTGGGCCCCGTCATCGGCGGCGTGTTCGCCGAGCATCTGCACTGGTCGATGATCTTCTGGATCAACCTGCCGCTCGCGGCTGCGGCCATCGTGATGCTGCTGCCGAAGATGAAGAAGATCCCCGTGTTCCACCGCAAGCGCAAGGTCGACTGGCTCGGCGGCGTGCTGCTGATGGCCTCGGCCGTCGTCTTCATGCTGGTGCTGACCTGGGGCGGCACGCGCTATGCCTGGCTGTCGCCGACCGTGCTGGCGCTGGTGGGCGGCGCCGTCGCGCTCGCGGTCAGCTTCGTGTGGCACGCGCGCCGCGCCGACGAGCCGTTCCTGCCGCTGAAGCTGTTGACCGGATCGGTGGCGCCTTTCGCGCTGACCGCCGGCGGCTGCGGGCTCGGGGCGATCACCGGCCTCACGGTGCAGCTGCCGCTCTATTACGAGTCGGTCTACCATTTGAGCGCAAGCGAGGCGGGTCTTGCCCTGATCCCGCTTGCGGCGGTCTCGACCATCGGCGCGGCCGTCGCCGGCCGCACCATGGCCCGTGCGAAACACTACAAGCGCGTCGCCATCGTCGGCACCTCCTGGGCTGCGCTGTGCGGCCTCGGCCTCACGCTGACCACCTTGCCGCTGTGGGGCCTGTTGACGCTGATGGCGGCGTTTGCACTCGGGCTCGGCACTACCTTTCCGGTCTGCGTGGTCTCGCTGCAGAACTCGGTCGCGCGCCCGCAGGTCGGCACCATCACCGGGGCGATGAACTTCTTCCGCTCGCTGATGTCCTCGTTCACGGTGGCCGCCTTCGCGGCGATCCTGCTTATCGCGCTCGGCGTCGACGTTCCGCTCGCCGGCGAGCATCACGCCGCGGGCAGCGTTGCGATCCCCGCCGACGATATGCGGCACGCCTTCCGCTACGTGTTCGGCGCCGCCACCGCGCTGATGACCACCGCGGCGCTGTGCCTGATCGCGATGGAGGAGCGGCCGCTGGCCGGGCCGTCGGCGCAGCAACCCGTCGAGATGGCGGAGTAGGGCTCAGCCCCCACCATCCGGCAAGCTGCTCTTCCGCGGCAGCAGAATCGTGAATTCGCTGAACTCGCCGGGCTTGGTCGCGACCTCGATCGTGCCGCCATGCTGCTTCACCACGATGTCGTGGCTCATCGACAATCCGAGGCCGGTGCCTTCACCGGCCGGCTTGGTGGTGAAGAACGGATTGAACATCTTCTCCTTCACCTCGTCCGGGATGCCGGTGCCGTTGTCGCGAATGCGGATCTCGACCTGATCGCCGCGGTCGCGGGTCGCGGCGGTCACGACCGGCTCGTAACCCGCCGCCTCGCTCTCCGCCTTGCGCTTGGCGACCGCATGAAATCCGTTTCCGATCAGGTTCAGCAGCACCCGCGTGATCTCCTGCGGGAACACATCGGCCGAGCCGGCCGCCGGATCGAGGTCGCGTTCGAGCGTCACGTCGAATTGCGGCTGCTCGGCGCGGGCGCCGTGATAGGCGAGGGTGAGGCTCTCTTCCACCACCGCGTTGATGTCGCTGATCCGATGCTCGCCGCCGCCTTCGCGCGAATGCAGCAGCATGTTCTTGACGATGGAATCGGCGCGCCGTCCGTGCTGCACGACCTTGCCGAGATTGTCCTTGAGAAGCCCCGTCAGCTCGTCGACCTCGGCGCGAATGTCGGCTGCGAGGCTGACCGGTGCCAGCACCTCGTTCAGCTCGTCGGTCAATTCGGCGGAGACCGAGGCAAAATTGTTGACGAAGTTGAGCGGGTTCTTGATCTCGTGCGCGATGCCGGCGGTGAGCTGGCCGAGCGAAGCCAGCTTCTCGGTCTGGACCAGCCGGTCCTGCGCCGCGCGTAGCTCGTCGAGCGACTTGGCGAGCTCCTCGGTGCGGCTCGCGACTTCGTTGAACAGGCTGACATTCTTGATCGCGATCACGGCCTGATCGGCGAAGGTCTGCAGCAGGCGCACGTGATGCTCGGCGAAGGCACCGGTCGCACGGCGCGTCGCGATGATGATGCCGATGGCCTCGCCCTCGCTCATCAAGGGCGCGAAAAGCATGCTGCGATAGCCGCGGGCGCGCGCGATGTCGCGCGCGGCCGGCTCGAGCTCGGTGTCGGGTAATTGCGCCGCCGTGCCATTGGCTACGAGCCCGTAAGGCGGAAACTGGGCGAACCGCACCGGAAACGAGGCCTGCAGCACGCGATCGCCGGCCGGGTCGGTCGGTGTGAACGCGGCAAGGTGCGCGGCGCCGTCGGCATAGCGCAGCACCGCCGTGGAGAAGCCGCCGATCAGCCGGTTGGCGTTGGCGGCGATAGCGTCGAACACCGGCTGCACGTCGGACGGCGAGGCGGCCATCACCTTCAGGATGTCGGCCGTCGCGGTCTGGCGCTCCAGCGCCGCTTTCGTCTCGTTGAACAGGCGCGCATTCTCGATCGCGATCACGGCCTGGTCGGCAAAGGTCTGGAGCAGCTGCACGAGGTCGGGCGCGAACGCGCCTGTTACAGTGCGCGTGACGCTGATCATGCCGACCGGCGTGCCCCGGTTCATCAGCGGCATGAACAGCACGCTGCGGAAGCCGCGCAGCCGTGCAAGGTCCCGGTTCAACTCAGGGACGTCGTCGGCCTCGCTGTCGGGAAACTGGATCGTCTCGCCGCCGCGCACCAGCGCGAAGGTCGGAAACTCCGTGATCTTGCGCGGGAAGGAGGCCTTGAGCCCTTCGTCCGCCTCCGGGCTGGTCGGCGTGTAGGCCACGAGGTGCAACTCGTCGCCGATGAACTGCAGCACGGTGGCGGAGAAGCCGCCCAGCAAGCGCTTGGAGCTCGAGGCAATCGCCTCGAACACCGGACGGGCATCCGAGGGCGAGGCCGCGATGGTGCGCAGGATCTCGGCGCTGGCGCTCTGGCGATCCCGCGCAATCGCCAGCTCGCTGCGCAGCCGCGCATTCTCGGCTGCGAGTTCATCGGCGATATTGTTCGGAGAGTTGGACATTCCTGATCCGGCTTGATGCCGCGACACGCGCGGCACCGGCCGGATTATCACATCTTTCGCGGCGGGAGCCAGCGCCGGGCTGCACCTCTCCCGAAGGGAGAGGTCGGATCGCATCGAAGATGCGATCCGGGTGAGGGGTTACGGTCTCACGATGCGCTGCGGCCCCTCACCCGGATTGCGCTGGACGATGCTCCGCATCGCCCGGCGCAATCCGACCTCTCCCCGCTGGGCAGGGCGATCGCATATGGCGCTTTGCGGGGACCTGAGCGCACGCCTCGTCCTTCGAGACGCTTGCTACGCAAGCTCCTCAGGATGAGGCTAAGTAGCATTGGTGCCTGTTGAAACTCGTGCCACGCACCCGCATCCTCATCCTGAGGGCCCGCCAACGGCGGGCGTCTCGAAGGATGGCCACAGGCGAGATCGGCTCCATATGCGATTGCCCTGCCCGCTGGGGAGAGGTGGACGGCGGCGCAAGCAGTTGGACTCCATCGCGGGCGCCCGCCTCACGTGCCCGGCCGGGACACGTCCGTCTCCTTGCTGGTGATGAACTCGAGCAGCACCGGGACGCCTTCCTGCGTCTTCTGGATGCCGCGCCTGATCGCGGGGACGATGTCCTCCGGCCGCGTCACCCGCTCGCCATAACCGCCGAAGGCGCGCGCCATCGCGGCGTAATCGCCGGAAATGTCGGTCGAGCGATATTTTTCGGTCGAGACCGGCATCACCTTCAACTCGATCGCCATCGAGAAATTGTTGAGCAGGATCGACATGATCGGGATGCGCTCGCGCACCGCGGTCTCGAAATCCATGCCGGTGAAACCAATGGCGGCATCGCCCCAGACGTTGATGCAGAGCTTGTCGGGCTTGGCAAGCTTGGCGCCCATCGCCAGCCCAAGGCCGTAGCCAAGTTGCGTCGTCTTGCCCCAGCCGAGATAGGTGAGGGGCTTTGTCGATTTCCAGAACGGCGAAAGCTGGTCGCGCGGGCTGCCGGCATCGTGCGTGATGATGGTGTTGTCGACGTCGACGGTATGCTGCAAATCCCACAGCACGCGATAGGGGCTCAAGGGGGCGTCGTTGCTGGTGAGCTTCGGCATCCATTTCGCCAGCCACTCCTGGTGCGAGGCCGCGATCTCGGCCGCGACGGCCGAGGCGTCGCGATCCGACGTGACGGTCTTGCCGATCTCCTCCAGCAGTGCGTCGAGCACCAGGCCGGCGTCGCCGACGAGGCCGATTCGAGCCTCCACATCCTTGTTGAGATGGTTGGGATCGAGCGTGGAATGGATAATGGTCTTGCCCTTCGGCATCGCGATGCCGAAATTCGTTTCCGTGAACGAGCAGCCGATGCCGAAGATGACGTCGGCTTCGCCGAGGAATTTCGGCACCGCGCGCGGCACCGCAAGGCCGCCGCTGCCGAGCGAGAGCGGATGCGTCTCCGGGAACGAGGATTTGCCGCCCAAGCTGGTGGTGACGGGGATCGCCAGCCGTTCGGCGAGCCGCTTCAGCTGCGGCCAGGCCTGCGCGTAATGCACGCCCTGGCCGGCATAGATCACCGGCCGCTTCGCATTGACGAGCAGGCCGGCGGCTTCCTTCACGTGAACGGGATCGGCGCCGTAGCGGGTGCGCAGCACCGGCGTGTAGTCGAGCGGCTCCGGCACCTCCTCGTTCCACATGTCCGAGGGGATCTCGACGATCACAGGCCCGCCGCGGCCGTTCTTCAGCTTGGTGAAGGCGCGGCGGAAGATGTTGGCGACCTCAGCCGCCAGGATGATCGGCTCGGACGATTTCGCGAACGGCTTCATCGCCTCGCTGGAATTGAAGTTCGGCTCGATATGCGACAGCCTGCGCTGATAGCCCATCGGCAGCACCAGCACCGGCACGGATTCGCCGAAGCATTGCGCGACGCCGCCCATCGCATTCTCCGCACCCGGCCCGTGCTGCATGCAGAACGCGCCGATGCTGCGCCCCGACGTGACCCGCGAGATCGCATCCGCCATGTGGATGCCGACGCGCTCCTGCCGCACCATCACGGGCCGGATATCGGCCTTTGCCGCATGCTCGATCAGATGGTTGACCGGATAGCCGCAGAGGATCTCGATCCCCTCGCGCCGCATGATTTCCGAGATCGCGGTCCCGAGCTTCATGGCGTCTCTCTCCCTGGCGAGGCCGGTTGATCCGGCTGGTTGGGGAGAGAGGATCAGGAATTACTCGAGGCGTAAAGCGCGCGCGGCAGGTGCGGCGGTAGGCCAGCTATGCATCGCGGGCGTGCACTGGGTTCGGCTGGCGATGATGGCCGCAGCCGCTCGCCCTCGGCGGCACGCGCTCCAGCAGGCGCGAGGCCGCAACCAGATCCGGCGTCTCGAAGCCCTCGGCGAAGCCTTCATAGATCGGGGCCAGCAGTCGGACAGCCTTGACCCTGCGGCCGGTCCCGATCCAGTGTGCGGCGAGATCGGTGGCGATGCGCAATTCGAATGTCGCCGCTCCGATGGCGCGTGCTTCGGCGAGTGCCTGTTGCAGCCGTTTTTCAGCGCGTAGCGGCTCGCCGGAATGGAGAAGGACCGCTGCGTCGACCCGCTGAAGTTCTGACCGGCACCAGCGCTCACCCTGACGTTCCTGATGGCCGATCGCCCGCGTGATGGCCTCGCGCGCCTCCGCGATCCGCCCTTGCCGCAAATAGGCGCGGGCGAGGACCGCGAGATAGCTGCCGATCCGCATCAGGAAGCGAGATTCGATCAACTCTTCGATCGCGGCTCGAATATGCTCCACAGCGTGCGGATCGCCACGCAAGTCGCGAAGGCAGGCGGAGAAATAGCGCTCCACCGGAACCCAGCGCGAGATGCGCTCGCGTTCCAGGTTGCGACGCAGCCGCATCGTGTAGCTCTCGAGCGCGTCCAGATTGCCGGTTTCGAACGCCACAGGAAGCGCGGCGAGCCCAAGTGCGTTCGATTGCGACACCCAATGACCACTGCGGTCCGCGGCATCGACGGCGTCTTGGGCCAGCCTCGCCGCGTAGTCGGCTTGTCCTTGCATCCAGGCCACGAAGGGCAGGTTGAAGCGGACGGTGATGAACCGGTAGACCTCGTTCGCGTTCTTGCGCGAACGGCCCTCTGCCAGGGAATAGGTTGCCGCAAGACGATCCAGAACAGGACGGCTCTTGCTCAATTGGCCGGCAAACGCGCGGGCCCAGGCCAGTGCCCGGTCGGCTTCGGACGTTGCCGTCAGATCACGTTCCCGGTCGGCCAGCGCGGTGGCCTCCTCGAGATAGGTTATGGCGCGCGGGAGCTGGCCGATCTGCAACAGGTAAAAGGCAAAGCCCACCAGCGCACGCTGCTGATAGTCGATGCTGCCGGCCCGCCGTGCAAAGGCGATCGCATCGAGCCAGGCAAGCTCGTTCTCATTCGACATGTTGCGGGCGTAGAACAGGCTCCATCCAAGGGCGCAGGCGAGCTTTGCCTTCGACAGATCATCGCACGCGACCGTCTTGGCCAAAGCGAGCGCATCGTTCAACCGTGCCTGCGCTTCCGACAGGATGGAGGTTTCCGACCACAAGGTGATCGCCGCGACCGTGAGCCTGATTCCCAGGTGGGCATCGCCTGCCTCTCCGAATGCCCAAGAAAGCGCTGCTCTCAGATCGGCAATGCGACCGAGGTAGCGCTGGGTCCAATCGGTCGGCTCGCGCCAGTTCCACTCTTCCTCGGACTGCTCGAACAGCGCGAGGACGCATTCTGCATGGCGGCGCAGTGCCTGGCCGCAGGCCGGATCGGCCAAGCGCCGCTCGGCGGCATACCGCCGCGTGCTGTCGAGCAGCCGATAGCGCAGGCTTGCGCCGCGTGCCTGCGCACTCAACAGCGATTTGGCGACGAGACTGCCGAGCCCGGTGACGACGTCGACCGGGGCAATCCCCGCGGCCTCCGCGACGAAAACCGCATCCTCGGCGTCAAAGGCCTCAGTGAACACCGACAGCAGGCAGAATAGTCTCGCTTCGTTCTGCGGCAGCAGACGGAAGCTCCAGTCGATTGTCGCCATCAGGGTTTCATGGCGCGGCGGCGCGCTCTCGGTGTCGGGGGCCCGAAAACCCAATTTCCGATCGAGCAGCGCCACCAATTCGCGAGGGGTGAACTTGCCGATCTGGGCCGCCGCCAGTTCGATCGCCAGCGGAAGGCCGTCGAGCGCGTGACAGATCGAGGCGACGTCCTCGCAATCGTCACCGGCGAACTGGTAGTCCGACCATTCGGCGGCGCGACGGACGAACAGCTGCACCGCTGGAAACCTGACGGCCTGATCGACGGTCAGGGCGAGGCCGGATTTCGGTGAGGCCAGCGAACCAAGCCGCACGATATGCTCGGTGGCGGTGCCGAGCGGCTCGCGGCTCGTCGCAAGCAGCCTGGACGGCGATGTATCCGTCATGAACTTGCCGGCAAAGATCGTGGCGGCCGGCAGCACATGCTCGCAATTGTCCAGGATGAGCAGCATCTGCCGCGGCCTCAAATAATCGAGAGCCGCAGCCAGATCGTTGTCCGTGTTGCCTCTGACGCCCAGCGCCGTCAGCAGCGCCGCGCCGAACAGCGTCGGATCGGAGATCGTGGCGAGGTCGACGAAGCAGACTCCGTCGCGGCACCGTGGTGCAAACGCCTGGGCGACGGCCACCGCAACCGTCGTCTTGCCGATCCCTCCCGTGCCAGCCAAGGTCACGTGCCTGTTGTCGGCCAACAGATCAGCGATTTCGACGATGTCCGCTTCGCGACCAACGATGCCGCGCAACAATGGCGGATTGGACAGGGAAAGCGGATCGGGGTGCGGAAGGTGGTCCTCGACCTCGCCGATGCTGATTTGCACGTCCGCGATGAACTTGTACCCGCGGCGCGCCACGGTCGCGATGTAGACGGGTTCGATCTGGGTATCCCCCAGCGAGCGCCGCAGGCTCCACATGTTGACCTTGAGATTGCTGTCGTGGAGGAAGGTGCCCGGCCAGGCCGCAGCCATCAGCTCATTCTTGCTGACCAGATCGCCGCAGCGCTGCACCAGCACCTGCAGGAGCTCGAATGCGCGTCCGCCCAGCTTGACGGGGCGCCCCTCGAGAAGGAGCAACTGGCGGCGGGGAACCAGTCGAAAAGGGCCGAAGCAGTATGTGAGTTCCCGTCGGCGTGTGCCCCGTTGTTGTGTCTCCGTGGCAGCCCGCATTGACCATTGCCATTCGATCGAAAAGATCGCCTGCAATTATCATGCGCTGCAAAGCTGTTGAAGTGAAGGGTTCTGAATTCGCACGATTGCTGCCGGCATTTGTCGGCAGAATGGCTGCGACAAAACCGCTCGCACGGGCCGGCTATTTCTTGGGCACGCCGAGAACCGCCATGCGCAGGACCTCGACGCCGCCATCGGCAAGTTCCGGAAGCTTGGCGAACCATGCCTGCACATAAGGCATGGCATTGTGTGCGTCGAAATCGGCCTGGCTGGCGAACACCTCGTAGAAGATGAAATGGCCCGGTTTGGCGCGGTCTTCCTGGAGAAAATAGACCAGGTTCTTGGGATCGCCGCGAACCAGGTCGATCAGCGGAAGCGTGGCCGCACGCAACGCGTCTTCCTTCCCGGCCTTGGCGCGCACCTGGGCCACCACCGAATAGGCGCCTTCCGGAATCTCCTGATAGCGCACGCGCGGGGCTTCCTGGGCGACGACCGATGCCGTCGTCATGGCCATCGAGGCAGCGAAGAGCAGGGCGCCAAGCGAATTGCAGACGAGCTTTTGCATGATGCAGTCCTTCACGTTGAGATCATCGGCGCCTCGGCGGGCGACCAGCGGAAGCCGGTCGCCCGACGATTGATGGTCAGCGCACGATTGTCTGCTGGCGCTTTGCCAGCGCCTCGCTGAAGCGCTGCTTGACCGGGCCGAGCGCTTTGACGAATTCGAGCTGCTCGCCCTCGGGCCCCTTGCAATAGATCAGCTCCCAGCCGTTCGAGGGTTCCGCGGTCACCCGGTTGGTGTTGGCGCTGCGGGGAGCGGCCTTGCGATCCGCCTCCGTCATGACGCGGATGGTACGGTTCGCTCTCACCTGCGTCATGCCGCGGCGCGCGGATTCGGCTTCGAGGTCGGCGATGAACTTGTTGAAGTCGACGTCGTCGCGAACGTAGAAGCAGATGTGCATCATGCGCGGGAAAGCCGGGCTCATGTGCTCCAACGGCTCGGCAAAGCTCTTCGTGCTGCCCATGGGCTGGTCGGCCTCGCGATATTGCAACAGTTCGAGCACCATGTTGTCGAACTGGATGAAGCGGACATCGAGCCGCTGCGCTCCGCTTCTGAGATCGGGAACGCCGATGGTCCGCGGATTGACCCCGCGCACGTTCGCCTCGATCTCCTGGTCGGCCAGCAGCGTGTTCTGCACCCCGTCGCCCTGGAAGTCGCCGTGACGGAAGACCTCGGTGCCACCCAGCACCTCCGTGTAGAACTGATAGGCCCGCTCCATGTTCTGCACCGTCAGCCCGAAATGCTGGACGCCCTGCAGCCGCGCACCGAGCGGCGCCTCGTTGCGCTCGGCTGACGACATGCCGTCCGGCGCCGCGGACGCGGCTGACGGCATGCTGCCGACCGCAAGACCGGTGATCATCGCGGCGCCTGCCGTGCGAAGCAGGTTGCGGCGCTCGATTTCGGCAACGTTGCAGGTTTCGTCGGTCATTCTCGTCTCCTCGGTCTGTGGGTGATGTCATGTGCCGGTCAGCCGGCGTCCGGAAGCGGAGCCGCCGGATTGACGAGACCGGCCGATCGAAGTTCGCGCCAGAAATCGCCGGGTATTGATTGGTCAAGGGCCGCGCGGTCCTCGGCGATGCGGCCGGGCCGGCTCGCCCCGGGGATCACGGCGGCGACGACCGGGTTTGCCAGCGCGAACTGCAGGCCTGCCGCCTTCATGCTGATGCCGTAGCGATCGGCGATCGCCTTGATGCGCGCCACCTTGTTGAGGATTTCGGCCGGCGCCGGCGCATATTCGAAATTCGGACCGCCGACGAGCGCACCCGAACTGTAGGGGCCGCCGACGACGATCGCGAGCTCGTGTTCCGCCACCATCGGCATCACCCGCTGGAGCGCACGCGCATGGTCGAGCAGCGTGTAGCGGCCCGCGAGCAGGAAGGCATCGGGGCGCGGCTCTTCGAGCGCGAGCAGCAGCTCGATCGGCTCGACCCGGTTGACGCCGAGGCCCCATGCCTTGATCACGCCCTCGTCGCGCAGCCGGTCGAGCGCTTTGAATGCACCCTTGCGCGCGCTTTCGAACACCGAAAGCCATTCGTCGCCGTAAAAGTCCTGCGCGACGTCGTGCACGAAGGCGATGTCGATGTGGGAGGTGCCGAGCCGCTTCAGGCTGTCCTCGATCGAGCGCAACGTCCCGTCCCGGGAATAGTCGTTCACGATCCTGTTCGGGCGCCCGTATTGGAAGACGCCGCCCTTCTCGCCGAGGTCGCGGGCGCCGACATCCTCGATCTCGTCCAGGATCAGGCGTCCGACCTTGGTGCTCACGACATAGTCGCTGCGCGGCCGGCCGGCGAGCGCGGCGCCCATGCGGATCTCGGCCAGACCTGCGCCATAGAACGGCGCGGTGTCGAAATAGCGGATGCCGTCGTCCCAGGCCGCATTCACCGTCGCGAGCGCTTCCTGCTCCGGGATGTCGCGGAACATGTTGCCGAGCGGCGCCGCACCGAAACCCAGTTTTCCCGGCAGAATATCCTTGAGGGCCATATTGCGAGTCCTTCGTCTGTGACCGCCGAGATCATCCGTGCGGCGCGACCGATCTCAGTCGGCTGCGGATGTGTCTGCGCTTCTGATGAACGCGGCGACCTCGCGCGGATGCGACAGCATCACCGCGTGGCTGCTTTTCATCTCCGTCACCTTCGCGCCCGAACGCTTGGCCATGGTGCGCTGTGCGGTCGGGGGGATCATGTGATCCTCGCTCGTCACCATGTAATGGGTCGGCTTCGTCTTCCAGGCGACGCGATCGACCTTGGTCTGCACCGCCTGCAATCCCCAGGGCAGCTGCGCCGCATTCATGAAACGGGTCGTGGCCGGGTCGACATCGGCCGCGAAGGAGGTGGGGAATTTGTCGCGGTCGACGAGGAGATAATTGCCTTCGGCGACCAGCGGAGCCTTGTGCTCGCCGGCCGGTGCCGGCGCTTCCGCCAGCGTGCTGACCGACTCCCCGACGTCGGGAGCAAATGCCGCGAGATAGACGAGGCTGCGAACCTTCGGATTGTCGCCGGCTTCCGTAATGACCATTCCGCCATAGGAGTGCCCGACCAGAATGACCGGATGCCGCGCCTTGGCGATCACGCGTTCGGTCTCCGCGACATCGTCTCGCAGCGTGATCGTCGGCTGCTGGACGACCAGCACCTCATAGCCCGCCTTTGAGAGGATGTCGTAGGTGTCCTTCCAGCCCGAGCCGTCGACGAAGGCGCCATGGACAAGGACGATGGAAACGGCCCTGTCGGCCGCGACCGCGGGGAAGGCCGTTGCGATCGACATTGCGGCAAGCGCGGAGACAAGCGTCTTCATACCAGGCTCCATTCTCGATACGGCAGCATTGCCGTTGATGAGCGCTTCATAGCGTTCGCGAGCACTGCGGTATTTCCGATTCCTGCGCGATGACCGACGCATCTTGCTCATCCGCAGCGCGATCGGCTTTCCAAGCCCGATCGCGCCGCGTTCCAAGCCTTTGCTTTGTCTGCCTTTTACCTCTTTTAACCGCGCCGCCTCTGGACTTCGCTATCGCCGCTTGTGAGAAATTCATAGATCGGCGTGGCGGCGGCCGGGGCCGCAACTCACCACCGGATGGAATGATCGCTCGCTCGCGATACGGAGCCGGGATTCGCCGCAACGAAGCGGAGGTCATGATGGCGCTCGTGACGCATGGAGATCAGAAATATCAGAACAGCGAGAAGCTCGCGGAGGCCAGCGACTGGCCGGGACTGAGCATCGAGCATCGCAAGTTCGAGGCGGGGCGCCAGGCAACGCCTGTCCCCATCTGCACCGAGCTCGTCATGCTGCTGTCAGGCGGCGGGATGGTGTGCCGCGCCGGCAATGGCGAAGTCCAGAAGAGCCTCGCCCGGCCGGGCATGAGCTACCTCGTGCCGGTGGGGACGCAGGAGAGTCATCTCGAGCTTTCGGACCGGATGGAATGTCTTCATCTCTATCTGCCGCCGGAGCTGCTGGATCAGAGCGCGCTTGCGGACTTCGATATCGATCCGGCGAAAGTCGAGATCGCCTACGCGCACGGTCTGGCGGACCAGATCCTCTTCCACATCTGCTCGCCGCTTCGCGACCTGCTCCATCGCCCGCGCCAGCCGACCGACGCGCTGTTCGTGGAGGGAATCCAGGTTGCGCTCGCGGCTCATCTTCTCGGGAATTATACGATCGACCGCTGGCGCGCACCTGACAAGTCGCCGTCGCTCGATCCCAGGCGTCTCCAGCGCGTGCTGGACTACATCGGGGCTTCTCTTGCCGGCGATATCAGGCTCGAGGATCTGGCGGCCCAGGCTTGCCTCAGCCCGTATCATTTCTCCCGGTTGTTTCGCGAGGCGACCGGATTGTCGCCGCACCGTTACGTGACCGATCGCCGCGTCCAGGCTGCGCGGCACGAACTCGCGCGCGACCGCTTGTCCCTGGTCGAAATCGCCCTGGAATTCGGCTTCGGCTCCCAGGCCAATTTCACGCGCGTGTTCCGCAAGGCCGCCAGTCTTACGCCCGGGCAGTATCGCGAATTGTGCTGCGGCCAAGCCGAGGTGAAAGCCGATCCGGCAATCCGCAGGGATTGCGCATGATTCCGCAGGAATCGGGAATACGGCTCGGTGTGCATCAGGCAGTGCTGTTGTGCCGACGAGGTCCGCTAGGGGATATACCGACATGATCGAGCTCACGGTGAACGGGATCAAGCGCCAGGTCGACGTCGTCCCCGAGATGCCCTTGCTTTGGGTGCTGCGCGACGAGCTCGATATCACCAGTGCCAAATACGGCTGCGGGGTCGCGCAATGCGGCGCCTGCACCGTTCATATCGACGGCAAGGCGGTGCGGTCATGCCAGTCGCATATCGGCGAGGTCGCGGGCAAATCGGTCGTCACGCTCGAAGGCCTCGACAACAAGGACCAGCACCCGGTGATCCAGGCCTGGATCGAGCATCAGGTGCCGCAATGCGGCTACTGCCAGGCCGGACAGATCATGCAGGCCATCTCGCTTCTTGCACGGATCTCCAAGCCGACCGACGAGCAGATCAACCAGGTGATGTCCGGCAATCTCTGCCGCTGCGGAACCTATCCGCGCATCCGCGCGGCGATCCATGCGGCGGCGTCCAGGAAGATGGCGGAGAAGTGAGATGGGCCACATGCAGAGCCTTTCCCGTCGCGCCTTCGTTTTCGGCTCCGCCGCCGTCGCCGGCGGCATCGCCTTCGGCGCCTATGGTCGCGCTGAAGCGGCCGCACCGAGCGCCGATGGCAATCCACTCGCCGTCGGTCTCGGGCCGAACTCGGTGACCTTCAATCCCTGGGTCGAGATCAGTCCGGACAAGATCACGCTGATCGCCCAGCATGCGGACATCGGGCAGGGCGTCGGCTCGGTGCAGCCGATCATGATCGCCGAAGAGATGGACCTCGATCCCGGCCAGTTCGAAGTTCGCTTCGCCGTCCCCAGCCCCGCTTATTTCAACACCGGCTTTGCCGACGAGTTCGCGCCGTTCGTGGCCGCGGACCAAAGCCCGGCCGCGGAGGAAGCGCGCGCCAAGTCGCTCGAATGGCTGAGACAATCCGGCCTGCAGATGACCGGCGGGTCGAGCACGCTGCCGGACACCTACGACAAGCTGCGTGTTGCCGGCGCGGTCGCGCGTGAGACGCTGAAGGCCGCCGCTGCCAAACGGTCGGGCGTCGCCGTGGCCGACCTGCGCACACAATCGGGCCATGTGATCCTGCCCAACGGGACCAAGATCGCTTACGTCGATCTCTCTGCGGACGCCGCAAAAATTCCGCCCGTGCTCGATGCCAGGCCGCGCGATCCCTCGACATGGCGGATGCTGGGCAAGCCGATGATGCGGCTCGACATCCGCGACAAGGTGATGGGAGAGCTGAAATTCGGCATCGACCTGAAGATGGAGGGCATGCTGCACGCCTCCGTCAAGCTGAATCCCAACAAGGGGCAGCCACTGAAGTCCTACGATGCGACCAAGGCCCGGGCGATGCCGGGGGTCAAGAAGATCCTCGAAATCAAGAACGGCGTCGCGGTGATCGCCACCAACAGCTGGTACGCGATGAAGGCGGTCGACGCCATCGTTTGCGAGTGGGCGCCCTCCGTGTATCCCGCGGAGCAGGCCGACCATTGGAAGGTTCTGGAATCGTCGTTCAAGCCTGAGTTCCTGGGTAAGGAATGGCGGAAGATCGGCGATATCGAGACCGGGCTGAAGACCGGGACACGCGTCGAGGCCGAATATCGCGCGCCCTATGTGGCGCATCAGCCGCTCGAACCGCTGAACGGGATCGGCCTCGTCACCGACAAGGGAATGGAGCTCTGGGTCGGCCATCAGAGCCCCCGCTTCGTGCAATATGTCGCGGCGACGGCGATCGGCCTCAAGCCGGAACAGATCACCTTCCACAATCAATGGACTGGTGGAAGTTTCGGCCATCGCCTCGAATACGAGAACGTCCGCGTTCTCGCCGAGATCGCCAATCAGATGAAGGGCACGCCGGTCAAGCTGGTGTTCTCGCGCGAGGAGGATTTCCTCCAGGACATTCCGCGGCAGATTGCCATCGCCCGGCATCGTGGCAGCGTGGACAAGGGCAGGATCGTCTCGGCCGACCTGCAATTGGCTTCGACGGCGCCGCTCAAGGGATTGCTCGAGCGTTCGGGCAGGCCATCAAAGGATCCCGACGGGCAATTGGCCGCGGGCCTGTGGAACGTCTATTACGACATCCCCAATTTCCGGGGCACCAGCTACGAGGCGCAAGGGTTGTCGCCAAGCACCACGTGGCGGTCGGTCGGCGCCTCCACCTCGGGCTTCTTCACCGAAAGCTTTATCGATGAGCTGATCCACGCGGCCGGTCTGGATCCCATGAAGGCGCGGATTGCGATGTGCACCGTTCCGCACTACCGCAAATTGCTGGAGACGCTCGCGCAAATGTCGGATTGGAAGGGGCCGCTCGGCAACGGCCGCGGGCGCGGCGTCGCGTTCGTCGAGTCCTTCGGGACGCCGGCGGCCGAGGTCGTCGAAGTCACGATGACCGACAGAGGCATCAGGATCGACAAGGTCTGGGTAGCCGTCGATGTCGGCAAGGTGGTCGATCCCGTCAATTTCGAGAACCAGGTGCAGGGCGGTGTCATCTGGGGTCTCGGCCACGCCATCAACTGCGAGCTCACCTATGCCAGGGGCGCGGTGCAGCAGACCAACTACAACCACCACGAAGCGATGCGGATCTATCAGTGCCCCGTGATCGAAGTGCGCGGGCTCGAGAACGATCCGAAGGTGAGGGGCATCGGCGAGCCGCCGGTGCCGCCGGCAGCGCCCGCACTTGCGAACGCGATCTTTGCCGCGACCGGCAAGCGTATCCGCGAGATGCCGTTCAACAAGTTCATCGACTTTGTGTGAGGGCCGGCCATGAAGGGATTTCTGATCGCGGCGCTCCTCGCCGCTTCGTCGATTGCAGCCCTCACGGGACTGGTCGCGGCCAAGGACGAATCCAAGAAAGACGTCCTGCCGCCGGGCAGCGTCAATCGCGCCGAGGGGCTGGAGGCCTGGAAGCGGATCGAAGCGGTGGTGACCCATCCACGTTGCGCCAACTGCCATGTCGATGCCAAGGCCATCCCGATCTGGACCCCGGCCGGCGAAACCAAGCCGCGCGTGCATGGCATGAACATCCACGGCGGCGAGAGCCGCATCGGCGCCGAGGCGATCCCGTGCGCGACCTGTCACATGACCTCGACCCAGGCGAACGAACCTGCCCCCGCGCCGCCGCGCGCCGGCATCGACTGGCAGCTTGCGCCGGTGGCGTTCATCTGGTTCGGCAAGAGCGGCGCCGAGATCTGCGCGCAGATGAAGGATCCCAAGCGCAATGGCGGCCGCGACGCCGCCGGCCTCGTCGATCATTTGCGGCACGATGCCTCCTTGAACGGCTTCATCCCGCGGGGTTGGGCGCCCGGGGCAGGCCGTTCGACGCCGCCGGGCAGCTTCGAGGATCACGTCAAGGACATGGCCCTGTGGGGCGCGGCCGGACAGCCCTGTCCGAACTGACCGTTCTCTGAGTCGCGCCAAGGCGATCCCAGTCGTAGAGCCAGGATCCCGACAACGAAAATATTGATCGGCCAGTCCCGGTGCTCTGGCCGCCTGAACGCACAGCGTTATCGAAAGGAGAAAACCGTGACCCAACATGTCCTCTTCATTGTCACCAACGCAGCCGTGATCGGTCCGCATAGTCGCAAGACCGGCTTCTTTTTCGCCGAGGTCGCCCATCCTTTCGAGGTGCTCGACAGGGCTGGGGTCGCGGTGGAGTTCGCGTCCCCGGCCGGGGGATGGACGCCTTACGACGCGTACGACGAGAAAGATCCCGCTCAGAAGGATTTTCTCGCGAGCAAGGCCTTTCGCCGCTTGAATCACAGTCGCAAATTGTCCGAGGTGGACGCCGCCGACTACGACGCCATCCTGGTGCCCGGCGGTCTTGGGCCCATGGTGGACATCCAGCGCAATGCAGCAGTCCAGAGTGCCATTGTGCGTGCCTGGAGCACTGGCAAGCTCGTCGCCGCTGTTTGTCACGGGCCGTGCGCGCTGCTTGGCGTTGACCTTGGCGATGGCGTCCCTTTCGTGCGCGGCAAGAAGCTCACGTCGTTCTCGAAGAAGGAAGAGTACGACTACGCGCGCGATGATGTGCCTTACGAGCTCGAGGATGCGTTGAGGGCAGAGGGTGCCGAGTACTCATCCACGGCCAACTGGCAACCTCACGTCGTGGTCGATGGCCGGCTCATCACGGGGCAGAACCCCGCGTCGGCCGGAGCGCTGGGAAAAGAGCTGCTGGCCGCCCTCAAGGATAAGAGCACTGTCGCGAAAATCTGAAGATTCGCAGCGTACGGAATTCGAGAGGGATGGGCGCGGCATCCGAGGCCGCGCTTGCCCTCGCATGGGGAGCTATCGAATGACGCAATTGCCATCCAAGATTACCGCGATCCTGGTTGCTCGCCCGGGCAAGTCCGCTGAACTGAGCGCATTGCTTGTCGGCATGGCTCCGCATTCCAGGGCCGAGCCTGGCAACCTGCGTTGGGATGTCTGGCGCGACATATCGAACGAAGATCGCTACGTTCTCGACGAACTGTACCGCGACGTTGCGGCCGTCGAAGCTCACCGGGCCTCGCCGCATTACCAGGCCTATCTCGCCAAAATTCCCGAGTTGGCTGATCGGACGGCAGTGATCCTGGAAGCGGTCGAGGTTGGGGACAGGTGAACGGGATGGGCGAAGCTTCGTCGTCGCCGCATCTGCGGAACCTGCTCTCCAGATTTCAGCTCTGCTCGATCCGGGGTACAATCGGTTGTGTTGCCCGACGGGCAAAACACGCAAGCGCTGGGTCGAGAGCACTTCGCTAAAATATTCGTATTTACAGAAATTCGCTTTTGCCGTACAAGCCGACGCATCCCGCCCGCCAAAGGGGCGTTTCGCGATCGTCACGAAGCGCGGGCCGGGATGCGGTGGCCGCGACGGCGTCGGCGCGCGATGGGGCTGCAGGGCGGGAATCCCGTGAGCAGCGACCGGCGCGATACGACACGGCGCTGACAGCGTCCTTCGTTCGGTCCCGGCGGCGAGCGCACGCCAGTCCCGGGAATGCGGATGAGAGATGTGCGCGGACGGAGAAGTCGTGTGGTCCTGACGCCCGGGGTTCTGGCGTCAAGTCTTGGCGGAGATGTGGCGGCCAACCGGCACGTGCATCGATCATCCGCAAGGCGACGGGGGCAATAGTGCAACGCTCCCCGGGGAGAGCACGAAGGACACCGTGAAAACCATCGCGCAGGGAAGGCCGGGCGACCGGCATCACCTGTCGTCCACCCCGTGCGCGCTTCTTTCGCACACGCGGGACTTCGGGTGCCAGCCGGCGCCCGGCCTTCCCTGCGCCCTTGCTTGAGATGAGGGCGGAAGAAGCCAGCAAAGCTCGGGCGAACAGCCGCGAGGATGCGCAGCCATGTTTATCGCCAAACAACGTTCTCGTGCCCCGGGCGCAGCGCAACGTCTCTTCGAGGTTGCGCTGCAGAGCCGGGGCCCATGCAGCAGCGCGTGCCGCGGCCTTCTGGGTCCGGCTCTGCGCAGCAGCGTAAGCACGCTGCAGCGCGTCCGGGACACGAGAGGCGCGGGCTGTGGCCAAACACTCCGTCATTGCGAGCGAAGCGAAGCAATCCAGCATCTCTCCGCGGTGAGATCCTGGATTGCTTCGTCGCAAGAGCTCCTCGCAATGACGAGTTTGCGGCGAGGCTTTCGCGTTTCGGCGCCCCGCTACGCCGTCTCCTCCAGCGCGCGGCGCAGCCTGCGGATGATGACGCCGCGGGCGCGGTCGTCGGCAGCGGCCCCCATCCTGTCGTTGATGTCGAGCATGAGCTCGGACATCTCGTTGTGCCAGTCGAGACGGGTCACGGCCTCCGGCGCGAGCCGCCGGCGGTGATCGACGTCGAGTACGCGCGGCTCGGGCGCGGCGAGCTCGTAGATGTCGTCCAGCATCGGCTGGTAGACCTTGGCGGCCGGAATGATGCGCTCGGCGACACGCTCGGCAAGTCCCGCAATCGCGCCTTCCTCGCCATGGACCAGGAACAGCCCGCGGGCGATGGGCCGGCGCGCCGCGATCCAGCTGGCGATGCCGGCGCCGTCGGCGTGGCCCGAATATTCGTCGATCATGCGGATGCGGGCGGCGACCTTGATCTCCTCACCCTGGATCCGCACGGCCTTGGCTCCGTTCTGGAGGAAGCGGCCGAGCGTGCCGTTGGCCTGGAAGCCGGCGAGCAGCACGGTGGCGCGTTCGTTCCAGAGCCAGCGCTTCAGATGATGGCGGATGCGGCCGGCGTCGCACATGCCGCTTGCGGCGATGATGATGTGGAATCCGGACAGGCGCATGATCGCCTTGCTCTCGTCCGCCGTCTCGGTGAACTTGAGATGCGGCGAGTTGAGCAGGCGCGTGGCATCGACGGACGGGTCGAGGCTCTCGGCATGCCGGCGAAACACCTCGGTGGCGCGGATCGCGAGCGGCGAATCGAGGAAGATCGGTGCGGTCGGAATCTCGCCGTGCTCCATCAGGTCGACCAGATCGACGATCAGCTCCTGGGTGCGCTCGACCGCGAAGGCGGGCAGCAGCAGCGCGCCGCCGGCGGCCGCCGCATCGCGCACTTCGGCCGCGAGGTGCTCGCGGCGAAGCGCAGGGGTCGTGGCCTCGCGCACCCGGTCGCCATAGGTCGATTCCGAGATGACGTAGTCGAAATCGGTTGGCGCTTCGGGATCGGGCTGCAGCAGCTTGGCCTCCGGCCCGACGTCGCCGGAGAGCAGCACGCGCAGCGGACGAGACGCGCCTTGCTCGGCGATCTCCAGCTCGATCGAGGCGGAGCCGAGCAAATGGCCGGCGTTCCAATAGCGCGCGCGGACGCCCGGGATCACGTCGGTCCAGCGCTCGTAGTCGACCGCGCGAAACGACTGCAGCGATGCGATCGCATCGGCCTGGGTGTAGATCGGGTGCACCTCCTTGCGCCCGCGCGAGGCGTTGCGCCGGTTGAGCTGCATGACTTCCGATTCCTGGATGCTGCCGGCGTCGGGCAGCATGTAGGAGCAGAGGTCGATCGTGCCGCGCGTTGCTAGAATCGGTCCCTCGAAGCCCGCGCGCACGAGCTTCGGCAACAGACCGCTGTGGTCGATATGGGCATGCGTGAGCAGCACGGCATCGATATCGGCGGGACGAAACGGAAAAGCGCCGTAGTTGAGCTCCTTCAGCGTCTTCTGGCCCTGGAACAGGCCGCAATCGACCAGGAAGCGGCCGCTTGCGGTCTGGAACAGATAGCTCGCCCCGGTCACAGTGCGGGCGGCGCCGCAGAATCGAACGGTGATGCTCATGGAATCGTCTCCGGAAGCTGTGTCGTCGGTAGCTCGGACCGCAAGGCGGCCGCGAGACTTGCGTCGAGCGCAATCGCATTGGTCGGATGCGGCACGCTGTCGGTCGAGCGGATCGACCGGATGCCGGCCTCAGTGAATGCAGGGATCATGGCCGGTGGGAACAGCGCGTGCGTCACGACCGCATCGACGGCGCTGGCGCCAATCGTTGTCAGCGCCTTGGCCGCGGCAATCAGCGTCGTGCCGGAAGAGACGATGTCGTCCACCAGCAGCGCGGGCCGTCCCGACAGCAGGCCGGGATCGGTAAAGCCGATGGACACGGAACGATCGCCGTGCCGCGTCTTCTTCGCCACCGTATGCTGCAATCGCAGCCGGCGCGCGATGTCGTTCACCCAGGGCTCGGATTCCATGTCGGGTCCGATCACGACCGTTGTAGGGTCGATGCCGCCCGTCGCCAGCGCGCTCGCGATGACAGGCATCGCGGACAGGTTCTCCGCTTCGATGCCCGGAAATACCGACCTGATGTCGGGAATGCGATGCAGGTGCGCATCCACGGTGACGATGCGGTCGACGGTCCTTGCGAGCAGATCGCCCATGGCGCGCTGGCTGATGGCTTCGCCGGCATGAAAGGCAGCGTCCTGCCGCATGTAGCAGAGATAGGGCGCGACCAGCACCAGCCGCTTCGCGCCGCCACGTCGCAACGCCTCCGCGGCGAACAGCAGGGCGATCAGCTTGTCATTGGGTTGATCGAGCGGGGCATAGAGGAGAGTGGTGTCGGCGGCCGGCGCGACGGCGATGCGCAGCTCGCCGTCCGGAAAACGATGCACGGCGATCTCGGCACAGGACAGCCCGAGCCGGCCCGCAAGGCGCTTCGCCGCATCGCGGCCGCCGGGCAGTGTCTGGAGCGCGATCGTGCTCACGAGGTTGACTTGCCCTGCGGGGCCTCGTCACCGTTGACGACGTAGCCGGTCTCCTCGGCGGCGGCATCGGCAACCAGATCATGCTCGGGGCGGTCGAACGTGTAGACGCGATAGAGCGGCTCGCCCTGCTCGACGCGATCGCCGATCTTCTTGAACAGGCGGATACCGGCGCCCTTGTCGAGCGGCGCGCCGGCGGTGCGGGCGAGGCGGTTCAGACGCAGGCAGTCGATCGCGGACACGGTGCCGTCATGCGTCGCCTTGACGTCGAAGCTGAGCGATCCCAGCTCGTTGCTGCAGGTCGACGGGCCCTGGGCGTCGATGATTTTCTGCATCTGCTTCAGCGCCGCGCCGCTGTCGAGCAATTCGCGCGCCCTCGCATAGCCGGCGCCGCCGCGCAAGCTCGGATCGTATTCCAGCAGATGCGCGGCGAGCCGCAGCGATTTCTCGCGCAGGTCGCGCGGCGCATCGGGATCGTTGCCGAGCACCGCCATGACGTCATTGGCCTCGAGCACCGGCCCGATGCCGTTGCCGATCGGCTGGCTTCCGTCGGTCACGATCACCTCGACCGAGCGGCCGAAGCGGTCGCCGACGAATTCGAACAGCTTGCGCAGCCGCATCGCCTCGACGCCGTTGGTCACCTTGGCGGTCGGCCCGACCGGAATGTCGATCAACAGATGGGTCGAGCCTGCTGCGATCTTCTTGGACATGATGGAAGCGACCATCTGCTCTCGGGTATCGAGGCTGAGCGGACGCTCGACCGAGATCAGGACGTCGTCGGCCGGCGACAGGTTCACGTGCCCGCCCCAGATCAGGCAGCCGTTGCAGGCCGAGACGATGGCCTTCATCTCCTCGACGCCGACATTCACCCGCGCCAGAACCTCCATGGTGTCGGCGGTGCCGGCAGGCGAGGTGATGGCGCGCGAGGAGGTCTTGGGGATCGGCAGGCCGTGGGCGGCGACGATCGGCACCACGACCATCGAGGTGCGGTTGCCGGGGATGCCGCCGATGCAATGCTTGTCGACGACGACGGGGGTCGGCCACACCAATTGCGTGCCGGCCTGGGCCATCGCCCCGGTGAGGGCGAGCAGCTCGTCGCTGGTGATGAAGCTCGCCGAGCCGATCAGGAAGGCGGCGATCTCCATGTCCGAGTAGCGATAATGGGCGAGGTCGTTGATGATCGCGCCGATCTCGGCCGGGCTCAAGGTTCGTCCGCGGATCTTCGCACGCACCGCCTCCAGGCTCTCCGGAGGCGCGGCGGGCCTGACCGTGACCTGCGTGCCCGCGCCTTGCGCGAAGCGCCGGAATGCCGGCTCGGAGAGTCCGATCTCGTCAGGCGCCACCAGCGTATCGTCGTCCGTGATCAGCAAGGTCGCCAGCATGACCTTGTTGCCGTGACGCAGCTCGACGCGGCTGAAGCCGCGGAAGATCTCGGCGCGCAGCGCCTTGGACTGCCTGGAGAGGACGACGACGTTCTCGCGGCCGGTATCGAGCCGGACGCGGCGGATCTTCAGTTGGGAGTGCGGAAGGTCTGGATGCATGGACAGGCCGGCAGGGAGGAAGCTCGGCCTTCATGCTTAGACGTGGCGGCGCTGATGCTGTTGACGCAGATCATGGCCGGGGCGGCGGCACCGGGCGTTACTTGATCGCCGTGCTGACCGCGTTGAACTTGCTGTTGAGCAGGGCGCCGCCCGTGTTGTTCACGGCGGTCACGATCGCCAGCGCGATCCCCGCGGCGATGAGGCCGTACTCGATGGCGGTCGCACCATTCTCATCGGCAAGGAAAGACCTAAGCAAATGCATTGCCCAACTCCTGTTCATCCGATCCAACGTATGGTCGCGTCGTCATCGAATTCGTCAATAGATCGAATAAGCTCGGTGCGCCAAAAAAATTAAGCCCGCGCGATCGCGCCTCCGCTGATACGACGGCAGTCATTAAATTAAGGTTCCGCCGGTGCGTCCAAATGGATTCAAATCGGCAGACCCTCGTGGGGAGGCAAGCGCCGGGAGGCGGCTCGCCATGGCGGTCGCATCGGGAGCAGGGTGCCGCTTAACGGATTGTTGAGGCTCTTTGCCGAGGCCAGCGCGTTCATCGGCGCCGGCCAGGCGCATTCAGGGCCCGCAGCATGGCGATACGGGCGAACATCACCCAGCCGCCGCCCGTCTCGGCCGCGTTGATCAAGGTCTCGACGGCGGTCTGCCAGTGCGCCTCGTGCTGGGCGTCCTCGGGCAGCTGCATGATGTAGTCCGCGGCGTCCTGGAGCGTGTGCAGCGTGCGCTTGCTGCTCACGCGAACGGGATCGTCGAACGCCGTCGACCAGGGCATGTCAGGCCGCCTGATCCGCGAGGAGTGACATCACGGCGTGATTGATGCGGCGCTGTCAGCCCGCCTTCTTCGCCCGCGCCGGCGCGCGGACCGGCTTGTCGGCTGCCTTTCTCGGGGCATCCTTCGCCTTTGCCGCAGCGTCCTTGCCGCCCTTGCCGGATATCGGCAGCAGCATCTCGCGCTGGCCCTCGACGCGCTTCTTCGGCTTCTTGGCCTTGGACTCCTTGGCGACCTTCGCCGCGGGCGCGACATCCTTCTCGTTCGCGATGCTCTTCTTCAGCGCGTCCATCAGGTTGATGACGTTGCCGCCGGTCTTCGGCGCGGCCTTGGCCGCGATCGGCATGCCGCTGCGCTTCTTGTTGATGAGATCGATCAGGGCGGTCTCGTAATGGTCCTCGAACAGCTCCGGATCGAACGCGCCGGACTTCTTCTCGACGATGTGCCTTGCGAGGTCGAGCATGTCCTTGGTGAGCTTCACGTCCTGGATATCGTCGAAATATTCCGTCTCGCTGCGGACCTCGTAGGGGTAGCGCAGCAGCGTGCCCATCAGCCCGCTCTCGAGCGGCTCGAGCGCGATGATGTGCTCGCGGTTGGTCAGCACCACCCGGCCGATGGCGACCTTGTCCATGCTGCGGATGGTCTCGCGGATCACGGCATAGGCGTCGTGGCCGACCTTGCCGTCCGGCACGAGGTAATAGGGGCGGATCAGATAGCGGTTGTCGATGTCGGTCTTCGGCACGAACTCGTCGATATCGATCGTGTGCGTGGAATCGAGCGCGATCTCGTCGAGCTCGTCCTTGGTGACCTCGATGTAGGTATCGGTGTCGATCTTGTAGCCCTTGACGATGTCCTCGGAGGTCACCTCGTCACCGGTCTCGGCGTCGACCTTGAGGTACTTGATCCGGTGGCCGGTCTTGCGGTTGATCTGGTTGAAGGAGACCTTCTCGGTATCCGAAGTCGCCGGATAGAGCGCAACCGGGCAGGTCACGAGCGACAGACGCAAAAAACCCTTCCAATTGGCGCGGGGGGCCATGGGCTACTCCAAACGCAACAGGGACAGAAGACAAGGATACCATCGTGGAACAACGAATCAAAGCAAGGTCGGTTGCTGAATCTTCCAACTGCGTTAACCGGCCGCGGGGCCGTGCGGTCGCGGCCCGATCCGAGCGTAAAAGCCGGAACATCGTATCCAATCACGCGTTGGCCCAGACATCAGCTGCGAGGAGGTCGCGGCTAACGAAGCGACATCCAGATTGAGGGCATCATGGCAACCACGCGAGAGCAGCGTCAGATCGTGGAAACTCCGACTGAGGCGCGCCAGGGCGAGCCCGGGCCTTCGGTGGCGGCGCTGCTCGCCATTTCGACCGGGCTAGCGATCCTGATCCTCGCCGTCATCTGGTTCGTGTTCTTCCGGACCTGACGGCCGAATTCACGGGAAGGGCGGACCTTCCGGCCTGCCGCGGGCACGCGGCACATTGCGCCCGTCCTGCTGCCGGTCCGTCCGGCCGCAGGGCGGGCGCAGTCGCGTCGGTGATGGACTTCGTATATGACCCAAAAGTATATGACCAAAAAGTAACGCGGCAGGTTCCCCGCGTTCATATTCAGTTCACGCCGGAATTGCTCATCTGGTGCGGTATTGTCGCGGCCTATTTCTGGAGAGAAGCGTGCGCCTGCTCGTTGTTGAGGACGACCCTGATCTCAATCGCCAGCTCACCAAGGCGCTGACCGACGCCGGCTATGTCGTCGATCGGGCCTTCGACGGGGAGGAGGGGCACTATCTCGGCGACAACGAGCCGTATGATGCCGTCGTGCTCGACATCGGCCTGCCGAAGAAGGACGGCATCTCGGTGCTGGAGGCCTGGCGCCGCAACGGCCGCACCATGCCGGTCCTGATCCTCACCGCCCGCGACCGCTGGAGCGACAAGGTGCAGGGGTTCGATGCCGGCGCCGACGACTACGTCGCAAAACCGTTCCACCTGGAGGAGGTGCTGGCGCGCATCCGTGCGCTGCTGCGCCGCTCGGCCGGCCACGCCCAGAGCGAGCTTAGCTGCGGTCCCGTCACCCTCGACACCAGGACCGGGCGGGTCAGCGTGTCAGGCAATCCCGTCAAGATGACCTCGCACGAATATCGGCTTCTGGCCTACCTGATGCACCATTCCGGGCGGGTGGTCTCCCGCACCGAGCTGGTCGAGCATCTCTACGACCAGGACTTTGACCGCGACTCCAACACCATCGAGGTGTTCGTCGGCCGCATCCGCAAGAAGCTCGACGTCGACATCATCCAGACCGTCCGCGGCCTCGGCTATCTCCTGACCCCGCCGGCCACCTGACGCGCTCCGGGGCTTGACGGGTCGCCCGACAGGGGCCTTGGTCCGGTCATGACCTCCGACGCCCCGCCATCCTGCGCCTCCCGGGATATTTCCGATGGCCGCTAGCTCACTCGCCAACCGACTGTTCCTGTCGGCGACCGCCTGGCTCGTGGTGATCCTGGCCATCACCGGCGTGGTGCTCTCGTCGGTCTACAAGAACGCCACCGAGCGCGCCTTCGACCGCCGGCTCAACCTCTATCTGCGCACCCTCATCGCCGAGGTTGCGACCCCCGACGAGCCGCCGGACCGCCAGTTCCAGTCGCTGGGTGAGCCCCTGTTCGAGCTACCGCTGTCGGGCTGGTACTGGCAGATCACCCGGACCGACACCGAAAAGCCGGAGGTGCGCTCCTCGCGCTCGCTCTGGGACAAGAAGCTGCCGAAGCTGGAGGAGCAGGGCACCGAGCTCACCGCCGCCGGCATTCGCCTTGCCTATGTCGATGGGCCCGAAGGGCAGAACCTGCGCATGGTCGAGCGGCCGGTCGATCTCGGGGCCGACGGCAAGTTTCTGGTCAGCGTCGCCGGCGACGACACCGAGATTTTCGACGAGACGCGCAGCTTCGACTATTATCTCGGCGGCACCTTCACCGCGCTCGGCATCGTGCTGCTGCTGACGACCGTGTTCCAGGTCCGTTTCGGCCTGGCGCCGCTCAAGCGCATCTCGGAATCGATCGCCGACATCCGCTCCGGGCGGGCGGAGCGGCTCGAGGGCGAATTCCCGGTCGAGATCGCGCCATTGGCGCGCGAGACCAATGCGCTGATCGATGCCAATCGCGAGATCGTCGAGCGCGCGCGCACCCATGTCGGCAATCTCGCCCACGCGATCAAGACACCGCTCTCGGTCATCGTCAACGAGGCCGGCGCCCACATTGCCGATCCGTTCGCGGCCAAGGTGATGGAGCAGGCGGACGTGATGCGCGACCAGGTCGCCCATCATCTGGAGCGAGCCCGCATCGCAGCGCGGGTTTCCGTGGTCGCGACCGTGACGGAGGTGGCGCCTGCCATCGAGGCGCTGCGGCGGACCATGGAGAAGATCCATCGCGATCGTGGCATCGTGGTCGAGGCCAAGGCCGATCCGTCGGCGAAATTCCGCGGCGAGCGCCAGGATCTGGAGGAGATGGTCGGCAATCTCGTCGACAATGCCTGCAAATGGGCGGCCTCGCGCGTCTTGATCGAGGTGCTGGTCGAGGCGCCGCGCCAGGCGGGTGCGGGTCCGCGCCTGCGGATCATTGTCGATGACGACGGCCGCGGCCTGTCGGAAGCGGAACGCGCGCAGGTCTCCCGGCGCGGCCAGCGGCTCGACGAGTCCAAGCCCGGCTCGGGATTGGGGCTGTCGATCGTGACCGACCTCGCCGCGCTCTACGGCGGCAGCCTCTCGCTCAGCGGCGCGCCGACCGGCGGCCTGCGCGCCGAACTGGTCCTTCCGGGAATATAATCCGTTGTTCTGGCATGATATTTCGTCCGCGCCAGGGGCCGGCCGACGCCAACAACCAGAGGGATTCGGTCCGACTTCCTAAACGGCTTCTTAAGTGGGCCCTCCTATGATCGCGCCCGGACGCATCCATGTCCGCCACTTTACCGTGCATTACCCGGGCGCATGAGCCAGACATCGATCGAGCGGCTGAGGGAATATCTGGCGCAGCTCCCGCCGCAGGCGCAGGCGCTGCTGATGCGGGAGTTCGAGCGCGCGCTCGAGCGCGGCCAGGACACGGCGGTGGCGACCCTCGTGCTCGAGCAGTTGCGCAAGATTGTCCGCAAGACCGAAGCCGATGAAGCCCCGCCGCCGCGCACGGACGATCTGTCGCGGCTGCTGTTCCAGGTTCTGGAACCGTTCCTGGTCGAAGCGGGCGTCCCGATCCGGGTCGGCCAGATTCGCCGCTCCTCGCTCCAGCCGATCTGGCAATGGCTCGGCCGCGACGGCGCGCCAGGCAAGATCAACGAATTCGAGGCCGCGCTGGCCCGTATGCCCGCCGATAGTGCGGGGCAGGTCGAGGCCTTGGCGCTGAAGCTCCAAGCCGCGGCTGCGGACGCCATTTTCGGGCTGACGGGTCCCGGCGGCGGCGACAAATCGCGCGCGCTGGCCCGGGTCGGCCCGCCCAACGTGATCGAGGACCTCTATTCGATCGGAGCGGTGCTCCAGGTCCGGGAGGCCGTCGCCAGCCTGAACGAGAGGCTGCCGCGGACCTTGCGCGCGTTCGGCGATTCCCAGATCGCCTCGGTGACGTCGGCGCTCAATATTCCGGTGCTCCAGACGCCGCAGATGCTGCCCTTCGCGCTGTCGATCGTGGTGCAGCGGATGACCGCGCCGTGGCAGATCATTCGCCTCGCCATCAAGATTGCCGCCTCCGACGACGAGATCCGCGTCGCGGCGACGCCTTACGGCGTTGCCGTCACGATCGCGCTGCACGATCTGTCCTGTGTCGCGGCCACCTTGCGCATGGACATCAAGCGCGGCCATTTCGACAACGTGGCCGGCAATCTCAAGGCGTTGCACGACGGCGTGCGCGGCCTGCGCACCGAGCTCGACCTGCGCAACGATTCCGCCTGGGGCAGGCAGCTCACCTCGATCCGGGCCGACATCTCCAATGCGCTGCAATCCGAGATCGACAGCGTTCCCGGCCGGGTCCGCCGCATCCTGCGCCAGCGGCCAGAGAAGGACATTCCGCCGGGGGCGCGGATCGACAGCACCGAGGTGGAAGAGACCGTGGCACTGATCGATTTCGTCGCGACCTGCCGCAATTATGCGAGCGAGCTGGCGATCAACGAAGTGACGCTGCGCACCTATTCCGACCTCCAGCAATACGTCGAACGCTCGACCGAGCAGCTGGTGCAGTCGTTGCGGGCCGCCGATCACAAGGTCCGCACCTATCGGCAACAGCAGGTGGACGCCGCAATTCGCTTCTGCCAGGTGCTGTTCGGCGACGACTACGCCTCGCTGATGAGCCGGGCCGCGCAAAACGCCGCTACGGGCGAACGAAAATCGTCGCGCGCGAGCTGATTGAGGCGTATATTTTGTAATCACAATTTCTGGTTGACGGTGCCGGTACCGCGCCGTACGGTCCCCGTGGAAATCCGGGGACTTCTATTCGTGCGCATGAAACCCGTCATCAGCTCGATCGAAATTGAGAACCGCGTCGTCGTTGCCAAGTATCAAAGGCTGATGGTCGGCGCCAAAGTGGTGGTGGTCGAGAAGGCAAGCGGTCGGCAACTGTCCGAGACCATCACGCGGGTTGCGTCCCCGGTTCCCGTTGGTGCGCTGCGCATCAGATTGCCGGAGGCCGTCCCCCCAGGAACGTACTTCCTGAAGGCCTTCAACGGCCACGGCGAGCAGGCCGCGCAAAGTGCGGATTTCGAGATCCGCTAAGCCGTTGGATTTGCATCGCTTCGAGACTGCTTGCGGTCGCGCCGAATTGACAATTGTCAATTGCCGCATCGTCCGGCCGTGGTGTAAAGGCACCTATGGGCGCGGTTCGTGCGCTGCCGGAAGCTTGCCAGATGACGCTATGGTTCGTGTTCGCGCTGATGACGGTCGCGGCGATTTTCGCCGTGCTTTGGCCGCTTGGCCGCAAGGGACGCGCGCAAGATCAAGGTAGCGAGGTCGCGGTTTACAAGGACCAGCTGGCCGAGATCGAGCGTGATCTCGCCGCAGGCATGATTCCGGCGCCCGACGCCGAGGCCGCGCGGGTCGAGATCAGCCGCAGGCTGCTTGCCGCGGCCGCGAGCGAGCCCGCGACGGCACCGACGTCGAACGTGACATGGCGCCGCGTGGCGGCCGTGCTGGCGCTCGCCGGCCTGCCGCTCGTTGCGCTCGGCGTCTACATGCCGCTGGGTTCGCCCAAATTACAGGACTTTCCGCTGGCGCAACGGGAGCGCGTGCCGGGCAAGGCGCAGTCGCTCGAGAACCTCGTCGCACAGGTCCAGCAACATCTGGAAAAGAATCCGACCGACGGCCGCGGCTGGAACGTGCTGGCGCCGGTGCTGCAGCGGCTCGGCCGTTTCGACGATGCGGTGCGCGCCTATCGCAACTCGCTCACCTACAATGGCGAGAGCGCGGAGCGCCGGGCCGATCTCGGCGAAGCGCTCTCGGCCGCCGCCGGCGGCGTGGTGACCGCCGAGGCCAAGACGGAGTTCGAGCGGGCCCAGGCCCTGGACGCGGACGATCCCAAGGCCAACTACTTCCTCGGCCTCGCCGCCGAGCAGGACGGCCGCAAGGACGATGCCGCGACGATCTGGCGCGCGCTGCTTGCCAAGGCGCCCGCCGATGCGCCCTGGCGCGCCCTGGTGCAGACCTCGCTGGCGCGGGTCGGCGGCGGCGGCACGATGCCGGCGCTGTCCGACGAGGCGATTGCAGCTTCCAAGGACATGGCCGAAGGCGATCGCAACGCGATGGTGCGCGGCATGGTCGAACGTCTGGCCACCCGGTTGAAGCAGAACGGCGACGACGTCGAGAGCTGGCTGCGCCTGGTGCGCGCCTATCTCGTGATGGGCGAGCGGGACAAGGCGATGGGGGCGTCGGCCGATGCCCGGCAGGCGGTTGCCAGCGACGGCGAGCGGCTTCGCCAGCTCAACGAAGGCCTCAGGACGCTCGGGCTCGGCGGATGACGATGTCGGGACGACAGAAGCGGAGAACGGATACGCCATGACGCGCAAGCAGCGACGTATGACCATCATCGGCGGCTCGCTCACCGTGCTCGCGCTCGCGGCCGCGCTGGTGCTCAACGCCCTTCGCGACTCCATCGTGTTCTTCTCGACGCCGACCATGGTCGCCGAGAAGCACGTCGAGCCGGGCAAGCGGTTTCGTCTCGGCGGGCTGGTGCAGCCCGGCTCGCTGCAGCGCGGGGACAATCTCGCGGTGACCTTCGAGGTCGCCGACGGCAACGCCAAGCTGCCGGTGGCTTTCAAGGGCATCCTGCCCGACCTGTTCCGCGAGGGGCAGGGCGTCGTCGCCGAAGGTGCGCTCGATGCCAACGGTGTGTTCAAGGCCGATACCGTGCTTGCCAAGCACGACGAGACCTACATGCCCAAGGACGTCGCCGATGCCCTGAAGAAGCAGGGGCACTGGAAGGACGATTACGGCGGCAAGCCTTCCGACGGCGGCAAGACGTCCGATGCGGGCAAGCCGGCGACAACGGCGCAGGGCAATCCGCAAGGAGCGGTGCGGTGATCGCAGAATCCGGACATTACGCCCTGGTGCTGGCGCTCGGGCTCGCCCTGATCCAGTCGGTCTTGCCCCTGATCGGCGCGCGCCTGCGTGACGTCGCGCTCATGAACGTGGCGCGCTCCACGGCGCTGGCGCAGCTCCTGTTCGTCTGCGCTTCGTTCATCGCTCTCGTGATGCTGCACGTGAACTCGGATTTCTCGGTCGCCAACGTCTACGAGAATTCCCACTCGATGAAGCCGCTGCTCTACAAGATCACCGGCGTGTGGGGAAACCATGAAGGCTCGATGCTGTTGTGGGTGTCGATCCTCGCGCTGTTCGGCGGGCTGGTCGCCGCTTTCGGCAACAATTTGCCGCTGTCGCTGCGCGCGCACGTGCTCGCCGTCCAGGCCTGGGTCGCCAGCGCCTTCTATCTCTTCATCCTCGTGACGTCGAACCCGTTCCTGCGTATCGCGAACCCGCCGATCGAGGGCCGCGATCTCAATCCGGTGCTCCAGGACATCGGGCTCGCCGTGCATCCGCCGATGCTCTATCTCGGCTATGTCGGCTTCTCGATCTCGTTCTCCTTCGCCATCGCGGCGCTGATGGAGGGACGGATCGACGCGGCCTGGGCGCGCTGGGTGCGGCCGTGGACGCTGGTCGCCTGGATCTTCCTGACGCTCGGCATCGCCATGGGCTCGTACTGGGCCTATTACGAGCTCGGCTGGGGCGGCTGGTGGTTCTGGGATCCGGTCGAGAACGCCTCGCTGATGCCGTGGCTCTCCGGCACCGCGCTATTGCATTCGGCGCTGGTGATGGAAAAGCGGAACGCGCTGAAGGTCTGGACCATCCTGCTCTCGATCCTGACCTTCTCGCTGTCGCTGCTCGGCACCTTCCTGGTGCGCTCGGGCGTCATCACCTCGGTGCACGCCTTTGCCACCGATCCCACCCGCGGCGTGTTCATTCTGCTGATCCTCTGCCTGTTCATCGGCGGCAGCCTGTCGCTGTTCGCGGGCCGCGCCACGTCGTTGAAGCAGGGCGGCCTGTTCGCACCGATCTCGCGCGAGGGCGCGCTGGTCCTGAACAATCTGCTGCTCACGGTCGCCTGCGCCGTCGTGCTGTTCGGCACGCTCTATCCGCTGGCGATGGAGATGCTCGCTGACTTCAAGATGTCGGTCGGTGCGCCGTTCTACAACCTGACCTTTGCGCCGCTGTTTACCCTGCTGCTGCTGGCCGTGCCGTTCGGGCCGATGCTGGCGTGGAAGCGCGGCGACCTGCTCGGCGTGACGCAGCGCCTGTTAGCTGCGGGCGTTGCCGGGCTCGTCGCCGTCGCCATCGCCTGGGGCTGGGCGACGGGCGGCAGCACGCTGGCGCCGCTCGCGATCGGGCTTGGCGTCTTCGTCATCGCCGGCGCGGTCACCGACATCGTCGAGCGGACCGGCCTCGTGCGGCTGCCGTTCGCAACCGTGCTGCACCGGGCGCGTGGCCTGCCGCGCTCGTCCTGGGGCACCGCGTTTGCGCATGCCAGCCTCGGCGTGACGCTGATCGGGATCGTCTGCGAGACCACCTGGAACAGCGAATATATCGCGACGATGAAGCAGAACGACGTCGCCCACATCGCCGGCTTCGACGTGAAGCTCGACGGGGTGCTGCAGCGTCAGGGGCCGAACTACCGCGAGATGATTGCCGAGTTCAACGTCAGCCGCGACGGCGCGCCGCTCAGCGTCATGACGCCGTCCAAGCGCAGCTTCACCACCCGCGGCTCCTCGACCACCGAGGCCGCGCTGCTGACGCGCGGCGCGAGCCAGCTCTATATCTCGCTCGGCGACGCCAACGCCGAGGGCGCCATCGCCGTGCGCATCTATTACAAGCCGATGGTGCTCCTGATCTGGTGGGGACCGGTGCTGATGGCCTTCGGCGGCGTGCTGTCGCTGTCCGACCGGCGCCTGCGGGTCGGCGCGCCGAAGCCGGCGCGGGCCAAGCAGCGCCTCCAACCGGCGGAGTGATCCGATGCGCCGGATCATGACCGCGTTCGCCCTGCTGATGCTGCTGGCTTTGCCGGCAGCCCACGCGGTGCAGCCCGACGAGATCATGTCGGATCCGGCCAAGGAAGCCCGTGCGCGCGAGCTGTCGCGCGAGCTGCGCTGCATGGTCTGCCAGAACCAGTCGATCGACGATTCCGATGCGCCGCTGGCGCGCGACCTGCGGCTCCTGGTGCGCGAGCGCATCGGCGCCGGCGACAGCAATTCGCAGGTGCTCGACTTCCTGGTCGCGCGCTACGGCGAGTTCGTGCTGCTGAAGCCGCGCTTCGAGCGGCAAAACCTGCTGCTGTGGCTGCTCGGGCCGGTGCTGCTGATCGGCGGCGGCATGGCCCTGTGGCTGCAGATCCGGCGTCGCGCCCGTGGCGGTGCAGACCTACCAGCGCCGCCGCTCACGGCCGACGAACAGGCGAAGCTCGCGGCCTTGATGTCCGACGAGACCAAATCTCCGTAGTGACGCGACTGGCCACGTAATCCTACGTAGAGCGCCGGCTCGCCGCGGCGCGGTTCATGGTATTTTGACCTTTGTCTGGAAGCTTGTCGCGAGCTTCGATTCCAGACTCCGAGTGCCCCCATGTTCGCGAACAGCAATCTGACGATCCGCTTCCTGGTCGGCGCCGTCGTCGCTGCATTATTGTTTCTGCTGGGCATCGGCGGCGGCACCGGCTTCATTGCGGTGCTCTATCTCAACAACGAGATCACCAGCCTGTCCTCGGACTTCGCCGCGCTGAGCGGCCCCGCGCGCGACCATGCCATGCAGATCTATCAGCAGGCGCAGGCCGCGTTCTCCTATTTCCTGGCCGCCTGCGGCGTGATCGCCGTCGTCGCCTTCGCGATCTGCCTCACCACCTGGTTTGCCGTCCGCAACGGCATCCTCAATCCGCTGGCGGCGATCGTCCATGCGATGCGCGAGGTCGCCGACCAGAAGTTCGAGACGCCGGTTCCGGGGCTCGGCCGCACCAACGAGATCGGCCTGCTCGCCGGCGCGCTGGAGGTGTTCAAGACCAACGGCATCGAGCGGCGCCACCTCACCGAACGGCAGCTCCACGAAGCGCAGCACCAGGCCGAGCGATCGAAATTCCTGGACGACCGGATCAAGCGCTTCAACGACCTCGTTGCCAGCGTCGTCGACAGCGTGGCGTCATCGGCGGTGCACCTGAAGAGCAACGCCGAGACGCTGTCGCGGACGGCCAACGACACCAGCACCAAGGCCAATGCGGTCGCAAGCGCCGCGAGCCTCGCCAGCGCCAGCGTGCAGACGGTGGCAGGTTCTGCCGGGGAGATGACGAATTCGATCGGCACGATCAGCCGCCGCGTCACCGACGCGACCCAGCGCGCCGAAGGCGCGGCGTCCGAGGCGGAGAAGAGCCGCGACACCATCCACACGCTGTCGGATGCAGCCGACAAGATCGGCGAGGTCGTCCAGCTGGTGCAGGCGATCGCATCGCAGACCAACCTGCTGGCGCTGAACGCCACCATCGAGGCGGCACGGGCAGGGGAGGCCGGCAAGGGGTTTGCGGTGGTCGCTTCCGAGGTGAAGAATCTGGCGCATCAGACCAGCAAGGCGACGGAAGAGATCACCTCCCACGTCGCCAGCATTCAGGGCATCACCGCACAGACGCGCGACGCGATCGACGGCATCTCCAAGACGCTGGCGGAGATCTCCTCCATCATGTCCGGCATCGAGGTCGACACCTCCCAGCAGCGCAACGCGACGCAGGAGATCACGCGCAGCGCCCAGGACGCCGCGCGCGGCACCCTCGACGTCTCCAACCATATCGTCCAGATCACCTCGACCTCCGCGGAGACCGGCCGCATGGCCGCCGAGGCGCGGGATTCCGCGGTCGATCTGTCGCAGCAGGCCGAAACCTTGAAGCGCGAAGTCGACGAGTTCATCGTCAGCGTCAGAGCAAGCTAAGCGCGCCAAAAAGCCCACCCCCGCGCGTTCCGGGAACTCGAGTTAAGTTCCTGTGGAATCACAATTTTCGGCCTGCGCTAAACTGCCGCATCCGCGTTCCGCCTTTATTACGAAAGTTTAACCCCGCCGCCAGCGCACGGTAAGGCGGGAGCCCCCATCTTCAGGTCCGTAAGGTGCCGCCCTCAGGCATCACATGGATTTCAAGGCCCTGGAGATCTCTGCATGACCGACCGTATCGACCTCTCGAACCTTCCGTCCTACCGGCAGCCGCGCCGGTCGGTGTTCTCCGCGCGCAAGTTCGCGCTGATGGCCTCGGTCGTCGCCGGCCTTGGCGCGGCCGTCTATGGCTTCGGCCCGTCGAGCTCGCCGGCCGAGCTGTTCTCGAGCCCGGCGCATGCGCAGGTCAACAACGAGGTCCGCAAGGTCGAACGTCCCATCGGCTTCGCCGACATCGTCGAGCGCGTGAAGCCCTCGGTGATCTCGGTGAAGGTCAACATGAAGGAAAAGACCGCGAGCAACGATGACGGCGACGATTCCGCCTCGCCGTTCCAGCCGGGCTCGCCGATGGAGCGCTTCTTCCGCCGCTTCGGCGGACCGGATGGTTTCCCCCCGGGCATGAAGGGCGGCCGCGGCCGCGTCGTGCAGGGCCAGGGCTCCGGCTTCTTCATCTCGGCTGACGGCTTTGCCGTGACCAACAACCATGTGGTCGACGGCGCCGACAAGGTCGAGATCACCACCGACGAGGGCAAGACCTACACCGCCAAGGTGATCGGCACCGACCAGCGCACCGACCTCGCCCTGATCAAGGTCGAGGGCAGCTCGAACTTCCCGTTCGCCAAGCTCGCCGACAGCAAGCCGCGGATCGGCGACTGGGTGCTTGCGGTCGGCAATCCCTTCGGTCTCGGCGGCACCGTGACCGCGGGCATCGTCTCGGCGAGCGGCCGCGACATCGGCAACGGCCCCTATGACGATTTCATCCAGATCGACGCGCCCGTGAACAAGGGCAATTCCGGCGGTCCGGCCTTCGATACGAATGGCGAGGTGATGGGCGTCAACACCGCGATCTACTCGCCCTCCGGCGGCAGCGTCGGAATCGCGTTCTCGATTCCGGCGAGCACGGTGAAGAGCGTGGTCGCCCAGCTCAAGGACAAGGGCTCGGTCAGCCGCGGCTGGATCGGCGTGCAGATTCAGCCCGTCACGTCCGACATCGCCGACAGCCTCGGCATGAAGAAGGCCGAAGGCGCGCTGGTGGCGGAGCCGCAGGCCAACGGTCCGGCAGCCAAGGCCGGCATCGAATCCGGCGACGTCATCACGGCGGTCAACGGCGAACCCGTCAAGGACGCTCGCGAGCTTGCCCGCACCATCGGCGGCATGGCGCCGGGCGCGACCGTGAAGCTCAACGTGCTGCACAAGGGTCAGGACAAGGTGGTCAACCTCACCCTCGGCCAATTGCCGAACACGGTCGAGGCCAAGGCCGACAACGACAATGACAGCGGCAAGGGTGCGAGCAAGGGTACCGACGTGCCCAGGCTCGGCATGACCGTTGCGCCCGCCAATTCGGTGGCCGGCGCCGGCAAGGAAGGCGTCGTCGTCACCCAGGTCGATCCGAAGAGCGCCGCGGCTGAACGCGGCTTCAAGGAAGGCGACGTGATTCTCGAAGTCGGCGGCAAGAGCGTCGCCACCGCCGGCGAAGTCCGCGATGCCATCAATACGGCGCGGACCGACAACAAGAACAGCGTCCTGATGCGCGTGAAGAGCGGCGGCCAGTCGCGCTTCGTCGCGGTGCCCCTCGCCAAGGGGTAAGCGTTTAGGAGGCTCTCGAGATGAAGGGTGTCGCCGGCATCAGTCGCCCCCGCCGCCGGCGCCCTTCGGGGAAGCAGCGTAACAATCGCTTCCCCTTGCTACCTTCCGGTGGAAAAACGCCCCCCTCCGTCGGAAGGCCTAGGGCGGTGAAGTCCCCCCAGCTTCACCGCCCGCCTTTTTCTCCATGCCAGCGTCTCCCCCTCGGCTTGCATGCGATTGCCGCTCGCGCCATGTTTAGAGAAGGTTGACCTCCTTGACCGCCGCCGAACGCACGATGCGCCTCCTCATCATCGAAGACGACCGCGAATCCGCCGACTACCTCGTGAAGGCGTTTCGCGAGGTCGGACACATTGCCGACCACGCCGCCGACGGCGAGGAGGGCCTCGCCATGGCCGAGAGCGGGGATTACGACGTGCTTGTGGTCGACCGCATGCTGCCCAAGCGCGACGGCCTGTCGCTGATCGGCGCGCTGCGCGACAAGGGCAACACGACGCCGGTGCTGATTCTCTCCGCGCTCGGCCAGGTCGACGACCGCATCAAGGGCCTGCGCGCCGGCGGCGACGATTATCTGCCGAAGCCCTATTCCTTCGCCGAGCTGCTGGCCCGGGTCGAGGTGCTGTCACGCCGCCGCGGCGGGCCCGTCGAGGACACGCTCTACCGCGTCGGCGATCTCGAGCTCGACCGGCTCTCGCATCGCGTCGCCCGCGGCAAGGACGAGCTGACGCTGCAGCCGCGCGAATTCCGCCTGCTCGAATATCTGATGAAGCATGCCGGCCAGGTGGTGACGCGCACCATGCTCTTGGAGAACGTCTGGGACTATCATTTCGATCCGCAGACCAACGTGATCGACGTGCACATTTCGCGCTTGCGCTCCAAGATCGACAAGGGCTTCGAGCGGCCGCTGCTGCACACGATCCGCGGCGCCGGGTACATGATCCGTGACGGGATCAGATAAGATACGGTACCTATTGCTGCCTCGCGCAGGCTCTTGTTGATCCGTTTCGGCTGCGACATTGATGTGATCCGCAGCAGTTGAATTCGGTCGTGCAGCGGCTTGAGCATGCGCTCGATGAAGGCATTGCGGCAGCCGCCGATCAGCGCCGCGTAGAAATCGGTCTTGGCCTCGAGGCATCCGACGAGGTCTTGCTTGGCCGCCGCCGCCTTCAGTCGTGTCAGGGCATCCCCGATCCGGCGCGCGACGTCCGGGTCGTGAAGCCTGGCGCATTCGCACTCCGCCGGCCTTCAATTCGTCCGCGTCAACACGCGCCGCGGCCCTGTCGTGCTCGCCGTAACGCATGCCGACAGTCCCGCCATGAAACTGCGCAGCTCGATCGGACCGGACCATGACGTCGTCAGGTCCGGTGCGATCGGCGCCGTGCGCGCGCTTAGCTGCAGCTCAGCGGCAATGGCTGGTCGGGATGCAGCTCGTACCAGTCATAGCAATCCGGATAGGCGCCGTAGAATCCATATCCGGGCCGGCCGTAGCGGTGAAATGCGTGCTGGCGGAGGCCGCCGGCATGACCGACGAAGCCGAGGTGCTCGCCGCCGAACCGGGCGCCGCCGCCGAAGCCTCCCTCGTGGCCCATGCCGCCGAAATGCGCGCCGCCGCCAAAGCCCGCATGTCCTCCGCCGCCAAAGCCGCCGTGGCCGCCGCCACCACCGCCGCCGTGCGCGTCCGCCGCGCCGATGGCCAGCGTCGAAGCGAGTGCTGCTGTTGCCAGAATCATGATGGCTCGTTTCATGGAAAACTCCTCTCGTACTGAGCTGCCCCGCCCATCCCGGAAGCCGCTGACGCATCGTGCTGCGCGCGCGAGGCTGCCGATGATTGGGCGTGTGATGCAAGAGAGGTAGGAGCGATGCACGGCAATCCAACTGAATTCGGTGTCATACATCGGTCGCGCTACTCGCGAAGGTGAACTCGCCGCGCGCTGCAGCGGCGTGCGCGCGAGGAGCGGGCTGAATCGACCAGCCCGCTCCCTGTCGTTCGACGTGCGGCGGCCGGCGGCGTCATCCGCACGGACGGGTCGACGCGATCAGAAGCTGCCGGTGCCCGGCTCGCACGGCACGTTGTTGCCGGTCCACGGTGCGGTGGCGAAGGCGCCGACACGCGGCGCCGGAACGCAGGCGCGTTCGCCCGGATAATAGAAGGGCCCGCTCGTTGCGACCGTATCGGCTTCCACGGCGGGCCGCCGCACGACGCCGTGATGCTCGCGCGCCATCACGGGCCCGCCGAGCATGGCGGCCGCAATCAGTCCCATCGACAACAGTCTGGACGTGGTCATTCGCTCTCTCCATTGGTGACGTCGGGCCGAACAAGCCGGCTCGCCGTCGAGGTGCGAACAATCGGGCGCGATTCAAACGCACGATTTGCTCACTCGCGTTCAACGGCCTGTGAGCCGATGCGGCGCCGCAGCCGCGATCGTGCGAATGCACAACATCCGTGGCCCCGGAAACTACAGCGCGTGCGTTGAGGGCATATGTTCGATGCAGCGCAGTTCGCAGCGGAGTCCGCAAAGATGATCACGACATTGGCAACACGCATCGTCCTTGCATTGGCGCTGCTCGTGAGGCGAGCCGTCCGCAACATGAACTGGAATTCAATGGCAGCGCCCGCGCAGCAAACCTATCTCGCACCACAGCGAGTGGCCGGCATCGGGCAGCGTCAGGGCCGCGGGTTCGGTGCGCGCGGACGCCGAACATGACGCTGCGCGCCGTTGTACCCCCGCTTCCTCACCGCGCGCCAAGACGCCGCGCGGAACGTGGAGCGAAGATCATGAACCGGATTCTCCTGATCGAGGACGACGCCGAGACTGCCGAGGCGATTGTCGCCGAGCTCGCCGATCGCGGCTTCGAGGTGCAATGGGCCGGCGACGGTGTCGAAGGGCTCGACCGTGCGCGCGCGTCGAGCCCGGATGCCATGATCGTCGATCGCATGCTGCCCGGCATGGACGGGCTGACCGTCATCGAGGCGCTGCGCAAGGATCAGGTCAGGACCCCGGTGCTTGTCCTCAGTGCGCTCGGTGCGGTGGATGACCGGGTGCGCGGATTGCGCATGGGCGGCGATGATTATCTCACAAAGCCGTTTGCGCTGGTCGAGCTGGTCGCGCGGATCGAGGCGTTACTGCGCCGTCCGATCGACAGCCGCGAAACCATCCTTCATGTCGGCCCGCTCCAGCTCGACCTGATCGAGCGGACTGCGCGGCGTGCCGAGCGCGAACTCGACCTGCTGCCGCGCGAATTCCGCCTGCTCGAATACATGATGCGCCGGAACGATCAGCTGCTGACGCGCGCGATGCTGCTCGAGGAGGTCTGGAACTACAAGTTCGTTCCGGCGACCACGAACCTGATCGACGTGCATATGGGCCGGCTTCGCCACAAGGTCGACGGTCCCGGAGAGGCGCAGCTCATTCACAACGTCCGAGGCTCCGGCTTCGTCCTGCGCTTGCGGCGATAGGGGCGGCAGATGCACCAGATCCAGTTGATCCGCTCCAGCACATTCCTCTGGGCCCTGGCCGTGGCGGCCGCTTTCGCGCTGTTCGTGGTCGCCCTGTTCGCGTTCATCTACTGGAAGCTCGACGACTATCTGGTCGCGCGATCCGATCGCATGATCACGACGCAGATCCGCTTCATCGCAGACCTGCCGCCGGCCCGCCGCATCAGCGCCATCGCGGATCATCTCGCGCAGGATTCCAGGGGCGTGCAGTACGCGGGACTGTTCGATGCCGCCGGCGCCAGGCTTGCCGGCAACATCGACCGCGTGCCGCGTGAGCTGGGGCTGGACGGAGCAGTGCAGGGCGTGCGGCTGGATCTGCTCGAACAGCCCGCGGTCCATGTTCCGGTCGTCAGGGCGGTCGGCAGGCGTCTCGATGACGGCGATGTCCTCGTGCTGGGACGGAACGTGGATGAGACGCGCGAGATATCGAGCGTGGTGGGGGAGGCCCTGGCCCTGGGCCTGCTGCCGGCCTTCAGCCTCTGCCTGCTGGCTGGAGTCTGGCTGAGCGTCCGCGCCCAGAGGCGCGTCGAGGAGGTCAACCAGCGGGTTCAACGGATCGTGGCCGGCGAGCTGCGCGAGCGGCTTCCAGAGGGCAGCACGGACGATTCCTTCGCGCGGCTGGCCAGGATCGTGAACGGCATGCTCGACGAGATGGAGACCATGATCAATGCGCTTGCCGGCGTCGGCAACGACATCGCTCATGATCTCAGGACTCCGCTGACGCGCGTCCGTCTGGCGCTGGAGCGTGGGCGAACGCATGCGGCAACGCTGGAAGAGCTCCAGGACATCACGGACAAGGCCATCGTCGGCATCGACCAGTCGCTCGCGATTGTCACGGCCTTGCTGCGCCTGACCGAGATCGAGAACAGCCGTCGCATGGCCGGCTTTGGCGATGTCGCGCTCGATGAGATCCTGCGGGAGGTGTGCGATGTCTATGAACCCATCGCCGAAGACAAGCGCATCGGGCTCGGTGTCGTCATCGATCGCAATGTGCAGGTGTGGGGTGACCGCGACCTGCTGTTCGAGGCGGTCGCCAACCTCGTCGACAATGCCATCAAGTTCACGTCGCCAGGCGGAGGGGTGGAGCTCGCTCTGGAAGCAGGGGACGACACCGCGCTGGTTCGCGTGAGCGATACCGGGCCTGGCATCAGCGAACGGGAGCGCGAAGCGGTGCTGCGGCGGTTCTATCGCTCCGACAAGATGCGCAATACGCCGGGCGTCGGTCTCGGACTGAGCCTTGTGGCCGCGATCGTCAAGCTGCACGGCTTTCGGTTGATCATTGGTCCCGCTCCCGGTGGGCGGATCGAGATCCTCGCCTGGACCGGGAGCGCGGGCAAGCCCATCACGCGCCGGCCGCGGACACTGGTACGCGCAGACGCGAGCCAGATGGGATGAGCCAGATGATGCACGAAGCTTTCGAGATCAATCAGCCGGCCTGGAATGTAGGAGTGACAAATGCAGACTAGCCACGAACTGGCGAGGCGCGATCCCGTCGCCGTGCCGGCCGCATCGGTGTCGACGCCGTTTCTCAGCGCCTATTCGGCGAGCATCAGGCGCTTTGACCTGCTCGAGCCGGGTCAGGAGCAGCAGCTGGCACGTCGCTGGCAGGAAACGCGGGACCGGAGCGCGGCGGACGCGCTCGTCACCAGCCATCTCCGGCTCGCTGCCAAGCTGGCCCGTGGTTACAAGGGATATGGCCTTCCGCTGGTCGATCTGATCGCGGAGGCGAATCTCGGCCTCGTGATCGCAGCATCACGCTTCGCACCCGGCCACGGCGCGCGATTCTCCAGCTATGCGGTCTGGTGGATCAAGGCTGCCATTCACGAATACATCCTGCGGTCTTGGTCCCTGGTCAAGATCGGGACGACGGCCGCGCAGAAGAAGCTGTTTTTCAAGCTCCGCAGCGAGATCAGAAAGGCCACCGGCAGCGTGATGACAGGGCTTACGCCCGACGTCGCCGAACTGATAGCCGGGAAGCTCGATGTGACGGCGCGTGACGTCATCGAGATGGACGCGCGGCTGAATGGCGACCTGTCGCTGAATGCGCGCGTCGGCGGCGAGGAAGGCGGAATCGAGCTGGAAGCCTTGTTGGTCGATGGGGCAGTCGATGCTGAGACGGTGCTGGCCGATCACGAGCAGACGGAACAGCGCACCAGGGCCTTGCGTGTTGCGCTGGGCGGGCTTGCGGCGCGGGAACGACACATCTTCGAGGCGCGGCGGCTGACGGAATGTCCTGTGACGCTCGATCAACTCGCCCGCGAATTGTCCATCTCCAGCGAGCGTGTCAGGCAGATCGAGATTCGCGCCTTTGCCAAGGTCAAGCGGGCCGTCATGCTCGCCGCGCGGGACGCGCCGCGCGCGGCCGCGTGCAGCGTCTGAATTCGTTTTCATTTGAACGGAGGTCCGGCCGTCCTCACCTGTTCGCCGATCTCGCGTCATTTTCTCCAGGCAGACCATCATGGGCATTGTTCGCTTCGCGCTACGGCTTCCGCACACATTCTATGTGCTTGCCGCGCTGATCCTGTTCCTCGGCGGCATCGCGATCCGCTCGATGCCTACGGATATTTTTCCGGAGATCCAGATCCCGGTCGTCACGGTCATCTGGAGCTATACCGGCCTGTCGACGCCGGAGATGGAGCAGCGCGTCAGCACCTACAGCCAGTATTCGATCAGCGCCAACGTCAGCGGCATCAAGAATATCGAGGCGCAGACCCTCAACGGTCTGTCGGTTCAGAAGATCTACTTCCAGCCGGACGTCAATCTCGATCTCGCGATCTCGCAGATCGTCTCGGCGACCAATGCGATCCGCGCCCTGATGCCGCCGGGCATCCAGCCGCCGATCATCGTGCAGTTCAATGCCTCGAGCGTGCCGGTGCTCCAGCTCAGCCTCGAGTCGAACAGCCTCAATGAGCAGCAGCTCTACGATTTCGGCATCTACCGGGTCCGCCAGCAGCTGGCTCCCGTTCCCGGCGTGACCTTGCCCACGCCCGCAGGCGGAAAATACCGCCAGATCATGGTCGACATCGATCCGAACAAGCTGCTGTCGCGCGGATTGACGCCGCTGGACATCGTCAATGCGGTGAACACCCAGAACCTTACGTTGCCGACCGGCACGACCAAGATCGGCGACACCCAGTACACCGTTCGCACCAACGCCACGCCGGCCACGGTCCAGGATCTCAACATGATCCCGGTCAAGTTCGCGAACGGGGCCACCATCTTCCTGAAGGACGTCGCCCAGGTCCGCGACGGCGCCCAGGTCCAGCAGAACATCGTGCGCGAGGACGGCCACCGCGCGGTCCTGCTCAGCGTCATCAAGAACGGAAATGCCTCTACCCTTGCCGTGGTCAACGGCGTGAAAGCGGCCCTGACGTCGATCCGCGCATCAGCGCCGGCGGGGCTGAAGATCAACGAGCTGTTCGACCAGTCGATATTCGTCACCCATTCGGTCGATGGCGTGCTGCGCGAAGGTGCCATCGCGGCTGGCCTGACGGCGCTGATGATCCTGGTGTTCCTGGGATCGTGGCGATCGACGCTGGTGGTCCTGATCTCGATCCCGCTGGCGATGCTATCCTCGCTGATCGTCCTTTATTTCCTCGGCGAGACCCTCAACACGATGACGCTCGGAGGTCTCGCCCTCGCGGTCGGCATCCTCGTGGACGATTCGACGGTGACGATCGAGAACACGCACCGGCTCTGGACCGAGGAGGGCATGCCGCTGCCGGATGCGACCCTGCATGGCGCCGCCGAGATCGCGGTGCCGACGCTGGTCTCGACGCTCGCGATCAGTTGCGTGTTCACCTCGGTCGTATTCCTGGAGGGGCCGGCCAAATATCTGTTCACACCGCTCGGCCTCGCCGTGGTGTTCGCGATGCTGGCGTCATACGGGCTGTCGCGGACGCTCACGCCGATCACCATCGGCCTGCTGCTGAAGGGGGAGCGGCGCCATGGTAAGGGCGAGCGTCCGTCGGGAATATTCGCGCGCGCCTCCGCGGCATTCGAGCGCGGCTTCGAGCGCCTGCGCGACGGGTATTCCGATCTCCTGCTGCAATTGCTGCGGCATCGCGCCATCGTGCCCCTCGTCGCCGTGCTGGTGCTGGCGCTCGGAGCCACCATGTTCGTCTATGTCGGCAGGGACTTCTATCCCCTGATCGACGGCGGCCAGATCCAGCTCCATGTTCGCGCCCCCGCGGGCACGCGGATCGAGCGGACGGAAGCGATTTTCCAGGCGGTCGAGGACAAGATTCGCGAAGTCATTCCCGAGCGTGACCGGGCGCTGATCGTCGACAATATTGGCCTGCCGGCGCGTCCCTACAATCTCGCATTCACCGATGGCTCCACGATCGGGGTGAACGACGGCACCATTCTGGTGTCGCTGAAGGATGGGCACAAGCCGACTGCAGATTACGTCAGGAAGCTGCGGCAGGTGCTGCCGTCGGCATTCCCGGAGGACACCTTCTATTTCCAGGCCGCCGATATCGTCACGCAGATCCTGAACTTCGGTCTTCCGGCGCAGATCGATGTCCGAACCGTCGGTTACGGCAACAACAATCTGGCCGTCGCCAAGGAGCTCCAGAAGAGTCTTGCGGCGATCCCCGGCGTGGTCGATGCGCATCTACAGCAGGAGGTCGATGCTCCCGCGTTCTACGCCAACATCGACCGCACCCGCGCCGCGCAACTCGGCCTCAACGCCAGCACGGTGGCGACCAACATCAATGTCAGCCTCAGCTCGTCCGCGCAGGTTTCGCCGAATTTCTGGACGGATCCGTCGTCGGGCATCCCCTATTACCTGGCGGTGCAGACGCCAGAATACAGGGCCAATTCACTGAACGCCCTGGGCAACACGCCGGTGTCGGCCTCGCTCGCCGCAAGCGGGCAGACGGTGCCGGGCCTGCTCAGCAATGTCGCGACGTTCAAGCGGGGCACCGTTCCCACCAACTCGAACCAGGCCAATGTCCAGCCGGTGTACGACGTCTATGCCAGCGTGCAGGGCCGGGATCTCGGCAGCGTTGCGGCTGACATCGAGAAGGTGACGTCCACGCTGAAAAAGCAGCTCCAGCCGGGCAATTCGATTCAGGTTCTGGGGCAGATCCAGAGCATGCATCAGTCGTTCCGCGATCTAGGGATTGGACTGCTGTTCGCGGCCATCCTGGTGTACCTGCTGATGGTCGTGAACTACCAGAATTTCGGCGATCCCTTCGTCGTCATCATGGCGCTGCCGGCGACATTCTGCGGCATCGTCACGATGCTGTTCATCACCGGAACGACGCTGAACGTGCCCTCGCTGATGGGAGCCATCATGGCGATCGGCGTTGCCTCGGCAAACTCCATCCTGCTCGTGACCTTCGCGCGAGACGAGCAGTTGAAGGGACACTCGGCCTTCCAGGCGGCGCTCAGTGCGGGCAGAACGAGGATCCGGCCCGTGCTGATGACCGCGGCGGCGATGATCGTGGGCATGATCCCGATGGCGATCGGCGGGCCGGGCGAGGAGCAGAATGCGGCGCTCGCGCGGGCGGTCATCGGCGGGCTGCTGTTCGCGACCCCGACCACCTTGCTGATCGTGCCTTACCTCTTTGCAATGCTGCGCAAGGGCAACGACGGCAAGCCTCGCCAGGGCGTATTCGAGGAGCAACCGGAATGAGTGATGTTCGAGCAAGGACCGATGACGAGGGGGCGAGCAACCGCCCGGGGGCAGAGAGCCTCAGGGTCGTGGAGCTGCCGGGCAAGAGCGCACGATCCGGACGCCGTTACGGTGGCGCGCTGCTCGGGGGAGGGGTCCTCCTGCTGGTCGCGGGCGGTCTCGGCATCGGCGGCTGGCGGCACTACGAGGCCGCGCGTGATGTGGCGGCGGTAGCAGAGCAGGTTCGGACCAACGTTCCGGAAGTTCGGGTGGCGACAGTCAAGCCCAGCGGCGACATCATGAAGGTGAGCTTGCCGGCGACGACGACTGCGTTCGAAGCAGCCAACATTTTCGCGCGGACCAGCGGCTATATCGAGAAGCGCCACGTCGATATCGGCGATCGGGTCAAGAAGGGCGATCTCCTCGCGGAAATCACCGCGCCCGAGCTGGACCAGCAGATCGCGCAGGCGCAGGCGACGCTCGCCCAGGACCAGGCTGCGCTTCAGCAGGCGCAGGCGAGCCGGGAGCTGGCCGACGTCACCAATTCGCGGGATAGTAATCTCGTCAAGCAAGGCTGGTTGACGGCACAGCAGGGCGACAACGACCGCCTCACCCTGCGCGCGCAGCAGGGTGCGGTGGGCGTCGCTCAGTCGAACATCACGGCGCAGGAGGCGCAGATTCGCGTCCTCCAGCAGGAGAAGGCCTACCAGCGCGTGGTGGCGCCGTTCGACGGTGTGGTCACCCAGCGCAACGTGGACAATGGCAGCCTGGTGCAAGCAGGCTCCACCTTCATGTTCACGATGATGCACTCCGACGTCATCCGAACCCAGGTCTTCGTACCGCAGGACGAGGCGTTCGGGGTCGGGCCCGGCGTCGATGCGGACATCCGCGTCCCCGAGATTCCGGGGCGGACGTTTGCAGGCAAGGTCACGCGGATCGCGACCGCGCTGCAGCCGGGGAGCCGGACGCTGCTGACCGAGATCGACGTCCCCAATCCCGATGGCCTGCTCAGTCCCGGCATCTATTGCACCGTCGAATTGTCAATCCCGCGCAAGACGCCATCAGTGACGATTCCGTCCGACGCGCTCGTCTTCGATCAGAACGGCCTCCATGTCGTGGTCGTACGGAACGGCACGGTTCAATTTCAGCAGGTCTCGATCTCCCGGGACTTCGGTACCACGGTGGAAGTGCACGACGGCGTGCAGGCCGGCGATCAGGTCGTGCTCAATCCCGCGGTCAATCTGGCAGAAGGCAGCAAGGTCGCCGTTCGCAAGACCGAAGCTAGCTAGGGACTACAGAGATGATACGGATCGTGTTTGCAACGGTGATGGCTCTGCTGCTCGGCAGCTCTCCGGGCGAGGCACAGGTCGCAACGACCGGCAGCACGGCAATGGATCTGCCGACGGTGCCGGGCGCGATCGTGATCTCGCCGCTCAACGGCCCGGGGCCGTTTTCGGCGACGACCGTGTCGGGCGCGCCTGATACGACGCTGGCGCCCGTTCCGCTCGCGTCGGATCCGACGACGCCGGGGACGGTGGTCGTCTGCGCCCCACCGTCGTCATCACTAACGCCGGTGCCGCCGACTCCGGTCGTATCGCCCACGGGCCTTCCAACCTCGGGCATCGCGGCTCCGATCCTGCCGGTCACGGGACAGAACAGCAGCTCCATCGGGACGATTTCCGCGGCTGCGCCGGCGGGAACAGGTGCGACGGCGGCATGCAGCTCGACGCCGGGAGGGCAGGTGACGAGCGCTGCGTCTTTGCCGCTATCGATTCCGCAAGTGGCTGCAAGCCCGGCACCCGGCACGATCCTGGTGGACACCAGCGACGCCGGGGGCACAGGCATAGACCCGAGTGCCGCCGTGGTGCCGAGCCCGAACAGTTCGGCTTGCGCGGAAGGCGTCTCGATGAATCTGGCCTCGCCTGCGACGGTGTTGCCGGCCAACGCCTCAGGCGCAGCGCCAACGCCGGGCGTGTCGCCGATCCTGCCGCCGGGATGCTGAAGCACCGATGCCGCCCAGAACCTGTCGTCGAGAGATGCCTATCACGCAAAATCGAAAAGAATGAGGGATCGGTCGTCTCGGCAGTACGGGACGTGCTGCCCCGACCGAACGGCATCGCCACCTGGTGGCAGGTGCAGGACGCTGGCCGATCGCTGTCGCACGTCGAACGCGAAATGCCCGGTATCTCAGCCAGAGCGCGGGCAAAGGCGAGCGCTGGAAGATCGATCTCCTGGTCGAACAGAGCGCTGACCGGACCGACGAGATCAAGGGCCGTCTGCTGACGGTTCGATTTCGCCATGATGCCTGCCCACGCAGCCGCAACCTTCAACTCGTAGAAGTGGCATTGCTGGCCTCTGGCGACGGACAGTCCCTCGGCGAACAGCACTTCGGCTCGCGAGAGATTGGATGGTCCGTCGGCCAGGAGAATCTCGGCCTTGATCCGCAATAGGTCCGCAAGGCACCACAATTGTCCACCTTGCCGCGACATGGTCAGGGCCTCTTCCACCACGGCCAGCGCCTGCGCGGCCTCGCCGCTTGCGAGCAGTCCTTCGGCGAGCGATCCGAGAAACTCGGGGTTGCGCATAAGCCATCCGTTCTCGGTCCGCGCCTTCAGGCCGCTGCGCAGCAGCGCTATCCCGTCGTCATGCTTGCCTTGCAGAACCAGCAATTGTCCCTTCAGGCAGGAGGTCCAGCTGGTCCAGAAAGCTATTCCCTCGCGTGTGACGAGCTCGAGAAGCGAGGATATCGCCTGATCGGCGGTGGCCAGATCATGCGTCATCAGCGCGATCGGGCAGACCGCGTTCCGAAGTGCGTAAGCGATCGCAAGCTTGTCTTTCTCGCGCTGGGCCTCCTGGAGGCACTCGGCGGCGAGGGACCTGCTCTGGCCGAACTTTCCCTGCAGCAGCAGCACGCGCGCCAGCATGGCCTTGGCAAGGACGCTCTGGTTCAGCAGGAACCACATCTGGTTCGCGCCGCCGTCCAGTCCGTGAGCCGCGTGGTCCAGCGACAGAGTCAGTTCGCGCCGTGCATCCTCCTGCGCGCCGAAGAAATGGGTGGCAGCGCCGATCAGGCGACGGCCTACCGTTTCGTTGGCGGGATTTCCGGTGCGCAGGGCGATATCGAGGTAGCGTTCGCCGACCCCTGATCGGCGAAGGACCAGGCTGCGGATGCGGATGATATCGTTGCTGTTGAGAGTAGCGCAGCGGCGATTAGAATTTTGAATACGCTCATAGCGATTCTCCATTGTTTGCTCTGTGCGGAGAGTCGCTTGGCGATGATCGCTGCTCGGCTGGTGGCGTTTTCCGAAGATTGATTTTGATGAAGACTATGTAGGTCGTCGGAGCGGAAAGTCCCGATGGATCTGCATCACTCCTGCGGGAAGATTCTGTCACCGTTGTCAGGATTCTCGCGCGCTTGTGCGTGGTCAAACGCGTCCGGTGTTCGTTTCTGGGAGGCAGATAGTTTGAACATCTGGAGTGTGAGCAATGAGATCATTTGCTGTTGTTTGTATCCTCGCCAGCATTGCGCTCTCGGGCGCTGCGTCTGCCCGCGGTGGCATGGGATCGCATATGTCGATGGAGAGCGGCGGTACGCTCGGTACGAGCGCCGCCGCGCCGGGAACGAACTCGCTGGGCACCGCGCTTCCGTCGTCGGACGGTGGCGGCCACGCGATGAAGGGGCCGTTGCTCGGCACAGACGCGACCATCACCAAGGACGACGCCCGGCTCGAGAAGATGCTTGAAGGATCGATCTGCCGCGGCTGCTGAACAGCGCGTATTGCAAGACGGGGCTGGACGGCGGCGCCGCCCGGCAACCTGTGTCTTTCGAAAGGTTGATGGTAAGCTGGACTGAAAATGATGAAACCGCTTGGGCTGTCCCGATGATGGCTGAGCCAGGCCAGCGTCCCGTCTACATTTGCGCGGAATGGGAGATCGATCTGGGCAGACGCGAATTGCGCTTGACCGGAGAGCTGGTTCCTTTGGGAGGACGTGCCTTTGAAATTCTTGCGGAATTGGTTCAGGCGCAGGGCCAGCTCGTCACCAAGAACGATCTGACGGAGCGAGTCTGGCGGGGCGTCTTTGTCGAGGAGAGTGCACTTCGCGTCCATATCGCGGCGATCCGAAAGGCGCTTGGTCCTGACCGCGATATGCTGTCAACCACCGTTGGCCGCGGTTATCGTTTGCTGGGTGCATGGCGGATCCAGCATATGGAGACCCCGCTACAATCTGTCGCAACCGGCTTGCCGCCGTCGATCAACATTCCCAGCGCATCATTCGATCTCATCGGCCGGACCGCTGCGATCGCACATTTGTGGCGGCTTCTGTCGACCTATCGCATCGTGAGCCTGGTTGGGCCTGGCGGCATCGGAAAGACGTCGCTGGCGCTGGAGGCCGCCAGAACGCCGCCGCCGGGTTTCGAGGCTGACCGACTGCTGGTCGAGCTAGCCTCGCTGTCCGATCCCAGGCTCGTCTGCTCGGTCATCGCCGGCGTGCTCGGCACCAAGCTCGAGGGCGAGGAGATTTCGCCTGATGCCATCGCGCGTGCGATCGGCGCTCGGCCATTGCTGCTCGTTCTCGACAATTGCGAGCATGTCATCGATGCCGTGGCCCGGGTGGCCGAGTTGATTGTCAGCCATTGTTCAGGGACGACCATTGTTGCGACAAGCCGGGAGGCGCTACGCATCGAGGAGGAGTATGTCTACCGCGTGCCTCCTCTGGGCGTGCCGCCTGAAGCCTGCCTCGAACCCGCCGGCGCTTTTGCGTACAGCGCAGTGGAATTGTTCACGAGCAGAGCGAAGGCGCTGGGGTCAAGCTTTGTGCCCGACGAGGAGAACATTGGCGCCATCGCATCCATCTGCCGGCGGCTCGACGGCATTCCGCTTGCGATCGAGTTTGCGGCGGCGCGCGCAGTCATGCTCAGTCCACCGAGGATCGCGGCACTCCTCGATGACAGGTTCAAATTTCTGACGACCGGCCGGCGCACGGCGTTGCCAAGGCAGCAAACGCTGCGTGCGACGCTTGACTGGAGCTATGACCTCTTGCCGGACGACGAGGCGTGGCTGCTCCGGCAACTCGGCATATTCGCCGGTGAATTCCAGCTCGATGCAGTGATCGCGGTCGCTGGCGAGGACATCGGCGACGTGACCGGCCAGCTTGCCAGGCTGGTGGAAAAGTCGCTGGTTCTCGCGGATATTCGCGGCGACAGCCCTCACTATCGCCTGCTGGATACCACGCGCGCCTACGCACTGGAGAAGCTGCGTGCCGGCGGAGAATATCCCGGCGCAGCCCGCCGCCAGGCGACGTACTATTCCGGATTCTTTGCCAGCGCCGAAGCCGACAGCGAAGTGAGGCCGCAGGCGGTGCGGCTCACCCTCTATGGCCGGCACATCGACAACGTGCGAGCGAGTCTTGATTGGGCCTTCTCCCCTGGCGGAGACTCGCAAGTCGGGGCGGCCCTGACGGCGGCCGCGGTTCCGCTCTGGGTGCAATTGTCGCTCCTCGCCGAATGCCGCGAGCGGACCGAACTCGCTTTGGCGCGCCTCGATCCAACGGCTGCGAACGCGCCGCGGCTTCGGATGCAGCTGTCGGCCGCGCGCGGCTGGTCGCTGATGTACGGTGTTGGAAGGGCCCGGGAGGCCGGTCCCGCCTGGGCAGAGACCCTTCAGCTTGCCGAGCAGCTCGAGGACAGAGACTATCTGTTGCGTGCGCTGTGGGGACTTTGCATCGATCAGTTCAACAACGGCGAATTCCGCAGGGCGCTCGAATTTGCGCATCGCTTCGCCGAGGTCGTGGCCGATTCCGGCAATCCCGTCGACCGGATGATGGCCGACCGGCTTCTCGCAACCACGCTGCATTATCGCGGCGACCAGCGGCTGGCCTATCATCATATCGGGCGAGCCCTGTCTCGCCTCCCGGATCTGGCGGCAAAGCCGCAGGCAATCCATTTCCGGTTCGACCTGCGGGTCTCGGCGCGCTACTTCCAGGCGCGAATCCTGTGGCTGCTTGGCCTCGCGGATCAGGCCTTGAGCGTCGTCGACCATAACGTCGAGGAAGGCCGGACCAGTGGTCACGCCCTCACGTTTTGCAGTGTCCTCGGCCAGGGTGCCTGTCCGATTGCGTTCCTGGCCGGCGATCTCGACGCGGCCGAGCGCTATTGTACGATGCTGCTCGAGCACACCGAGCGACACCCGATCCGCTTGTGGAATCTGTGGGCGCGCGCCTTCAGGGGCCTCTTGATCTCGCGCCAGGGCGACCTCGCGACGGGATTGCCCCTGCTGCGCAAGACGCTCGAGCTCGCGGGCGAGGCGCGCCACCTGCCGCGCTTTCTTCTTCTCATCGGCGAACTTGCCGCATGTCTCGGAGAGGCCGGTGAAGTCTCGCACGGGCTTGCGATCGCCGACGAGGCGCTGGCGCGATGCGAGGCGAGGGACGAGGGGTGGTATGTCGCCGAGCTCTGGCGCATCAAGGGCGAATTGCTTCTGCTTCCCGGCACGCATCACTCGACGACCGCAGCTGGGCAAGCCTTCGACAGGGCGTTCGAAGTGGCGCGGAACCAGGGTGCATTATTCTGGGAGCTGAGGACGGCGATCAGTGTTGCAAGATTGAGGATGAGCGAGGGACATCGGGGCGATGCGCGCGATGTTCTCGTATCCGTACACGGCAAGTTCAGCGAAGGTTTCGAGACTGCGGACCTTCGCGACGCGCGCGCAATGCTGGCGAAGCTGGGATCGTAGGCGATGCCCCGGGGAGCGACATCCGATTCAATCCATCGGACGCCGGTGCGGCCTCGGTGAGCGCCGCAATGCCCCGTGCTCTGGAACGTTCCGCAATTCGCATGTGACGCCGCCTGTGCCGCGCGCCGACGTCTCATTGCATGCCCAGCATGGACCTCCAGCCAGCACGGGTCGTTCGTGACTGCACGCCTCTATCGCGATTGCACGGCGGTCATTTGGCCGCAAACGAGCACGAGCGTGGCGGGCTCAGCTCGGCAAGCAGGCCCCTTGCCGTCACGAGGCTGCGTGTCTGGAATCCCTCGGTAAACCGCTGATAGACGGACGCAAGCATATCGTGCGCCTCCTGGCGGTGTCCGCCCCGCTGCCATAGTCTCGCAAGCCCGATCGCCGCGCGAAGCTCATAGCCCAGTGCTCCCTGATTGCGGGCGACGTCGAGCGCCTGCACGAGGCTCAGCTTCGCTTGCGCAAGATCCGGATTGCTCTTGTGCATCAGCGCTTCCGCCCTCGCGCGCAACATGTCGGGCATGTCCATCATGAAGTTGCATTGTCGGGCCTCGGCAATTGCCCGATCAATGGTGTCCAGGGCTTCGTCGCCGTGACCTGTCGCCGCCAGGGCTTCGGCGAGAGGCATGCGAAGCCCTGCCACCGCACCGAAACTCAGGCTCTGCAGTTTCTCGATCGAGCCCCTCAGCATGGCGAGACCGATGCCGGTCTCGCTTCGCGCCAGCAGCGTAATCCCCTTCATGGCCTCGCCGACCATCTGGAGGATGGCGAGGTTGTGCCTTCGAGCCTCCACGATGAATCTGTCGATATGGTCTTCGCAATCCTCCGTGTCGCCATTCCAGAAGAAGATGCCGAATGCCCATGGCAGCGCTCGGCAGAACATCACCGGATGGTTCGCTGCGATAACGTCCGAGATGGCCCGGCGCACCATTTGTGCCGCTTGATCGGGATAGCCCTGCACCCAGAGCACGCGGGCGAGGCTGATCTGGGCGCGCTTGGGATATTCGAGGGTGAGGCGGCCATGGGCCTCGACCTCCAGTCCCGGCTGCAGCAGCGCCGCTTCGATGTATGAGCGGGAGGCGGCAAACTTGCCGAGATACTGGCAGGAGATGCCGAGCAACAGGCGCATGCGTGCCACCGCAAGGGAATCGTTGCTGGCGAGGGCAACGGCTTCGCCGTGTTGGGCGGTGCTCAATGCAATATCGTACTTGCCGGCGAACAATTGCAGCAGATGCAATTGGTCGATCAGACGGATCTGCCCAGCTATGTCTCCGATCTTTTCCGTCAGTTCGAGCGCCCGGCCAAGATGATCTGACGCCAGCTCATCCAGCTGGCCCGTGAGCATGCGGGCGGCCGCGAGCGCAGTGTGAAGGACGATACCGTGCCTGATGCTTCCGGTCGTTTCATCGAGTGCTTCGATGGCGCGAGTGACCCAGAGTTCGCACTCTGCCAGCAGCGACAACTTGAAGAACAGCGGTATCGATGCTGCCGCCAGTGCCACGGCGACTTTGCGGTCGCCCTGATCCGAGAAGGACCACATGAGTGCGGCGCGTATATTGCCGAATTCCTCGGTCGCCGCCGAAAGGTCCCGGTCCGATTTGTCACTGACTTTCTCGAGGAGGCCGAGAAAGTAGCGAGCGTGACGTCGCGAGATCGCACCCGCGTCTCCGCTGGCGGCAAGTTTCTCTTGCGCGTATGCCCGGGTCGAGTCGGCAAGGCGGTAGCGGGTCGGTTGCGGACCGGTGTTCAGTGCAAGCATCGACTTGGCAACGAGGCCGTCGATGATCGTCAGGATCGTGTCGTCGTCCTCCATGGTCACGGCAATCGAGCGCGCGGCGTCCAGGGTCATGCTGCCGACGAACACCGACAGCCGCCCGAGGATCACGCGTTCCGGTTCCGATAGGAGATTATAGCTCCATTCGATGGTTGCGCGCAGCGTCCGGTGTCGGGGCAGTGCGGTGCGTCGTCCCTCCCATAGCAGATTGAGGTGCTGGTCGAGGAGTTGAACCATCGCTCTCGCGCCGTATACGCCCACATGGCCGGCGGTGAGCTCGATGGCAAGCGGGATGCCATCGAGCCGGCGGCAGAGATTGCCGACATCAGAGGCGTTCGCATCCGACAGCGCAAACTCGCCGCCTCCCGCAGCAGCACGCTCCACGAAGAGTTTCACGGAAGCGTAGGCGAGAGCGTTCTCGGCGGTCAGAACGGCCTTCTCCGGCGGGCTCGGCAGCGGGGGGAGGCGATATGTGAACTCACCTTCGACGCGCAGCAACTCCCGGCTCGTGGCCAGGATGTGAAGCTCCGGCGCTGCCTGGTAGAGCCGTTCGGCCAGCGCCGCAGCCGCTTCGATGACATGCTCGCAGCAATCCAGAATGAGCAGCATGCGCCTGTCGCGCAGCAATGTCGCGAGGCTGCTGGTGGGGTCATTCGATCGAACTGGCAGTCCAAGTGAAGATGCGACGATGGCCGGCACCGGAGCGGCGTTGCCCGTCTCGCCGAGACCCACGAAGTGAACATGCCCGCCGAATTCCGCGAGCAGCGCGTGACCCGTGGAAGCGGCGACCGTGGTCTTGCCGATGCCACCCGGGCCGACGACCGTGACGAAGCGTTGGGTTCTCAGTCTCTCCGAGATGTCCTGGATGGCTTGCTCACGCCCCACCATCTGCCGGGGACGCGCCGGCAGGTTGTGGACGTAAGCCGGATTGGTCGGTGCAGGCTGCCTCTGGTCCGGGCGCGAGACCGCAGCGACGAAGCAATAGCCCTGCCCGGAGACCGTGCTCAGATATCTGACGCCGTCGTTGCCGTCTCCGAGTGCCTTGCGGAGTGCGGCGATATGGACACGTAGGCTGTTTTCCTCGACAGCGGCGCCCGGCCATATCGTGGCCATCAGTTCTGCCTTGCTGACGACGTTGCCGGCCTGCCGGGCCAGCGCGAGCAGGATGTCGAATGCGCGACCCGACAGGTGCAGCGGGTTCCCGTCCCTTTCAATCCGCCGCTGCGAGGGGACGAGGCGAAACGGCCCGAAGACGAGGATCTCCTGGGCGGCTTCGTCTTGGGTGGGGCCAGCAGCAGCCGTCATGTTTTGCTTTGCCAGCGTGGGGCCATTTTGGGAATATCAACCCGGCGCACGAATCGTCACGTTCTATGACTTGGAAGCACACCAAGACGTGCGAACGTAGTGGCCCGTTGAGGGTACCATCCGGCCGTAACAGGGTAAAGGATTGGGGCCTATCACTTTGGCTTGGGGCGCCGGGGCGGCTCCCGGCCTCCTCTATCTGATGATAGCGGGCTTGAGAATGTCTTCCAGTCCGATCCCGCGGAGCAGTTCCGCACGGACGCTGTCCGCGACGGCGTCGACGGCTGCGGCTCCGTCGTGGTCCGGACCGAAATGAACTCTTAACGGACGCTGTCCGAACGGCATGTCGACGACATCGGCGATGGCGTTTGCGACGTCTTGCGGAGTTCGATCCTTCGCCGGGAGCTGCGCAAGCGCCGATAACGCGACCTCGCTCAAATCGGCCGTCGGACCATCCGCGTATTCCTCGGCCCGAACGGTGTCCAGCGGCCGGCCGGAGCGAACGTAGTGGCCGGGTCCGAGCGCGCTGGGGACGACGATGGTGGTCTCGACGCCCCAACGCGCGAGCTCGCCGGCATAACCGAGCGCCAGCGCGTCAAGGGCGGCCTTTGAGGAAGCATAAGCGCCCAGGAAAGGAACCGAGCCGCCACGCGCGCTGCTCGACGAAACCCATATCAGCAGGCCCTGGCCCTGCTTGCGCAACTGTGGCAATGCGGCCCGATTGAGCCGTTGCGCACTCAGCACGTTGGTGTCGTAGAGCTCGGCAAGCTGGTCCGGTGTAAAGGCTTCCGCCGGCCCGTAGAGGACCTGCCGGGCATTGTGCACGATCACGTCGAGGCGGTTGTTCTCGGCGACGATGGTATCGATGGCCGAGTTCACGGAGACTTCCGAGGAGAGGTCGAACGCGATGGTTCGCAGCTCCGCGCCGAGCTTGCCGGGTTCGGCTCCGGCCTCCTCGACGCCGTGCTCATCGTGGCCCTCCATTTCCCGCATTGAAACGTAGACCGTGTGGCCGGCCCGCGCCAATTCCTTGCAGGTACTTCGTCCGATGCTGTTTGCAGCTCCTGTGACGATGATCACTTTGCTCATTCGATTCCCAATCGCATTCCAGCTTCCGCAAAGACGCCAGCGCCGTCGCGACAACGTTCACCGATCGTCGATCGATCGCTGGCCTTGCGCGACGAGCCTCCGAAATACGGCGGGGCGCAAGACGGGTCTTTCAAGCCCGGCGGATGATTTTCAGAACGCACGAAATATTTCGAGAAAGCCCGAAGGCGGGCAGGACGAGCCGCCCGCTGGCCGGACAAGCCCGAACGTGCCTTCGCGAAATTGGCGTTGGGTTTCAGAAGATCGCGGCCGTGGCCGCCGGTTACAAGGAACTTGAGCCGCTCGCCAGAACGGACCGTGTGGGCGGTCTGCGAGCAGCTCACCCATTGCAAGGAGAAGCGATGAATCCGTCTGGCAACCTGTCGCGTTCGGGACTCGGATCGCTCGTGTTGATCGCGGCCGTCCTCGGGGGCGGCGCTGCCGCGTTCGCCTACACCGCAGGCTGGCTCTCGCCCGGGCGCCTGACGCCGGAGCGGATGATCGCGGCGCTGACGCCTCCGAGCGGCGCGCCGCTCGGGCACCGGCGAAATCATGCGAAGGGGACCTGCTTCACCGGCATCTTCGAGGCGAACGGAAACGGCGTCGAGCTCTCGCGGGCCAAGGTCTTTGAACGGGGCAGCTATCCGGCTCTGGGACGCTTCAATCTCGGTACCACCGATCCGAACGCCGTGGATGCAACTGTCCGTGTGCGCGGTTTGGGATTGCAGATCGCAGCGGCGGACGGCGAAGAGTGGCGGATGGCGATGATCAACCCGCCGTTCTTTGCAGTGTCCACGCCACAGGCGTTTCACGATCTGCTGATTGCATCCGGCAAGAAGGATGCGGAGGCGATGAAGACTTTCATCCAGGCAAATCCGGAATTTGCCGCCTTCGCGGCCTGGGCCAAGACGGCGCCCTGGACCGCCAGCTATGCGGAGGAGCCCTACCACGGGCTGAACAGCTTCATCTTCACGGACGCGAAGGGCGGCGAGCATGCAGTTCGATGGTCGCTGCTCCCGACGGCGCAGATGGTTCCGGTTTCGCAAGCCGAGCTGGAAAAGCGCGGTCCGGATTTTCTCGAACAGGAGTTAACGGAGCGGGTCCGGACCGCCGGCCCGCAACGCTGGACCATGGTTACGACAATCGCCGATCCCGGCGATCCGACCGCGGACCCGAGCAAGGCCTGGCCGGAGAGCCGGCGCACGGTGCAGGTCGGAACGCTCATCGTACAGAGGATCGAGCCGGAGCAGGATGGGCCTTGCCGCGACATCAACTTCGACCCGACCGTGCTGCCGCGGGGTATCCGGGTGTCTGACGATCCTTTCCCGGCTGCGCGCTCGTCGGTCTACCGCAAATCCTACGATTTGCGTGCGGCCGAAGCCAGCGACTACCCGCGAACCGGGACCACCAAGCCATGAGCAATGCTCCTCATCGTTTCGCCTTGATCCAGCGGCTCCTGCACTGGCTGATGGCAGCCTGTATCATTGCCATGTTCTTCATCGGCGTCGGCATGGTGTCCACCGTGGCACCGACATATCTGCCATTGATCCTGATTCACAAGACGCTCGGCTTCACGCTTCTGGTTCTCGTCGTGATCAGGCTGGCGCTGCGGCGCCATTACGGCGCGCCTCCGTTGCCGGCTGATCTTCCGCCGGCGATGAAGCTGGGAGCGCGATTGTCGCATCTGCTGCTCTATGGCTCCATGATCGTCATGCCGCTACTGGGTCTCGGCATGCTTTGGGTCGCGGCGTACCCGGTTGTCCTATATGGCGGGATTCAAATTCCGGCGTTGTTGCCGCAGAGCGACCGCGTGCACACGCTGCTGTGGAATGCCCATGTCTATCTGGGCTTCGCGTTCTTTGCCCTCGTGCTGCTGCATCTGGCGGCAGCGCTGTTCCACGCATTGATCCGCCGCGACGGCGTCTTCTGGACGATCGCACTCTTTCCACTACGGAACAGGACGACGCCGGCAGAATGAGCGCTTCGCGCGCCGGCGAAACGCGCGGTTAAGATTTTTCAACTTCGAACAAGGATGACGACAATGACCAAGGCTGACCTCCAAGGCCCGACGGATCTCGGGGCCAATGCGAACCGTGACGTTCCAGCCGCGCTGAGAGCGCTGCTGGCTGACGTCTTCGCGCTGTACCTGAAGACCAAGAATTTCCACTGGCACGTATCGGGCCGGCACTTCCGCGACTACCATCTCCTGCTCGATGAGCAGGCCGAGCAGATCTTTGCGATGACCGACGACATCGCCGAGCGGGCGCGCAAGATCGGCGGAACGACGCTGCGCTCGATCGGCCAGATCGCGCGCGAGCAGCGCATTCTCGACAACGACGCCGACTATGTCGATCCGCAGGACATGCTCGCCGAGCTGCGCAGCGACAATCAGCAGCTGACGCGGGAAATGCGCCGCGTCCACGAACTCTGTGACGAATACGGCGACGTCGCGACTGCAAGCCTGCTGGAAAACTGGATCGACGAGACGGAGCGGCGGATCTGGTTCCTGTACGAGACCGGCCGAGGTGGGCCGAACTCGTAAGCATTTGGCATGGAATGCGGCCGGAAAGCGAAGCCGGCTGCTCGCCGCGAATACGCGGAAGCGAGGGAGACCCTCGCTTCCGCATACTGCTGGCTCATCGTCTTCGACTTGATCGACCAAGCTGCGCGTTGCGTCCACATCGTGCGGATCAAACAATATCGCGGCATCCTCGAAAGATGACTGGAAGCCGATCTCTGTACGCTTCATCGCGTCCATGACCGGCAGGCCGGTCATAGGTACAAGGATCAAGCCATGACGGATATGTCGAACTCGAAGGCGTCGCTCGGAAGGGCCATTCACGCAATCTCCGGAAAATGGGGCTGGTTCGTTGCGCTGGGCGGCGGCGAACTGGTCCTTGGCGGCATTGCGTCGGCCAATCTGATGGCGGCGAGCCTTGCCTCGGTGGCCGTCATGGGCGCCACCATCGCAGTCGCCGGGGTCTTCCAGATCGTGCATGCCTTTTCGGTGCACGGCCTGCGCGGCTTCCTGTTCTGGCTGCTCGCCGGGATCGTCTATGCCGGTGCCGGAGCGATCATCCTCCACGATCCGCTGCTGGCTTCGTTCACGCTGTCACTCGCAATGTGCGCCTTCCTGGTCGCTGCCGGGGTGACGCGGATCTGGGCAGGCTTCCATATGCGGCCGGCCGCGGGGTGGCGCTGGATCGTGGCCGCCGGCGTCGTGACGTTCTGCGTCGGCGTGATGCTGGTTGCGGCGTGGCCTGCCATTGGCCTGTGGCTGCTCGGTGCGATGCTGGTCGTCGATCTGGTCTTCCAGGGTTGGGGGTTCATTGCATTCGGGCTCGCACTCAGAAGCCGGGCCTCGCGGCATTCGGCCGAGCCGGCGACGGTGTGAGCCATGATGACAGGTTCGACATTCACGCGGCACCGCGAGATCGCCTGGCGCGGCGGCCGCACCAGGTCGACGTCGCGATTGGTTGCCGAGGAGAGCGCCATCGCGCTCACCTATAACGGATCGACCCATGCGGTCATGATGGGGACGCCATCCGATCTTGAGGATTTCGGTGTGGGCTTCAGCCTCACCGAAGGAATCATCGGCCGCGCAAGCGAGATCGGGAGCATCGAGCTGATCTCGAACGAACTCGGCATGGAAGTGCGGATGTGGCTCGATGGCGACCGTGCGGCGACCCTGGCTGCGCGCCGCCGCGTCATCAGCGGTCCGGTCGGGTGCGGGTTATGCGGCATTGAAAGCCTCGAACAGGCACGTCGCGCGCCGTCTCGGGTCGAAGGGCGTGGCATTGCCTTTCACGCACGGGACCTGCTGCAAGCCATGCAGGCGCTGTCTCCTCTCCAGACATTGAACCAACAGACGAGGTCCGTTCACGCGGCGGCCTTCTGGCATCCCCGCACCGGCATTACCCTGGTCAGGGAGGACGTCGGCCGGCACAATGCGCTCGACAAGCTCGCCGGCGCAATGGTTCGCGACGGCAACTCGGCCCGCGACGGCGCCGTGCTGCTGACGAGCCGCGTTTCGGTGGAGATGGTGCAGAAGGCCGCGATCATCGGCGCGCCGGTCGTCGTCGCCGTTTCTGCGCCGACCGCGCTCGCCATCCAGACAGCGAATGAGGCGGGAATCACGCTTCTCGCCGTCGCCCGCGACGACGGATACGGCGTATTCACGCATCCGCGTCGCGTTCTGCTGCCTGACGAGGCTGCGTCGCGTGCCGGCTGCTGACCCCGCGGACTGGCGAACATGGCGATGCAAGCCTCGTCAACGGAGCCCTTGGCCGAGGCACGTATCGAGGTCTACGCTCCGGAACGATCGCTGCTGGTTGCTTCTCTCCTCAGCATGTCGGGAGGTTTCCTCGACGCCTTTACGTGGTTGTCGCTCGGCGTCTTCGCGAGTTCGCAGACCGGCAATGTCGTCTTCCTCGGACTCTATGCCCTGTCGGGAGAATGGCAGCGGGCGCTTCACCATCTGCTTCCGCTCGCGGCCTTCGTCCTGGGGGCGGCGGTGGCGATCCGCACCCGGGCGGCGCTGCGGTGTCTTGTCGGAGAGATCGTCTGCCTGACAGCGGCGATGCTGCTGCTTCATCGTGTTCCCGATCAGATCGTGATCCTCGGAATCTCCTTCGGCATCGCGTTGCAGTCGGCGAGCTTCAGGCAGGTCGGACGCTGGAAGTATCTCTCGGTCACCGTCACCGGAAACATGCTCCGCGCCATCGATCAGTTTGTTGCGACGTCCGATCGCGATGCGGCGTCCGGCGCCGGAGCCATGCTTACGCTCTGTCTGATGTTCCTGTTGGGGGCCGCCGCAGGCGGCTGCGTGACCAGGTGGCTCGGAACTTGGAGCCTCGCTCTGCCGATCGCATCGTCGGCATGCGTTCTCTGGATCTGCCGCAAGCGAAGCCATTCGCACTGACATCACGCTCGCCCATTGCAGGCCGAGGCGCCCGCATGCCACCCTCCTGAAGGCTGCACAGCGCGAAGTTGACGTGAGCTGCGACAATAAGAAAGGCGCCGGTTTCGGCGCCTTTCTCGTTCGGGCCCCTATATGGCCTTGCGTCAGGACTTGGGCATGACGCCCGGGCCGTTCTCCGGCCATTGAGCGATCAGCTTCTCGTCGATGTTGAAATGCTGGGCCACCAGCTTGGGCGGTGTGTGCGTCAGCCAGTTGGAGAGCGACACTTCCTCGTAGCGCGGCGCACGGAACACGCCGACGAACTGCAATTCGGTGTCGCCGACATTCTCGACATAATGGCCGAGATTGCGCCGGACATAGCCGATGTCGCCGGCCGAGAAGTCCGTCGTCAGCGCGTTCGGGCCGGTGTCGAACACCGTCATCCGCGCCTTACCCTTGATGTAGTACTGCCACTCGTCGGCGTTCGGATGCCAATGCATCTCCCGGACCGCTCCCGGCGGCATCGTCACCAGCGCCGCGGCGACCGTGGTTGCGACCTTGAAATTGGTGCTGTCGGCGACGCGGATGCTGCCGGCGGAGCTCTCCTTGACCGGAGGCGAGCTGCCGAGCGAATGGATGAACGGATAGGGCGGTGCTTCCGCATGCTTGGCGATCGCGGCGCGATCGGCGGCGAGATCGCCGGGCACCGTGCCCTGGAAGATCCAGAGATTGTGCAGCGGAATCTTGGCGAAGGCATCGGCGGGCACGCCAAAGTTCTTCGCCAGCACCTCGGGCGGCGTATGGGCGAGCCAGTCCGTCACCAGCAGCGTGTTGAACTCATTGGCGTGGCCGTCGTCGAAGCAGATCACGAATTCGCAACCGTCGGGGCCCAATCCTTGCAACGAATGCGGCGCGCCCGGCGGGAAATACCAGAGATCGCCGGCGTTGAGGTCGCCGACATAGGGGCGCCCTTGCGTATCGAGCACGGTGATGCGGCAGGAGCCGTAGGTCATGATCGCCCATTCGGCGGCCTGGTGCCAATGCAGCTCGCGGATGCCGCCGGCGGACAGACGCATGTTGACGCCGGAGATTTCCTTCGAGATGGCGAAGTCCTCGACGGTGACCTGACGCGCCCAGCCGCCATTCTGGATGCGTCGCGGCGCATTGTTGAACGAGGCCCAATCCATCGGCAGCCCGCCGACGTCGGTCGCCGGCGGCGTTTGTGCGGAAGGGAATTGCTTGGCGAGCGCGGCATTTTGCGGGCCGGGATCGGTCAGGCTTCCGGGACCCTTGGCGTTGACGGCGCCTTGCGGCGGCTCGTCCGGGTTGCCGAAGGTTGCGGCCTGCGCACCGGAGCCGACCATGGCGGCGCCTGCCGCGGACATGGCCAGCAAATCACGTCTTGAAAACATCTTGGGTCGCTCCTGAAAAATATCGAAAGCCTTCCGTAGCGACGGGGCTCCAGCCGACAAACCTAGTTTCCGGTTGTCATTTCGGCTTCCGCGGACGGCGTTCCTTTTGCCGGAATGCATGGCTGCTGCGGCCGGCCGGCCCGGTCCGTACGTGTGCAATTGCGAAATTCGGCTTCGTTTTGAAAAGACGGCGCGGCCCGCGCGATCCTTAACTGGCTCGGAGAATTGCCATACCGAGTGATATCGAGATGACCACGAAATCGGTTCGTCCCTATCGTGAACCCGCCGGCGGCTGGGGCGCGCTCAAGGCGCTCAGCGAGGCGCTGCTGGTGCAGCGGGCGCCGCTGAAGGGCGCGGCGACGCTGAGCCGGATGAATCAGCCGGAGGGGTTTGATTGCCCCGGCTGCGCCTGGCCCGATCCAAAGCACACTTCGTCATTCGAATTTTGCGAGAACGGCGGCAAGGCGATCGCCTGGGAGACGACATCGAAGCGCTGCACGCCCGAATTCCTTGCCGAGCATACCGTCACGGAGCTCGCGAGCTGGAACGATTACGATCTCGAAATGGTCGGGCGGCTCACCCATCCGGTGGCTTACGACGCCGCATCCGACCGCTATCTCCCGATAGAGTGGAGCGATGCGTTCGACATGATCGGACGCGAGCTCAAGGCCTTGCCGGATCCGAACATGGCGGAGTTCTACACGTCCGGGCGGACCTCGAACGAGGCCGCCTTTCTCTATCAGCTCTTCGTGCGGGAGTACGGCACCAACAATTTCCCTGACTGCTCGAACATGTGCCACGAGGCGACCAGCGTCGGCCTGCCGTACTCGCTCGGCGTCGGCAAGGGCACTGTGTTGCTGGAGGATTTCGACAAGGCCGATTGCATCTTCATCTTCGGCCAGAATCCCGGCACCAACAGCCCGCGGATGATGACCAGCCTGCGCAATGCGGCCCGGCGCGGCGCCTCCATCATCTCGTTCAACCCGTTCCGTGAGCGGGCGCTGGAGCGTTTCCAGGCGCCGCAGAGCCCGGTCGAGATGATCACGCTGTCGTCGACGACGATCAGCTCGAAGCTGTTCCAGGTGCGGGTCGGCGGCGACGTCGCCGTCCTCAAGGGGATCATGAAGATCCTGGTGGAGGCCGACGAGGCCGCCCGTGCCGCCGAGCAGCCGGAGATTCTGGACTGGGATTTCATTCGCGGTCATACCGTCGGCGTCGAGGCGCTGATCGACGATCTCGAGCGCACGCAATGGCCTGATATCGAACGTCAGTCCGGCCTGACGCGCGAGGACATGGAGTATGCGGCCGGTGCCTACATGAAGGCCGAGCGCGCCATCCTCGTCTACGGCATGGGCATCACCCAGCACTGGCGCGGCGCGAACAACGTCCAGCAGATCGCCAATCTCGCGCTGCTGCGCGGCAATGTCGGGCGCGAAGGCGCCGGCGTCTGCCCGGTTCGCGGTCATTCCAACGTGCAGGGCGATCGCACCGTGGGGATCACCGAGGTTCCCAAGGCGGACTTCCTCGAGCGCCTCGAGCAACGCTTCGGCTTCAAGCCTCCGGCCGCGCCGGGACACAACGTGGTGACCGCGCTGGAGGCCATGATCCGCGGCGAGGTGAAGGCCTTCTTCGCGATGGGCGGCAATTTTGCTGCGGCCATTCCGGACTGGCAGGCGACCCAGGCGGCGCTTGGCAAGCTCGATCTGACCGTCCACGTCTCGACCAAGCTCAACCGCAGCCACCTGATCCACGGCCGCGCCGCTCTGATCCTGCCGTGCCTCGGACGCACCGAGATCGATGTGCAGGCATCGGGGCCGCAGTCGATCACGGTGGAGGATTCGATGTCGATGGTGCATGCGTCCGGCGGCCGCAACAAGCCGGCATCCGAGCACCTGCTCAGCGAGGTCGCGATCGTCGCCGGCGTCGCCAAGGCGACGTTGGGCGAGCGCACGGTGGTCGACTGGGACGGCTTTGTCGCCGATTACGACCGGATCCGCGATGCGATCGAGGCTGTATTCCCGATCTTCCAGGGCTACAATGCCCGCGTCCGCGTGCCCGGCGGTTTCCATCTTACCTCGACCGCGCGCGAACGCATCTGGGCGACGCCGTCCGGCAAGGCGAACTTCCTGGTCTATCCGGGTTGCGGCGAAGATCCGCCGCAGAGCGATCCCGATTTCCTCTGGCTCACCACCATACGCAGCCACGACCAGTACAACACCACGCTCTACTCGATGTCCGATCGCTATCGCGGCGTGTTCGGCCAACGCGACGTGATCTTTCTCAACGAATACGAACTGAGGAAGCGCGGGCTTGCCGACGGCGATCGCGTCGACCTGATAACCGCCTCGACCGATGGCGCCGAGCGGATCGTGCGCAACTTCCGCGTCGTGGCCTATTCCTTTCCGGCCGGCTGTTGTGCGGCATACTATCCGGAGACCAATCCGCTGGTCCCGCTCTATGCCCGCGACCCCCTCAGCTTCACGCCGTCATACAAGGGCGTCCCGATCCGCCTGGTGCGCTCGGCCGCTGCCGTGGAATAGCGGCAGCGCTGGAAAGGTCGCGGTCACGTATCGGCGTGGAGGTCGCAGCGCGGCAAATCCGCCGGGGCGGCGATCGGCAGCGTGAACCAGAAGCGAGCGCCGCCATTCGCCCCATGGCCTTCGGCGCCGATCCGGCCGCCATGCGCTTCGACGATCGACCGGCAGATCGGCAGTCCCATGCCCATTCCGCTGTCCTTGGTCGTGAAGAAGCTTTCAAACAGTCGGTCGACATGTTCGGTGGCGATGCCGGGACCGTTGTCCTCCACGGAGCAGCATAATGTGGTCGCGTCCTGCGTGACCGTGCTGATGACGATCCTGCGATCATCATATCCTGCTTGCGTCATCGCCTGCACCGCGTTGATGGCTAGATTGACGATCACCTGCTGGAGCTGGGTGCGGTCACCGAGCACCTGCGGCGCGCTCGGATCGGGCCGGTGCAGGATCGTCACCGCGCGGGATTCGAGTTCATGGCGGAGGAAGACAAGCGCTTCGCGAATGATTTCGTCGAATGACAGGGATGCCTGCTCCGGAGGTCTCCGGGAAGCCATCCCGCGAATGCGCGCCACGATGTTCGCCGCCCGCTGCGCGTCTACGACGATGTTCTCGATGGTCTTGCGGATCTCGACGATATCGGGAGTGGGCCTATTCAGCCATCGCAGCCCGGCGGCGCCATTGGTGGCGATGGCTGCGAGGGGCTGATTGACTTCGTGGGCGATCGATGCGGTGAGCTCGCCGAGCATCGAGACCCGCGCGGCATGCGCGAACTCGGCCTGTACCTGCTGGAGCTTCTGCTGGGCGCGAAGACGCTGTGAGATGTCGATCGTGCCGACCAGGCTTATTTCGAGATCATTGATAGGGCCGACGCGCGCGGTCGTGAAGAGAACGTCGACGATTCGACCGTCCCACGTGACCATCTTGGTCTCTTCCTCGAAGTTCGTCTCGCCGCGATAGCGGGACTCCATCGCGCGGCGGAACGTATCGGGCCGTTCCCTCCAGGTATCCGCCATGGAACGTCCGACGAAGCCGTCGACGCCTCCCCCGAACATCTGGACGGCCCGCTCGTTGGCCTCCTGAAACGTGAGCGCATCCATGCAGGTGCGGAGGAATTCGGGATGGTTGTCGAAATAGGCGCCGAGGTCCTTCACGCCTTCGGCGCGCAATTTGCGGAACAGCACGACCAGCCCGCTGGCGTCGAGCTGCCGGAGTGCGATCGGCATGCGGCTGAACAGCTGGCGGTAGCGCTGCTCGCTCCGCTCCAGCTCGGCATTGGTCTTCCTCTGCGCGGCGATGGTCAGGCTGATCACCACGAGCGAAGCGGCAATGGAGTCGGCGAATGCGATCGCGGTGAAACTGTAGCCGAGCAGGGAAGAAGCAAACGAGAACAAGCTGAGCGTAACACTGCCCCAGGCCCACAGCGGAGCGCCGTCCCGAACGGGCCGACCGGCGAGCACACGGCGCCACCACCGCTGGGGCTTTATGGGAGTGGAGCCATCCAGGCGTTCGAGCATGCGAGAGGTCTAACTCGCCGACGAGGAGTCGTCTTCTGTGTTTGGGCCGGTCCTTTGTCAAAACGCACGAGACCGCGATCGGGTTACGCCCGGCATCACATGGCCGACCGTCATCCCGGGCGTGACGGTCACCAGTTTTCGGCGGTCATGCCGGTCGTCACTTTCTCAAGCGGATTCATGGCTCAATTCCGTCTCGGTCGTGGATGGGGTGGATGTCTTGGCGGCCTGCGGCTTGCGTCCGGTGAACCAGTTGCCGAGCCGGTCGAGATAGAGATAGACGACGGGCGTGGTGTAGAGCGTCAGGATCTGCGACAGCATCAGCCCGCCGACGATCGTGTAGCCGAGCGGCTGGCGCAGCTCCGCGCCGGTGCCCGTGCCGATCATCAGCGGCACACCGCCAAGCAGTGCGGCCATGGTCGTCATCAGGATCGGACGGAAGCGCAGCGTGCAGGCCTGGTAGATCGCCTCTTCCGGGCTGAGCCCCTGCTGGCGCTCCACCTCGAGGGCGAAATCGACCAGCATGATGCCGTTCTTCTTGACGATGCCGATCAGCAGGATGATGCCGATGATGGCGATGACGCTGAGATCCATGTGGACAGCCAGCAGCAGTGCGCCAATGCCGGCCGACGGCAGCGTCGACAGGATCGTGATCGGGTGGATCAGGCTCTCATAGAGCACGCCGAGGATGATGTAGATCACGATCAGCGCCGCGCCGATCAATAGCGGCGTGCCCGACAGGGAGGACTGGAACGCCTGCGCATTGCCCTGGAAAGAGGTCGACAGCGAGGCGGGCTTGCCGGTGCTCTTCTCAATGTTCTGGATCGCCGTCACCGCATCGCCCAATGCGACGCCGGGCTTCAGGTTGAACGAGATCGTCACCGAGGGAAACAGGCTCTGGTGGTTGATCAGGATCGGCGCCGGCTTGATGACGGCATGGACCAGCGTGCTGAGCGGGACCTGCTGGCCGCTGGCCGAGTTCAGGTAGATGTCCTTGAGCGCTTCGGGCCCGTACTGGAAGCGTGGATCGACTTCCATCACGACGTGGTACTGGTTCAGCGAGGTGAACATCGTGGAGACGATGCGCTGGCCGAACGCGTCGTCGAGGGCATTGTCGATCGTCGTGGGCAGGATGCCGAAGCTCGATGCGACCTCGCGATTGACGGTGACCTCCAGCCTCGGGCCGGCATTGGCCTGGTCGCTCGCGACGTCGGTGATGAGGTCGAGCGCGCGGAGTTTTGTCAGGAAGGTCGCCGACCAGTTGGTGAGCTCGTTGGAATCGGCATCAGTCAGCGTGTACTGATACTGCGTCTTCGACAGCCGTGCGCCGATGGTGATGTCCTGCGCGGCCTGCATGTAGAGCCTGATGCCCTGGATGTGGGCGAGCCGGGGCCCCAGCCGCTCGATCACCTGATCGGCGCTGGCCTTGCGCTCGGGCTTCGGCTTCAGGACGATGAAGATGCGTCCCTGGTTGAGCGTCGCGGTCGGGCCGCCCGGGCCGATATAACTCGCCACCGACTGCACCGCCGGATCCTTCGAGAGGATGTCGACGATCGCCTGCTGGCGCTCGGACATCGCGGGGAAGGAGATGTCCTGCGCGGCTTCGGTGATGCCGACGATCTGGCCGGTGTCCTGCTGCGGGAAGAAACCTTTCGGAATGATCACGTAGAGGTAGCCGGTCAGTGCGATGGTCGAGAGCATGACGAGCAGCGTCGCGAAGCGATGCCGCAGCACCACGCGCAAGCCCCGCGCGTAGAGCGCAAGCAGGGCATCGAAGCCGTGTTCGAACAGGAGATAGATCCGGCCGTGCTTCCTGCGCGAATCGTCCTTCAGGAGGCGCGCGCACATCATCGGCGTCAGTGTGAGCGAAATGACCAGCGACAGCAGCAGCGCGGCGGTGATCGTGATGGCAAATTCCTGGAACAGCTTGCCGACGTAGCCGCCCATCAGGAAGAGCGGGATGAACACCGCGATCAGCGACAGGGTGATGGAGACGATCGTGAAGCCGATCTCGGCGGAGCCCTTGAGCGCGGCCTCCATCGGCGTCATGCCCTGTTCGAGATGGCGCACGATATTCTCGATGACCACGACCGCATCGTCGACCACGAAGCCGACGGCGATCGACAGAGCCATCAGCGAGAGGTTGTCGAGGCTGTAGCCGAGCACATAGAGCACCGCGAACGTCCCGACCAGCGCCAGGGGAACAGTGATGGCCGGAATGACCGTGGCCCAGAAATTCCGCAGGAACAGGAATATGACCATCACCACCAATGCAACCGTCAGCATCAGCGTGAATTGGACGTCGGAGACCGCGGCGCGGATGGTGGCGGTCCGGTCGGCGGCGATCGTCACCTTGATCGCCGGTGGAACGGAGGCTTGCAGCTGCGGCAGCAGCTTCTTGATGCGGTCGACGGTCTCGATCACGTTGGCGCCGGGAACGCGCTGCACTGCAAGGATGATGGCGGGATCCTTGCCGTACCAGCCGGCCAGGAGGTCGTTCTCGGGCCCCTCGATCGCCGTGCCGATGTCGCGTATCCGCACCGGCGAGCCATTGCGATACGCGATGATGAGGTCTTCGTAAGCAGAGGGTTTCAGCAGCTGGTCATTGGTGTTCAGCGTGTAGGTAACGCGCGGGCTGTTGAGCGTGCCCTTGGGCAGGTCGACATTGGCGCCGGCGATGACGTTGCGGACGTCTTCGAGGCCGATGCCGCGGGCGGCAAGCGCCTGCGGATTGACGCGAACACGGATCGCGGGTTTCTGCTGGCCGCCGATGCCGACGAGGCCCACGCCCGGCACCTGCGAGATCTTCGGCAGCAGGATGTTTTCCGCATAGGCGTCGACCGTGGTCAGCGGCAGCGAGTCCGACGTCAGCGCGATCAGCATGATCGGCGTCTCCGCCGGATTCACCTTCCGGATCGTCGGCGGGTAGGGGATGTTCGGCGGCAGGAAGGGGCTCGCGGCGTTGATCGCGGCCAGCACGTCCACCGCGGCGCTGTCCACCGTCCGCGACAGCTCGAATTGCACCGTGAGCTGGGCCACGCCGAGTGCACTGGACGAGGTGAGCTGGGTGATGCCGGGGATCTGGCTGAGCTGCTGTTCGAGCGGCGTGGCGAGCGACGAGGCGATCGTTCCCGGGTCCGCGCCGGGCAGTTGCGCGGAGATCTGGATGGTCGGGTAGTTGACGTTCGGCAGCGCGCCGACCGGCAGCAGCGGATAGGCCGCAAGGCCGCACAGCAATAAGCCCGCCATCAGCAGAGCGGTTGCGATCGGCCGCAGGATGAAGGGCGCGGAAATGTTCATGGGATTGCGTCCTGCACGGCGCTCTGCAGGTCGGCTTCCTGCGCAGCTTTGCCATGCAGTTCCCGGACGCGACTGCCTTCCGTCAGCCGATACTGGCCGTCGACCACGACCACGTCGCCTGATTTCAGCCCCTGGTCGATCAGTGCCTGACCATTACTGATCTGTGCAACGTGAACAGGGCGCAAGGTCGCCGTCTGGCCATCGGTCACGACATAGACATAGCTGCCGTTCGGTCCCTGCTGCACGGCCGAGCCCGCGACGGTGAGCGCGTCTTTCCGAATTTCGAGCAGCAGGCGCGCGTTCACAAGCTGGCCCGGCCACAGCCGGTGCTCACGATTCGGGAACACCGCCTTGAGCTGGACGGTGCCGGTCGTCCCTGCGATCTCGTTGTTGACCAGCAGCAGCGTGCCTTCGTCGAGCTTCGTCTTGTTGTCCTGGCTGTAGGCGATGACCTTCAGCTCGCCCTTTGCGGCATGCTGCTGGATCACGGGCAGATCCGTCTGCGGCAGGGTGAACAGCATCGAGATCGGCTCGATCTGGGTGACGACGACGAGACCGTTCGGGTCGGTCGGATGGATCACGTTGCCGACATCGATCTGGCGAACGCCCGTGATGCCGGGAATGGCCGAGGTCAGGCGCGTGTAGCTGAGCTGGACATTGGCCTGATCGATCAGCGCCTGGTCGGCCTTCACGGCGGCTTTGAGCTGCGCCACCTGCGCCGTCTGCGTCTCGATCAGTTGCGGGGTCGCGTAGCCCTTGTCGCCAAGCTGATTGTAGCGGGAGAGATTGGCCTCGGCATTGACGAGCTGTGCCTGGTCCCTGTCGCGGTTGGCCGTCAGCTGCTCGATCTGCGCCTCGTAGGGACGCGGATCGATCTGGGCGAGCAGGTCGCCGGCCTTGACGGTCTGTCCCTCGGTGAAGGCGATCTTGACGATCTGCCCCTGGATCTGGCTGCGCACGACGTCGGTGTTGAAGGCAATCACCGTGCCGATGCCGCGCAGATAGATAGGAACGTCCTTGCCGGTGACGCTGGCGGCGACCACCGGCACGGCGGCGGGCACGGGCGCGGCCGCCACTGCCGGCTTCCGGTCGGTGCCGAAGAACCAGAGGCCTGCGCCAGCCAGGATCGCGGCAAGAGTAACAAGCGCAATGGTGATGTTCCGTTTCACGGCGATGTTCCTTCTTGATCTCAGGGATTGCCGGAGCCGTCGATCGAAGTCGTGCCGCCCATGGACGTGGGGCCGGGCACCGGCACGGACGGACTGATTCCGGCGCCGCCGATCTCGGTGGAGCCCAGCGGAATTCCGACCCGGCCGACTGTCGATGTCGAGGGCAGGGACGAGACCGCTGAAGTGCTGCCGGCGCAATTGGTCGATGAGGTGCCGGACAGCCCGCCGCCGTCGAACAATGCTCCGGAGGATGAGGCATTGCCGGACCCGGCGCAGGCGGTCGTGCTTTGCGCGGGATTAAGCGGAGAGATGCCCGGCGTTGCGATTTCGGTCGATCCCAACGGAATGCCGACAGGCCGCGTGGATTGCGGGTTGAGGGGAGACGTCGTGAGCATGCCGGCAGGCGGTTGCATTCCTGGCATCGTTGTTTGCGCGATGGACGCAGTCGAGACCAGCCAAAGGAGGCCGCTCGCAAGCAAGGTACCGGAATGCATCGAGGAGAATCGGCGCGATCGGGATTTCCGTCCGCCGGCGTTGTTTGATGGATGCTGTTTTTGCATGGAACAAAACTCCCCTGACGGCGATCGAACAATAGAAAGGTGTGTGAGCGCGGGTATTTCCAGAACGCACGTCCTGCTGCCCGGCCGCACGGCGACGCCTCGCCATCGGCCTTGAAGTCCTTCGCTACCTCAGGATGGCCCGCGCGTGTGCGACCTCCCGGCTGCACGCGGCGATGTCGCCGGTGCGATCGGCGGTGCGCGCGCGATCGAGCGAATCGAGCGCGTCGGTGAAGTCGATGCCGTTGCCGCCTTCGGTTTCGGCGAGCGAGCGCGGCGTCGGTTGATGGCTGCGCAACGCGCCGAGGCTCTCCGGCTGCCAGCCGTGAGAGCCCGCATCCTTTTCTATGGCCAGATCGAGTTGTGCCTGGGTTTGCGCGATGTCATCCGCGCAGGCTCCTGCATGAGCCGGCATGGTTGCGCATAGCAGGGCGAAGAGAGCGGCGCTGCACTTTGCGATGGATGTCATTGTTCGATCCTATGCTTGGATTTCGAGAGACGTCATGAACGTTGTCGTGAATGACAGAGCGCGTATCGATCGTCTTTCGCCTACGAACGTCGGCCGTTCACGCTCGCGCGAGATTCCTGTCACGAATGTCAGTGGGCATGACGTGGGCCTTCTGCTTGAATGCATCTCTCAACCCGGCCGTGTCCGGAGGGCGCGCGAACAACGATCGTCGCGCGTCCCGGCGTGCGAAGTGGCAAGGACAGTTGTTTGCCGAAATACGTAAGCCAGTTATCGAAACTAGTGTCTCGTCATCCCAACCTGGAGTGATCCTGACATGAAACACCTCAACGCAGGCCTCGCCTTCGTCGCCGCTCTCTCTCTATTCTCGACCGTCGCACCGGCGCGCGCCGAGCCCCTGAAGAACATCGTCCTGGTGCACGGCGCCTGGGTGGATGGGTCCGGCTGGAAGCCGGTCTACGAGATCCTGACCAAGGAAGGCTTCCGCGTCACCATGGTGCAGGAGCCCGAGACCTCGTTCGCCGACGACGTCACGGCGACGAAGCGCATCCTCGATCTCCAGGATGGCCCGACGCTTCTCGTCGGTCACAGCTACGGTGGCTCGATCATCACCGAGGCCGGCGTCCACCCCAACGTCGTCGGCCTGGTCTACGTCGCCGCGCACGCGCCCGACGTCGGCGAGGACGAATCTGCGCTCGGCAAGAAGACGCCGAGCGTGCTTGGAAAGACCGAAGGCGTCATCAAGGTCACGCCCGACAAGTTCACCTATCTCGATCCCGTGCAATTCCCGAAACTGTTTGCGCCGGATCTGCCGCGCGAGCGGGCAGAGTTCGTCGCGCGCTCGCAGGTCCCGGCCGCGACCCAGGTGTTCAGCACGCCGCTGACGGCGGCGGCGTGGAAGACCAAGCCGAGCTGGGGCATCGTCGCCGGCAACGACCAGATCATCAATCCGGATCTGGAGCGCTGGTACTACGAGCGCGCCAAGAGCAAGACCACCGTGATCCCGGGCGCCAGCCACTCGGTCTACGAGTCGCGTCCGAAGGAAGTGGCGGCGGTCATCACCCGCGCCGCGCGCAGCATCCAGCAGCCGGTCACACGTTGACAACGCTTCTGCCGGTCCTGACGCACGATCGGCGGAAGGTAGGCCGGCGGGAGTGACAATACTCCCGCCGGTCCGACTGTCCAATCAGGAGAATTCCGATGAACGCGATCGAGACGACCGGCACTGCCCTGAACTGGAAGGCGACGACAGTGAAGCGGGCCGGACTGAGCCGCGACTTGCCGTCCGGCAATCCGGAGCTGATGTGGGTCGCGAATTCGTCGACACTGATCTACGGGGAGCGGGATGCAGTCCTTGTCGACACGTTCCTTACCGCCGGGCAGTCGAAAACGTTACTGGACTGGGTCGCGTCGTGTGGTCGAGATCTGACCACGATCTATGTGACGCACGGCCACGGGGATCATTTCTTCGGTCTGGCACCGCTGCTTGACCGCTTTCCGCAGGCAAAAGCCGTTGCCGTTCCCGAGGTCGTCAACGAGATGAAGGCGCAGCTCGCGCCGGAGTCGCTCGACGGTTTCTGGCGCAAGCGCTTTCCAGGGGAGATAGCCGACGAACTGGTCGCGGCGGAGCCGCTGGCGGGCGGCGGATTCACGCTCGAGGGACACGAGCTCGTCGTCATCGACATGGGACGAACCGATACGGCGCGCTCCACCGCCCTTCATGTCCCGTCGCTCGACCTGATCGTCGCCGGCGACACCGTCTACAATGGCATTCATCCTTATCTCGCCGAAACCGATACGCAGAGCCGGCTGGAATGGATTGCCGCGCTCGACCGGCTCGAGGCGTTGAAACCGCGATTCGTGGTGGCCGGGCACAAGAAGCCGGATAATGACGACGACCCGCGCAACATCGCGGAAACCCGCCGATACCTGTTCGATTTCAACCGCCTCGATAAGGCGACGGCGTCACCGCGCGAGCTCTACGAGGCGATGCTCGCGCTCCATCCCGATCGTGCGAATCCGGGATCGCTCTGGAGCGGGGCCAACGCCGCAAAGGGGCAGAGGTCATGACGAGCTGGCAGAACAACCGCGCCGCGCGTGATGCCCGTATCGCGGCGGCGGCTGGCCTTGCCCGCGGCAAAGTCGTTGAGGCGCAGGATGCGACGCGCCTGCTGGAGGCCGTGATCCGGCCGGGCGACCGGGTTTGCCTGGAGGGCGACAACCAGAAGCAGGCGGATCTCTTGAGCCGCGCGCTGCTGGCGGTTGATCTGTCCAAGGTCAACGATCTGCACATGGTGCAGTCGGGTGTCGTTCTTCCCGAACATCTGGACCTGTTCGACCGCGGGGTCGCGAAGCGGCTCGACTATGCCTATTCCGGACCGCAAGCGGCGCGCATCGCGCGCATGCTGTTCGGCGGCAAGATCGAGCTGGGCGCGGTCCATACCTATCTCGAACTGTTCGCCCGCTACTTCATCGACCTCACGCCGCACGTCGCGCTGATCGCCGCCGTCAGCGCCGACCGGGAGGGAAATCTCTATACCGGCCCGAACACCGAGGACACCCCGACCGTGGTCGAGGCGACGGCGTTCAAGGACGGTATCGTGATCGCCCAGGTCAACGAGATCGTCGAGCAGGTTCCGCGGGTCGACATCCCGGAGGACCGTGTCCACTTCATCGTCAAGGCCGACAAGCCGTTCTTCGTCGAGCCGTTGTTCACGCGCGATCCGGCCGCGATCACGGAAGGCCAGATCCTGACCGCGATGCTCGCCATCAAGGGCATCTATGCGCCCTATGGCGTGCAACGGCTCAATCACGGCATCGGCTTCAGCACGGCCGCGATCGAGCTCCTGCTGCCGACATTCGGCGAGAGGCTGGGGCTGAAGGGCAAGATCGCGACCCACTTCGCGCTAAATCCCCATCCCGCTCTCATTCCCGCGATCGAATCCGGCTGGGTGCGGCAGATCCACTCGTTCGGGTCGGAGGTCGGCATGGATGACTATATCCGCGCCAGATCCGACGTGTACTTCACCGGTCCCGACGGCTCATTGCGCTCCAACCGCGCCTTCTGTCAGACCGCCGGGCTCTATGCCTGCGACATGTTCATCGGCTCCACGTTGCAGATTGATCTGCAAGGGAATTCGTCGACCGTCACCGCCTCGCGCATTGCAGGCTTCGGCGGCGCCCCGAACATGGGAGCGGATGCCCGTGGACGGCGTCATCCGAGCGAGCCCTGGCTGAGGGCTGGAGCGGAGGCCGATCCGGACGGCCCGGCACTGATGCGCCGCGGTCGCAAGCTGGTCGTGCAGATTGGCGAGACGTTCGGCGACAAGAATGTGCCGCTGTTCGTCGAGAAGCTCGATGCGATCGAGCTCGCCGAGAAGCTGAAGCTCGATCTCGCGCCGGTCATGATCTATGGCGACGACGTCACGCACATCGTCACCGAAGAGGGCGTCGCAAACCTGTTGCTGTGCCGCACCGCGCAAGAGCGCGAGCAGGCCATCCGCGGCGTTTCCGGCTACACCGACGTCGGCCGTCGGCGGGACCACGGCATGGTCTCGCGCCTGCGCGAGCGGGGCGTGATCCGGCGGCCGGAAGATCTCGGCATCAATCCGCTCGATGCCGATCGCAGCCTGCTGGCGGCGCGCTCGATCAAGGATCTCGTGCGCTGGTCGGGCGGCCTGTACGCACCCCCGTCGAAATTCAGGAACTGGTGAGGACGCGCCATGGAAGATCTCAGCTTTCGACATCCGGTCCGCGCCCGCGCGAGTGGCGCCAGGCGAAGTGCGATTGTCGGCGTCGTCGCCTCGGGCAATCTGGAGGTGCTGGTGGAGCGTGTGCTGCCGGACGCGGAATGTGCCATCGAGATCAAGACCGCGGCGGTCGGCTTCGGTGAGGTCTGGAGTGCCGTGATCGGCGATTTCGTCGAGCGCTATTCACCTGGCGGGCTGAAGTTCTCGATCAATGACGGCGGCGCGCGTCCTGATACGGTCTCGCTTCGGCTGGCGCAGGCGGTGCGATTGATCGCGGAGAACGGCCAATGACCGCGCCGCTCAAGGATCTCACCCCGGCCGAACGGGCCCGCAGCACCAGCTTCTACGAGGCGTCGGCCCGCACGCGGCTGGAGTTGCTGCTCGACGCCGGCAGCTTCGTCGAGTTCATCGGGCCGGAACAGCGCGAGGTCAGCCCGCATCTGAAGATCTTCGATCTTCCCGAGCAGTTCGACGACGGCATCGTCGTCGGTCACGGCCGCCTCGACGGCTCGCCCGTGTTCGTCGCCGCGCAGGAGGGGCGCTTCATGGGTGGCGCCTTCGGCGAGGTGCACGGCGCCAAGCTGACGGGGCTGCTCCGCGCCGCGCGCCAGATCGGCTCGATCCCCGTCCTGATCCTGTTCGATACCGGCGGAGTCAGGTTGCAGGAAGCCAATGCCGGCGAGCTTGCCATCGCCGAGATCATGCGCGCCGTGATGGAAGCGCGCAGCGCCGGTGTGAAGGTCATCGGTCTGATCGGCGGCAGGTCCGGATGCTATGGCGGCGGCGGCTTGATCGCGGGCTGTTGCTCCGCGCTTGCCGTCTCGGAGCCGGGGCGCATCGCGGTGTCGGGTCCCGAAGTCATCGAGACCAACCGCGGCGTCGAGGAGTTCGACTCGCGCGATCGTGCCCTGGTCTGGCGGACGATGGGCGGCAAGCACCGCCGCCTGCTCGGCGCCGCCGATGTCTTCGCTGACGACAATGTGCAGGATTTTCGCGAGGCCGCGCTGAAGCTGATCGGCTTGGTCGGACCTTTCGGTTTCGACAGGCTAAAGGCCGAACAGGAGCGGCTTGCCGGCCGGCTGCGCAGCTTCGGTGCTTGTGGAGATTCCGTCGACATCTGGACGGCGGAAGGCATCGCGGACGCTCAAGCCGTTCCGGAGCTTCCGGCCGATGAGTTCATTGCCCTTGCCAACCGGATCGGGAGGACCAGTCGTGACGCTCGATGATATCATCGCCTCGCTCTTTCCCGACGGTCATGACGTGAGGAACGACAAGGGCGTTATCCACGGCTCGGCGACGCTGCGATCCGGCAGCCGGATGCTCGTCCTTGGTGTTGCAGACCGGACTGCGCTGGGCGTCGACGAGGCGATCAAATTGTCCGGCCATGTTCTGGAGTCGATCGGCCGGGGCTCCGGGCCGATCCTGGTGCTCGTCGACAGCGACAGCCAGCGCATGAGCAAGCGTGACGAATTGCTCGGGCTGAATGAATTCCTCGCGCATCTGGCGAAGGTGCTGATCCACGCGGACATGAACGGCCGCCCGACCATCGGTCTTCTCTACGATCACTCGGCTGCGGGCGCGCTGCTTGCGACTGGCCTTGCAACGCGCGTGCTGGTCGGACTGCCCGGCGCCGATCCCGCGGTGATGGACCTGCCGTCGATGGCGAAGGTCACCAAGCTGTCGATGGACGCGCTTGAGGAGAAGGCGAAGTCGACGCCGGTGTTCGCGCCGGGCCTGTCCAATCTCGCACAAATGGGTGCCGTCCACATGACATGGAGCAATGCCACCTCGCTCGCCGACCAGTTGGAGGCGTTGCTGGCCGGCATGCCGGCCGCGCAGGATCGGCGGGATGCGCTCGGCAAGGAACGTGGTGGCCGGCTGAAGGCCGCCGAGATAGCGGAGCGTGTTCGTGACCTGGCCCTGCAAGCACGGTGAACGTCCACCCGGTCGTCACGACCTCGTCTTCGTCAGCCCTGAAGGATGGCGCGCGACGCTGGATGCACGCGACGATCTTGCGACGAATTCCCTTCTCACGCACTGGCCCAAAATGAGATGGCCGACGATCAGGCGGCGCGCGTTGCCATCCGAGACAACCGGCCTCGCATTAGGGCTGCCATTGCCGCCCTCGGCCGGCAAGACGCGGCTCTCTCTTCTAATTGACATCGACCACGTCGCCTCCGTCGCGAGGCCGCCGTTGCTGCGCCAGACGCGTCCCTACGCGCCGCGGAGCTGGTGGCCCACGCTCGACCGGCTCGACGAACTGGCGCTTCGCCATTCGGTGGATGCTCGCGTGTTCGGCAGCCTCGCCTGGCAGTCGTTGACCGGGCTCGACTACGTGACCGCCAGTTCCGATCTCGATGTCCTGCTCGAGTTTCGCCGCGAGACCGATCTTGATCGTCTCGCCGCCGACGTGGCCGCGATCGAGGCCGGCGCACCGATGCGGATTGACGGCGAGTTGATGGGCGCTGATGGCACTGCGATCAACTGGCGCGAACTCCATGGCGGCACGAGCGAACTGCTGGTTAAGAGCATCGAGCGCGTGGTCTTGCTCGGCAGGCATCAATTCATTTCGGGAGCGATGGCATCATGATCACGACGGCCGCAAGAGGCGTGGAACGGCCGGTGCTGCGCCAGGCGCAGATCGCGCCCAATGTCTCTGCCATCGGCGCCGTCGCCGCCGACTGCCTCATCAAGGAGCTCGAAACCTGGCCGAAGCCGGGGCTCGTCAGTCATGTCGACAATGGCAGTCACGACGACATGGACGCGGGCACGTTTCGTCGCAGCGCTGCGGCCATCAGGCCCTATCTGCAACGCCTGGCCGATGCGGGCGCGCTTGGCTGCGGTATGGGGCGGCTGCGGATCATCGGCCTGGAGGCGGAACGCGCCATGCTCGCGGCGACGTCGGGGGTCAACACCCATCGTGGCGCGATCTTCGGGCTCGGCCTGCTGTGCGCGGCGGCCGGCGCCAAAGCCGGCGGGTTGGTTGATTCCGGGCTTCCGCTTGGCGATGTCGTGGCGCGCCTCTGGGGCGACAGCATCCTCGATGGTCCGGTGCTGCTGCACAGCCATGGCAGCTTGGCTCGCCGCCGCTTTGGCGCGGGCGGTGCGCGTATCGAGGCTGCGAGCGGATTTCCCAGCGTCTACGGGATCGGCTTGCCGGCCTTGCGGAGAGCGACGCCTGTCGTGCCGGAGGATGCGGAAGCCGCCCGGGTCGAGGCGTGCTTTGCCCTGATCGCATCCGTCGAAGACACCAATCTCCTGCATCGTGGCGGGCCCGTCGGCCTCCGCTTTGCGCATGATGCGGCGCGGAGCTTCATCGCATCAGGCGGCGTCGACGCGCCCGGCTGGCGTGCGCGGGCGCAGTCGATCCACGACAGCTTCGTCGCCCGCCGTCTCAGCCCGGGTGGATCGGCCGACCTGCTTGCAATGACGCTCTTCGTCGACGCCCACGAAAGGCCGATTCCATGATGTCCAACGCGATCCTGATGGCGCTGGGGCCGGTCTTCTTCGTTCTATTGCTGGGATATGCCGCCGGAAAATTTCATATCGTCGACAATCTTCACGTCGACGCCCTCAACGCACTTGTGATGGATTTTGCGTTGCCGGCCTCGCTGTTCGCCGCGACCGCCTCGGCGTCGCGCCGCGAGATGATTGAGCAGATCCCGCTCTTCCTGGTGCTCGGCGTGACGATGCTGCTGCTCTATCTCGCCTGGTATTTTGCCGCACGTGGGTTCTCCAAGGTCTCCCGGTCGGAGGCGTCGTTACAGGCGTTGACCATCGGCTTTCCGAATCTCGCCGGCGTGGGCCTTCCGATCATGACGTCAGTCGTGGGGCCGGCCGGCACTGTCCCGGTTGCCGTTGCATTGGCGGCGGGCTCGATCCTCATCAGCCCGCTGACGCTGATCATGGCGGAAATGGGCGCCGCCAAGGCTCGCGGCGAACAAATGACGGCGCGGCAGGTCCTGACGGCAATCCGGCGCGCGATCACCAAGCCGGTGGTGCTCGCGCCCGCGCTTGGCATTCTGTTCTCGTTGTCGGATGTGAGCCTCGACGCGCTCGCGCATGCGAGCCTCGCGCTGATCGGAAGTTCGGCCGCGGGCGTCGCCCTGTTCCTCACTGGAGCCATTCTGTCGGCGCAGTCGTTTCGGCTGGATTGGAAAATCACAGCTGCAACGGTGGCCTCGGACATCGTCCGGCCGCTGCTGGCTGTTGCGGTCATTCGCGTCATTCCGGTCGCGCAGGATGCCGCGAAGACGGCCATTCTGCTTGCCGCCGTACCCTCCGGCTTTTTCGGAATCCTGTTCGCGGTCAACTACCGGCTGGATTCCGCAAGGGCAGGGTCCATGGTTATTGCGAGCACGGCATTTAGCGTCGTGACCCTGGCGATTGCCATCGCAGTGCTCTTTCCCCGCTAGGCTGCGCCCATGACACTCGCCATCCTTTGCTCGGGGCAAGGCAGGCAGCATCGGAACATGTTCGCTCTCACGGGCGATGCGCCGGAAGCCGCGCAGCTGTTTGCGCACGCGGCGGCCTTGCTCGGCGGCAGGGATCCGCGCGATTTCGTGCGCGGCGAAGCCGATGAGGCCCTGCATCGCAACCGTGCCGGCCAGATTCTCTGCACCTTGCAGCCGCTCGCCGCGGCGAGCGCGCTCGCAGATGTCGTCCCACATGGCGTCATCATTGCCGGCTATAGCGTCGGCGAGGTCGCGGCCTGGGGTGTCGGCGGTTTGTTCGATGCGACCGCCACGCTCGATCTCGTGGCGCGCCGCGCGGAGGTCATGGATGCGGCCACGCGCGCCGGCGACGGGCTGATCTTTGTTCGCGGTCTTTCGCGAGAGGAGATCGGTCACCTTTGCGAGCGTCACGGCGCAGCGATCGCCATCGTCAATCCCGGCGATGCCTTTGTCATAGGCGGCGGCCGTGAGGCGCTGAGCAGGATTGCCGAAGACGCGCGGACGATGCACGCCGCAAGGATCGTCGCGTTGCCGGTTGAAGTCGCCTCCCACACCAAACGGCTCGCCGTTGCGTCTGCCGTCTTTCGTAAGACCTTGCGCCAGGCATCGGTGATGTTCCCGCCGAGGAGCGGAGCGCGCATTCTGAGCGGAATCGATGCCGCTCCGGTCGTCTCGCTCGAAACCGGCTTCGACAAACTTGCCGCGCAGATTTCGCAAACCGTGCAATGGGCAGATTGCCTGCAAGCCTGTGTCGAAGCGGGCGCGACGGGGTTTCTCGAGCTCGGGCCGGGACATGCGCTCAGCGGCATGGCCGCGGAAATCGGGAGCGGACTGTCGGCTCGCTCGCTGGATGATTTCAGGAGTCTTCAGGGCGTCCGCGCCTGGGCTGCGCGTCACCTGAGCGGCTAGCGCCGCCAGGTTCTGAAGAGACGGTGCCGCCGATCGTGCCGCGCTGTCAAAAAAGCGGGCCGTCCTTTGGGGGAGGACGGCCCCTAGATGCTCGAATGCCCAGGGAGGAGGGAGGCTCGAGCGGTGACTTGGGGGTCTCAGTCACCTAACACGCACAGCATCGCCGATCCCGCAACCAATGTATTTCACGAACCCCGGCTGTTTTTCATTTTGCATGATTCACGAGAAGCCTGCGGGCAGCACGCAGGACATGACCTTGCATGTCGAAGCTGGATCGCCGCCTGAGAGCCTGGACGCAGCCGATGCGTTCCGACTGGCGCAGCGCCAGCGCGCGGGCGTGTCACCTGTGATCCGCTTGAAGACGGTCGAGAAATGCGCCTGGGTGCAGAAGCCGACGGTCAGCGCCACCTCGGCGAGGGCCGTCTCGGAATTCAACAGCAGCGATTTCGCGCGCTCGATGCGCTGATGCAGCAGATACTCGCGCGGCCGATATCCCGTCGCGGCGCGAAACTGGGCCGCGAAGTGCATCCGGGACAGTCCCGCGATCTTGGCAAGCTCCGACAGGCTGATGCAGTGATCGAAGTGCGTCCCGACATATTCCTGGACGCGCCGCAGCCGCCATTTCGGCAAGGCATTGACCTTCGCTTGAGGAAGTGCGCGTCGGGCAAGGTGCATTGCCAGCGCCTGGCCGATGCAGCGCGCGAATTCCCGGTCGGCGGAATGGCTGCGTTCGATCAGTGCCTTCGCAAGCTGCTCGGCGAAGGGGTCTCGGAGCAGGACGAGGTCGTTGAGGCCTTCGGCCGAAGCACGTCCTGTTCCAGGCCGTAAAGGCGGAAAATAGCGGCTGGCGGAGACGTGGAAGTGCAGGAAGTCGCACGGCGCGTGGAACTGCGCACTGAGCTGCTGCGACGGTGCGCCGATATACAGCGTGCCTGCCGGCATGACGCCGTCGAAAATGGTGTGACGGCCTCTGGTCAGTTTGGCGCGGGTCGTCTTCAAGGCGATGGCGAAGAAGTATCGGTCGGGAGGCGTGGTCGCTTCTTCGTGCCTTATGCCTGTTTGCGTGCAGGTCCAGCGCGAGATCGTGACGTCCTCGGGCAAGGTGCCCGCACGTTGGTCGGGCTGGCGCCACTTTCGTTCGAGGGGGAATGCGCGGGTCTCCCGCGGGGAATCAGGGTCGCGCCGGCCGGGTTGATACGTCAACCGGGCGCCGGCCGCTTGCATATCGGTGAGCATTGTTCGTCCCGTCTCTTGGATTCTGCTGCCGTCGTGACGGCGGCCGAATGCAAATGGTCCATGCTCGAACGATAGGTGCGATCTCGTCGCTGGGCTCGTTAAGGATGCTTAAGCGGTATTAGATTTTGCAAATGCGGGAGGTGCGACCGCATGTCGCAAAAAGTGCAATTGAACCAAAGGGATCAAACACATGTGCGGTGGGGTGTGATGTTAGGGCGCAGCACACCGGACGAGAGGTGCATGCGACACCTTCTCATCCGGTCGGGGCTGCCTCGTCCAACTCAGGGCAGGCGTGGCGAAGCGTCGATGCCGGGTGTCAGTCCGGCTGCGATCTTGTCTGCCGGCGGAACAGCGCGTTCGCGCCAATACGCGGCGGACGTCCTGCGCCGAACAGATCGGCGACGGGCGGCCGATCTCGCGAAGTCGGCGTCGAATATGAGGTTTGCCGGGCCTGCCGGTATTTCCGGTCCACTAACCTGCTTGCCGGAATGCACGTCCGGTTGGGACGAGGGCCGTCTTGCGGACTACGGCGCGTGGCCTGCCAGCGCCTCTTCAAGGCGGCGGATGATCTCGTCGCCGCTGGAGGGCTTGCCGAGATAGCAATGCGCGCCTGCGGCCATTACGCGCTGGCGCACATTTTCACTCGGAAACGCCGTCATGAAGATGATCGGGAAATGGCGGCCCGCGGCAATCAGCCGGGCCTGCAACTCATCGCCGGTGATGACAGGCATCTGGACGTCGGCGATCATGCACGCCGGATCGTCCCCCGGCGCCTGCCTCAGGAAGTCCATGCCGGATTCGTAGGCCCGGGCCTCGTAGCCGATCGAGCGCACGAGGCTCGCAAGCGACGCGCGAACGCCTTCGTCATCATCCACGATCGCAATCACCGGGGTTTTGGCCATTAGCGCACAATCCTGACCGCGGTGTTCCGCAAGGAGGGTATCTCCCTTTGCACGGCCGATGAAGCCGTATATGCACCCGGAGCAGCCCGGCCGGAATTATACTCAGGTGTGGTCCGTCGTCCTGCGGGTCTGGGAAACCCCGAGCGCCTCGGCCTTGCGGACGAGGTCGGCCAGCGACCGGACCTCCATCTTGCGCATGACGTTCCCGCGGTGGATCTTGACCGTGATCTCGCTGAGACCGATCAGGGCGGCGACCTGCTTGTTCATCAGGCCGGCAGTGACATGGCCCATCACCTCGCGCTCGCGCGCCGTCAAGGTCTCGTATTGGGCGCGGATATCCTCCTTGGTGGCGGCTTCGGCACGGTGCTGCGCATCGCGCTCGAGCGCCGCGGTCACCGCATCGAGCATGTCCTGGTCGCGAAACGGCTTGGCGAGGAAATCGACCGCGCCGGCCTTCATGGCACGCACCGACATCGGGATGTCGCCGTGGCCGGTCATGAAGATGATCGGATATCTGATACCCTGCCGGACGAGCTGGCTTTGCAGGTCGAGCCCGCTCACACCGGGAAGACGGACGTCCAGCACGATGCAGCCGGGGCCGTCCGGCAGCGCGCCGCCGAGCAGTTCGGCGGGCGATGCAAACAGGCGCGTCTCGAGGCCGACGGATCGGAACAGGCTGTCGAGCGAGGCGCGGATCCCCGCATCGTCATCGACGATGATGACGACTGAGTTGAAGGGTTGGGCCGGCGGTCGCGCTTGATCTGGTCGTGTCATGGTCGGATGTGTTCTTGGCTGTATGGCAGTGTCAGACGGAAGGTCGCGCCCGCGCCGGGCGTACTCTCGACCGACAACAGGCCGCCGTGAGCTTCCACCGTCGTTCGGCAGATCGCAAGTCCCATGCCCATTCCGCCGCGCTTCGTCGTGAAGAACGGATTGAACAGCCGCGGCATGTCTTCAGGCCTGATGCCGGGGCCGCTGTCCCGCACGGTGATGGCGAGATGCTCCCCGTCGACTGCATTGGCGCGCAGCTTGACGGTGCGGGAACCCGGCTGGCCCGACATGGCCTGGCCGGCATTGACCAGCAGATTGACGAGCACCTGCTGAAGCTGGATCCGGTCGCCGCAGATGGGCTTCAGGCCATGCTCGACCTCGAAGGTGAGGACGACGTCGTCATTGGCGAGCTCCCGCGCGACCAGAAGGGCCGCTTCCTCGATGATCTCGGCGATATCGAGACTGTCCTGCTCGGCAGGGGCCTTCTTCAGGAAGGTCCGGATGCGCGCCACGATCTCGCTGGCACGGCGGCCTTCCGCGACGATTTGGACGATCGTGGCCCCTACCTCGTGAAGATCAGGCACCTCGCGCCGCAGCCAGCGCAGGCCGGCCTCGCCACTGGTGACGATCGCCGCCAGCGGCTGATTAACCTCGTGGGCAATGGAGGCGGTGAGCTCGCCGAGGGTAGCGACGCGCGCGGCATGGGCGAGCTCCGCTTGCGCCGCGAGCAAGGCATCCTGCGCCTGCTTGCGCTCGGTGATGTCGACGACGAAGGCGAGCACGTTGCGATCGCCGTCGGGCCCGGACGGAAAAGTGATCGTGAACAGCACGGGAACCTTGCCTCCGTCAAGCCTGACAAGCTCGGTCTCGCCTTCGTAGAACGGCTCCGCTTCCGCGAACGCGACCAAGGCTCCGAGGAAACTGCGGTCGTCCTCGCCGAGAAGCCGGTCCACATTCTCGATGAAGGCGGAGGCGCCGTTTGATCCTGCCATCTTTTGCAGGGCCGGATTGACGTCGGTGATTCTGGCGAGCCGCCGGGCCTCCCGGACGAAATCGGGATGTTGTGCCAGATAGTCGCGCAAGCCGGCTCCTGCGGTGTCCAGCGATTGCAGCGCGGCCCGGAGATCGCTCCAGTCTTCTTGGACCACGCCGATCCGGCTGGCGTCGAACATCCGGCGGTATCGCTGCTCGCTCTGGACCAGCGCGCTGTGTGCGGCGACACGATCGGTGACGTCGGTATGCGTTTCGAGAACCCCGACGGGCTTGCCGAGACGGTCGTGCTGCAAGGCCCATCGGGCATCGACGGTGAGCACCGCACCGTCTTTCGTTCGCTGCTGCACGCGGCCTTCCCACCGGCCGGTGTCGAGCAGGCCCGCTTCGATGATTTCGCGCCGGTCGGGATAGGTAGTTCGCAGAAGCTTGTCGGCGAGCTGACCGAGCGCCTCGTCCGACGACCAGCCATAGGCCTGCTCGGCGGTCTTGTTCCAGAAGGTGACCACGCCGCCGCGATCCCTGACGAAGATCATGTCATGCGAAAGGTTGAGCAGGCGTGCCTGCGCCGCGAGGCGCTTCGTTGCCGCGTGATTCTGTAGCGCCAGCAAGGTTGTGATCCCGATCGCCGCAAGGCTCACCAGTGCGCGAACGGCGGGCGAGGCGATGCTCTCCAGATCGTGGGACAGCAGATAGGCGACAATCGTCAGGACCACACAGCCGACCGCGGCAATGATCGTATCGTCGCGCCGGTTGGTCTTGGCCGCGAGCAGGATCGCGACGACATAGAGAACCGCGACCGCGCCCTCGAGCGGCGTCAGCACGTCAACCAGGAAAACCGCGACGGCGAGGACGGCGGACCAGAACCGCAAGCCGGCGTGGCTCATGGATGAACCCGTGGTCCGATCATGAGTCGTCATCGTCGCTGGCTGTCGTTCTTCTCATACCAGCGGCGTTGATGCCGCGATTTGACCGCGTCCACAACATCCCGCCGCGTGATTTTCGTGCTCTCGTGGAAGACCTGCGCGCCACGCAACCCGGCGAAGTTGCCGGCAGGCGGCATTCCCCGGAAAAACCAGCCCGCTCGCGTGATTCCCCCGGCGAATGCCGCCCAAAAAGCGCGTCAACTTACCGCAGGCGCATCACGCCGGGGTCCTGTGCGCATCCGCGATGCCAGCAAGGTGCCGCGCCGGTGCGCTCACCGGACGAACATGCTGCGACATACCTAGGTATGACGCGGTCAACCCGAGAACTTAACGACGCACCCGCGCGTAGAATGGATCGCGCGGATCGCCGAATTACTCTGCCCCCATGACATTCGGACAAGCCAGTCAGGCCAGGCCGGATCGAAAACGGGACAAGGAGATTCGACGATGTCGCTGCAGATGTCACGCTCACAGCCGATCAAGGATCATGACGTTCGCGCGATCGATATCTCGGCGATCGATCGCGATCGGCTCGGGCTGTCGAAACTTCCTGACCGCTTCGGCGAGGACGGAACGATGTTGTCCTTCGTCCATCTGGACGTCGCCCTGGCGGTCGAGACGCCTGCGGCAAACGTCGAGCGATCTGCCGCTCGTGGACCGGGATTCAGGGTCTCCGCAAAACTCCTTGCGGGATCGCCTGCCGAGAGCGAGCGGGCGTTTACAGCAGGAGAATTCACCGACCCGGTCATGCGGCGCCTGTCGGATGCGCTCGCGGCGACCGAAGCCACGCACGATGCCCATTCCGCCATCATGGCCGATGCGCTGCGGCTCGCGATCCTCACCCGGACGTTCAGCCGGCAGACGCTTCGCGCACCGGCCGAACTCGACCCCGCTGACGGCGTTCGCGAGGAGGATGCGGGTCGGGCCGTGCGGTCGCTGCAGAATTGGCGTCTCAAGCGCGTTCTGCAGTTTGTCGACAAGAATCTGAGTGCCAAAATAACGCTGCAGGAGATGGCCGCCGTCGCCGGGCTGAGCAGGATGCATTTCGCTGCGCAGTTCCGCGCGGCCACTGGCGTTCGGCCCCACGAATATCTGCTGAGGCGTCGCATCGAGCGCGCCCAGGAGCTGCTCAAGCAGGCCGAGATCGCCCTGGTCGATATCGCCTTGACCGTAGGCTTCCAGACCCAGGCGCATTTCACCACGGTGTTCAAGCGCTTTGTCGGCGACACGCCGTATCAATGGCGGAGCGCCTATCTCGCGCAATTCATGCCGCTGCCGCGCGCAGGAGTGGGGGCGTCATGAGCGATGTTGGCATTCAGGCCCTGCTGCTCCCGCTCGCGAGCGTGCATTTGACGCTGACGCATCATGAACTCATGGAGGCGATCGAGCTTGTTCGCGCTCTCGGCAACTCCTATCGTCTTGCTGCTTCGGAACCGGATTCAAGCGTCTTCTACGGTCGTTTCAGCCTGGATTTCTTTAGGGCCACCGTCGCATGCCTCGCGCGCTAGGCGCGCATCAACGAATCGGTCGATCGGACATATCTCCGCAACTGCAAGGCTGCTGCTTACGCAGCCAGAGCGGCGCTGCCTGGCGCGCGCTGTACTCACCTCTGGTGCTGGGAAAAACCGCGGAGGGTTTGCAGACAAGAGATCGTCTTGTGCAGCTCTTATCTGCTGCTGGCTGAAAATCCGGTGGCAACTCAGGTCGCGCGGTTGCGCCAGCCTTCGATACCTTCCTTCCTTTCATCACTAAAAGTGATCTAACTGCATGATCATTTATCGCTCATCGCACGGCAGTCCATGAGCTAATTTGCGGAGAATTCGCAAGATACCATGGCGCTTGTGCGCTACCTGGCATCTGTGGGCAACAAAAAGGGAGGGCGTCATGGTGGGCACGAACACCCCAGAATGTGCATTGCAGATCTATGTCAATGTCATCGCGTCATCCTCGCGCGGGTCTGCAGAGGACTTCCATCCATGACGACCGCAGTCATTGCTACGAGCCGTAGCCACAAGTCAAACTTTCGTTGGGTCGTTCTCGCGTTGATCTTCTTGATCTACATGATCGCTGCGGCTGACCGCGCCAATATCGGTTTTGCGTTGCCCTTTATCCGCAAGGAGTTCGCTATGTCGAACACCGAGGCGGGAGCGATTCTAAGCCTTTTCCTTTTGGGCTACGCGATCGTGCAGATCCCATCGGGATTTGCTGTGAGCAGACTTGGTGTGCGGCGCCTCTTTTCCTGGGCAATGATTTTTACTTCGCTCTTGACCGGATTGATGGGGACCGTCTCAACCGTTTTCGTACTCAAGATGTACCGTTTTGCTTTAGGTATTGCCGAGGGGCCTCTGCCAGTTGGAATTACCACGACAATCAACAACTGGTTTCCCGGCAAAGAGAAGGGTATGGCCAGCGGTGTATTTCTGTCCTCGGTCAAATTCGGCCCTGTGATCGTTCCGCCGGTCTGCGCGCTGATCGTCAGCTATTGGGGTTGGCGTGAGATATTCTACTTCTGCGCCCTTCCTGGGTTCGTCCTGGCCGCGGTTTGGTATTATCTGGTGCCAAATAATCCAGCCGAAAGCCGCTTTTGCTCGGAACGCGAGATCGATTTCATAGCGGACAAGACGGTACAGGGTGATGCTGCAAAGACCGAGCACACCCAACAATTCAGATTTCTAGACAGGCTGATATTCGGACGGGCTGTGGAGCCGTTGGCCACGTCGGGGAGCGTCTTCAGGTCGTGGGACGTGCTGGGTTGCGCTTTCGGCTACAGCTTCCAGCTTGGTATTTCGAATGTGCTCTTGGCCTGGATTCCGACTTATCTGCTAACCGTCAAGAAATTCTCGATCATGGGCTCGGGTTTTGTCGCGGCGGCTCCTTGGGTCGGTGCTGTGGTCGGCAATCTCGTCGGCGGCTACCTCTCGGATCGCTGGCTCGGCAAGCGCCGCAAGCCCGGAATGCTGTTTTCGGCGTTGGCGACGGCGGGCATGATGTATGCGCTGATCAATTCACCGGCGGATCCTCTGGAATACGGTCTGTTGCTGTTCGCAACGGGGGTGCTGCTCAGCCTCGGCTTTTCCGCCTACATGGCCTATCCGATGGGGCTGACGACCAAGCAGACTTTCCCGATTGCAAGCGCGCTGGTCAACACCGGCGGACAGTTAGGCGGCGCCGCGGCGCCTCTCGCGGTCGGCTTTCTGCTGGACGGCTACGGCTGGGACTATGTCTTCCTGTTCATGGCTGCCGGATCGCTGATGAGCTTCCTATTGGTGTCGACCATTCGGGAGCCGTTGCCTGAGTGAGTTTCAGGGAACGCCAGGTAGGCGAACATCTCGTCGCGGCCCACAGCGACACGCCGGGCGCCGTTGCGATGGCGCGGGAAGGTTCGTTCAGCTATCGCTTCCGCGAACGCCAGGGTAGCACCTCTTTCGGCGAGCCTCCGCTGACGCCGTCTATTCCTGAAGCTGGCGTCCAAAATCGCAGACGCTTCCCGCAAGCGCGGCAATTGTGGCGGTGAACGCCGACGGCCGGTCGTTTCGATACATGGCGGCATAGGGAACCGCGGGCAAGGCGGGCTTCACCGGAACGATCACCAGTTTCTTCTGCTCGAAGAGTGGACGAAAGCACTGGCGGGGCAGATAACTGACTCCAAGTCCGGCGACCGCCAAACCGACCAGGGCCGTCAGGCTGTCGCACGAAATGACGCGCTGGAACGCGACGCCGTTGGCCCGCAGCCATTTGTTGAAGTAGAGCCCGGACCCGGAACGGCCGCCTTGCGTCAGGATGGTGTATTCGGCCAGCTCGTCGAAGCTGATCGAGCGTCGAGACTTCACCATCCCGGGACGCGCTGTCCAGACGTTTACGACTTCAGCAATCCGAACCGAAGCGATCTCGGGATCCGAGAATGCCTCCGGAATGACGATCAGATCGATTGTGTCCTCGAGCAGCCGGTCGTAAAGATTACGGCTCATGTCGACCTCAGGTTCGATCGTCACCGCCGGATAGTGGTCACGGATCGCCGAAACCAGTCGAGGCAGCCATGTGAGCGCGCACATCTCGGTGACGCCCAGGCGCAGGCGGCGGGTCGGAGCCGATTTGCCGTCCTTGAGTGCCAGGATCTGATCCTGAATGGCGAGCATGCTCTGACCGAGTGCCAGAAGCTGCTCGCCCTGCTCAGTAAGCCGCGCACCGCGTTGGTTACGGTCAAAGAGTGGAAGGCCCGTTGATGCCTCCAGTTCCTGGACTCGCTTTGAAATCGCCGATTGGGTGGTGTTGAGCTTGGCTGCCGCGCGCTCGAACGTGCCAAGTTGCGCGATCCAGTTCAGCGCCTCGAGTTGCTTCAACGTGATCATGTCGTGTTTGCCCTAAGACTCTGGACACCGATCTGTCTGATTTTTCATTCCGATAAGTGATGTTTCGCAATCACATTTTATCTGTTTTTCGCATTCTGATCCAGCCGTACTCTTGCTGCCGATCCGGCAATCTCATGCCGGTTCGTGCACTCAGGAGCTGATCGAATGTCGTTGAAGCTGGCAGAACGCGTCGCCAGGCTGAAGCCCTCTGCGAGCATCGCCGCAAAGAAGAAAGTGACGGAGCTTCTCGCTTCAGGCCGAAGTGTCGTCGACTTTACCATCGGCGAACCCGATCTCGATACGCCGCCACACATCATCGATGCAGCTATTGCCGCCATGCGCAAGGGTGATACGCATTATACGGCAACGGCCGGCACGCCGGAGCTTCGAGAAGCCATCTGCGCAAAGCTCGAGCGCGAAAACGGCGTGCGCTATAGACCGGACGATATTGTGGTCGGTTGCGGTGCCAAGCAGCTCATTTTCGAAGCCTTCGCGGCAACCCTGAGCCAAGGCGACGAGGTCATCGTCCCGGCACCCCACTGGGTGTCCTATCCCGACATTGTGGGCGTGAACGAAGGTGTGCCCATCGTCGTAGCGTGCGGCGAAAACGTCGGATTCAAGCTCACTCCAGCAGCCCTCGAAAAAGCGATTACGCCGAAAACACGTTGGCTGATTCTGAATTCGCCGAATAATCCCAGCGGTGCCGTCTACTCACGGGAAGAGATGCGCGAACTGACTGACGTCCTGAAGCGTCATCCGCATGTCTGGCTCATGACGGATGAAATCTACGAACATCTCGTCTATGGCGGAAGAGCTTCCGCAAGTCCGGTTCAGATCGCTCCCGAGCTTGTGGCGCGAACCATGATCGTCAATGGCGTCTCGAAAGCCTATGCCATGACCGGGTGGCGGGTCGGATACGCAGCTGGCCCCAAAGACCTCGTCGATGCCGTGACGAAGCTGCTTGGCCAGAGCACGACTTGCGCGAGCTCCGTTAGCCAGGCTGCTGCTCTTGCCGCCCTCACGGGCGACCAGTCCCATATCGAGCAGACAAGGCGTCTCTACGCGACGCGCCGCGTGCGCATGATCGAATTGCTCGAGGGAACTCCGGGCTTGCGGCTGTCGAAGCCTGATGGAGCCTTCTACCTGTATCCGTCGGTCGCAGGTCTGATCGGAAGGAAAACGACCTCCGGGTACGTCCTCAAAGATGATCTCGATGTCGCTCTCTATTTGCTCGACGTTGCCAACGTGGCTGTCATGGACGGGACGTCTTACGGTTTGTCGCCCTACCTGCGGCTTTCATTTGCCACCTCGATGTCGGCGATTGAGCTTGGCTGCGCAAACATTCGCAAAGCTTGTGAGGCCCTCTTTGACGACAGAACCCGATAGCGAGAGCACGATAGGCTAGGATATGGTCGGAAACAGAGAGAACCAAAGCGCATCGTCGGCGGATCCCGCGCTGCTCGAAGCCTTCAAGAGCGCCGCAACGTCAATCATCAGCGACAATCTGCAGCGACTGCCGGGAGCCAATTTGCGCCCGTTCCACCGCGGGGGCTCGATGGCGGGAACGGCGGTGACAGTCCGCACCGCGCCCGGCGACAACCTGTTCATCCACAAGGCATTGGAGCTCGTCCGCCCCGGCGACGTCATCGTGGTGGATGGCGGAGGCGATCTATCGCGAGCCCTGGTTGGTGAAATCATGTCCTTGATCGCGTCGACGCGCGGCGCCGCCGGTCTGGTGATCGACGGCGCGATCCGGGATGCAGGAGAAATTGCGCGGTCGGATTTTCCGGTCTTCGCGCGTGGTGCCAATCACCGCGGGCCATACAAGAACGGCCCCGGCGAAATCAATGTGCCTGTATCCATCGGCGGCCTCATCGTTTCGCCGGGCGATATCGTCGTGGGGGACGAGGACGGCGTCGTCGCGTTTCCCCAGGCGATAGCATCCGACTTGCTTATCAAGGTTCGCGCTCAGGAAGAACGAGAAGCTGAAATGCTGCTGAGCATTCGGGAGGGGCGATACAGGGGCGCCTACGGCCATTGACGGCTCCTCCTCCTCCCGACTCTAGAGCTCAAGGGACGCCAAGACATCGTTTGCACGCGGATCTGCTCGCGCCGATCAAGCCCTGAACCTATCCAAGCTGAAGGGTTCGATCGACACGTACGGAGTTGAAAATGGAAGGTCCAGTTCTGGTCTGATCGTAAAACATTTCAAAACACCACGGGGAGAAACAACATGCAGATCGTTCGACGCGTCCTTTTGGCTTGGCTTGTGGCCCTCGCCGCCGGTAGCGCGGTAGCTCGTGCCCAGTCCTATCCCTCGAAGCCGATCAGGATGATCGTAGCTTTCGCCGCGGGTGGATCGGCTGATATCAATGCTCGGATCATCGCGCAGCAGCTTGCCGCCGAACTCGGGGGCAGCGTCGTGATCGAGAACAGGGGGGGAGCGGGGGGCAATCTCGGCGCGGTCGAGGTCGCGCGCGCCCAACCTGATGGCTACACCGTCTTCTATGCGACTTCCGCGGTAGCACTTGCGCCGGCCGTCTATGTCAAACCGGGCTTTCGGCCGGACGCCGATTTCGCTCCGGTTTCCCTCACCGCCACGATTCCGCTGGTCCTCGTTGTCAACTCGGCTATTCCAGCCAAGACCGCGAGCGAGTTCGTCGACTGGGTGAAAGCTCAAGGTGGCAAGGTCAACTACGGCTCATCGGGCCGCGGCGCGCTGCTTCATCTTGCTGGCGAGCTGTTTCTGAAAGAGACGGGCCTGAGCGCAACGCACGTGCCTTATCGCGGTAGTGCTCCGGCGATCACCGACCTGCTTTCCGGCTCCACGCAGTTCATGTTCTTGCCGATCAACGAGGCGCGCACTCACGTCGAGGGCGGAGGCATGCGCGCGCTTGCTGTTACGCACGAGCAGCGCCTGCCGCAGCTACCTCATGTTCCCACGATGAAGGAGGCATTCGGCTTGACCACGATGAACATGGGGGCCTGGCAGGGCCTTCTGGTGCCGGCCGGCACGCCTGCGGGGATTACAACGATCCTTGGGGGCGCGCTCGAGAAAACGTTGAGGAACGAAGCTCTACGGGCACGTCTCACCGAGGGTGGATCAATCGTGCTCGGTGGCACCGCCAAGGAATACGCCGACTACATGCGCTCGGAAGGTGAGCGCTGGGCAAAGATCGTCCAAGCCGCAGGAATTGCCGCCGAATAGGGTGAGCCCGCGGGATAGCGTGATGGCAGATGCGAACGGCGTCGTCTTGGTGCCGCGCGGGAGGTCGCGGAAACAGCGAGGATGATCGAGGCGGTCGAAAGCCGCATTCGCAAAGCGATCGCAGGCAGCGAGAGCCTGCGACAGGCGCGCGAGGAGCTCGGCTACCATCAGCTTCAGAGCAGGGCGGGGCACTCCCGCGCTGAGATGACGTGCCGGTCAGGACGATCAAAGCTCCGACCGGCAGAGATGAGATGTCGATCAGATGCCTGTGTCTAGATTAGAACGCGGCAGCCGTGTCCGCCCCAATGATCTCAAAGGCGAGGAGCCCGCCGCCACGATCTTGCCTGGGACTTCAGGCTGAGCGGACCGCGGCGATGACTGCCACTTCGACCCTGGCGCCGACTTGCAGGGCAGCCTGAACTGCCGCGCGGGCAGGCTGCCGGCCGGGCACGACCCAGGCGTTCCAGACTTCGTTGAAGCCCGCCACGTCCCCATTAACGTCGGTTAGCCAGATCGTCGCCGACAGCAGCTCGCTCTTGTCGGTCCCTGCTGCTGCGAGGCGCTTGTCCAGCTCGGCGAGCACCTGGGCCGTCTGCCCCTTGATGTCGAGCGAGGTGTCCGATGGCACGGCGCCGGAGACATAGGCGACGCCGTTATGGATCACCGCGTCCGAACGGTGTTTGAAGTTGCCGGGGTTCAAATATGTCGATGCCATCGTCTGCCTTTGCTGTGCGTATGGATACGTGTTCTAGAGGGCGGCGGTGTTTGGCCGACGCGGTGCTCAATGTATCAGTGCGACAGGACTTTCGAGAGGAAAGAACGTGCCCGTTCGCTCTGTGCGCCGCTGAAGAAAACCTCCTTGTCCGCATCCTCGATAATCTCGCCCCGGTCCATGAAGACCACACGGTCGGCCACCTTGCGGGCGAAGCCCATCTCATGAGTGACGACCATCATCGTCATGCCCTCCTGGGCGAGATCCACCATCACGTCGAGAACCTCGCCGACCATCTCAGGATCGAGCGCCGATGTCGGCTCGTCGAAAAGCATCACAGTCGGGTTCATGGCGAGTGAACGGGCGATCGCGACGCGCTGCTGCTGACCGCCGGACAACTGCGCCGGAAATTTATCGGCATGATCGGCAAGGCCCACGCGCTGCAACAGGGCGAGCGCGCGGCTCTCGGCTTCCTTGCGGTCGCGTCCGAGCACTTTCTGCTGAGCCAGGCAGAGATTGTCGACGACCTTCAGGTGTGGGAACAGCTCGAAATGCTGGAAGACCATTCCGACGTGCGAGCGCAGTTTCGGCAGATTGGTGTCCCTGGCCTCGACTTTTGTCCCGTCGACGCTGATCGATCCCTGCTCGAAGGGCTCCAATGCGTTCACACATTTGACGAGGGTCGATTTGCCGGAGCCAGACGGCCCGCAAACGACCACGACCTGGCCTCTATCGATGCGGGTGCTGCAGCTCTTCAGGACCTGAAACGACGGCCCGTACCATTTGCTGACGTCGTTGATCTCGATCATGACAGGATGCTTTCCAGCGGCGCGGCTGCGAGGGCATGAAGGGAAGGAGAGGCGGAGGGCGTCGATCGCATCGGCGTCAGCGGCTGATCGCGATGCGCGCCTGGAGACGTCGCACCAGCATCGAGAAGCTGAAGCAGATCACGAAATAGACCAGCGCCACGAACAGGTACATTTCGACGATGGTTCCATCCCGCTGGGCGATCTTGGAGGCGGCGCCGAGAAAATCGGTGACGGAAACCACGTAGACGAGCGAAGTGTCCTGAAACAGGATCACCGTTTGCGTCAGCAGGACAGGGATCATGTTGCGGAAGGCCTGCGGCAGGACGATATACATCATCACCTGCCGATAAGTGAGGCCGAGCGCATATCCGGCGCCGACCTGTCCTTGCGAGACCGATTGGATGCCGGCGCGCATGATCTCCGAAAAATAGGCGGCCTCGAACAGCGTGAAGGTGATCAACGCCGAGGCGAACCCGCCGACCGGCACGGGCCGGCTGGCGTTCAATACCCACGCGGCGATGTAAGGCATCAGGAAGAAGAACCAGAAGATCACCAGCACCAGCGGCAACGACCGCATCAGATTGACATAGCCGGCCGCGATCTTCGGCAGCACCGGGAGGGAGGACAGGCGCATCAGCGCAATCAGCGTGCCGAGCACGACGCCGCCCACCGCCGCCAGGACGGTCAGGGTGAGGGTCGTGCTCATGCCTTGCACGAAGAGATAGCTCAGCGATTGCGTGATCGCCCCGATGTTCAAGCCCGACAGCATCGCCTATTTCCCGGAGATGTAGCCGGGGATCGCGATCTTCTTTTCGAGAAGGCGCATGCCCAGGGTGACGCAGAGATTCACGATGAGGTAGATCACGGTCGCGGCCGCGAACGCCTCGAAGAACTGGAAGGACTGCTCCTGGATTGCGTAGGCACGAGCCGTGAGTTCGACGAGACCGATCGTAAGCGCGACCGAGGTGTTCTTGATCGTGTTCAGGAATTCCGAGGTCAACGGCGGCAGGATGATGCGGAAAGCGACCGGCAGCACCACATGACGATAGGTTTGGGCGGTGGTGAGCCCTAGAGCCAGTCCAGCGTTCTTCTGGCCTCGCGGCAGGGCGTTGATGCCGGAGCGCAATTGCTCGGCGACGCGCACCGACATGTAGATGCCGATCGCCACGACGGCGGTGAAGAAGGAGGCATTCGGCAGTTGCTTCAGCCAGGTTCCAGCTGCCTTAGGCAGCATTTCCGGAAGCACGAAGTACCAGCAGAAGAGCTGAACCAAAAGTGGGATGTTGCGAAACAGTTCGACATAGGCGGTGCCGATCGCCTGCAGCGGCCGTGAGGGCAGGGTGCGCAGGATGCCTACGACGATGCCGAGCGAGAGCGCCAGCACCCAAGCGCTGAGTGCCGTCGCCAGTGTCCAGCGTAGACCCAGTAGTAGCGTGTCGAGATAGGTGCCCCAGCCGTCCGGCGACGGTTCGAGGAAAATGCCCCAGTTCCAGTTATAGTTCATGGTTCATCTCCCCGAACCGCCGCGTGCGAAACGCTTGCTCGGCTCAGTTCTTCAGTGCGTAATGGTCGGGGTCGGCGCTGTCGCTGGGGCTCTTGAACGCCGCTGCCAGCGCCGGGTCGAGTGGGTAGTTGAAGTTGATGTTGTTCGGCGGCACCGGAGACCGGAACCACTGCTTGTAGATCGTCTCGATCTCCGGGCTCTGATAGAGCGCAGCGGTCGCCTTGTCGGCCAGATCCTTGAACGGCTTGTCGTTCTTGCGGATGATGATCCCGTAAGGTTCGGGCTTGCCGAAGGCCTCCTTGCTGATGACGTAGGCAGCCGGGTCCTTCGAGCGCGCGGCTTGAACGGCGAGCTGCACGTCGTCCATCACGTAAGCCTGGGCGCGATCGGTTTCGAGCATGAGAAAGGCCTCCAGCTGGTCCTTTGCGGAGGCGACTGTCATGCCGAAACTGCGCTCGTTGTTGATGCGGTTGATCTGATTGAGATTGACCGAACCCGCCACGGACACGACCGTCTTGCCTTTCAGGTCTTCAATACTATGGAGATTGTTTGATTTTTTGCTGACGAAGCGGTTCGCGGTCAAGAAGTGCGTGTTGACGAAGTCGACCTGCTTCTGGCGCTCGAGGTTGTTGGTGGCAGAAGCACAGTTCATATCGATCGTGCCGTTGAGGAGCAGCGGGATGCGGTTGGCTGACGTCACAGGCGTGTACTCGATCTGCAAGCCCGGCTCGCCGATCTCTTTACGGATCGCGTCAACGATCTTCGAGCAGATGTCGAGCGTGTAGCCGACCGGCTTCTGGTTGCCGTCGAGGTAGCTGAAAGGCACCGAAGCTTCTTGGAAGCCGATGACGATCTTCTTGGTGTCCTTGGCCTTCTGCAGGGTACCGGTCAGGGCCTGAGCCGAGGCCGGGCCGGCGATCAGTGCTGTCGTCGCAATAGCGACGAGACTTGCAATCAAACGCATGTTCTTTCTCCTCTGAGTGTATGTTCTTGAGTTCAATTTCACGTGCCACGCTCGTTCTGCGGCATTGCGCGGTGTCGATCTTCGTTAGGGGATACGATGTCTCTCTGACTGCTGGACGCTCCCCCTACTGCCACAACAGCATTTCCGGCCGCGCCGTCAGACGTTCCCAAAGGCGGCGCAGCGCGGGATTTGCGGCTTCCCGGTCGCGGAAGGCCGCAACCTGGATATCGAGCGACCACGATCCGTCATCCACCGGCGTCAGAGCCTCGTGCACACTCGGATCGATCGTGCAACTCGGTAACCAGGCGACCCCAATCCCGGCCAGCGCCAGGTCGCGCAGCACGTCGGACATCTCGCATTCCACGACGCGGTCAGCGCGCAACGGCGCCGGGGCGCGCTCGACGATCGTCTCCACGAGTCGACCGAAATAGGCGGTCGGTGGATAGGTCAGCAGCGGACATGGGCGCTTGGCCGTGCCTGGAAAAAACTCCGCCGCTTTGAAGTCGCGTCGCGCGTAGGGTCTCACCTTGTCGAGCCCCACCGTCAGCCGCTCATAGCGCTGCTCGTCGATCTGAATGGGATGAGACGGGCTGTAGAAGGTGATCAGCAGATCGGAACGGCCCGAGACGAGTGCCGTGAACATGTCGTGCATGCTGCCGGGAAGCAGCATGTAGCGCAGCTTTTCCGGGGCCCAGCCGCCCAGCCAACGTCCCGCGAAGGCCGTGGCAAGAGCATAGGGCAGTGCGATGCGTAGCGCCCCACCAGAAGCGCCTGTCGAAATGTCCTGAATGGTTTCGCGCAACTGTCCGAGCAACTCGGCCGCCCTTGCGCGAAACGCATCACCCGCGGGAGTCAGGCGCGTCGGGTACGTGCTGCGATCGACGAGTGTCGCGTTGACGGCCATCTCAAGCGCCCGGATACGACGGCTGAAAGCAGCCTGCGATGCGTTGCGCAGCATGGCCGCGCGCGTGAAATTCCCCGTATCGGCCAATGCGATGAAGTCGTCGAGCCACTTCGTATCCAACCTAGATTTCCCCTTATCGTAAGAATTTTAGGGAGCAGTCGCGCTGCGGGTCCAATGCAAATTTCGCATTGGACCCGCAAATGTGGACGTGCCTTAAGACGGTCCCGAGCGGACGAGCAGAGGTACCCATCGGTCATGGCCAAGAACGTTCTGGTGTTGGGGGCGGGCATCGTCGGGATGTCGACGGCCATCCATCTCCGGCGGCGCGGCATCGAGGCCACCGTCGTGGATAGGGTCGGACCTGCGGCAGGAGCGTCTTTTGGAAACGGAGGGCTGATTCAGCGGGAGGCGGTGTTTCCCTATCGCTTTCCGCGCGAGCTCGGCACTCTGCTGCGGGTCGCACGCAACCGCTCCGTCGACGTCTCCTATGCTTCGCTTGCGCTCGCGCGGATGGCACCCGTGCTGCTGCGTTACTTCATGGCCTCGGCGCCCGGACCTTATGCGCAGACGGTGAGGAAGGAGGCCGCGCTGATCTCTACCTGCCTCGACGAACATCTCGATCTCGCACGCGAGGCTGGCGCTCTCGATCTGTTGCGGCCGGTCGGATGGTTGCGCGCCTATAGTACGCAACGGGATCTCGACGAAGCAGTCACTGCTGCCGAAACGGCCCGCCGTGCTTTCGGCGTCAACTTCTCTACTCTCGATGGCGCTGGCTTGGCCAAGGCCGAGCCCGATTTCCAACCACGCCGCGTCGGCGCGCTGCATTGGACGCAATCGCTGTCGCTGAGTGACCCGGGCGGACTGATCGCGGCCTATGCGCAATTGTTCGAACGCCTCGGTGGCCGCATTCTCAGAGGCGATGGGACCAAGCTGGAGCGGCGTGGCGCGGCGTGGCGCCTCGCCACGGAGGATGGATTCGTCGAGGCCTCCGATGTCGTGGTCGCGATGGGGGCCTGGTCCGTCGATCTGACAGCCCGCTTCGGCTATGCGCCGCCTCTGTTCGGCAAGCGCGGCTACCACATGCATTACCTCCTGAGTGAGAGAGCTAAGCTCAACCGCCCGATCCTCGACAGCGAGAGCCAATTCCTGTTGGCGCCGATGAAGCACGGCGTCCGGCTGACGACCGGTGTCGAGTTCGCCGATCGTGACGGAGCTCCCACACCGGTTCAGCTCGCGCGCGCCGAGCCGATTGCGCGCCGCTTGCTGCCGCTCGGCGAGCGGGTCGACGCGGCGCCGTGGATGGGCGTCAGGCCCTGCATGCCGGACATGATCCCCGTGATCGGCCAAGCGCCGGGGATCGCCGGTCTGTGGTGCGGGTTTGGCCACGGCCACCAGGGCATGACGCTGGGGCCGACGACTGGACGCATGCTGGCGGAGATGGTCGTGGGCGAGAGGCCGTTGCTCGACCCGGAGCCTTACCGTGCCGATCGCTTCTGACGCAGCCGCGCCGAACGCCGAGCAACCGGGCGGCATGCTGCCTGGCGGCCGGTCGCCGACGATGCAGGCGGCGTTCAAATGCTCAACCTGCCTGGGCCGGCTTGGCGTAGGCGCCGGCATAGCGGCCTTCTCGGATACTGAGCATGATCTCGGCTTCCTTTTTCTCCTGGGCGCGGAGCTTTCAACAGCGCCGCCGCCCGATCGGTCGGCCGCCCTGCAGCTCGCGAACGTCCCGTCTCTTGACGCAATTTAGACGTACTGCGATCAGCGCCAAAAGCGATAAAAAGTTCTAACCAAGCATCGAATTTAAGAATGTATCCCTCTTCGTTTCGACGTATCCCGAGGTTCTCGCCCGATCCGGAAGGCGTCCCCGGCGTGCGGCAAGCCGGCGGGGGCCATGCGGGACGATGTCAGCGATGGAGTTGCGTCAACGGTGTCCGTGAGCTGGACAACCCGGGTGCCCTCAAGGTCGCGTTGCCACGAGAAAATGGCTCGTATCGCCGGCTGGCCTACGTTTGAGGCATTCTACCCACATACTCGAAACTGTTTATCCGACAGCAGCGCCTGAAAATCGTCACTTGGAAGTTGAGATCTGTATCAACTAGGATTCTTGTCATAGCGGCGCGTGGGTCCGGACTCGAAATGATGCGTTCGCAGGAGTACGGCTTCAACGTCGCGGCTGAGCGCCTGCCTCTGGCAGTAACTTTATCTTCACGACAGCAGGAAGTCCTGCTTTGGACGCGCAGGGCAAGACAACGTGGGAAACGGCTGTCATCATGAAATGCGCAGAAGCGACCGTGAACTATCATCTCAAACAGGTGTTCAGGCCCCTATTCCACGGCGATGACCTACGGAAGCGAGGCAAGGATGCGCTGGCATTCTGCTTGGATCACCCTTGAGTGCTGCTTTGGTCGGACAAGCTTGCCTTTTGTTCCAAGACGATTTGCGCGGCGGCCGGACGGGTGGGCCCTTCGATGGGTCTGAATTGCCTCACAACAATTTCACGGTCACCTTAGCTTTGCCTCCGTTGTTCGGGTAAAAAGTGTCGCCGAGCCATGGCAGACCGATCACTGCGTCGTTGACGTAGAGAAATAGCTCACCGCTGCGCGCAGCCTTGAACGTTGCTTTGTACGTTTGCGGCGTCGTGTTCGGAAGCGGGATAGGATCAAGGAAATACTCGTCCACGCCGGTCTCACCAACCCGCGCGATGATGCGGTGCCAGGGTCTGAACAGGATGCGACGGAGGAATATCGCACCGCGAAACTTCCACCGGTCAGCGAGCTCTACGGTAGAGGTCCGGAAGCCAACAGGTGTGGTCGGCCGCTCGGCGTCAGTCCAGGGCTCGGTGACCGCGATCCTGATCTCATACGAGCGACCGGAAAAGACCTTCAGGCCTGTTGGCGCGCAGATCGCCGACGTCGCGAAGTCTGCGCCATTCTGGTCAATGCCCTTGTTGACCGGGACAAGCTCGGCCTCCGCCGTGCCTTCGCAGAATGCTCCCATGGAATCCGCGACGTTGAACAGGAAATGGCTCGTGACTGTCGCACCGACCCAGACCATCGCCACCACCAGAAGCAGGGGCAGGACGTGCCGCTTCCCGGCGCGTATGACGAACTGATAGAGCGCATGGGTCCTGAACGCGTAAATGGCGTCGTGCATCAGACCGGAGAGCGGCACTGGCGCCGCCCGGTCTCGCCAGAGCAGGCGCATCCGGTCCTTGATTTTGCTGCTAAGGCTGCCGCCAAGAACCATCAGCATGATCACGGCGACGATGCCGCCGGCGAACCATTCAGGATTCGCGGCGTACCAGTCCGTCCACCAGTGAAATGATTTCGGCAGGAAGGACTCGATGAACCGCACGAATTCCGAGACCATCCGGATCGGTGACTCGAACTCATGCTCCTTGATGCGGTCGTGGAAGAGCCAGAACGCCGCAAGATGCAGCGTGGCAGCCAGGGTGGCGAAATACGCCAGCCGACGCATCCAGACGAAATTCCAGAGCTTTTCCTGTGCCGCAAAACGGGCGGTCGCACCCCCTGGCGTCTCGAATGTCGTCGGCGCGAGCGGCGTGAGCTTACCGTTGCGGGAAACCACGAGGTATTCCGGCGGCAAGCCGATCGGAGCATAGGCATTGCAGCCGCTGTCGATACGGTCGAACACACTTTCGTGGATCTTCGGCAACTTGACGCTGACGCCGACATACGGGTCATTGCACAGGTCAGAGACCTTCCGCGGGCCATAGCGATAGTAGGACCCGAGGCCGGAACGCGAGTCGTAGAGGCGGCCGTCCTTATCCTGCGCTGAACTGATCAGCTTAATGGAGTCGGGGTCTGCGAACGGTGCCTCCTTGAAAACGAGACCATGCTTGATGGATTCGTCGACAAGCCAGGACAGCGGTACGAACGATACGGCATCGTCGGGATAGCCTCCGCCCACGTTGGCGTGCATGCCGACGAACCAGACCTGGACCAGGCGCTCGTCGTCGATGGTGGTGGGAACCGCGGGCTTGGATTCGCCTTCCTCGGTCCAGAGCACGGGATGGAAGGTCGTCCGCTCATCGTCGAGCGCAAGCGCGTGCCTTGCGCATTTGACGCGTTGGCTCAAGATCCGGTTCGGAAGCTCAAGGGGCCAGATCCAGTTGCTGATGCCGCGTGTCATTTCATCCATGGGCAGGCCGTAGGCAGCGACCGTGTCCCACACGCCGATGAACTCTATGGATGGGACGTCCTTGCGGACGATTTCGGCGTAGGACTTGTTGCTCTGCAGGAGGTCCAGCACCGGCGCCAGAAGGTAGTCGCGCAAGGCGCGGAAGAGCACCTCGATCCGCAAGATCGAGTGGTAGCCCTTTGCCCGGTAGGCCCTGTAAGCCTTGACCGCGCCGTTGTGCAGCTCTGCTTCGGTATCCGCCACAACCAGGCCCTGCTGAAGAATGATCGCGCCGAGGACACGCACGGTGAACGCGCCACGGCTGAAGCCGAAGAGATAGATCTTTGAGTGTTTCTGGTGATCGTAGTTGCGGCAGATGTACTTGTAGGCGTCGAGGATGTTGCGCTTGAGGCCGTATCCGAATGCGCCGCCCAACACAGCGAGCGGCACAAAGGACGAGGTACCCACGCCATCGTCGTATCTCGCGGCCTGGCTGTTGCCTTGCAGGTCGAGCGCCTGGAACATCCGCCAGACGTTCGTGCGCCAGACGCTCGAGGCGGCATTACCGGTGCCGTCAGACAGGATAATGATCTTGGGGCTGGCCATGCGAGGCGTCCTCCCTGAAAAGATATAATGAAGGCAGTAAGCGTAACAGGTGCCGGGATGATTTCAACCTGTGATAGTCATTCCACCAAGTTTGAACGGTGGGCAAAGGTGGGGGGCTGCCGTGCCGGAAGGGTCTCGTCTGCAAGCTGCTCCGCTATCCCTACGAGGTGCGGAGCGAGCAGGAATATTTCGGCGAGATCCAGGACTTGAAGGTCACGAAAGATATGCTGGATCTTGCAAAGCACATCGTGAATCAAAAGGCGGGGCGGTTCGAGCCTGAGAAGTTCGAAGACCACGAGACCGCGCTGATGCCCTCGCGCTTCAATGCAACCTTGTACTCGCGTGCCTTCTCGCGCGCGCTGCTTAGGGTCAGAACGTCACCCCCCTGCGCTGTCGCGGTCGCCAGCCCTGGCGAACTCCATCTGCGCCCGTTGGCCCTCGGGGCCGGTGAAACGGAAGGCCCACACCCGATCACCGTTCCTGCGCACGACCAGATAGAGTCCCCATTGTCCGCATGAACGCCAGCTTGCAGGGATTTAACTTGGCTCGAATTGAGCGCCACTTTAACGTTCCCCTTTCGCTTACCACTTGCCGGCACGGATGCTTTGCCCGCCATGGTCAGTCGTTCCACGAGGAACCAGTTGGATGTGTGACCGTCACGGATACTTTCAAATGGACCCATGCGCAGCCTTACCACTTTTCTACCTGGCCGGCCGGCGTTCGGCGATTTTAGGCGAAGACAGACGATGGCTTAAGAACCCAAGGTACTGTAAATAAAGCAGAATATGAAGGGTGAGGATGCTCGGTGATAGCAGGCGCGGCACTGAAATTGGATACATGATCCGTGACGGCATTCGGTAAACTCGTCCGCACCACGGCATTCCGGCTCACGCTGGTCTATCTGCTGCTGTTCGCGATGTTCGCGGCCTCGCTGCTGGCTTATTTCGCCTGGAATACGCGGCGGCTGATCACCGAGGAGATCACGCAGACGGTCAATGCCGAGACCTCGGAGATATCCGAGATCTATGGCCGCAGGGGCCTGCGCGGCCTTGTGCTGGCGATCGAGTACCGGGCGCTGCGGCCCGGCGCCAATCTCTACCTCGTGACCACGCCGACCGGGCAGGCGATCGCCGGCAATGTCGGCTCGCTGGCGCCGGGCGTGATGGCGACGCGCGGCTGGTCGGAGACCGCCTACCGGCGCCTCGAGGACGCCGACGACCGCGACCATCGCGCGCTGGTGCGCGTCACCGAACTGGAGAACGGCTTTCGCCTCCTGATCGGCCGCGACCTCGCCGAGCGGCGGCGGCTGTTCGGCATCGTCGCCAAGGCCGCGCAATGGTCGATCCTGATCGTCGTCGTGCTCGGTCTCGGCGGCGGCGTCTTCGTTGCGCGCCGCGTGCTCCGACGCATCGACGCCATGACGGGGACCGCGCAGCGCATCATGTCGGGCGATCTCAGCGAGCGCCTGCCGGTCGGGCGCAGCGGCGACGAGCTCGATCGCCTTGCCGAGAATCTCAACGCCATGCTGGAACGGATCGAGGCGCTGATGGCGGGGCTGAAGGAGGTCTCCGACAACATCGCCCATGATCTCAAGACGCCGCTGACGCGCCTGCGCAACCGCGCCGAGGAGGCGCTGGCCAAATCGGGCTGCGAAGCCGATTACCGGGCGGCGCTGGAGCGGACCATCGAGGAGTCCGACGGTCTGATCCGCACCTTCAACGCGCTGCTGATGATCGCGCGCGCCGAGTCCGGGCAGGCGCGCGGCAACATGGATGATTTCGACGCGGCCGAGGTTGCCAACGGCATCCACGAGCTCTACGAGCCGCTCGCCGAGGACGACGGCATGACCTTGAAGGTCAAGGCCGAGCCGACGCCAATTCACGCCAACCGCGAACTGGTCAGCCAGGCGCTCGCCAATCTGGTCGAGAACGCGATCAAATACGGCAAGCCGGTGGCGCAGACCGGCGGAACCGTGGTGAGCATGGAGGCCCGGCCGATTCTGATCGAGGCCAGGCGCGACGGCGACCAGGTGCTGCTCAGCGTCACCGATCGCGGTCCCGGCATTCCCGAGGCCGACCGCAAGCATGCCGTCGAACGATTCGTGCGCCTGGAAGCGAGCCGCACGCTGCCGGGCTCCGGCCTCGGCCTCAGCCTCGCTTCCGCGGTTGCCACATTGCATGGCGGTGAGTTGAAATTGGGCGACGCCCAGCCCGGCCTCGTCGCCACGCTGGTGCTCCCCGCGCGCGCCGGCGCCGGCGACAGGGTTGCTCCGCCAATACCGGATGTGCCACAGAAGGTGGCATGAACCACTCCGCGCCGGGAAACGCGGACAAGCATGGTGAGAGGCTGGCCGCGCGCTTCGCGGAAGCTCCCCATATTGCCGCTTCCACAACCGACGAGCGACGTCTTGAAAGCTGGCTGAGCGAGCTTGAGCCGGCCCAATCGGCCCGTCTCGAAGCGCTGCTGGCGCATCCCTTCGCGAAGGACATCCTGGCCGGTATCGCGGAATTCTCGTCCTATCTGTTCGATCTGGTGCGCGCCGACGCCTTGCGCCTGATCCGGCTGCTCGAATGCGATCCGGATTCGCATCTGGCGGAACTCATCGCGGAGGCGAGGGCTGCGGTGCTCGCGGCGGCGGACGAGGCCGAGGTGATGCGGCTGCTTCGCCGCATGAAAGCGGAGACCGCGCTGCTGACCGCCTTGTGCGACATCGGCGGGGTCTGGCCGGTGATGCGGGTGACGGCGGCGCTGACCGATGTCGCGGTGTCCTCGGTGCAGGCGGCGCTGCAATACCTGCTGCGGCAGGAAGCCGCACGCGGCAAGCTCGCGCCGCCCAATCCGGAGGCACCCGAAGAGGGCTGCGGGCTGATCGTGCTCGCCATGGGCAAGATGGGCGCGGGCGAGCTGAACTATTCCAGCGACATCGATCTCATCGTGTTCTTCGATCCCGATGCGACGACGCTGGCGGCGGACATCGAGCCGCAGCCGTTCTTCGTCCGGCTCACGCAGGGCATGGCGCGCATCCTCCAGCAGCGCACCTATGACGGCTACGTCTTCCGCGTCGATCTGCGCCTGCGGCCCGATCCGTCCTCGACACAAGTGGCGATCTCGCGCGACGCAGCGCTGAGCTATTACGAGCGCGAAGGGCGCACCTGGGAGCGCGCCGCGATGATCAAGGCGCGTGCCTGCGCCGGCGATGCCCGCGCAGGCGAGGCGCTGCTGGCCGAGATCGCGCCGTTCGTCTGGCGCAAGCATCTCGACTTCGCCGCGCTCGCCGACGTCCACGACATGAAGCGGCAGATGCAGACCTATCGCGGCCAGAGCGAGGTCGCGGTGGAGGGGCACAACGTCAAGGTCGGCCGCGGCGGCATCCGCGAGATCGAGTTTTTTGCGCAGACCCAGCAATTGATCGCCGGCGGCCGCCATCCGGAATTGCGGGTGCGGCCGACGCTCAGTGCGCTCGACATTCTCGCCTCCAGCAACTGGATCACCCCAGCTGCGCGCGACGAGCTGACCATTGCGTACGAATTCCTGCGCCGGGTCGAGCATCGCCTCCAGATGATCGCCGACGAGCAGACCCACGCGCTGCCCGAAGACAAGGAAGCGGTCGAGCGTTTTGCGCGCTTCTTCGGCTATCCGGATCGCGAGGCCTTTGCGGGCGACCTGCTGCGGCAGCTCAAGATCGTGCAGGGGCACTACGAGAAGCTGTTCGAGGGTGACGATCCGACCGGCACGGCCAGGCTGCCGGCGCTCGATTACAGTGCTGGCCCTGACGATCCACGCCTGCTCCAGCACCTCGTGACGCTCGGCTTCAAGAAGCCCGCCGCCGTGGCGCAGACCGTGCGCGACTGGGTCACCGGCGACTATCGCGTGTTCCGCAATGAGGCGACGCGGAACGCCTTCGTCGAATTCGTGCCCGCCCTGATCGATGGGCTTGCCCATGCCGAGGAGCCGGACCGCGCCGTCGTCGCGTTCGATCAATTCCTGGGGGCCTTGCAGCGCGGCGGCCGGCTGTTCACGCTGCTCGGCCAGAACCGCGGGCTCGTCGCGCTTGTCGCGCTGGTGCTGGGCGCGGCGCCGCGGCTCGGCGAGATGCTGGCGCGGCAGCCGCAGCTGATGGACGGCCTGATCGATCCGCGCTTCTTCGGCGCCATGCCGGACCGGCAGGAATTGTCGGGACGGCTGGCCGCGACCGTGCAGGATGCCGGCTCCTACGAAGAGTTCCTGGATCGCCTGCGCCTGTTCGGGCAGGAGAGCCTGTTCCTGATCGGCACGCGGATCCTGTCCGGCACCGTCTCGGCGCAGCAGGCCAGCACGGCCTTTGCCGACGTCGCCGAAGGCATCGTCCACACCGTGCATGGCCTCGTTGCCGACCGTTTCGCCGCCCAGCACGGCCGGATCAAGGGCCAGGAGACCGCGATCATCGCGATGGGACGGCTCGGCAGCCGCGAGATGACCGCGTCCTCCGATCTTGACCTGATCCTGCTCTACGATTTCGACAGCGACCATCCCGACTCCGACGGGCCGAAATCGCTTCAGGGCGCGCATTATTTTGCCCGCCTGACCCAGCGCCTGATCAGCGCGTTCACGACGCGCACCAATTACGGCGTGCTGTACGAGATCGACATGCGGCTGCGTCCCTCGGGGCGTGCCGGCCCGGTGGCCTCGAGCCTCGTCTCGTTCGCGGATTACCAGGCCAACGAGGCCTGGACCTGGGAGCATATGGCCCTGACGCGCGCCCGCGTGGTGTCGGCTTCGCCCGAATTCCGGCAACGGATCGAGCGCGTCATCCGCGACGTCCTGACCCGCCGCCGCGATCCCGCCATCACCGCCAACGACGTCGCCGACATGCGGCGAGCCATCGCCCAGGAGAAGGGCGAGGCCGATTGCTGGGATCTCAAGCATGCCGCCGGCGGCATGGTCGACATCGACTTCATCGCGCAATATCTCCAGCTCGTGCATGCGCACGACAAGCCGGAGATCCTGGACGTCGGCACCATGCAGGTGCTGGAAAACGCGTGCAGGCTCGGCGTCCTGCCGCAATCGGAGACCGAGATATTGCGCGCAGCCGCGCGGCTCTACCACGATCTGACTCAGATCCTGCGGCTGTGCGTGAGCGACCGCTTCAAACCCGAAACCGCCGGCAACGATCTGCAACGCGTGATGGCGCGCGCCGGCGATGCGCCGGATTTCTCGTCGCTCGAGGCGCGCGTGAAGGAGACGCAGGGCGAGGTGCGGCGCGTGTTCAGGGCGCTGCTGGAAGGGACGCAGCCTGCAACGAGGTGAGCGCCTCGCGGACGTCGGGCTCGAGGCCCGCGCCGCCGGCGTCGAGATGGGCGAAGATCGCGCGCTTCATCCTGGGATCCCAGAATTTCTTGATGTGCTCGGCAATCCCCGGCACAGCCTTGCCGTGGCCCTGGCTGCGGAAGAACGTGCCGATCTGGTTGGCCATGTAGATCAGGCGGTCAGGCGACATCGGCAACCTCCGTGGCATGGCGCGCGGCGACCCGGCTGCCATGCGTGAATATCTCGAATCCGTCCTGCCGGGCGATCGCGATCAGCGTGATGCCGGCGGCTTCCGCCGAGCGCACCGCGAGCGCGGTCGGTGCGGAGACCGCGATCAGCACAGGTGCGCCGATCGCGGCGGCCTTCTGCACCATCTCGACCGAGACCCGGCTCGTGAGCAGCACCAGGCCGCCGCGAGGATCGGTGCGGCTGCGCGCCAGGGCGCCGGCGAGCTTGTCCAGCGCGTTGTGGCGGCCGACGTCCTCGCGCAGCGCGACGATGTTGCCGGGAGGGGACCAGAATGCGGCGGCGTGAACGGCGCGGGTCTGCAGGTTGATCGACTGCAAGGGCGCGATGGCCTGCATCGCCGCCATGATCTGTTCCGGCGTGAAGCTCGGCCCCTGCGACACCACCGCTGGGGGGCGTACGGCTTCGGCGATGGACTCGATCCCGCAGATGCCGCAGCCGGTGGGCCCGGCGACATGGCGACGGCGCTCGCTGATGCGTGCGGCATCATCCGGCGCCAGCCACATCCTGAGCTCGATGCCGTCGTCAAGGCGAACGATGTCGAGCGACTTGATGTCGTCGACCGACTTGATAATGCCTTCGCTCACACTGAAGCCGACCGCAAAATCTTCCAAGTTCTGCGGCGTCCCCATCATGACGGCGTAGGTGCCGCCATTATAGGTCAGCGCCAACGGCGTCTCCTCCGGAATGAAACGCGTTCCTTCGGACGCCACACCGTTGCGCCAGATTCCGCGATCGATCGCCTGAACCGCGACGTGCATGCCGTTACTCCGCGGCTTCGGCTGGCACGATGCGGCGGGATTGCCGCGCCTGCGCGTCATAGGCCTTCTGCCAGTCGGAGGGGCCGTTCGATGGCGAGACCTGCACCGCCGTGACCTTGTATTCGGGACAATTGGTCGCCCAGTCCGAATAGTCCGTGGTGATGACGTTGGCCTGCGTGTCCGGATGGTGGAAGGTGGTGTAGACGACGCCGGGCGCCACGCGATCGGTGATCTCCGCGCGCAGCGTGGTCTCGCCGGCACGGCTCTTCAGCCGCACCCAGTCGCCGTCGCGCACGCCGCGCTGCTCGGCATCGTGCGGATGGATCTCGAGGCGATCCTCGGCATGCCAGACCACGTTGTCGGTGCGCCGTGTCTGCGCGCCGACATTGTATTGGCTGAGGATGCGGCCGGTGGTGAGCAGCAGGGGATAGCGTGGGCCGGTGCGCTCATCGGTCGCGACATATTCGGTCACGACGAACTTGCCCTTGCCGCGGACGAAGCCATCGATATGCATCACCGGCGTGCCCTCGGGCGCCTTCTCGTTGCAGGGCCACTGCACCGAGCCGAGCTCATCCAACTTGGCGTAGGAGACGCCGGCAAAGGTCGGCGTCAGCGCCGCGATCTCGTCCATGATCTCGGACGGGTGGCTGTAGTTCATCTCGAAGCCCATCGCCTTGGCAAGGCCGATCGTGACCTCCCAGTCGGCCATGCCGTTCTTCGGCGTCATCACCTTGCGCACGCGCTGGATGCGGCGCTCGGCGTTGGTGAAGGTGCCGTCCTTCTCGAGGAAGCTCGAGCCGGGCAGGAAGACGTGGGCGTAGTTCGCGGTCTCGTTCAGGAAGAGATCGTGAACGATCACGCATTCCATCGCCGACAGCGCCGCCACCACGTGGCTGGTGTTGGGATCGGATTGGAGAATGTCCTCGCCCTGCACGTAGATTCCCATGAACGTGCCCTCGACCGCGGCGTCGAACATGTTGGGAATGCGCAAGCCCGGCTCGGGGTTGAGCTTGACGTTCCACAGCGCCTCGAACTGGTCGCGCACGGCATCGCCGGAGATGTGGCGGTAGCCGGGCAGCTCGTGCGGGAACGAGCCCATGTCGCAGGAGCCCTGCACGTTGTTCTGCCCGCGCAACGGGTTCACGCCGACGCCGGGGCGGCCGATATTTCCTGTGGCCATCGCCAAGTTGGCGATTGCGATCACGGTGGTCGAGCCCTGGCTGTGCTCGGTGACGCCGAGCCCGTAATAGATCGCGCCATTGCTGCCGGTGGCGTAGGTGCGGGCGGCTTCGCGCAGGTCCTTCGGATTGACGCCGGTCAGGATGGCGGTGGCTTCCGGGCTGTTCTTGGGCTGCGCGACGAAGGCGGCCCATTCCTCGAATTCGCTCCAGTCGCAACGTTCGCGCACGAAGGCCTCGTTGACGAGCCCTTCGGTGACGATGACGTGCGCCAGCGCGGTCATGACCGCGACGTTGGTGCCGGGCATCAGGGGCAAATGCAGCGCCTTCACATGCGGCGATTCCACCATCTCGGTGCGGCGCGGATCGATCACGATCAGCCTGGCGCCCTGGCGCAGCCGCTTTTTCAGCCGCGAGGCGAACACCGGGTGGGCGGAGGCGGGGTTGGCGCCGATGACCAGGACGACGTCGGTGTGCTCGACCGAGTCGAAATCCTGCGTGCCGGCGGAGGTGCCGAAGGTGGTGGCAAGGCCGTAGCCGGTCGGGGAGTGGCAGACGCGGGCGCAGGTGTCGACGTTGTTGTTGCCGAAGCCGGCGCGGATCAGCTTCTGCACCAGATAGGTCTCTTCGTTGGTGCAGCGAGAGGAGGTGATGCCGCCGATGGCGTCGCGGCCGTACTTTTTCTGGATGCCGCGCATCCTGGCGGCGGCGAACGAGAATGCCTCGTCCCAGGACACTTCGCGCCAGGGATCCTCGATGCGCTCGCGGATCATCGGTTTCAGGATGCGTTCCTTGTGGTTGGTGTAGCCCCAGGCGAAGCGGCCCTTGACGCAGGAATGGCCGCGATTGGCCTTGCCGTCCTTGTAGGGCACCATGCGCACGACTTCCTCGCCGCGCATCTCGGCCTTGAAGGCGCAGCCGACGCCGCAATAGGCGCAGGTGGTGACGACGGAGTGCTCGGGCTGGCCGATCTCGATCACGGACTTCTCGGTCAGCGTCGCGGTCGGGCAGGCCTGCACGCAGGCGCCGCACGACACGCATTCCGAGCCCAGGAAGCTCTCGCTCATGCCGGGCGAGACGCGGCTGTCGAAGCCGCGGCCGGAGATGGTCAGCGCGAAGGTGCCTTGCACCTCCTCGCAGGCGCGGACGCAGCGCGAGCAGACGATGCACTTGGACGGATCATAGGTGAAATAGGGGTTGGACTCGTCCTTCGGCATCCAATTGTCGTTGGTGCAGCCGTCCGTCTTGGCAAAGACGTGGTTTTCGCCCTCGTAGCCATAGCGCACGTCGCGCAGGCCCACTGCGCCGGCCATGTCCTGCAATTCGCAATCACCATTGGCGCCGCAGGTGAGGCAGTCGAGCGGATGGTCGGAGATGTAGAGCTCCATCACGCCCTTGCGCAGTTTCTTCAGCCGCTCGGTCTGGGTGTGCACGACGAGGCCGTTCATCACCGGCGTGGTGCAGGACGCCGGCGTGCCGGCGCGGCCCTCGATCTCGACGAGGCAGAGCCGGCAGGAGCCGAACGCATCGACCATGTCGGTGGCGCAGAGCTTCGGGATCTGGTGGCCCGCGTCCATCGCGGCGCGCATGATCGAGGTGCCCTCGGGCACCGTGACCTCATTGCCGTCGATGGTCAGCGTGACCATCGTTTCCGATTTGGAAGCCGGCGTGCCGTAGTCGATTTCTTCGATCAGAGACATCGTCGCTCTCCTATTCCGCGGCCTGAAGCGTGGTCGGGGCGGGGGCGAAATCCTCCCGGAAATGCTTCAATGCACTGAGCACGGGGTAGGGCGTGAAGCCGCCGAGTGCGCAGAGCGAGCCGAATTTCATGGTGTTGCAGAGGTCTTCCACGAGCGCGATGTTTTCGCTGACGCGTTCGCCGTTGATGATCTTCTCGATGGTCTCGATGCCGCGGGTCGAACCGATCCGGCACGGCGTGCACTTGCCGCAGGACTCGACGGCGCAGAACTCCATGGCGAAGCGGGCCTGCCTACGCATATCGACGCTGTCGTCGAACACGACGATGCCGCCATGGCCGATCAGGCCGTCGCGCGCGGCAAAGGCCTCGTAGTCGAACGGCGTGTCGAACAGGGCACGGGGGAAATACGCGCCAAGAGGCCCGCCGACCTGCACGGCGCGAACCGGGCGGCCGGTCAACGTGCCGCCGCCGATATCGTCGACGAGCTCGCCGAGCGTCACGCCGAACGCGGTCTCGAACAGCCCGCCGTGACGGATATTGCCGGCGAGCTGGATCGGCATCGTGCCGCGCGAACGGCCCATGCCGAAATCCGCATAGGCCTTGGCGCCTTCGGCGAGCACGAAGGGGACAGCCGCGAACGACAGCACGTTGTTGATGACCGTCGGCTTGCCGAACAGGCCGTGATGCGCCGGCAGCGGCGGCTTGGCGCGCACGATGCCGCGCCGGCCTTCGAGGCTTTCCAGCAGCGAGGTCTCTTCGCCGCAGACGTAAGCGCCGGCACCGACGCGGACTTCGAGATCGAAGCTGTGGGTCGACCCGCCGATCCTGTCGCCGAGATAGCCGCCGCGCCTGGCGGCGGCGAGGGCAGCATTCATCGCCTCCACCGCATGCGGATATTCGCTGCGGATGTAGATGTAGCCCCTGGTCGCGCCGACGGTGAGGCCGGCGATGGTCATGCCCTCGATGACCAGGAAGGGATCGCCCTCCATGATCATGCGGTCGGCGAATGTACCGCTGTCGCCCTCGTCGGCGTTGCAGACGATGAACTTGCGGTCGGCCCTGGCCTGCGCCACCGTCTTCCACTTGATGCCGGTCGGGAAGCCCGCGCCGCCGCGGCCGCGCAGGCCCGACGCCGTGACTTCGTTCAGGATCGCATCGGGTCCGAGCGAGAGCGCGTGCTCAAAACCCCTGTAGCCGCCATGGGCGCGGTAGTCGTCGAGCGAGCGCGGGTCGATCACGCCGCAGCGGGCGAAGGTGAGGCGGGTCTGCCGCTTCAGCCAGGGAATTTCGTCGGTTGCCCCCAGCCGCAGCAGATGCGGCGTGTTGCCGGCGAGTGCATCGAGCAGCGATGGCACATCGGCTTCGGTGACCGGGCCGAAGGCGATGCGGCCCTGCGGCGTCGCCACCTCGACCAGCGGCTCGAGCCAGTACATCCCGCGCGAGCCGGTCCTGACGATCTCGATCGTCAGGCCGCGCTTGCTTGCTGCCTGCTCCAGTGCCAGCGCAACCTCGTCGGCGCCGACGGCGATTGCGCCGGCGTCACGTGCAACGAACAGACGCAGGTTCATCGCTGCGCCTCCGCAACCAGCGCATCGAGCCGCTTCTGATCGAGCCGGCCGATCAGCCGGCCGTCGAGCATCGCGGACGGTGCGGTCGCGCACAGGCCGAGGCAGTAGATCGGCTCCAGCGTGACGCGATCGTCGGGCGTGGTGTTGCCGAGCGACACGCCAAGCTTCGCTTCGGCGCGCGCGGCCAGCGCATCTCCGCCCGCGGCCTGGCAGGCCTCCGCGCGGCACAGCTTGAGCACGTGGCGGCCGGCCGGCTTGTGGCGGAAGTCATGATAGAACGTGACCACGCCATGCACTTCGGCGCGCGACAGATTGAGCGCCTGCGCCACCATCGGGATGGCGGCCTGCGGCACATAGCCGAACGCCTCCTGCAGCGCATGCAGGATGACCAGCGTCGCGCCCTCCTGGTTGGCATGTTCAGCGATGATTTCGCCGCCGCGCGTCTCGTTCCAGGGCTCAAAAACCGCTGTCATTCTTCGTTCTCAACCTGAGCGTTTCCTTTGCCGCAAACTAGTTGGAATCATTCGAAGATCAATAAAGCTGTCCCGTGCTGCGATTGCGGATTCTGATCGATTTGCAATCGCTATCGTCTGATCCGAAACGGCAATGAAAGTTGGGCCGGCTGCCGGTTTTTGCGTGTTGGTGCAGGCCCGGCGTGCTAGCTTGCATGCCACGACAGAATTCGAGGGGACGACCGATTGATCGACAAGCTTGAACTATTGCTGGCGCTGGCGAAGGAGCGGCATTTCGGACGCGCGGCGGAGGTCTGCGGCGTCACGCAACCGACGATGTCGACCGGGCTCAAGCAGCTCGAGGAGATTCTCGGCGTGATGCTGGTGCAGCGCGGATCGCGCTTCCAGGGCTTTACGCCCGAAGGCGAGCGCGCGCTCGACTGGGCGCGGCGGATCGTGGGCGATGCCCGCGCGATGCGCGACGAGATCAACGGGCTGAAGCATCAGCTCTCCGGCGAGATCCGTATCGCGGCGATCCCGACCGTGCTCGGCATGGTCGCGTCGCTGACGACGCCGTTCCGCGCCCGCCATCCCGAGGTGCGCTTCAGCATCCGCTCGACGACCTCGTCCGAGGTGCTGGGCCTGCTCGAAAATCTCGAGGTCGATGCGGGGCTGACCTATATCGAGAACGAGCCGATCGGCAAGGTGCGCACCATTCCGCTCTACAACGAGAGCTATCGTCTCCTGACCGCGCCGGATGCGATGTTCGGCGATCGCGAGACGGTGACCTGGACCGAGGTCGGCCAGGTGCCGCTGTGCCTGCTGACGCCCGACATGCAGAACCGCCGCATCATCGACCGCGCGCTGCGCTCGGTCGGCGCGGAGGCGACGCCGACGCTGACCTCGAACTCGCTGCTGGTGCTTTTCACGCATGTGAAGACGGGACGCTGGGCGAGCGTGATGCCGGCCAAGCTTGCCGAGACGCTCGGCCTTTCCGACACGGTGCGCTCGATCCCGATCGTCGAGCCCGACGTCAATTACAGCATCGGCATGGTCATCCCGCAGCGCGATCCGATGACGCCGCTGATCGCGGCGCTGGTCAATGTCGCGCGCGAAGTCGCGCCGACGCTGCAATTGTAGATTCGAGCAAGCGCCTCGTCCTTCGAGACGACTGCTTCGCAGTCTCCTCAGGATGAGGCTCGGCGCCGGGGATCCTTCGAAATTGCTGCCGCGCACGCCGACCTCATCCTGAGGGCCCGCCGCAGGCGGGCGTCTCGAAGGATGGCCTCGGGCGAGCGTCCCGCCGTGCGCTAAGCCGCGGCCGATATCCCGGACGCCGCCTTGATCGCGTCGCGCGGCAGGATCACGCGGACGACGGTGCCGACCTCGAGCTTGGAGCGCAGCCGCATCGAGCCGCCGTGGAGCTGCGCCAGCGAGCGGGCGATGGCGAGCCCGAGGCCCGAGCCGTGATAGGTCTTGGTGAGCTGGCTCTCCACCTGCTCGAACGGGCGGCCGAGCCGTGCCAGCGAATGCGGCGCGATGCCGATGCCGGTGTCGGCGATCATCAGCACGATCCGGTCCTCGAGCTGACGGCTGCGCACCACGACGCGCCCGCCGTCGGGCGTGAACTTCACCGCATTGGAGAGCAGGTTGACGATGATCTGCTTGGTGGCACGGCGGTCGGCGACGACGGAGATGGATTTTGCGATGTCGGCGTCGAGCGTGATGTGCTTATCCTGGGCCCGGCCGGTGACGACCCGCAGGGATTCCGCCAGCGTCCGCGACAGGTCGAGCTGCTCCATGTCGAGCTTCATGCGGCCGGCCTCGATCTTCGACATGTCGAGGATGTCGTTGATGACCTCGAGCAGATAATGGCCGCTGGTCAGGATGTCCTGGCAATATTCCTGGTACTTCTCGCTGCCGAGCTCGCCGAACATGCCCGAGCCCATGATCTCGGAGAAGCCGATGATGGCGTTGAGCGGCGTGCGCAGCTCGTGGCTCATATTGGCGAGGAATTTCGACTTGGTCTGGTTGGCCTCCTCGGCGCGGGTCTTCTCGCGCTGGTACTTCTCGGCGAGATCGGCGAGCTCGACCGCCTGGCGCTCCAGCGCGGCCTGCGAACGCTTCAGGTCGATGACGGTGGCGCGCAGGCGCAGGTCGTTGTCGACCAGCTTCTGCTCGTGCTCCTTGATGCGGGTGATGTCGGTGCCGACCGAGACGTAGCCGCCGTCCTTGGTGCGGCGCTCGCTGATGTGCAGCCAGCTGCCGTCGTCGAGCTGCGCCTCGAAGGTGCGCGCGCCCGGGCCTTGGGCCGCGGTCTCGTTGTGGCGGGTGCGCACCTCCGGCATGCGGCCGACCTCGAGCACGGTCTCGTAGGAGGTGCCGGGGATGACGGCGCTCTCGGGCAGCTTGTGCAGGCGCTGGAAGTGCGAGTTGCAGAGCACGAGGCGGTCGCTCGCATCCCACAGCACGAAGGCTTCCGGAATCGTCTCGATGGCGTCGCGCAGGCGAAGGTCGGCTTCCACCGTCCTCTCGGCGAGGCTCTTCTGCTCGGTGATGTCGACGGCGATCCCGATCAGGTGCACGCTGGAATCGGTGGCGCCGCGGGTCTTCTCGCAGCGGACGCGCAGCCAGATCCAGTGGCCGTCGACATGCTGCATGCGGAAGGTCTGGTCGATGTGGTCGATCTTCTCCGAGATGAGCTGGTCGGCGATCGCGAACAGGTCGATGTCGTCGGACTTCACCAGCGCGTTGACCTCGCCGAAAGTGAGGAGCTCGTGGCGGCCGTCGAGGCCGAGCATCGAGAACATCGACTGCGACCAGAAGATCCGGCCGCGCGACAGGTCCCAGTCCCACAGGCCGCAGCGGCCGCGGTTGAGCGCGGTGTCGATGCGGCCGCGCACGGCGTCGTTGATGAGATCGCCCTCGCGGGCGCGGGTGGACTGCCAGTGGAAGGCGAAGCCGAGGATCAGGACGACGAATCCCGTGGTCGCCGACAGCGTCACCGAGAGCGCGGCGTCCGAGCCCCAGATCGGCTCGTTGCGCTCCTGGATCACGGTGACGAAGCCGGGCAGCGACTTGATCTGCCGCGAGGTCGCCATCGCGGCGTTGCCGGTGGGCAGCGTCATGTCGGAGATGTTGCCGTCGCGGGTCGGCGCCGCGAGCAGTTGTGCCGTTGTGATGGCATCGAGCAGACGGTCGTTGCCGGAAGGATCGCTGTCGACCGGGACGCGGGCGAGGACGCGGCGGTCGATACCGGCCGAGGTGACGATGACGTGGCGGCCCGAGGCCGTGCCCCAGGACGGGATCAGGTCCGGCAGCAGCGTCGGCAGGCCCTCGATGTTTTTGAGACGCTCCTGCCGCACCGAGGTGAGGCGGTCGATGCGGTCGGCCAGCACATCGGCGAGCGCCGAGATGTCGTGGCGGATCGCCAGCCGCTTCTGGCGGGTCTGGTCGACCACCTGGACGAACGCGCCGAGGCAGATCGTGATCAGGAAGGCGATGATGAGCGTCGGCACGGCGCGACGAAGCGCCGGCTCCGCGATCAAGAGCCGATGATAGGCAGGTTTCGCGATCGATTGCGCCAATCCCTTGATCGAATCGGATTGGACGCACGCGTTCGCGGCGTCTGCACGCGACATGCCTTCGGCCCCCTGAAAACCAGCTTGCAACTGAAGTCCGGAAGCAGCCCCACATCGCTTCCGAATCAAAGCGATTTGAATCCAGTTTTCGCGGGCTGTCGAGAGTCAACGAATCGTTAACGCGAAATTATTCTTATCCAACGCGCAGTTTGTGCGCCGCGCGTCCGCAAAGTCACGGGCCGAAGGAGTCCGAAACGGGAACGTGTGACTCCTCGCGCATTCCTCGTCACGCGCGCGGCGGTTCGGCGTGACTGATCACGCGCTTCACGGTCGGGAACGCGCGCCGCAGCGCGCGCTCGATCGCGTCGACCTGCTCGTGCACCTTGACGACGCTCATCGACGGCGTCGCGCGGCAGTGGAAGTTGACGATCTCGCCGGCATCGGTGTTGCGGACGCGGACATTGTGGATGTCGTGGATCTCGCCTCCGGCGGCGTACTGCGTCAGCGCGGCGGCGATCGTCCGCACCCTCTCAGGCGCCGCATCGACCCCGAACGGAACTTCCGGTTCCAGCGGCTCGATATGGACGTCGACCTCGACGTCCTCGCCGAACTCCTCCTGGATGTTGCGTTCCAGGGTGTTGGCGATGTCGTGGGCGGCCTCCAACTGCATTCCGCCATCGACCTCGAGGTCGATGCTGACGATCAGCTTGGCGCCGAGATCGTGCACCGTGACGTGGTGGATGGCGAGGCCCGAATTGCGCGCGATCACCATGATGCGGTCGCGCACGGTCTCGTTGTCGCGCGCGACGGGCACCGCAGCGAAAGTGAGGTCGGCATCACCGAACGCCCGGCTGACGGCGGCCTGCGCGTTGCGCTTGATGTCCTCGACACGGTCGATCGGGTAGGTCCGCGGCACCTTTGCGATGGTGTCGATGAAGGTGGTCGCGCCGACCATGCGCACCCGCAGGCGTTCGACGTCGATCACCCCTGGCACGCTCCGGATCGCGGCCGTGGCCTTCTCCTGCGCGCCCTCGGGAGCGCGATCAACCAGCGTCTGCACGGTCGAGCCGGCCATGCGCAGGCCGAGCGCTGCGATCATCACGGCGACCGCGGCAGCCGCCGCGGCGTCGCCCCACCAGTAGCCGAGGCCGGCGAGGATCAGGCCCACGATCACGGCGAGCGAGCCCATCACGTCCGAGGCGAAATGCAGCGCGTCGGCCGCCAGCGCCTGGCTCCGCGTCTCGCGCGCGGCGCGGTGCAGGGCGCGGGCGCGCCAGAGATTGACGATGATGTCGATCACCAGCACGACGAAGGGCACGGCCGAAATGGTCGGCGGCGGGGTTCCCTCGCTGAGCCGGCTATAGGACTCGACCAGGATGCCGCCGGCGAGCACGTAGAGCAGGGCGGTGACGCCCAGCGCCGAGACGCTCTCCAGCTTGCCGTGGCCGTAATGGTGCTCCTCGTCCGCCGGCTTGTCCGACACCCGCACCACCGCCCAGGTGATGATGGTGGCGACCAGGTCGATCGAGGAGTGCAGGGCCTCGGAGATCAGTGCCAGCGAGCCGATCGCGATCCCGACCGCGAACTTGGCGGCCGCCATGCCGCCGCTGGCGAAGATCGAGATCGCGGCGACCGAGGTCTTGTCATGCTGGGAAGTCATGGCCGGGGATTTAGCAGCCCATGGCCGAACATCAAGCGGCGATCCACAGAAGTAGTCGCGAGTGAGTTGCAGGAGCGATCTACGCTTGCTCGGTCTCGTAGGGTGGGCAAAGGCGCGAAGCGCCGTGCCCACGTTCTTTCACGATTGCTGACGGATCGTGGGCACGCTTCGCTTTGCCCACCCTACGGGACCGCCGCTTTGGCCGAGACTGCCCCTCACACCGTCACCACGATCTTCCCCAGATGCTTGTTCGCCTCCATGTGCTCGAACGCCCTGTCGATGTCGTCGAACGCAAACACCCTGTCGATCGGCAGCTGTAGCTTTCGGGACTCCACCGCGCCCCAGACGTCCTTGCGGACCTCCTCGAAGATCTCGCGGACCTCCTCGATGGTGCGGGTGCGGAAGGTGACGCCGACATAGTCGATGCGGCGCGCCGCATGCAGGTCGAAGTTGAAATCGGCATGGGTGCCGCCGAGCCGGCCGACATTGACGATGCGGCCCTTCACCTTGGTCGCGGCGAGGTTCTGATTGGCGACCTTGCCCGAGACCTGGTCGACGATGAGATCGACGCCTTCGCCGTTGGTCGCCCTCAGGACCTCGTCGACCCATTTCGGATCGGAGCTGTCGACCGCGAGATCGGCGCCGTAGTCCTTCAGCCGGCCACGGCGAGCGGCATCGGTGGAGGAGCCGATCACGAGCCTGGCACCCTTGAGCCTTGCGATCTGCATTGCCATCAGGCCGACGCCGGAGCTCGCACCCTGGATCAGCACGCTCTGTCCGGGCTGCATGCCGCCGACGGTGACGACGGCGTTGTGCATGGTCGCGAGCGCGACGGGCAGGGTGGCGGCCTCCTCGAAATTCATGTTGGAGGGCGCGTGGAACAGCCGGCCGTGATCGGCCAGCGTGTATTCGGCGAAGGCCGCGCCGCCCGAGCCCATGATGCGGTCGCCGATCTTGACGCCCTTTGCATCGGGTCCGAGCTCGGCGACCTCGCCGGCCCATTCCATCCCGAGCACGGTGCCGACGCCGCCGGCCGCGCCATGGGCGTGGCCCTTGCGCATGCCGGTGTCGGCGCGGTTGAGCCCGCAGGCGTGGACGCGGACCAGCACCTGCGTGCCCTCTGGTCTTGGTTGAGCGACGTCGGAAATCTTAGCGCCGTCAGGGCCGTAGACATAAGCCTTCATGAAATGATTTCGCCTCTTGCCGTGACTATTCGGCCGCTTCGCGTTGCGGCTGAACGATCATGCCCTCCAGCCGGTTGCGAATGATCGCTTCCGCCTCGCGCACGATGCGGGAGACGAGCTCGGCGCAGCTCGGGATGTCCTGGATCAGGCCCTGGACCTGGCCGGCCGACCAGATGCCTTCGTCGGAATTGCCGGTGGCGTAGACCATCTTGCCGCGGGCGCCCGCGACGAGCTCGCGGATGTCCTCGAACTTGGCGCCTTCCTTCTCCATCGCGACGACCTTGGTCGAGATCGCGTTCCTGGCGACGCGCGAGGTGTTGCGCATGGTGCGGAAGATCAGCTCGGTCTCGCGCTCGTCGTTGGCGACGATCTTCTCCTTGATGAGCTGGTGGATCGGGCTCTCCTTGGTCGCCATGAAGCGGGTGCCCATGTTGATGCCGTCGGCGCCGAGCGCCAGCGCCGCGACGAGGCCGCGGGCATCGGCAAAGCCGCCTGAGGCGATCATCGGGATCTTGACCTTGTTGGCGGCGGCCGGGATCAGGATCAGGCCGGGCGTGTCGTCCTCGCCGGGATGGCCGGCGCATTCGAAGCCGTCGATCGAGATGGCGTCGACGCCCATGCGTTCGGCCGAGAGCGCGTGGCGCACGCTGGTGCATTTGTGCACGACCTTGACGCCGTGCCTTTTGAACTCGTCGACATGCTCCTGCGGCTTGTTTCCGGCGGTCTCGACCACCTTGATGCCGGCCTCGATGATGGCGGCGCGGTATTCGGCATAGGGCGGCGGCTTGATCGCGGGCAGGATGGTGAGGTTGACGCCGAACGGCTTGTCGGTGAGGTCACGGCAGCGCGAGATCTCCTTGGCGAGGTCCTTCGGTGTCGGCTGCGTCAGCGCCGTGATGAAGCCGAGCGCGCCGGCATTGGCAACGGCGGCGACCAGCTCGGCGCGGCCGACCCATTGCATACCGCCCTGGACGATCGGGTGCTCGACCCCGACGAGTTTGGTGAACCGTGTCTGCAGCATGGATGTGCTTTCCCCCGGGTGGCCCGCAGGCTCTGTTGTCGGTTGATGCTTGGAGGATGCCGCTGGGGGTGGCAAAAGTCTATTGCGCCGCCGTACGGGCGATCATGCGGAGATGTAGGTGATTCCGCAGGGCGGCTAATTGGAATGCGCTGCTCCCTGATGGCGCAAGCTCTTCCCTCAAACGCCGTCGTCATGCCCCGGCTTGACCGGGACATCCAGTACGCCGTGGCGTCCCGGCGCTAGCCTCGCAGTCTCTGGAATGCTGGATTGCCCGCTTTCGCGGGCAATGACACCGAGTATGGGGCGAAGAGCTACTCCGCCGACAGCCGCACCATCCGGCGGCCGCCGTTCATTTCCTTGAGGCGGTTGACGAAGTTTTCCGGGCGTTGCCAGCGGTTGGGGACCTCGAGGCCCATGAACTCGGCGATGTCGCCGATGAAGCCGGTGCAGTTGGCGGTCTCGGCGTTCCAGACCGGCGAGTTCGCCTGCAATTTCTTGATATAGGCGAACACGCGCTTGGCGTCGGCCTCGTTGAGATAGACGCGATAGCTCGCAGTCAGATATTCCGGGTCGAGATCGCCGTAGCTCGCGCCGGTCTCGGACGGTACGAAGGTGATGTGGCCGAGCACGTAGGCGAGCGTGTCGCCGGCGGGCGTGAGGCCAGCGACCTCGACCGCCTTCTCGCTGGTCTTGCCGTACCAGACGAAGGCGTGGCCCCAGCTCGCGGCCGTCCGCGCGCGGAAGTCGACGTAATAGGGACCTTTCTCCACGCGCGCGACGGAGCGCCGCGCCGATTGCGGCGCCGGCCGCGACGTGGAGTCGGTCGTGGCAAGCACATTGGCATCGGCATTGCGCTTGTTCGCTTCGTGCGCCGAAGCCGAGGGCATCAGGCACGCGATCATCGCCGCGAGGGCGAGCCCGGCAAGAATGCAGGATCCCGATCGATCAGGTTTGTTCGTCACGCTGTGCCCCTCGACTGTCGGCCGCTTACACTGGTCTCGCGCGCATTGCGCTAGCGCGTCAGTAGCGCGCCGCGACCGGGCCGGGCGCCTTGCCGATCGGAGCCTTTCCAACCGGGCTCTTGCCAATCGGCATCTTGCCGATCGGCGCCTGCTCGGCCGGATAGACCGGCACCGGCTGTCGGCGCGGCAGGTCCGCAGCGTTCGCGGCCGTCACCAGAGCAAGCGTGGCACCCAGAGCAATTACAATCTTCTTCACAGCGATACCCCTAGAAGGTTTGGTCCAAACACGGCAGTGCCGTGCCCCCAGACACGCCTCACAGAAGGGCGGCCGAATGCGTCCAAGTTGCGGCGCACACGGGACATGTTGGCGGCATATGTCTGACGCGCGCAGATGTGATTTGTCCGGATGCTTCGGATGGCGCGATGCGGGTTTCTTCCGCGACGCCTCACCCGATGCGGTTCAAACTATTCCTGATCGTCGCGAAGATGCCGCCGATGTCCTTGCGCAGCGCGTCGAGCGCGTTGAAATTGTCGAAGACGCGCGCGAGACGGTCTTCGACCTCGCGCTTGCTCTTGGTGAGCGCGTCGACGCGCGAAGCGAGGGTCACGTTGCCGTTCGCCTCGATCTCGCCGACGGTTCTGGCGAGGAGATCGCGAGTGGCCCCGACCTCGGCGATCATGGCCTCGATGCCGAATACCGGTGCCTTGAGCGGGACGAGATCGGCCTGCGACTTCGACAGTTCTGTCTTGAAGGCGTTCAGCGTCGCCAGCGTCTCCTGCAAGGCGCCGAGGCGCTGGCGGGACTGGAGGACGAACTCGTTCAGCGCATTCTGGCGGTCTGCGAGGGGCGTACCGTCGGCGTCCGTCTCGACCTCGGCGAGCGCGCGCTCGATCTGGGCCCGGCGTTGGCCGAGGTCCTCGAAGTCGAGCCGGATGCTTTTGAGAATGTTGAAGCTGTCGTCGATGCGGGCGAGGCGCTGCTCGATCTCGATCTTGTGCTTCGACAGCGTCTCGACACGCGTGGCAAGCGGCGTCTCGCCGCCGGTCTCGAGTTCGTCGATGGTCTTGGCGAGACGATCATGGCTGAGACTGAGCTCGCCGATCAGAGCGTTGATGCCGGCGTCCGAGGACCGCAACGGCGCCAGCTCGGCGTGGGATTTCGCCAGATCCTCCCGGTATTGATTCAGGGTCGCAAAGGTTTCCTGGACCGCGTTGACCCGCCCCAGCAGCGCCGACACGTCGCGCGCGATGTCCCGCTGCCGATCGGCGAGGTTGTTCCTGCGGTCGTCGGTTTCGAGGTCGTGCAGCGAGCGTTCGAGCTGGTTCTGGCGGTCGCGGATCTCGGTGAAGACGGGCTCGACCGCGCGGCGCTGCTCGGCGACCTTGCCGACCATCTCGCGCAGATGCTGCTGGCGATGGCGGATCTCGGCGAGCTGGTCGTGCATGTCGGCGGATTCGTTGCGGCCCTGCTGCAGCAGCGCGCGCTGCTCGGTCTCGCCGAGCTTGTCGTGGAGGGCGGAGACCGCCTCCCGGGGATCGCTCTCGATCAGGTGCTGGACGGTGGCGTCGAGGTGGTTTTGCAGGGCGTGGGCGACGACGACGTCCTCGCGGGTCTTCCTGAGGCGTTCGCGCAGGGTGTCGAGGCGCCGGTCCTGGCGCGACAGCCGCCAGACGGAAGCGCCGATCAGCGCCAGCGCCAAGGCGGAGATCGCGCCGGTCGCGACCCGCTGCGGCGTCGGCAGGCTGACGAACCAGGCGGGCAGGTGACTGACGTCGTATCCGAACGCCTGCTGGGCGAAGACCGCGGCGACGGCCAGCAGGCCGAACCAGGCAACCAGGAAAAACAGCCACATCGTGAATTCCTCACGCCGGCACACATTTCCGCCATGATTGCCAAGCGCGGAACCGGGCGCAAGGGGCCGGCAGGGTGCCGGATGCGCGTTGGGGCGCGAATCCCCAACTGGCCGCATCAGCCGATGGGCTGGAGGCAATGAAAGGCTGCCGGGACTTCCTGAACCGGGAAATCCCTAGATCGGACGCAGCTGTCGCGGCAGTCGCCGACCCGAATCGGCGCGCCTCACTTCCCGAAGAAGTTCGAGCGCATCTTGTCGGCGAACCAGACGACGAAGATCGCAGCGAACGCGAGGGCAAAGTACAGAGCCGTCCACAGAAGTGCATTACCGGCATTCGTCATGGCGTCCTCCCTTGCATCAGAACTCGGTCTGTTGCCGCCAAGGATAATGGCGTCGCGACGGCGCGATTTGCGCAGGATCAAATCTGCCGCGCTGCAGCAAGGACAGCGCGATGACGATTCATCCTGATCGCATCGCGCTTTAGAGCCGAAACTCGTTGGTGAGCTCGCCGATGCCGTCGATCGCGACGGTCACCGTGTTCACCTGCTCTTTCATCACGCCGACGCCGACCGAGGTGCCGACGGCGATGAGATCGCCGGGAAGCAGGGTCATGTCGTGCGAGATCTTGCTGACCAGCTCCTGCGCCGAGAAGATCATGTCGGAGATCGGGTAGTTCTGCCGCTCCGCGCCGTTGAGGATGGTGCGGACGGTGAGCTTGGCCGGATCGAGGCCGGTCGCGATGACGGGACCGAACGGACCGTAATCGTCGATGCCCTTGGCGCGGGCCCATTGCGGGAAAGTGGGATCGCTGGTCAGGATGTCGTTGGCGGTGATGTCGTTGACGCAGGTGTAGCCGAAGATGAAGCTGTCGGCTTCGTCAGGCGAGACGCGGGCGCATGTCCTGCCGATGACGATGCCGAGCTCGCCCTCATAGGTGGTCTTGCCGTCGTAATAAGAGGGCCGGCGGATCACGGCACCCGGCGTCGTGATACTGGTGGTGGCCTTGAGCAGATAGAGCGGCTCCGGCGGCTCGGGCTGGTTGAGCTTGGCGGCGAGTGCGTGAAAATTGTTCCAGAGCGCGACGATCTTGCTGGGGGCGCAGGGCGCGAGCAGCTCGACCTCCGACAGCGCCAGCGTCTTGCCGGTGGCAGCGTTGCGGCCGAACATCTCGCCCTCATGCACGCTGATGCCTGATGAGGTCAGCGTGCCGAAGCCGGTCGTGCCAGCGTGGCGGAAGCGCAGCCACTTGTTCATCACGCCACCGCCAATGCGCGCGGATCCGCCGGCGTCGAGACGCCGTCATAGAGGCCGGCGATGCGGGCGCGCTGGGTCACCATCGCCAGCACCGAGTCGAGCGCGGGCGTCGGGATGCCGGTGAGGCGGCCCATCTCCTGCACGACGGTGACGAGCGGGTCGATCTCCATCGGGCGGCCGCGCTCGAGATCCTGAAGCATCGAGGTCTTGTGCGCACCGACCTTGCGGGCGCCCTCGATGCGGCGCTCGACGTCGACGCGGAATTTGATCCCGAAGGTTTCGGCAACCGCTTGCGTCTCCACCATGATCGCGCGTGACAGTGCGCGCGTCGCCGGATCGGTGCAGATCACGTCGAGCGTGGCGTGGGTCAGCGCGCTGATCGGGTTGAAGCAGACATTGCCCCAGAGCTTCAGCCAGATCTCGTCGCGGATGCGGTCGAGCACCGGCGCCTTCAGCCCGGCGGCGACGAACAGGTCGGCGAGGCGCGCTACGTCCGACGTGATCTCGCCGGAGGGTTCGCCGAGCGGAAAATTGTTGCCGTAGACGTGGCGGATCACGCCGGGCGCCTCGATCTCGGTGGCGGGATAGACGATGCAGCCGATGGCGCGCTCGGCTCCCAGCTCGCGCCACTGCCGCCCGCCGGGGTCGATGCTCTCCAGCGTCGAGTTCTCGTACTGGCCGCCGTGCTTGTAGAAGTACCAGTAGGGGATGCCGTTGACGGCGGTGACGATGCGGGTGTGGGGCCCGAGCAGCGGCTGCATCGTCTCGATCACGCCGGTGATCGAATGCGCCTTCAGCGTGATGATGATGTAGTCCTGCACGCCGAGCTCGCTGGGGTCGTCGGTGCAGCGCGGATGCACAATGTGCTTCTCCTCGCCTGTGAGCAGCGTCAGGCCGCGCTCGCGCATTGCGGCAAGGTGCGCGCCGCGGGCGATGAGGCTGACATCGGCCCCTGCGCGCGCGAGCTGAACCCCGAGATATCCGCCGATCGCGCCGGCGCCGTAGATGCAGATCTTCATGAATTCCTCGCGGAGAGCAGAAGCCGGATTTTGGGACGAAAGATCCGATCCGGCTCGGAAGGATCCGAGCCGGGGCCGGCAGTCGCAGGGGAAGGGTTGCGTCGTTCAGGCGGCCGCTTGCGGCGTGCCGTTGAGGGCCTCGTCAACGGCAGCTGCGATGTCGCGCATGCTGATGACGGAGACGAGGCTGTAATCGTCGATCACCGGCAGGTGGCGGATGTGGTGCCGGTTCATCAGATGCCGGACGTGCTCGACCGTGTCGCTCGAGGTGCAGGAAACCAGCTGCTGCACCGAGACGAGTTGCGAGACCTTGACGTTGACGGCATTCGCGCCGTGCTCGGCGACCGCGCGCACCACGTCGCGCTCGGTGAACATGCCGACCGCGGTGTTTCCTTCCGAGCGGACCACGTCCTTGACCACCAGCGCGCTGATGTTGTTGGCGCGCATCAGCTTGGCGGCGATACCCACGGTTTCGTTCATTCGCACCGTGACAACGCGCGGCGTCTTCTTGCGCAGAATGTCTCCGACCAGCATTGCAACCTCCCTGGGTGAAATGTTGGGAGAAGTGTGGTATACATAATGCCAACCGTCAAGCGTTGGATTTGGCCGATCCGAAAAATCTTGCGTCAGCGATCCTGACATTGTCGTCGCGACAAAAAGAAAGGGGCGCAGCGCTGCGCCCCTTCTGGTCGTGCAAACCCAGGTGGCGGTTATGCCGTCTCGGTCTTGGCGCGGCCGGGCGCCGCCTCGGTGCTCTCGGCGTCCTTGCCGAGGATGAAGGAGCGGCGCAGCGGCTTGATCACGAACAGTGCCATCAGCGCCGCCGTCGCGTTCAGGGCCACGGCGACCACGAACACGGCCTTCCAGCCATGGGCCGCCGAGATCACGCTTGCGAGCGGAACGAGCAGGGAGGCGGTGCCCTTCGCGGTGTAGAGCATGCCGTTGTTGGTGGTCGCGAATTTCGAGCCGAAGGTGTCACCGCAGGTGGCGGGGAACAGCGAGTAGATCTCGCCGAACACGCCGAAGTAAATCGCGGTCGCCAGCACGAAAACGAGCGGGATGTGACCGTAGGCCGACAGCGTCAAGAGCATCAGGGCGGCGGTGCCGAAAGCGATGAACATGGTGGGCTCGCGGCCGATCGTGTCGGAAACGAAGCCGAAGAACGGGCGGCCGAAACCGTCCAGGATGCGGTCGAGCGAGATCGCGAAGGTCAGTGCCGCCATCTGGAAGCCGGCGAGCGTGACCGGCGTGTCGGCGATCTTGAAGTCGTGCGCGATCGGGGCGATCTGCGCCGCGGTCATCAGGCCGCCCGAGGCGACCATGACGAAGACGAGATACATCACCCAGAAAACAGGGGTGCGCAGCACCTGCGGCGGGGTGAAGTCGATCCTCGTCTGCGGCAGATTGAGCTGCTTCCTCTTCGGCGGGATCGAGAGCCGCGGCGGCTGGATGAAGAAGGCGAGCACGAACACGATGACGCCCTGGCCGATGCCGAAGGTGAGGAAGGCGTGCTGGTAGCCACTCGATGCGATCATGCTCGCGATCGGCACGATGGTGAGCGCGGCACCGGCGCCGAAGCCGGCAGCGGTGGCGCCGGCGGCAAGGCCGCGGCGGTCCGGAAACCATTTCAACGCGTTGCCGACGCAGGTGCCGTACACCGCACCCGCGCCCATGCCGCCGATGATCGCGGCTGCGTAGAGCAGGGTGAGAGAGTCGGCATAGGAGTTGAGGATCCAGGAGAGCGCGATCATCGCGCCGCCGAACATGACGATGATGCGCGGGCCGTATTTGTCGACGAACCAGGCCTCGACCGGCACCAGCCAGGTCTCGGTGACGACGAAGATGGTGAAAGCGAGCTGGATCGCGGCGCGCCCCCAATGATGGGCCGCATCGATCGGATCGACGAACAGCGTCCAGCCATATTGCAGATTGGCGATCATCGCCATGCAGACGATGCCCATGCCGAGCTGGAGCCAGCGGAAGCCGGTGCGAAGAGGCGCGGCCGTGACGGCGCCGTCCGTGCTGGAAATCATCAAGAACCTCCCAACGCGCCTGATTTGGTTGCGATGCAGGTGGCAATGTGACCTGATGTCGCAAATATTGTGACTTATCGTCGCAAGCGCAGGGCGGAGATTGGTATACGATATTCCAGATTGCAAGCCCTAACTTGTCCCGATTTCGACATCAGCGAGAGTTCCAGCGCGATCCCCAGACCCTCGCAACAAACGAAAACGCCCGGCCGTGAGGCCGGGCGTCTGCTCGATGAGGAGCGGTGGCGGAGCGGGTCAGACGGTCGATTTTGCGACCACGACCTTGCGCCAGGGCTTGAGCACCGCGATCGCCAGCAGCGAGGCCAGGATGTTGGCGCCGGCTGCGATGATGAACACGCTGTCCCAGGTGCCCGACGATTGCTGCATGTAGTTGGCGATCGGCACCAGCAGCGCGGCGGTGCCCTTGGCGGTGTAGAGCAGGCCGGCATTGGTGGTCGCGAACTTGGCGCCGAACGTGTCGGTGCAGGTCGAGGGGAACAGCGAGTAGATCTCACCCCAGGCAAAGAACACGAAGCCGGAGAGCAGCACGAACCAGATCGGATCGTGGCCCCAGAGGTAGAGCATCCAGATGCCGAAGCCTTCCATGCCGAAGGCGATGAACATCGTGTTCTCGCGGCCGATCATGTCGGAGATCCAGCCGAAGAACGGACGCGTGAGGCCGTTGAGCACGCGGTCGATTGTGGCCGCGAACGTCACCGCGGTCATCGTCACCGCCATCAGCGTGACCGGCACGTTGTCGACCTTCCAGTCGGCCGCGATCGGCTTCAGATTGGCCGTCACCATCAGGCCGCCGGCACCAACGATCACGAACATGAAGTACATCAGCCAGAAGATCGGCTGACGCAAAACCTCGGTCGGTTGGTAGTTGCGCCGGGTCTGGAGCAGATTGGCGTTTGCCACCACGTTCGGCACCTGGCCCGCTTTCGGCGACAGCAGGAAGAAGGCGAGGATGCAGATGATGATGCCCTGGCCGAGACCGAAATAGAGGAAGGTGGCCTGGAAACCGCTGTCCTTGATCATGGCCTGGATCGGCGCGACGGTGAGCGCGGAGCCTGCACCGAAGCCCGCCGCGGTGATGCCCGCGGCGAGACCGCGTTTGTCCGGAAACCATTTCAGCGCGTTGCCGACGCAGGTGCCGTAGACGCCGCCGGCGCCGATGCCCGCGATGATCATGCCGAGATAATAGCCGTTGAGGGTGGTGGCCTGCGCGTTGATCGCCCAGCCGATGGCGCAGAGCACGCCGCCGACCAGCACGACGATTCGCGGACCATATTTGTCGACGAACCATCCCTCGATCGGCACCAGCCAGGTCTCGAACAGCACGAACAGAGTGAAGGCCCATTGGATCGACGCGCGATCCCAGCCGAACGTCTTCTGGATGTCGGGGACGAAGAACGTCCAGCCGTATTGATAATTGGCGATCATCACCATCGCGCCTACGCCGATGGCCAATTGCGCCCAGCGATAAGCATCGCTCACACGGGTGACACTAGGGGCCGCTGCTGCCGACTGCACCATGTCCGTCATTCAAAACCCTCCCAACGCGCCGATCATTTTTATGCATGCGCTGGCGGCAGCTTGGTATGCATTATGCCAAGATTCAAGCTGGGGAGGCGGAGGTGCGGCGAAATAACGCGGCCCCGTCCACATGCGTCATGAGCACCGGATTGTAAAGCCTCAATTGCCGGCGACGTGCGGCGGCAGCGCAGGTGCTGATATTCAAGTCATTGATTTTAAATATATTTTTGTGCGTTGGCGAAGCCGCAGACGTGTTCTCAAACACCTGTCCGCTTGGGATTTCCCACGCAGGCGCTGCCTGCGCCGCCGGTGCACGGGGGCGGGGAGACCGCCCAACATCCTGGAATTCTATATCCCAGAAGTCCGGCCTGCGGCAATTTGGCGAGGGAGGCGGCGGTCGGCGCCGACTTGCGGCTTCACGCCATCGACGTGCGCAGCCGGCTGTAGCCTTCCTGGATCGCGGACCAGAACAGGGCGACCAGACCGAGCGCCATGATCGTGCTGACAAGACCGTTGGAGAAGAAGATGCCGAGCGAGCCTTGCGATCCCAGCAGCGATTGCCGGAAGGCTTCCTCCGCCTTGTCGCCGAGCACGATGGCGAGCACCAGCGGTGCGAGCGGATAGTTGCACTTCTTCAGGAGATAGCCGAGCACGCCGAACACCAGCATCAGCATCACGTCGAAGGTGCTGTTGTGCACCGAATAGGCGCCGATCGCACACAGCACTAGGATGAGCGGCGCGATGATGCCGAAGGGCACGCGGAGGATCGCGGCGAAGATCGGCACGCAGGTGAGCACGACGATGAGGCCGGCGAGGTTGCCGAGATACATCGAGGCGATCAGGCCCCAGACGAACTCCTTCTGCTCGACGAACAGCATGGGGCCGGGCTGCAGGCCCCAGATCAGCAAGCCGCCGAGCAGTACGGCGGCGGTCGGGGAGCCCGGCACGCCGAGCGACAGCATCGGCAGCAGCGCCGAAGTGCCCGCCGCATGTGCGGCCGTCTCAGGCGCGATCACGCCTTCGATCTCGCCCTTGCCGAAATTGTTTCCGCGTCGCGACAGGCGCTTGGCGATGCCGTAACTCATGAAGGAGGCCGGCGTTGCGCCGGCGGGCGTGACGCCCATCCAGCAGCCGATCAGGCAGGAGCGCAGCGAGGTCATCCAATAGGCGGGCAATTCCCGCCAGGTCTGCAGCACCACCCGAAGGTTGATGCTGGCATTGCCGCCGCGGAACGCCAGCCCTTCCTCCATGGTCAGCAGGATCTCGCCGATGCCGAACAGGCCGATCACGGCGATCAGGAAGTCGAATCCGTTGAGCAGCTCGGTGACGCCGAAGGTCAGCCGCAATTGTCCGGTGATGGAATCGAGCCCGACCGCCGCGAGCGCAAAGCCCATCATCATCGCCGCGATGGTCTTGAACGGCGGCTCCTTGCTGAGGCCGACGAAGCTGCAGAAGGCGAGGAAGTACACCGCGAACTTCTCCGCCGGCCCGAATCTCAGCGCGAAGCCTGCGACGAGCGGCGCAACCAGCGTGATCATGATGACGGCAAACAGCGCGCCCACGAAGGAGGAGGTGAAGGCGGCGGTCAGGGCTTCGCCGGGCTTGCCCTGCTGCGCCATCGGATAGCCGTCGAACGTGGTCGCCACCGACCAGGGCTCGCCGGGTATGTTGAACAGGATCGAGGTGATGGCGCCGCCGAACAGCGCGCCCCAATAGATGCAGGACAGCATGATGATCGCCGATGTCGGCGGCATGCTGAAGGTCAAGGGAAGCAGGATCGCAACGCCGTTGGCGCCGCCGAGCCCCGGCAGCACGCCGATGATGACCCCGAGCGTGATGCCGATGATCATCAGCATGATGTTGTAGGGCTGCAGGGCGACCGCGAAGCCGTGAAACAGATTGGCCAATTCTTCCATATTGATATCCTGCAGCAGCAATCAGTGAACAGATGCGCGGCGCTTACAGACCGAGCCATTCCTCGATCGGACCCTTGGGGAGCGGGACCAGGAACCAGCGCTCGAAGATTAGATAGGTCAGGACCGGCATGCCGACCGCCACGGCAACGACCGTCAGCCAGCGATAGCCGCCGAGCCAGCGCATGAACCAGGCAATGAAGACCGTGGAGGCGATGTAGAGGCCGATGAACGGCATCGACCCGACATAGATCGCGGTCGGCACGACGACGCTCATGACCTGGCGCAGCTGTCCCCATTCGGCGAACAGCCGCCCGTCGTCGTCGCGCTGCGCATGCCAGAGGTTGATGGCGCTCGCCACGACGATGGCGGCGCCGATATAGAAGGGGAAGAAGCCGGCACGCGGGCCCTCCGCGCCCCAGTTGATGCCGGCCTTCAGGCTGCCGAAGATCACGATGAGGCCGAAGACGCCGATCAGCAGCGCCATGCCGATTTCCAGCGTCTTGTGGGCCGGGCCAGATGCGGATCCGGATCGTTCAGTCATGTGACCTCCAGGCGGGAACGCAATTTTCTCGGTCGCGGCAGGCGTGTAGACGACAAGCGTCCTCAGCCCTCGCCGAGGTCGCGGCTCAATTCGATGCGAGGAAGCCGGCTTCCTTCATCAGGCCTTCGTGGCGCTTCTCCTCCGCCTCGACCCACTTGGCGTAGTCGGCGCCGGTCAGGAAGGTCGTGTTGAAGGCGCCGCTCTTCATGAAGTCCTGCCATTCGGGCGTGGCGCGGACCTTCTTGAACAGCTCGACATAATATTCGGTCTGATCCTTCGTGACCTTTGGCGACATGAACACGCCGCGCAGCATGAGATATTCCATCGCGAGGCCCTGCGACTTGCAGGTCGGAATATCCTTCCAGGCCTTGCCGTCGGCGATCGGCTCGTCATAAGCCATCGGCTGGGCGTCGAACACGCAGAGCGGGCGCAGCTTGCCGCCGCGCCATTGCGCGACCGCCTCGATCGGATTGTTGACGGTCGAATCGACGTGATTGCCGACGAGCTGCACCGCGACTTCACCGCCGCCCTTGTAGGGGATGTAGGTGAACTTCGCATCGATTGCCTTCTCGATGCCGACCGTGATGATCTGGTCTTCCTGCTTCGAGCCGGTGCCGCCCATCTTGAACGAGCCGCTTGGTGCCTTCTTCGCGGCGTCGACGTAATCCTTGACGCTGTTGTACGGCTTCTCGGCATTGACCCAGAGCACGAACTCGTCGAGCGCCAGCATCGCCACCGGCGTCAAATCCTTCCAGTTGAAAGGAATCCCCGTTGCCAGCGGCGTCGTGAACAGGTTCGACAGCGTGATGATGATCTTGTGAGGATTGCCCGACGACGTCTTCACATCCAGGAAGCCTTCGCCGCCCGCGCCGCCGGCCTTGTTGATGACGACCAGCGGCTGCTTCATCAGATTATGCTTGGTGACGATGCCCTGGATGGTGCGCGCCATCTGATCGGCGCCGCCGCCGGTGCCCGCGGGCACGATAAACTCGACCGGGCGGACCGGCTCCCAGGCTGCACGGCTTGTGGTGCTGCTGACGCATGACATCGCGATTGCCGCCACGGCGACATTCAGAACGAGTGGCTTCATCTGTTTCTCTCCCTGTCGAACCCTCAGCGCAGCCGCTCTTTGTCGGCTTGCGTCAGCCCATTTCGATTTCAGATACCCGGTGTCACCCTTGCGGTCGATCTCCCATGGTAGTCCGATAGAAACTCTATGATCAGGGATAAGGCGCGGCATCCGCTCCTTTTGGCTAAGGCTACCAAGGGCGCCACGCTCGTGCCCCTCGGCTTTTCCCGTCGCGCGCTACGTTTCCCCGCCTCACACCTTGGATTGTGCGATCGTTATTTGCTGGTCGAATGGTATGCGAGATGCCAGCAAACAAACAATCGGATCGGCGGGGGCCCGGTCGGACACATTGTCGCAGCTGCGAGGCGAGGAGGCAAAAGCAAATGGCCCCGAGGTGGGGCCATTTGATCGAGTAGAGTGGGGGCGGGAATCTGCCGGCCCGTCGCTCGGCGTCAGATAAGCCCTTCTTACAAGCCGAAACGCGGCAGTTCGCCGTTGCGGTTGGAAATCTCGGCGCTCGCCATCAGGAAGCTGTCGATCGCGGCCATCAGGCGGGCGAACAGCGAGGAGGACGGGGCGAAGGCAACGGAAGCGGACTTGGACATTGGAATTCCCTTTCTCGAGACGGTCAGTCCGAAGGACGGTCAGTCTTGGCGTCTCACGGCGAAAGGGAATTTATGTATACCAGATGCCAACGTCTACGCTCTTGTTTGCATAGCAGCATTCGATGCGCCGCATTGCAGCATAATGCGGGGTTAATGCGGCCGGATCGGGCCTAAAAGCTACGGCTGGCTGAGATTGCCGGTCCATTCATGGCCAAGAGAGGGCGAATCGTTCGCTGCGAGACGGGATCCCGATGGCGATGGACGCCAAGTTCCGGCCGCACTGCAGCGGACGGGTCTTGGCAGGACAAGTCAAAGCCGCTAGTGGTCTGCCCCCTTTCCAATCATCTGTCAGAGTGGTTCATGTCGAGCGCCTCGCCCGCCGTCTCGATCGGCATCGATTTTGGGACCAGCAATACGGTCGTCGCACTTGCGGCGGACGATCGCCGGGTCGAGGCCATCCGTTTCGACCACGGCGGACAGCGCCACAGCGTCTACGTGTCGGCGCTGTGCTTCTGGGAGGACCGGCCCGGCGCCGGCGCCCAGGCCGAGGGCGGCCCGTGGGCGATCGAGCAATTCCTCGAAGGCCGTCACGTCTACCGCTTCCTGCAGTCGTTCAAGACCTTTGCGGCGAGCAGCAGCTTCAACACCACGCAGGTGTTCCGGCAGCGCTTCAAGTTCGAGGACATCCTGGCGGCGTTCCTGCGGACGCTGGCGCGCCATGGCGGCGAGAAGTTCGGCTTCGAGACGTCGACCATCACGGTCGGTCGCCCGGTGCGCTTTGCCGGCGGCAATCCCGACGAGGCGCTGGCGATGCAGCGCTACCGCGCCGCGTTCGAGCGCCTGGGCGCCGGCCATGCCCGCTATGTCTACGAGCCCGTGGGCGCGGCGTTCTCGTTTGCCCGAAGGCTGGAGCGCAATGCCACCGTGCTGGTTGCGGATTTCGGCGGCGGCACCAGCGATTTCTCCGTGATGCGCTTCTCGCGCAAGGGCGGTGCCCTTCGCGCCGAGCCGCTCGGCCATGCCGGCATCGGGATCGCGGGCGATACGTTCGATTACCGTATCGTCGATCACGTGGTCTCGCCGCGGCTCGGCAAGGGCTCCAGCTTCCGCTCCTTCGACAAGGTGCTGCCGATCCCCAGCGGCCATTACACCAATCTCGCGCGCTGGCATCAGCTGGCGATGATGAAGAGCAACGGCGATTTGCGCGAACTCCGGGAGCTTGCGCGCACCGCGCTGAAGCCGGCTCTGCTCGAGGACTTCATCACCATCGTCGATCTCGACCTCGGCTTTGCGCTGTACCGCGCGGTGTCGGATGCCAAGGTCGCGCTGTCGGCGCAGGACGAGGTCGACTTCCGTTTCAAGGGCGGCGGCGTCGACATCGGCGCGGCCATCACGCGCAAGAATTTCGAATCCTGGATTGCCGACGACATCGCCCGGCTCGGTGCCACCGTCGACAAGGTGCTGGCCGAAGCCGGCATCGCCGCGCGCGAGGTCGAGAAGGTCTTCCTGACCGGCGGCAGCTCGTTCGTGCCGGCCGTGCGCAAGCTGTTCGCTGAGCGGTTCGGCAACGAGCGCCTGATGTCGGGCGACCAGTTCGAGTCGATCGCCTACGGGCTTGCGCTGATCGGGCACAGCCCGGATCCGGATCGTTGGACCGCAGGCGGCGGGCTGGCCGCGCAGGCGTAGCAGGCGGCGAGCAGCGTCCAGGCGGGACGCTGTTCGGTCGCTATTTCTGCTGAATTCGGTTCAGGTAATCGATCACCGCGAGAATGCGAGTCCGCACCACGACCTCCGGGTTTTGCTGCGGCCCGGCCTTCTGCCAATAAGTGGGATCGACGGCGTGAGGCAGGTTGACGATGGGGTTGAACCGCTCGCCCCAGACGGGCATCTCACGGGTGCCGTGAGCTGTGACTGATTTCGACCCATAGAGGGTTTCGTAGACGGCGTTGGTGGGAAACACGCCGTCATTGTTCTTGGCCAACTTGGTCAGGTCGGACGGCGGGGTCTTGAGCTGGCCGCTGACCGGTCCGTTGCCCTTTGCCTCGGCGCCATGACAACTCGCGCACGAAGACTGGAATTCGGCCTTGCCTATGTCGATTTCTTCAGCCTCGGCAGCGGTCGCGACACCGGCGGCCAGACTGGCAATGATCAACCATTCGAGAGCAGATCTCATCATCTCGCCTCCGACGCCCGCAGGGAAGACTTCTGCTCCTAGCCGCTTTGTCCGTCTGACAGCTTGACGCACATCAAGACCGCGCACCCGGTGCCGTCGGTGGGCGAAGGCGCGGAGCGCCGTGCCCACCATCTTGGCAAGTGCCGCAGGGTGGGCGAAGCGACCTGTCCGCCGTAGCTCGCAGAGCGAAGGCGGAAGCGTGCCCACGCGTCTGTCGCCGTATCGGAAAGGTCGTGGGCACGGCGCTTTGCGCCTTTGCCCACCCCTGCTGATGTCGTCGCTACTGATTGATCTCCGGCTCGACCAGCTTCGCCAGATTGCGCAGCGATTCCTGCCAGCCGAGATAGCAAGCCTCCGGCGGAATGACGTCGGGAATGCCGGCCTGCGTGATCTCGATCTCGGTGCCGACCGAGACCTTCTTCAGGCTCACGTTCACCTGAATTTCGCCGGGCAGGTTGGGATCGTCGAACTTGTCGGTGTAGCGCAGGCGTTCGCCAGGGACGAGCTCGAGATATTCGCCGCCGAACGAATGGCTGTTGCCCGTGGTGAAATTCCGGAACGACATCTTGAACGTGCCTCCGACCTTGGGCTCGAAATGATGCACGGTGCAGGTGAAGCCGTTCGGCGGAAGCCATTTCGCCATCGCATCCGCCTCCAGGAAGGCGCGATAGACCTTCTGGGGGCTGGTGGCGAGAACGCGGTGCAGGCGGACAGTGCTGGGCATGGTTGTTATCCTCAGTGTTTGATGGGCCCGAGATTGGCGTCTATGGCCCATTCATGTCACGAGGACGACCGGGAAGCCGCCGATCCGACAGGCGCGGCGGATTTTTTTCACGACTGTTCCGCCGGTCTCCTAGCCGGCTGCGACATCCTGCGGTGTCATCGTGAATGCCAGCCGATAGCTGCCGATCGTCGGATTGCTCTGCGCGCCCAGAGCGCCGAGCGACCCTGGCGAAAGCGGGCTTGCGATCGCAGCCTCAACTACATCGGCATCGTAGCCTGAGAGCAGCACGATCCAGTCGGCGGCGCCGTCCTTGCCGCGGATCTGTTGTTCGGTGGTGGGCGCGCTCGTCCGCGGCGTGTCGGTGCGGAGGAGGTGAGCGCCGGTCAGCCCCGGTTTCTGCGCCAATGTGCCGAGCGTATTCGCAAGGTGCGCCTGCAAGTCCGCCTCACATCCGGCCTGCGGTGACAACCTGATCGTCGCGAGCGAAGTCGCAACGCCACCCCCAAAGCTTTCGATCAGGCGGCATTGGCTGCGGATCATGCCGAGATGATGCGGCATCATTTTCGTCGACCACGGCGTCGGCGCATTGAGCCGGTCGAGATATCCCTTCGAGGTGAGCACCTCATACTCCGCGAGCTCGTAGAGCACGAAGAAACCCTCCGCGTCCGTGGTGCTGGTCCAGCGCGATCCGCGCCGGAAGCCGGGAATGCCCATCCGCTCCGGAAAGTGCTCATGCGAATGCCAGTCGCCGAACTCGAAGCGCTGCTCGGGGCGAACGCTCCACCACATCGCGACGGCGGCCTTGCCCAGCAGTGACATGCTGATCTCCCTTGCGTTTCCGCCAGATTGCTTCAGGACACGCGGCCGATCAATCAGCCACGATTCCGCTCTCGTTGCCCGCTCAACTCCAGCACGAAATCGGGGGGACCACCGTTGCGCTGCACGCTCTCGGCTTTCGTCATTACGCTTTGCTGTCTTGGTTCGCCGGCCGCCGCAGCTGGCATTCAGTTGCTCAATGCCGGTCCGGCGCTGTCGGGCGCGATCTGGTATCCGTGCGCGGCGGCCGACGCATGTGGCACTGAGCAACCTGTCAGTCGGCGCCGATTTCGATGTGAAGGGCGTGAAGGATTGGCCGAAAATCTGCGCGGGTTTTGTCTGCTTGGGCTGCTCGGATTTCATCATTTTCAGCACGAGCCAGAACTTGGTCCCACCGCGACGACCTACTCGTGTTGCATTGAGCGCCAGTCGATTCGTCTGTTCGGCAAGCTTCGATGGAGCTTGGCTTGACCGTCTGTTTGCGCGCCAAACCGGGCGAGCGCTACGCAAGGGCCCGGCTTTCGATTTCGCCGCGCTCGATCGTCAGCGTCACGTCGGCGAAGGTCTCGAGCAGCTTTGGGTTCGACTCCGTGATCAGCAGGGTAATGTCCCGGTCCTGCGAACGAAGCCGACGCAGCGCCTCGGCGTACCTCTGCGCCAGCACAGGGGCGAGGCCCTGGAACGGCTCGTCCAGAATGACGAGGCGGGTGCCTAGCATCAGGGCGCGCCCGAGGGCGACCATTTTGCCTTGGCCGCCCGAGACGGAGCCCGCCGGGCGACTCGCCAGGTCCTTGAGTTCCGGCAGGACGGAGTAGGTTCGCTCCAGCCGCCGGCGCGCCTCGTTCGCGCTAAGTTTCGCGACGCGACCGGGCAAGAGAATGTTTTCTTCCACCGTAAAGGCCGAGAAGAGACGACGGTCCTCGGGGGCGTAGCCGATGCCTAAGAAGGGGCGGCGGTGCGGAGGTACATGTCCCAGGTCCTGACCGCCCAAGCGCACGGTGCCGCTCGCCTTCGTGAAGCCCATGATGGTCCGTACCGTCGTGGTCTTGCCGGCTCCGTTTCGCCCGATGAGCGCGGCGGTCGCGCCCGGCGGCAGCGAGAAGCTGACGCTGCGCAGCACCGGCGCATCGGCGATCGCGACGTTGACCTTCTCGAAGTCCAGCATCGCCGTCATATGCCGATCACCTGTTCGCGGACCTTGGGATCGGCCAGAACCTCCGCCGGCGTGCCCACCTTTTGGATCTTCCCGACGTTCCACACCGCGACTCGGTGGGCATAGCGCTCCACCATGTCCATGTCGTGCTCGACGAAGACCGAAGTCACCTTCTCCTTGGCGAGAGCGGACGTCAGGATGTCCATGATCTCCAGCTTCTCGGCGGAGGCGACGCCCGAAGTGGGCTCGTCCATCAGCAGCAGTCTGGGCTTCAGCGCGAGCGCCAGAGCGATGTCGACCAGCTTGCGTTGTCCCTCGGGAAGCTCCCTCGCCTTGCGAGACGCGTACAACTTGACGCCGACGAGATCCAGAAGGCGCTCCATTTCAGGCAGCTCAGGCAGGGCGGAAAGAGCCGTGAAGCCGGAAGGGCTTCCCAGCCGCGAGGCCGCGGCGATCAGCATGTTCTCCATCACAGTCTGATCGAGAAAGAGCTGCGGTATCTGAAAGGCCCGCGCGATGCCGAGCCTGGTGATCGTGCGCGGGAGCTGCGCCGTGATTTCCTGGCCTAGGAAGGTGATGCTTCCGGCCTGCGGCCGCAGATAACCCGTCGAGATGTTGAGGAAGGTGGTCTTTCCGGCGCCATTCGGTCCGATGATCGCGAGGTTCTCGCCTTGGAGCACGTCCAGATCGATACCGTCGGCGGCGACGACGCCACCGAACCGGATCTTGATGCCCTTCGCAGAAAGGAGGACGTTGGCCATCAATGTCCTCCCTGCTTCGCCTGGCCGTAGCGCTGCCTGAGACCTATCAGTCCGTTAGGCGCATAGAGAATGATGACGATCAAGACCACGCCGAGGATCAGCTGCCAGGTGTCGGCCAGGTGGGCCGCCGCATAGAAGCGCACGCACTCGAACATCGCCGCGCCGGCGAACGCTCCGAAGGCGTGGGCGCTGCCGCCGAGGATCGCGATGAAGACGAACTCGCCCGACTTCGTCCAGAACCCGAACTCGGGCGTGGCGATCTGCTGGATGATCGCCACCAGCGTGCCGCCGATGCCGCCGAGAAAAGCCGAGATCACGTAGCCTATCAGAAGCACGCGCCGTGCGGACGTCCCGAGGTACTCGAGCCGGGTCTCGTTCGATTTGATGGCACGCAGCATGTGTCCGAGCGGGCTATCGAGATAGCGTTGCACGCCGTAGAAGGCGACGACCGCGATCAAGAGGCTCACGTAAAGAATGACGTACTGGAAGGTTTCGGGCGTAAACGACAGTCCCAACAGGGCCGGACGAGGGACCCGGATGCCGTCGGCGCCGTTGGTGTAATGAAACATCTTCTCCAGCAGCGACCACAGCACCATCGAAAACGCCAGATTCAGCATTCCAAAAAAGATTTCCCGGTAGCGCACGACGAAGAGCCCAACGATGAGGCCAAAGACGGCGGAGGTGATGCCGCCCAGCGCGATGAAGAGCACGATGTCGCCGCCACCGACGTACTTGCCCCAGAACGCCGCGGTATATGCCCCGGTAGCGAAGAACATTGCATGTCCGAACGACACCTGCCCCGCCTGCAGCAGAAGAATGATACCGAGAACGACGATCCCCTTCGCGAGGATCAACGCGAACAAGGTCGCCCAGCTCGATACCAAAAGAGGCGCGACGGCGCTGACCAGAAAGAAGATGATCGCGATCGTGGTGACCGGCTTGATGCGACCGCTCATCAAATTTTCCTTACCTGCACGGCGCCGAACAGGCCGAACGGACGCACCAGAAGCACCAGCACCATCAGCAGATAGGGAACGAGAACTTCGAATTCCGGTTGGAGATAGATCACGAAGGCACGGGTCAGGCCGATCATCAGCGCGGTGAGCGCGGTGCCCTCGATCTGGCCGAGACCCGCGGTCGCAGCGACGGCAAAGGAAAGCACGATCATATCGGCACCCATACCGGGGACCAGCGAGGTGGTCGGCGAGGCCAGCGCTCCTCCCAACGCAGCCAGGCTCGCGCCGATGACGAAGGTAACGAAATATACACGTTTTGCGTCAATCCCGATGGCCGTCGAAGCTTCGCGGTCCTCCGTGACCGCAAGGATCACCGCTCCCGACAGCGTCCTGCGCAGGAAGTAGCGGAGCCCGAACAGCGTCGCCAATGCGACGCCGGGCAGGAGAATGACCTGGTACGACGTGTAACTGACGCCGAACACAACGACGTTGGGAAGTAGTCTCAACGGCTCCGCGGCGAAGATGGGCTGCACGCCCCAGATCAGACGCTGCAGGTTGTCCATGATCATGAAGGCGGCGAAAGTGATCAGAAGCTGGAGGACGTCTTCCTGTCCGGAGAGCGGTCGCAGCAGAAACCGTTCGATGAAACCGCCGCACACGATGCCGATCACGATGGAGGCGGCCAGCAGCGCGGGATAGGTAAGCCAAGGCGATATCGGCGCGACTGCAAGGCTGAACGTCGCAGCCAGGTAGGCGCCGAACGCGTACAGCGAACCGTGCGCGACGTTGACCACGCGCAGCACGCCGAAAATCAGGCTGAGCCCGACCGAGACCAGGAACACCAGTGCGGCGTAGCTGATCCCATCGAGGATCGCCAAGATAGCGAGTGTCGAGTTCATGATGGCCTTCGGAAAAGGTCCGTCCTCCGGGATGCGGCTCGGAGGACGGGGATCAAAAGTCGAGCGTGCCGCTACTGAGCTTTGAAGGTCGGCACGTCCATCTTGACGAAGTCCGGCTTGAGCGTCTTGAGCCACTCAACCGACCGTACGCCCGCCGGGTTGGTGATCATCTTCGGATCGAAGATCATCATGTTGTCGAGCAGCTTGAAGTCGTACCCCGGAACGGACTTGGTGACGCCGACCAGCTGAGCTTCGAGGCCCTGGTTGTCCTCGGGCCGCAGCGTAATCGGACGGCCGAAGCCGGTGGCGAACTCGGTGCCCGCCGTCGCGTCCACGACCTGTTCGCGCGTCGGCCAGTTGCCGCCGTTGGACTTGATCGCCTTGTCGTAGGCCGTCTCCAGGGCCTTGAACGCCTGCGCCATGTGATAGACGGGGTAGATCGGCCATGCACCGGTCTTCGCCTTGAAGGCTTCATTGAACGCCTTGAAGGCCGCGTCGTTCTTCTTCTCGGGATGCAGGAACCAGTGGTCTCCGCGCGCGCCGACGATCAGGCCTTCAGGCAAGTCTTTGCCCAACCGCTGGATCGATGATTCGCCGATCCCGAGCACGAAGGTCGACTGCTGCAACAGGCCGCGCTGACCAGCCTGACGGACCAGCGTGTCGAGATCTCCACCCCAAGACGTTGTCAGAACCACATCCGGCCGCAGCGCCAACAGACGGGAAACTTCAGTCGAGTAGTCCGGTGCGCCGAACTTCGGGAAGAGCTCCGCGACGACTTGCACGTCCGGCTTCATCGCCTTGAGCGCGGTCGAAAAGATCTCCCAGCTCTCCCGACCCCATGCATAATCCTGATTGACCACCGCGATCGTCTTAAAGTCGGGCTTGGTCTTGAGCAGGTAAAGGAGCACGGCCAGCATTTCCGGCGTGCCGTTCGCCTGCGTCCGGAAATTGTACCGGTACTTCTTGGTTTCGAGGATCGAGGCCGCACCGCAGTCCCACATGAAATTCATGACTTTGAGGTCTTCGGCGATCGGCACCAACTGGGTGCAGCTGCCCGACGAGATCGAAGCAAACGTGGCATCGACCTTTTCGTCCTGCACCACGCGTCGGTAGTTGGAGACGAGCGCTTCGCCTCCCGCGCCTTCGTCGATGAAGGAGAGCTTGACCGGCACGCCGCCGATGCCACCCTTCTTGTTGATGTCTTCCGCGATCATCTCCGCCGCGGCCTTCGCCGGCACACCGAAGACTGACGCAGGGCCCGACAGGAACGTCGTGATGCCGATTTTGAGCTCCGACGGCTTGGTCTGCGCAAGCGAGGTGTTGGTAAAGGTCGCAACGACAAGCCCGGCCGCAACCGCAGTCTTGAGAAACTGCATCGAAAGTCCTCCCTGTTGTGTGTTGCCCGGCTTCAGCCGCCGTGCGCTTCTTCTTGCAACGACGCTACTATAATTGTCGCGTGTTGCCAGCCCCCTTGGCCGTGATCGCGAGCCGACGAACCCGGTTCGACGCGGCCGCCTATTTTTGTCGGCTGCGCATCGATTGGAACGGACAAGGTCCTCAAAATGGTCGATGCCTTTAATTCCATGGTGCGATAAAAGCTCCGGCCAGAGCCCGCAGCGCGCGCAAGGCCTCCTGGTTGCCGCTTTTGGTGCAGGGACGGAGGTCACGCCCGAAGGTTCGTATCGCCTGCCGATCCAGAGGCGCGCTGGACGGGCGCACCCGAAGCCACAATTCCGCTATCGTTTCCTCATTCAACTCCCGCGGGAAATCAGGGGAGCTTCCGTTGCGCTGCACGCTTTGGGTTCTTGCGATCACGCTCTGCTGTCTTGGTTCGCCCGCCGCGGCAGCTGGCATTCAGTTGCTCGACGCTGATCCGGCGCTGTCGGGCGCGATCTGGTATCCGTGCGCGGCGGAGCCGACGCATGTCGCCCTCGGCCGTTTATCGGTGAGTGCCGATTTCGATCTGAAGGGCGTGAAGGATTGTCCCGTCACGGATGCGAAGCTGCCGATCGTCATCTACTCGCACGGCCGGGGCGGATTTTTCGGCCAGCAGCACGACACGGCGGAGGCGCTGGCCGATGCCGGCTTCGTTGTCGCCGCCATCAATCATCCCGGCGATACGGTCAGCGACTCCTCGCGGCGCGATACGCTGTCGGTCTGGGGATCGCGTCCGGCCGACATCGTGCGCCTGCTCGATTTTCTGTTGAACGGCTGGAAGGACAGGGCGGTGATTGATCCTGCGAGGGTCGGCTTCGTCGGTTTCTCGCTCGGCGGGGCGACCGGCCTCGTGCTGATGGGGATCAAGCCGGATTTCGCCAGGGTCGCCAGCCTCTGCAAGGAGACGACCGGCATGTGCGCACAGCTTCACAACGGCGAGACGCCGCCCGAGCCGATACGGGATGCGCGCATCCGCGCCGCCGTCATCGTTGATCCAGCACCAGCCACGCTGACGCGGGATAACCTTGCCGCCGTCAAGGTGCCTATCCAGTTCTGGCGCTCGCAGTTCGGCGGGCCCGGCGTCGGCGACGGCTCCGGCAACGCGCGCGTCGCGGAAGGCTTGCCGGGCAAGCCTGACATCCACGTCGTGCCGGCCGGCCACTATGCGTTCCTCGCTCCATGCTCGGCGGAACTCGCGGCGGCCGTGCCCCGCATCTGCACCGATGTGCCCGCAGCGTTCGACCGGGCAGGATTTCATCGCGAGTTCAACGCGGCGGTGGTGAAGTATTTTCGTGAGCAATTGGCGGCGGGAGATCGCTGAGGGTCTCGGGAATTACGGGGACCGTGCACCTAATCTGCCGCTGACGAAGTACAATTGAGTGTACTGTCACCGTAATCCGCTGTTTCGCGGTGGAGCTCAGTCCGGAATATTGCGGCCTGGTAATCGCACGGTGGGAACAATTGACGGGATGGAAGGCCGAACCGATCAGGGAAAAATTCGCTTGAGGCCTTTGCCGGTTCGCTGTTGGAAGTCGTCTAACGCTCGAAGGTCAGAGATTGGTGCGTCGAGAGGCTTACGAACTACCAAGGCTTTGGTCGCGTTCGTTTCGAGCTTTTCGATCGCTTCCTCGACCGTCAGGCGGTCGAAGAACGTTTCGAGCGAACCGTGCGCTACGTTTGGAGTGTGTATCTCTACGACCCAAATCCGGCGGGCGTCGTCTTCGTTGCCGTCGCTCATGGTGGCCTCTCTGCTTTTTTGATCGAGAACTACCATGACAGAATCGACAATTTTGGTCGATCCGACGGCCTCGGTACGCGCCTATCTCGCGGCGTCGAGCTCAAGAAACACCCGTCGGGCCTACAGCTCTGACTGAGCGGACTTCGTCACCTGGTGCGGCCAGGTGCTCGAACAACCGCTCCCGGCCGAGCCGGAAACCATCGCCCGGCGCAGCTCGCCGACAGCGGTAGCAAGACGTCCACCATTCAGCGTCGCACCGCCGCGATCGCCGCGGCCCGCCGCGCCGGCGGCTTCGACCCGCTGCCGACCAGCGCCGAAGGCGTCAAGGCGACGATGCGCGGCATCCGCCGCGCCCTCGGCGCCCGGCAGACCCGGAAGGCGTCGACCACGGCCGAGCTGCTCGCCCGTCTGATTCACATCTTGCCAAGAACGCTCGCCGGCTTGCGCGATCGGGCGATTTTGCTTGTCAGTTTCGCCGCGGCGCTGCGCAGATCTGAGCTGACCGCTTTACATGTGCATCACATCGAGCGCCGCGCCCGCGGAATCGTGCTGCACATCGACGCCTCCAAGACCGACCAGGAAGGGAACGAAGAGCTCCCGGTACCGAACGGCCGCCAGCTGCGGCCTGTCGACGCCCTTGACGCCTGGTTCGAGGCCGCCGGCATCACCGAGGGGCCGATCTTTTGGGAAGTCGATCGACACGGGAAGGTGGGGGTTGGCCCCACTTTCCAACCGCTCGATCGCGCGAGTAGTGAAACGCGCCGTTAAGGCGGCCGGGCTGGACGAGACCATCTTCTCCGGGCACTCGATGCGCGCCGGCTTCGTCACTTCGGCACTCGCCGACGGCCAGGATCCGCTGAAGGTCTCGAAGATCTCGCGGCACAAGAGGATCGATACGCTCAAGATTTACGACCGGCGCGAGACCGAATTCGACGATCACGCTGGCGATGGCTTCTCGTAAACTTGCGGTCGCGAAGGATTCCGGCTTAGCTCTGTTCCCCAAACGAGAGCTGAGCCGATGACCCGCGATCCGCTAGACAAGAAGATCTCTGTCGGAGTCGAACTGACGGAAGCAGGCCTCAACGCCAATGCAAGAAGCCGTGCCGCCGCAGCATTAGACCGGCTGGTTGGAAACCTCGTAGATTTCGTCAATTTGCCAGTGGAAGCCAGCAACGTTCGATCCAGGACAAAGATCGAAGCGGAGCGCCAGCTGATGGACGCAATGCGTAAACACGCCATTGGCCGAATGAAAACGGACGCCGAATTCGCCGACCGCGCGATGTCGAGCTATCTCCGGTCCATTGGTATCCGCCAAGAGAATAAGGACGGCGTTGCCCGGCATGCGATCGAGGACTTGCGCCGAGATCCATCAGCTTCGGGCAAAGCGAGCGACTTAGATCCTCTGTTTGTCGATAAGCTAGAGCGGCACGCGGAGGAGGCATCAACAGAAGCTCTGAGGGAAAAATGGGGCCGGGTGCTGGCTGCGGAAGTGCGAGAGCCCGGATCATTTGCGCCAAAAGTTCTGAGGGTGGTCGATGAGCTGGACGGCCAAACTGCCCGAGTGTTCGAGGAGGTTTGCAATTTCCGTTTGAATGATGTGATTCCGCGAACTTTGTCTGGAGTGCTTGAGTTCGAGAAAATAACGCGGCTGGTCGAGGCCGGGCTTCTCCTAGATCCTGGCGAGGGCGGGCAGCTACAGTATTTCGTGGAGTCGACGCATACTTCGAAGCCAGACGACAAAATCTGGATGCTCGGGATGGGCGAAGTGGCGATCGGGATTCGCGATATCAGCTCACTTTCCCGTCAACCGCTTATGAGCACTGAACCAATTGGACTTTACGAGGGGCAGCCGGCCATCCCAGTCTATATTCTCACTCAGGCGGGACATGCCGTTTCGAGGATCTTGCCAAAAAGGGACGAGGAAGTACTGGAAGCTTACGCTCAGAAGCTGGAGCAGTCCTACGGCGATGTGCTTCGATTGAAGCGTGTCGAGGGGGGCTATAGTGTCCGATAACAGCTGATATTGTTGTAAAAGTCAGTTGAGACGAGCGACAAGCGTGATGCCAATCACCAGGACTGAACTCGCTTCCGTGAAGGGAGCGAAGGGCAGAGGCGGGAGGGGCAACGCCGGAAATCCAACTTGAGCAGATACTGATTGCCGTCCCGCGATCATGCAGGGCCAGCGCTGCTAGCGGCGGGAGATCGCTGAAGATCTCGGTCAACCCGGAGGCCAATGGCGAAATGCCCGCTTCCGCGAGCGGCGTGGATGTCGGGGATCCGTTCCGATGTGGCAACAGCCAGCGCCCAATGTGCACTCCCGGCATGACATCCACGATGGCATCATACCCCTGTTTTGCCCGACGGGTCAGGATTCTTTCGTTGAATCAGAAATACCGTGGCGAGCCAATGGGATGGCTACTGTGCATGGGGTTGTTTTTTCAGTTTTGATTTTGAGCCTGCGACTGCGCGCCTCCCAAGCAAAACGGGCCGCCCTTCGGGCGGCCCTTTCGTCTCGTTCAATGTGGGGCCTGCTTACTCCGCGGCCTGCTTCTGCGGCGGGTCGAGGGCGCCGGACTTGTGGATCTCGGCGACCTGGTGATCCGAGAAGCCGAGCACCGAGCGCAGGATCTCGTCGGTGTGCTCGCCGAGCAGCGGGGAGCGCTGCACGTCGCTCGGGCTATCCGAGAGCTTGATCGGATTGCCGACCGAGACGTACTTGCCGCGGGTGGGGTGGTCGACCTCGACCACGGTGCCGGTCGCGCGCAGCGACTCGTCTTCCGCGATCTCCTTCATCGACAGGATCGGGCCGCAGGGGATGTCGTCCTTGTTGAGGATCTCCATCGCCTCGAACTTGGTCTTGGTCATCGTCCACTGCTCGATGCGGGCGAAGATCTCGTTGAGGCGGGGCAGGCGGGCGGCCGGCTTGGCGTAGTTCGGATCGGTCTTCCAGGTGGGCTCGCCGATCACGTCGCAGATCTTCTCCCAGACCGGGGCCTGGGTGATGAAGTAGATGTAGGCGTTGGGATCGGTCTCCCAGCCCTTGCACTTCAGGATGCGGCCGGGCTGGCCGCCGCCGGAATCGTTGCCGGCGCGCGGCACGGCATCGCCGAACGGCACGCCTTCACCGAACTGGCTGTACTCCTTGAGCGGGCCGTGGGCGAGACGCTGCTGGTCGCGCAGCTTGACGCGGCAGAGGTTGAGCACGCCGTCCTGCATCGCGGCGGTGACGCGCTGGCCCTTGCCGGTGTGGGTGCGCTGATAGAGCGCGGTGACGATGCCGAGCGCCAGGTGCAGGCCGGTGCCGCTATCGCCGATCTGCGCGCCGGTCACAAGCGGCAGGCCGTCGCGGAAGCCGGTGGTCGAGGCGGCGCCGCCGGTGCACTGCGCGACGTTCTCGTAGACCTTGCAGTCTTCGTACGGTCCGGGGCCGAAGCCCTTGATCGAGGCGACGATCATCTTCGGGTTGATCGCTTGAATCTTCTCCCAGGGGAAGCCCATGCGGTCGAGCACGCCGGGGCCGAAATTCTCCACCAGCACGTCGCACTTCTTGATCAGCTCGGTGAGGACTTCCTTGCCCTTGGGGTTCTTGGTGTCGAGCGTGATCGAGCGCTTGTTGTGGTTGAGCATGGTGAAATACAGGCTGTCCACGTTCGGGATGTCCTGCAGCTGGCCGCGGGTGATGTCACCCACGCCCGGACGTTCCACCTTGATCACGTCGGCGCCGAACCATGCCAGTAGCTGCGTGCAGGTCGGTCCGGACTGGACGTGGGTGAAGTCGAGAATGCGAACGCCCTCGAGCGCTTTGGTCATCGTGTTGCTCCGTACTCTTTTGTCTGCCCCTGCACCCGGCAGGGAATAAGGGTTGAGGGGTGGACTTACTTCTTCTGCAGAACGCTCTGCGGATTGAGGTTGCCGATGCGGCCGCTCTCCGAGCCCGCGGCCGGATCGATCACCGCGTTGATGAGCGTCGGCTTGCCGGACTTCATGGCTTCGTTGACCGCGCGCTTGAGCTCGTCGGGCGAGGTCGCATTCACGCCGACGCCGCCGAAAGCTTCCATCATCTTGTCGTAGCGAGCGCCCTTGACGAACACGGTGGTCGCCGGATCGGAATTCGCGCCGTTGACGTCGGTGCCGCGATAGATGCCGTCATTGTTGAAGATGACGACGCAGATCGGAAGGTTGTAGCGGCAGATGGTCTCGACCTCCATGCCGGAGAAGCCGAACGCCGAGTCGCCTTCCACCGCCAGCACGGGGTGGCCGGTCTCGAGCGCAGCTGCGATCGCCTGACCCATGCCGATGCCCATCACGCCCCAGGTGCCGACGTCGAGACGCTTGCGCGGGCGGTACATGTCGATGACGCCGCGGGCGAGGTCGAGCGTGTTGGCGCCTTCGTTGACGAGGATCGCCTCGGGATATTCCTTGATGACGTTCTTCAGGACGCCGAGCGCACCGTGATAGTCCATCGGCGACTTGTTGTTCATCAGCTTCGGCGCCATCTTGGCGACGTTCTCTTCGCGCTTGGACGAAATCGCCTTGGTCCAGTCGGCGGGCGGGGCGGTCCAGCCCGTTGCCATCGCCTGGTTGAAGGCGGAGACGACCGAGCCGATGTCCCCGACCACGGGCGCGACGATCTCGACGTTGGAGTCCATCTCGCGCGGCTCGATGTCGACCTGGATGAACTTCTTCGGCGCTTCGCCCCAGCTCTTGCCCTTGCCGTGCGACAGCAGCCAGTTCAGCCGGGCGCCGATGAGCATGACGACGTCGGAGTCCTTCAGCACGGTCGAGCGGGCCGCGCCTGCGCATTGCGGATGGGTGTCGGGAAGCAGGCCTTTGGCCATGCTCATCGGCAGGAAAGGAACGCCGCTCTTCTCGACGAAAGCCTTGATCTCCTCGTCGGCCTGGGCGTAGGCCGCGCCCTTGCCGAGGATGATGAGCGGACGCTTTGCGCTCTTGAGCACGTCGAGCGCGCGCTTAACCGAAGCGGGCGAGGGGATCTGCGCGGGCGCCGCGTCGATCACCTTGACCAGCGACTTCTGGCCGGCCTCGGCGTTCATGACCTGGCCGAACAGTTTTGCCGGCAGGTCGAGATAGACGCCGCCCGGACGGCCCGAGACCGCGGCGCGGATGGCGCGGGCGAAACCGATGCCGATGTCCTGGGCGTGCAGCACGCGATAGGCCGCCTTGCACAGCGGCTTTGCGATCGCGAGCTGGTCCATCTCCTCGTAGTCGCCCTGCTGGAGGTCGACGATCTCGCGCTCGGAGGAGCCTGAGACCAGGATCATCGGGTAGCAGTTGGTGGTGGCGTGCGCGAGCGCAGTGAGACCGTTGAGGAAGCCGGGCGCCGAGACCGTGAGACAGACGCCGGGCTTCTTGGTGAGATAGCCGGCGATGCCCGCGGCGTAGCCGGCGTTCTGCTCGTGGCGGAAGGAGATCACGCGAATACCGGCGGCTTGCGCCATGCGGCCCAAATCCGTGATCGGGATGCCCGGCACATTGTAGATTGTGTTGATGCCGTTCAGCTTGAGCGCGTCGATGACGAGATGGAAGCCATCCGTCAGCTCCTGCTCGGTGCCCGGTGCCTCGGACTTGGTCGCGGTGTTCAGCATGGGCCTTGTCTCCCTGGTCTCAAGTAGTGGGGCGAGTTGTTCGCCCTTCTGGTGAATGGTCTAAGTGAAAAGTTCCTGGCCGTGCGCTTCGACGTAAGCGGCGAGGCCGAGAGTGTGATCGCGGGCGCGCTTCTCGGCGAGCTCGGTGTCGCGCGCTTCCAGCGCTTCGATGATGCCGAGATGTTCGGGCAGCGAGGTCGCGGTACGATCCTTGCGTCCGATGGTCAGCTGGCGATAGCCGCGCACGTGCAGCAAGAGGTCGTTGGTGAGATCGACCAGCACGGGGGACTCCGACAGCGAGATCAGCGCCTGGTGGAAGGCGATGTTGGCCCGGGAATATTCCTCGACATGATCTTCGGGCAGACGGTCCTTGCCGAAATCCTTGAAGTAGTCGCGCAGCGCCGTGATGTCCTTCTTGCGCGCGGTGGTGGTGATGAGGCGTGCCGCCATGCTCTCCAGCGCCGCCCAGGCGCGGATCATGTCGACGATCTCGCTCTTGGTCCGGCGCACCACCATGATGCCGCGGCGCGGCACCGTCTTCACGAAACCGTCCTGCTCGAGCATGGCGATGGCTTCGCGGATCGGCGTGCGGCTGACGCCCAGGCGTTCGGACAGCGCGCGCTCGTCGAGCATCACCGGCTCGGGCGTCGAATAGATGTCCATCTTGAGGATGGCTTCCTTCAAGGCGTCATACGCCTTGTTCTTGAAGCTGCTCTCCGGGGCAATACGAACGATTGCGATGTCTGCCTCGGCCATGTTCGGCAACGCCTTGGTTGGTTTCCGCAGTGACACGACGAATCTCCTCCAGTGGGGAGTCGTCTTTTACAGGAATATTCACGGGAAAGTTTTTGGCATACCACATGCCAGAATGTCAAGGCGGCGATTTTTTGCGGCGTTCTAAGCCATGCTACAGCTTGACAAGTTGGCTTCTGGCATACCAAATGCCATAGCCAGCCATTTTTGATCCATGGCGGCGGAGTAATCTCAGGCTTTATGCCGCTCCGGCCCGCGACATGGAACAGAGCGCGGCGAATGGCAAGCATCACGGGCAGCCGCAAACACGCGCGCGCTTTGAAAAGAACGAACTGAGGTCAAGGGAGAAGCCACATGTCCAATTCCAAAGATGCCGTCCGCAAGGTGCTTGACCAGGTCAAGGCGGACAACCGCACCAGCCTGACGGCCCCGGAAGGTAAGCTGGTCTGCGACGCCTACGGCATTCCGGTGCCGAAGGAGGGCGTGGCGAAGTCGGCGGGCGAAGCCGGCAAGATGGCCTCTTCGATGGGCTTTCCGGTCGTGATGAAGATCGTCTCGCCGGACATTCTCCACAAGACCGAAGCCGGCGGCGTTATCGTCGGCCTCAAGACGGCGGATGAGGCCGAGAAGGCCTACGAGACCATCCTGTCCAACGCCAAGAAGTACAAGGCCGATGCCAAGATCGAGGGCGTCCAGGTGCAGCAGATGCTGGCCGGCGGCACCGAGGTGATCGTCGGCTCGATCACCGACGGCTCGTTCGGCAAGCTGGTGGCCTTCGGCCTCGGCGGCGTGCTGGTCGAGGTGCTCAAGGACATCACCTTCCGCCTCGCGCCGGCGACCAAGGAAGACGCGCTGTCGATGCTCGACGGCATCCAGGCGCATGAGATCCTGAAGGGCGTGCGCGGCGGGGAGCCCGTGAACCGCTCGGCGCTCGCCGAAATCATCGTCAAGGTCTCGCAGCTCGTCACCGATTTCCCTGAAATCGTCGAGCTCGACCTCAATCCGGTGTTCGCGACGCCGAAGGGCGCGACCGCCGCCGACGTCCGCATCGTCGTCGACTTCGCCTATGTGCCGAAGCCGAAGCCCCGCCCGACCGAGGAGATCGTCGCGGCGATGAACCGTATCATGCAGCCCAAGGCGGTCGCCGTGGTCGGCGCCTCCGCCGAGGACGGCAAGATCGGCAACTCCGTGATGAAGAACCTCATCAACGGCGGCTACAAGGGCGACATCTACCCGATCCATCCCAACGCCGCCGAGATCCTGGGCTACAAGGCGTATAAGAGCGTCAAGGACGTGCCTGGCGTGATCGACGTGGCGGTGTTCGCGATCCCCGCCAAGTTCGTGGCGGCGGCGCTGACCGAATGCGGCGAGAAGAAAATCCCCGGCGCGGTTCTGATTCCGTCGGGCTTTGCCGAAGCCGGCGCGCCGGAGCTGCAGGCGGAGATCGTCGAGGTCGGCAAGAAGTACGACATCCGCTTGATGGGGCCGAACATCTACGGCTTCTACTATACGCCGGCCAATCTCTGCGCGACCTTCTGCACGGCCTACGACGTCAAGGGACATGCCGCGCTGTCGTCGCAGTCGGGCGGCATTGGCATGGCCATCATCGGCTTCTCGCGTTCGGCGAAAATGGGCGTTTCGGCCATCGTCGGCCTCGGCAACAAGTCCGATATCGACGAGGACGATCTGCTCGCCTTCTTCGAGCAGGATCCGAACACGAACCTGATCGCGCAGCACTGCGAAGACCTCAAGGACGGCCGCGCCTTTGCGGAGGCCGCAAAGCGCGTCTCCAAGAAGAAGCCGGTCGTCGTGCTCAAGGCCGGCCGCACCTCGGCGGGCGCGAAGGCGGCGTCCTCGCACACCGGCGCGCTCGCCGGTAATGACCGCATCTACGAGGACGTTTTCAAGCAGTCCGGCGTGATCCGGGCCCGCTCGCTGCGCCAGCTGCTCGAATTCGCCCGCGGCGTACCGGTGCTGCCGACGCCGAAGGGCGAGAACGTCCTGATCATCACCGGTGCCGGCGGCTCGGGCGTGCTGCTGTCGGATTCCTGCGTCGACAACGGCCTGTCGTTGATGTCGATGCCGCCGGATCTCGACGCGGCCTTCCGCAAGTTCATCCCGCCGTTCGGCGCGGCCGGAAATCCTGTGGATATCACCGGCGGCGAGCCGCCGATCACCTACGTCAACACCGTGAAGCTCGGCCTGTCGGACGAGCGCATCCACGCGCTGATCCTCGGCTACTGGCACACCATCGTCACCCCGCCGATGGTGTTCGCCCGCAACATGGTCGAGGTGAAGAAGGAGATGGAGGCCAAGGGCTTCGTGAAGCCGATGGTCGCCTCGCTCGCCGGCGACGTCGAGGTCGAGGAAGCCGCCGAATATCTCTACCAGAACGGCATCCCGGCCTATGCCTATTCGACCGAACTGCCGGTCGAGGTGTTGGGAGCCAAGTACAGATGGGCGCGCGGGGCAGGGCTGCTCTGAGCCTAACTCTCCTGTCATCCCGGGGCGATGCGGAGCATCGAACTATGGTGCGCAATTGCGCACCTGAGGATCTCGAGATTCCGGGTCTGGTACGCCAGGCCCGCGCTGCGCGCAGTCCCGGCGGACCATCCCGGAATGACGGATGCACAAGCGGCAGGTCGCGATGAACAAGAACGTGATCCGGCGCAAATCGATCGAGCCCAAATCGGCTGCGGAGGCCGACCACGAGACCCGCGACGGCGGCGTGCAGTCCGTCGACCGCGCGCTCTCCATCCTGGAAACGCTGGCCGAGGACGACGAGGGCTACCGCCTCAGCGATCTGGCGATCCGCACGGGATTGTCGACCTCGACCGTGCATCGCCTGCTCGCGACGCTGGAGAGCCGTCGCTTCGTGCAGTTCGACCGCGCCGAATCCAAATGGCACGTCGGCTCGCGCGCCTTCACGGTCGGCGCGAGCTTTGCGCGGCGGCGCAACTTCTCGACGCAGGCGATTCCATATTTGCGCAAGCTGCGCGATCTGACCCGCGAGACGGCCAATCTCGCCGTCGTCGACGACGAATTCATCATCGTTCTGACCCGCATGGAGAGCCGCGAGATCATGCGCTCGCTGACCCAAGTCGGCGGCCGTGTCCCCATGGTGACGTCAGGCGTCGGCAAGGCGGTGCTCGCGACCTATTCGGATGAGGACGTCGGCGCCGTCATCCGCCATCACGGCATGCCGCGCCTGACCGGGAAGTCGATCGTGCGGCCGAGCGATCTGTTCAAGGAACTCGAAAAGATCCGCCGGCAGGGTTTTGCGCTCGACGATGAGGAGGCCTGCATAGGCCTGCGCTGCATTGCCGCGGTGGTATACAACGACTGCGCCGAGCCGCTCGCGGCGATTTCCGTCTCCGGCATGACCAGCCGCCTGACCGACGACAGATTGCCGGACGTCGGCCAAATCGTGCGCGACGTCGCCGGCGAGCTGACTGTCGCGCTGGGTGGGGTGATGCCGACGCCCCGCTAACACGAAGGAATCTGGGCGCTGTCGCTGGACAGCATCGGCCGTTTTGGTTGATATGCGACGAAACGACACAATGCGGCAAACGTCCGCATGAGCCTGGAGAGCGTCCTCATGTTCCAATTTTCCGCGCGCCTTGCCGGCGCAGCCATCGCGCTGACCCTTGCGACAGCGACGCCATCCCTTGCCCAGCAGCTCGAGCTCAAGCTGATGGCGCCGGCGGCCCCGGGCGGCGGCTGGGACCAGACCGCGCGCTCGATGCAGCAGGCTCTGGTGGCCTCTGGTGTGGCGCGCAGCGTGCAGGTCACCAACGTTCCCGGGGCCGGCGGCAGCGTCGGCATCGCCCAGTTCGTCAATGGCGCCAAGGGCGACGGCAACCAGATGATGGTCAACGGCTTCGTCATGGTGGGTGCCCTCGCCATGAACAAGTCGCCGGTGACGCTGGAACAGGTGACGCCGATCGCGCGCCTCACCGAAGAAATTCAGGTGATCGTGGTGCCCGCGAACTCGCCGATCAAGACGGCGCAGGATCTCGCCGCCGCGGTGAAGGCCGACATCGCCAAGGTGACCTTTGCCGGCGGCTCGGCCGGCGGCGTCGACCATGTGATGGCGGCGTTGTTTGCCGGTGCCGTCGGCGCGGACGCGAAGAAGATCAACTACATCCCGTTCTCCGGCGGCGGCGAGTCGCTCGCCGCGATCCTCGGCGGCAAGGTCACCGCGGGTATTTCGGGCCTCAGCGAATATGAAGGACAGATCAAGTCCGGCAAGCTGCGCGCGATCGGCGTGACCTCGGAGAAGCGCATCGCCGGCAGCGATATCCCGACCTTCAAGGAGCAGGGCATCGACCTCGTGATCGCCAATTGGCGTTCGGTCGTCGCGCCTCCCGGCATCACGCCGGAGCAGCGCAAGACCCTGACCGATGCGGTCGAGAAGATGGTGAAGTCGGATGCCTGGAAGGAAATCCTCAAGCAGAAGGGCTGGGAGGATGCCTATCTCGGGGGCGATGCCTTCGCCGACTTCCTGAAGAAGGAAACCGTGCGCGTCACCGACGTGCTGAAGTCGGTCGGCCTGGTTAAGTCATGACCTCGGGTGATCCCGCCCAGCCGCCGCGGCGCGTCGATCGCGCCGGCGTCGTCATCGCTGCGCTGCTCGCAGGTCTCGCCGCCGTACTGGTGTTTGACGCGCGCGGCCTGTCATCCACCGCGATGTACGGCATGGGGCCGGAGGCGATGCCGGTCGTGGTCGCCAGCGGCCTTGGGCTGCTCGCGATCGGCAATTTGATCGACGCGCTGCGCGGGAATCTGCCCGCGCGCGAAAGCGCCGACCCCGTTCCGGTGTTTCTGATCCTGGTCGGCCTGGCCTTGCTGATCGCGATCATCGGCCTTGGCGGCGGCTTCATCCTGGCAACCTCGGCGCTGTTCGTGACGACGTCGGCGGCGTTCGGGCGCCGCGCCATCCTCGTCGACAGCATCATCGCGCTGGTGATGTCGACCCTCATCTATCTCGCGTTCGACCGGCTGTTGACGCTGAGCCTTCCGACCGGCCCGCTGGAGCGACTGCTGTGATGGACACTTTTGCGGCGCTGGCCCACGGCATGGCGGTTGCGGTCCAGCCGATGAACCTGCTCTATGCGCTGATCGGCGTGTTCCTCGGCACCGCCGTCGGCGTGCTGCCCGGCATCGGCCCGGCGCTGACGGTCGCGCTGCTGCTGCCTGTCACCTACAAGCTCGACCCCGGCGGCTCGCTGATCATGTTCGCCGGCATCTATTACGGCGGCATGTATGGCGGCTCGACCACCGCGATCCTGATCAACACGCCCGGCGAGAGCGCCTCGATGGCGACCGCGCTCGAAGGCAACAAGATGGCCAAGGCCGGCCGCGGCGGGCCGGCGCTTGCGACCTCTGCGATTGGCTCTTTTGTGGCCGGAACCATCGCCACCATCGGTCTTGCCTTCCTCGCGCCCTGGCTGGTCGATTTCGCCGTCCGCTTCGGCCCCGAGGACTATTTCGCGCTGATGTGCGTCGCCTTCGTCACGGTGTCGGCAACCTTCGGCGATTCCCCGATCCGCGGCCTGACCAGTCTGTTCATCGGCCTGACGCTCGGCCTCGTCGGCATCGACAAGCTGACGGGCCAGGCGCGGCTCGCGTTCGGCGTCCCTGAGCTGCTCGACGGCGTCGAGGTGACGACGCTTGCGGTCGGCCTGTTCGCGCTCGGCGAGGCGCTCTACGTCGCTTCGCGCCGCCACCACAGCGAGGAGAAGCTCGAGCCGGTGCGCGGCTCGCTCTGGATGACGAAGGAAGACTGGAAGCGCTCATGGAAGCCGTGGTTGCGCGGCACCATGTTCGGCTTCCCGATCGGCGCGCTGCCCGCGGGCGGCGCGGAGATCCCGACCTTTCTGTCCTATTCGACCGAGAAACGATTGACGAAGCACCCCGAAGAATTCGGCAAGGGGGCGATCGAAGGCGTCGCGGGGCCGGAAGCCGCCAACAACGCCTCCGCCGCCGGAACGCTGGTGCCGCTGCTCACGCTCGGGCTGCCGACCTCGGCAACGGCCGCGATGATGCTGGCGGGCTTCCAGCAATATGGCCTCAACCCGGGACCGCTGCTGTTTGCCGAACGGCCGGACCTGGTATGGGGCCTGATCGCCAGCCTGTTCATCGCCAATTGCATGCTGCTGGTGCTCAATTTGCCGCTGGTCGGCCTGTGGGTGCGGCTGCTCGCGATCCCGCAGCCCTGGCTCTATGCCGGCATCCTCGTGTTCGCGACCATGGGCACCATCGCCGCAAAGCCGTCGGTGGTGGAATTGTCGATGCTGGCCGCCTTCGGTGTGCTCGGCTTTCTGATGCGCCGGTTCGATTTTCCGATCGCGCCGGTCGTGGTCGGCCTGATCCTCGGCCCGATCGCCGAAAGCCAGCTGCGCCGCGCGCTCGCGATCAGTCTCGGCGATCCCATGACGCTGCTGCAGAGCCCGATCTCGGCGACGCTGCTCGGCATCGCACTGCTTGCGCTATTGGCTCCGTTTGTGCTGAAGGGGCTGGGGCGGTTCAAGGCGAACGAGGACTAAAGCGCGATGCGATTAGGATGAATCGTCATCGCGCTTTAGGTTGTTGTTTAAGCATGATCTTTTCGGAAAACCGCTGCGCACTTTTCCGGATCATGCTTTAGCCGTCCCGACGCACTTGTCGTCTTGTGTCGCGTCCATTCGTGGGGAACTGTCATGCCTTCCGAGCTCCGCTCGCCGCGTCTGGCGGTTCTGATCGACGCCGACAATGCCTCCGCCAAGATCGCGGACGGACTATTCGAGGAGATTGCCAAGATCGGCGAGGCCAGCGTTCGCCGTATCTATGGCGATTTCTCCAACGCACGGTCCAGGGGCTGGGCCGATATCCTGTCGAAGCACGCCATCATCCCACAGCAGCAGTTCGCCTATACGACGGGAAAGAACGCCTCCGACATCACGCTGGTCATCGACGCCATGGACCTGCTCCACAGCGGCCGGTTCGACGGCTTTTGCCTGGTGTCGTCGGATAGCGACTTTACCCGCCTGGCCGCTCGCATCCGGGAGCAGGGCATCGACGTCTTCGGGTTCGGCGAGCAGAAGACGCCGGAAAGCTTCAGGCAGGCCTGTCGGAGGTTCGTTTATACGGAGAACCTCCTTGCCGGACCGGCGAATACGCAGGACGCCACTTCAAGGTCGGCATCGCTTCAGCCACCCGAAGCGGCCACGCCGATCATCAAGAAGGTGATCACCCAGATGGAGAGCGAGGACGGCTGGGTTACGTTAGGCGAGGTCGGTCGGCAGCTTGCCAATCTCGCGTCCGATTTCGATCCGAGGACGTTCGGCTTCCGCAAGCTGAGCGATCTCGTGCGAAAGACAAATTCCTTCGAGATCGACGAGTCGAAGGGCCGGTCGATGCGAATTCGGGTCAAGGCCACCGCAGCCGCCGCACCGCCGAGAAGGCGGAACCCGCGCAGGTCTTCGAGAGCGGGGACGGCAGGAGGTTCGGCGCCTAAAGCGTAAGCACGGGTGCCGTTTTATTTGAATTGCCGAACCGGCCTGCGGGCGCAACCATTGCTGGGCTGTTTCCGTCACGCGAGAGCCCCATGACAAAACTCACCCGCTTTGCCGTCGCGCCGCTGCACGGCATGACGCGCCGCCTTGCCGACGTCGCTTCCGCGCGCCTTGCGCCCGATCTCGTCATCACTGGCGCTCGGGTGCTTTCGACCTATTCGGAGCGCATCCACGCGAACCGCGAGGTCTGGATCACCGGCGGCCGCATCGCCGCCGTGAAGCCGGCCGGAACAGCGAAGAAGACTTGGAACGGTGTGCCGCTCTACGACGCCGCCGGCGGCATCGTCGCGCCGGGCCTGGTCGATCCGCACATCCACATCGAATCCTCGATGGTGACGGCCTGCGCCTATGCCGAGGCCGCGCTGCTCAACGGCACCACCACGATCTTCTGCGACAGCCACGAGATCGGCAACGTCATGGATGTCGCTGGCGTCGAGGCGATGCTGGAGGACGCACGGGAGGCGCCGCTCTCGATTTTCTTGACGGTGCCTTCGACCGTCCCTGCGACATCGGCTGAGCTCGAGACGGCTGGCGGCGATCTCACGCCCGACAAGATCGCGGGTCTGTTCGATCGCTGGCCCGAAGCCGTGGCACTCGGCGAGAAGATGGACTTTGTGCCGGTGACGATGGGCGACGAGCGCAGCCACGCCATCCTCGCGGCCGCGTTGAAGCGGGGACGGCCGGTGTCCGGCCACGTCTACGGCCGCGAGTTCGTCGCGGCCTATGCGGCGTCCGGCGTCACCGACACCCACGAAGCGATCGATCGCGACATCGCCGACGATCTGCTCGACGCCGGCGTCTGGGTGTTCCTGCGCGGCGGACCGCCGACGACGCCCTGGCATTCGCTGCCGCAGGCGATCCGCACCATCACCGAGCTTGGGGCCTCGCACAAGCGCACGGCGGTGTGCACCGATGACCGCGATGCCGACGATCTCCTGCTGTTCGGCCTCGACTGGGTGGTGCGCGAAGCCGTGAAGGCGGGGATGTCGCCGGAGCAGGCCTGGTCGATGGGTTCGCTGCATGGCGCGACGCGCTTCGGCATGGATGGCGATATCGGCGGGCTCGGTGGCGGCCGCCGCGCCGATCTCGTGCTGATGGATGATCAACTCAAGCCGCAATGCACCTGGTATGGCGGCGAGCTCGTGGTCGAGCATGGCAGGATCACGCCACGTCTCGATCAGGTACTGTCACAGCGCTATCAATATCCGAAGGCGGCCTATGCGACTGTGAAGCTGCCGGAGAAGGTCAAGCTGACGCCGGAGCTTCCAGCAAAAGCGTGTACGGTCAACGCGATCAAGACCGCGCTGCCTGGCATCACGCTGATCCACGAGAAGGTTAAGATCGAGCCCGCAAAGGACTGGCCGTCGCTGTTCGCGCGCTACGGCCTGTGCTTCGTCACAGTGGTCGAGCGCCATGGCAAATCGGCCGGCAATGTCGCCTACGGCCTCTTGAAGGATTTCGGCCTCAAGCGCGGCGCGGTCGCCTCCAGCGTCGGGCACGATAGCCACAACATCATCGTCGCCGGCACCAACGAGCCCGACATGCAGGTCGCCATCGCCGCCATCAAGGCGCGGCAGGGCGGCGTTTGCGTCGTTGCCGACGGCGAGGTGAGGGCGCTGGTCCCGCTGCCGATCGCGGGCCTGCTGTCCGACAAGCGAGTCACAGAGGTGGCCGACGAGGTCAAGGCCTTGAAGAAGGAATGGGCGGAGGCCGGCTGCACCATTCCCTACATGGGCTTCAATTTGATTCCCTTATCGGTCATTCCGGAAATTCGCATCACCGACAAGGGTCTCGTGCTGGTGCCGCAGATGGAGCTGGCGCCGCTGTTCGAGTGAGCCGCTTTCACGCGTTCCTGCATCTAACCGATTGACGTTGCCGCAATTTCTCTGCGGCTGCCGCATCGTGGAAAATAAAATCGATCTCGTTGAGATCGCACCTTGTGCAACCGATGATCTCGCTCGCTGACTTAAACCAAGCGAGGTCCGATATGGCGAAGATGCGAGCCGTCGATGCAGCCGTCCGTATTCTGGAGAGAGAGGGCATCTCGACCGCCTTCGGGGTTCCCGGGGCCGCGATCAATCCCCTGTACTCGGCGCTGAAAAAGCGCGGCTCGATCCACCATATCCTAGCACGACACGTCGAGGGCGCTTCGCACATGGCGGAGGGCTATACCCGCGCCAAGTCCGGCAATATCGGCGTCTGCATCGGAACCTCGGGGCCGGCGGGCACCGACATGATCACCGGGCTTTATTCCGCGATCGCCGATTCCGTCCCGATCCTCTGCATCACCGGACAGGCGCCGCGGGCGCGGCTCTACAAGGAGGATTTCCAGGCCGTCGACATCGAGTCGATCGCAAAGCCCGTCACGAAATGGGCGGTGACCGTGCGCGAGCCGGCGCTGGTGCCGCGCGTGTTCAGCCAGGCGTTTCATGTGATGCGCTCAGGGAGGCCGGGGCCGGTCCTGATCGACATGCCGCTCGACGTGCAGCTCGCCGAGATCGAGTTCGACGACGAGACCTATGAGCCGCTGCCGGTCTACAAGCCCACCGCCACGCGCAAGCAGGTCGAGAAGGCGCTGGAGATGCTCAACGCCGCCGAGCGGCCGCTGATCGTCGCAGGCGGCGGCATCATCAACGCCGATGCTTCGGACCTGCTGGTGGAGTTCGCCGAGATCGCCAATGTGCCCGTGGTGCCGACCCTGATGGGATGGGGGGCGATCCCCGACGATCACGTGCTGATGGCCGGCATGGTCGGGCTTCAGACCAGCCACCGCTACGGCAACGCCACCATGCTGGAATCCGACTTCGTGCTCGGCATCGGCAATCGCTGGGCCAATCGCCACACCGGCTCGGTCGAGACCTACACCAAGGGCCGCACCTTCGTGCATGTCGATATCGAGCCGACCCAGATCGGGCGGGTGTTCAATCCCGATCTCGGCATCGTCTCGGACGCGAAGGCCGCGCTCGAGCTGTTCGTCACCGTCGCCAGGGAGTGGCGGCGGGCAGGCAGGCTCCGCGAGCGCCAGGCGTGGCCCGCTTCCTGCCGCGATCGCAAGAGAACGATGCTGCGCAAGAGTCATTTCGACAATGTCCCGATCAAGCCGCAGCGCGTCTATGAGGAGATGACCAAGGCCTTCGGTCGCGACACCTGCTACGTCACCGTGATCGGCCTGTCGCAGATCGCCGGCGCGCAATTCCTCGGCGTCTACAAGCCGCGCAACTGGATCAATGCGGGACAGGCGGGGCCGCTCGGCTGGACCTTGCCCGCCGCGCTCGGCGTGCGCGCGGCCTGTCCGGAGCGCGACATCGTCGCGCTGTCCGGCGATTACGACTTCCAGTTCCTGATCGAGGAGCTCGCGGTCGGCGCGCAGTTCAATCTGCCCTACATCCACGTCGTCGTGAACAATTCCTATCTCGGCCTGATCCGCCAGGCCCAGCGCGGGTTCGAGATGGACTATCACGTCCAGCTCTCCTTCGAGAACATCAACGCGCCCGAGATCGGCGTCTACGGCGTCGACCATGTCGCGGTCGCCGAAGGCCTCGGCTGCAAGGCGATCCGCGTCACCGATCCGAAGGACGCACAGGCTGCGTTCGCGACGGCGCGCGAATTGATGGCGAAGCACCGCGTGCCCGTGGTGGTCGAGTTCATCCTCGAACGCGTGACCAACATCGCGATGGGCACGGAGATCGACAACATCGTCGAGTTCGAGGAGGTGCTGGACCTGCCGCTCGATGAAGTCGGGACCAAACGGCCCGGCGTGCTGCAGCCGGCGGAATAGGGGAGAGTATCATGCCGAAATTCGCCGCCAACCTCACCATGCTGTTCAATGAGATGCCATTCCTCGATCGCTTCGCAGCGGCGAAGGCGGCGGGATTCTCCGGGGTCGAATATCTCTTTCCCTATGATTTCGACAAGGCGCAGCTGCGCGAGCAGCTCGATGCCCATGGCCTGACGCAGGTGCTGCATAATCTGCCGGCCGGAAACTGGGCAGGCGGCGAGCGCGGCATCGCGATCCTGCCGGATCGCACCGCCGAATTCCGTGACGGCGTGTTCCGCGCCATCGACTATGCCAAGGCGCTCGATTGCGATCAGCTCAATTGTCTCGTGGGTATTGCGCCTGCCGATGCCGATCCGCGCGAGCTGAACGAGACGCTGGTCGGAAATTTGCGCTTTGCCGCCTCGACGCTGGCACGCGAGAACATCAAGCTGCTGGTCGAGCCGATCAACACGCTCGACATTCCCGGCTTCTTCCTCAACGGCACCGAGCAGGCGGTGCAGCTGATCTCCGAAGCGCGGTCGAACAACCTCTTCATCCAGTACGACATCTACCACATGCAGATCATGGAGGGCGATCTCGCCCGCACCATGCAGGAATATCTGCCTGAGATCGCCCACATCCAGCTTGCCGACAATCCTGGCCGGCACGAGCCGGGCACCGGAGAGATCAACTATCCCTTCCTGTTCCGCCATCTCGACGCGATCGGCTATCGCGGCTGGATCGGCTGCGAATACAAGCCGCGCACCACGACGCTGGAAGGGCTTTCGTGGCACGCCGCGCAGACGTTTGAGACCTGAATGCAGCCATGACGACGGTGCGCTCCCTCTCCCGCGTGCGGGAGAGGGCGGGGGAGAGGGTGTCACCGCGACGGGAATTTCTGAGGTGCGCCGAGAAAATCCCCCAGCGGAGAAAGCCCTCACCCGGCGCTTCGCGCCGACCTCTCCCGCACGCGGGAGAGGTGCACCGAACCCGCGGATCGATTTCGCTGTAATGATAGAGGATTTGTTATGATCGACATCGGCTTCATCGGACTTGGCACCATGGGACGGCCGATGGCCGGCCACCTCCTGGCCGCAGGCCATCGCGTTCTCTTGCATGACGTCGCGCCCGTTGCGCCGGAGCTGATCGCGGCCGGCGGCATTCCCTGCAAGTCCGGCAAAGAGGTCGCGGAGGAGGCGGATGCGGTCATCATCATGGTGCCTGATACTCCGCATGTCGAGGCCGTGCTGTTCGGCAAGGACGGGGTCGCGAGCGGTGTTTCCAAGGGCAAGATGGTCGTCGACATGAGCTCGATCTCGCCGCTGGCGACGAAGGAGTTCGCGAAGAGGATCGAGGCGCTGGGTGCGGACTATCTCGACGCGCCGGTGTCGGGCGGCGAGGTCGGGGCCAAGGCAGCGAGCCTCACCATCATGGTCGGCGGCCCGGAGCGGGCCTTCGGCACCATGAAGCCGGTCTTCGACAAGATGGGCAAGAACGTCACCCGCGTCGGCGCCAATGGCGACGGGCAGACGACCAAGGTCGCCAACCAGATCATCGTCGCACTGACGATCGAGGCGGTGAGCGAGGCGCTGTTGTTTGCGTCGAAGGCCGGCGCCGATCCGGCGCTGGTGCGGCAGGCGCTGATGGGCGGCTTTGCCTCCTCACGCATTCTCGAGGTACACGGCGAACGGATGGTGAAGCGCAATTTCGATCCCGGCTTCCGCATCGAGCTGCACCAGAAGGATCTCAATCTCGCGCTCGAAGGTGCGCGCTCGCTTGGGCTGTCGCTGCCGAGCACGGCGGTGGCGCAGCAATTGTTCTCGGCCTGCACCGCCCATGGCGGCAAGGGCTGGGATCATTCGGCGATGGTGCGGGCGCTGGAACTGATGGCGGGCCACGAGATCACTGCCGCCTGATCTGTTACGCCGTAACAGATCTCCAGGGCGTGTGTTTCGCCGCGGGGAACCGGAACAACGGTCCGGCCCCGCGGTTGAAGGCGCATGGCAATCACTGGAGGCTAAAGAACATGAAGACCCGTCTTGCGATTACGTTGGCTGCCGCTTCGTTGCTGGCGTCGAGCGCGGCCTTTGCCCAGTCGACGACCGAACAGGGCGCCAGGGACGGCGCGCGTGCAGGTGGCGACATCGGCGGACCAATCGGCGCAATGGTTGGCGGCACCGTCGGTGCAGCTGTCGGCGCCGGTCTCGAAATTCCGAATGCGGTGCTGGGCGGAATCCCGCGCAGCGATTCCGTGGTGATCCAGGGGCGCGTCGTGGTCGGGGAGCCGCTGCCGCCGAGCGTGGTGCTCCGCCCCGTGCCGAACTACACCGAGTATCGCTATGCGGTCGTGAATGACCGCCGCGTGATCGTCGAGCCGCGCACGCGCCGCGTCGTCAAGATCATCGACTGACCGGCGGCAATCCTTATGCGTTGAGAGGATGGGCCCTGCGGAGTGTCACTCCGCGGGGCCTTCGCTTGTCGCGACAGGCCCGGCGCGAAAGCGCGTGAGCAGCCAATCGATCGCGGCCGCAAGCGCGAAGCCGATGCAGGCGGTGAGCGCGTCGACCAGAAAATCCTCCAGCCGGGCGTGGCGCCCGGGTGCCCAAAATTGCATCAGCTCGAGCGCGCCGATCAGGACCACAGCGGCCGCCGCGATCAGCAGGCGCCGGCGCGGATAGGCGAAGCCGAAGGCCAGCCCCACCAGCATGAATGCGAGCGCATGTTCGCCGTCTTGGCCGAGGTCGGAATGAGGCCGCAGTCCGGGGGGACCGAGTGTGGCGAGAGTCACGGCCGCCGCGAGCAGCCAGGCAAATGAACGAACCAAAATGGACATCTGCTCCGCTTAGCACACATTGCCGGGGGCCTGTACAGTCCCTCCATCAGATCGCCGTATAGTTAATGACGAAACCTCAAAGTGGCTCGCGCACGCCGAGCCCGTGCATGAAGCGCTCCCGTATCTGCACGGGGTCACGCCTCGTGGTGCCGACCCCGGGCTTGTCGTCGATCCGGACGGCGATCAGGTGCGGCTCGGCTGCGGACAGGGCCGCGTCGACCAGTCGTTCGAAATCCTCCTCGTCCGCGGCCCAGGCGCTGTTGGAAAGGCCGCAGCCGGTGGCGATGGCCACGATGTCGGCGACGCTTGCCGCAGGTGTCGGCTGGGCGCCCGTAATTTGGTAGATGCCATTGTCCATCACGATCATGATGAGGTTCTTCGGCCTCAGGCTCGCAATCGTCGAGAGCGCGCCGAGCTGCATCAACAGCGAGCCGTCGCCTTCGAGCGCGAAGACGCGCCGATCCGGTTGCGCCAGCGCCACGCCCAGCGCGATCGGGAAGGCGAGCCCCATGCTGCCCAGCATGTAGAAATTCTGCGGGCGGTGCCCGGCGGCCCAGAGGTCGAAATTGGTGTTGCCGATGCCGCCGATCACGGCTTCCTCGTGCTTGAGCTTTGCGATCAGCCGCGAGGTCACGTCGAAGCGGTTCATGACCTTGGTGTTGCGCGTATTCATGACGGCGCTCACTTGTCGAAAACCTTGCCGCCGGTGAGCAGCGGGTTGAGGATCAGCGCCACCGGCGCCTGCGTGGTGACGGCCTGCTTGATCGAGCGGTCGGCGATGAATTCGAGCTCGTCGAGCCGGGTGATGGTGTGATGCTCGAGCGCCAATGAGTCCAGCACCGGGCGCATGGTGCGGCAGACCAGCGATTGCCCGTAATTGAACTCGCCGAGCGTGCCGCGCTCGGACACGAACATGATCAGGGGGATCTGGTAGGGCACCGCGAGCGAGGCCAGCACGTTGGCGAGCGTCGCAAAGCCGGAGGTCTGCATCAGCACCGCGCCGCGCCGGCCGCCCATCCAGGCGCCCGAAACGATCCCGACCGCCTCTTCTTCGCGCGCGGTGGCAAAGGTGGTGAAGAACGGATCGGCGTGCAGATTCCTGATCAGCGGGGTCAGCACGCGGTCGGGCACGTAGGGGATGAGGCTGATCTCGTTTCGTTTCAGGGTTTGCAGGACGATGCCGTGCCAGCTCCCGTCGCTGGACCCCTGTGCCGCCTGGGGCGAAGTCCGCTGTTCCGCAATCGCCATTGCGTTCTCCCTCGCGCCGCGCATGCTTCTTGGTCTTCGCCATTGCCATTGCGTTGGCCGTCGCGGCAGTCTGCCGAACTTGACGGAGCGGGCGGGATTGTCAACATGTCCGGGCCGGCACCGTGATCTGCGCCAGACCGTCTGCCGTGGCCGGCACCGCCGTGTCATAAGAGGCGACAATTTGAAAACTGGAGGGAGGCAGTGACGGGCGCGCATCGCCCTGGCCTTGCGGAGCCCTTCAAGAGAGCCGGAAGGGTCCTGATGTCCGTCAACAATAAGCGCGTCTTCTACGTCAAATACCTGGCCAATCCGATCTATGTCGACATCCTTAATGCGCGGCCCGACGTCCGGCTCGACCGTATCGAGAACGAGAGTCCCGAAGACTTCTACGCGCCGATCCTGCGCGCTGCCCATGCCTACCAGGTCGGCGCCGCCCGCGACGAACTCGCCCCGCATTTTCATGTCGATGCCGCCTTCCTGAAGCGCACCCCGAACCTGCTGCTTGTCTCCAGCAACGGCGCGGGCTTCGATCCGGTCGACGTCGGGGCCTGCACCGATGCGGGGGTGCTGGTCGTCAATCAGTCGGGCGGCAATGCCCATTCGGTTGCCGAGCACGCGCTGGCGATGATGCTGACGCTGTCCAAACGCATCATCCAGTCGGATCGCCGCCTGCGCCGCGAGCGCGACGTCAACCGTAACGAGCTCATCGGCAACGAGGTCGAGCACAAGACCGTCGGCATCATCGGCCTCGGCAATGTCGGCCGCCGCATCGCCGCACTGTGCAAGGGCCTGCTCGGCATGAAGGTGCTGGCCTACGACCCGTATCTCTCGACCGAGGTGATGGCAGAACGGGGCGGAGAGAAAGTCGAGCTCGACGAACTGCTGCGCCGCTCGGATTTTGTCTCGATTTCCTGTCCGCTCGACAAGGGCAGTCGCAACATGATCAGCACGCGCGAGTTTGCGCTGATGCAGCCGCATGCCTACTTCATCACCACGGCGCGCGGCTTCATCCACGACGAGGATGCTCTGCTCCAGGCGCTGCGCGACAAGCGCATCGCCGGTGCCGGTCTCGACGTCTGGTCCAAGGAGCCCCCGCCGCCGGAGCATCCGCTGCTCCAGTTCGACAACGTGCTCGCAAGCCCCCATACCGCGGGGGTGACGATCGAGGCGCGCCGGAACATGGGCCGGATCGCGGCCGAGCAGGTGCTCGACACGCTCGACGGCAAGCGCCCGCCGCGCATCATCAATCCAGAGGTCTGGCCGGTCTATGCGGAGCGCTTCAAGCTGGCTTTCGGCATGACGCCGGGATAGAGGCAGCCGCATTGCCGTTCCGGGACGGAGACGCGGCGAGGAACGCCCTCCCGACCTTGATCCGCGTCAAAATCTCATTTCCCGGCCCGGCCTAAATGGGATTAGAGTGCTGTCGGGGCAGCAGGGAGGTCCCATGTCAACCTATGTCGTCAAGTTCATGAAGAACGTGCTCGGTGAGTACGGCCGGCAGAGCGAGATTTGCCAGGGCACGCTGGAAATCGACGCCGCCGACGAGAACGAGGCCAGGGAGCAGGCGAAAGCGAGATTCTGCAAGGATCAGGCACTGCATCACTGGTCGCTGCATGCCGACCGCATCCATGTGAAGCCGGCCGACTTTCCGTCGTGAGGCCCATTGGTTAAGCGTGATCTCCGCGCAAACGCGTTCCGCGTTTGGCGCGAGGAAAGCCGCTACATACTCTGTGCTAACGCGCCCTCGGGGTTCGGATCACACTCTATCTATCGGCCCGGCGCGTGACCGGCGGTGGCGTCGTCGTCCCGGCGCCGAGCGAGCGTTGCACCATGACGGTGTCGGACCAGCGGCCGTGGCGATAGGCGACGCCGCAGAGCAGGCCGGCGCGTGCGAAGCCAAACTTCTCGTGCAGCGCCAGCGAGGGCTCGTTGTCGGCATCGATATAGCCGATCATCTGGCGGAAGCCCGCCGCCGCGCAGGCATCGATCAATTCCTGGAGCAATAGCCGTCCGACCCCGCGGCCGAGCTGCTCATGGTGGACGTAGATCGAATGCTTGGCTGTATAGCGATAGGCCGGCCGTTTGCGAAACAGCACGGCGTAGGCATAGCCGACCACTTCGCCGCGAAAGGTCGCGACCAGATGGGGAAGGCGGGTCTGCTTCAGGTTCTTGCGCCGGTCGCGCAGATCGTCCGGTTCCGGTGCGCCGGTTCCCTCGACATCGCGCGGCACGCCATTGCGGACATGATGGCGGTAGATCGCCAGCATCGCCTCGACGTCGCTCTCGCGTGACGGGCGGACCAGGACGGGTTCGTCACTCGCGCGTACAGCTGTTTCGATCATGGGCAGCTACTCGGCGACGACGTAAGTGTAGAGCCCGATCCGCCCCTGAGCATCGATCTCCTTGTAGACGCCCTGGATCTCGACGTCGAAGCCCGGGAACGTGTTGAAGCAGGTCTCGAACATCTTGAGATAATCCACCATGGGCTTGGCGCGTTCGGTCAGTCGTTCGCCGGGCACGATGGTGGCGATGCCGGGCGGGTAGACCACGAAGGGCGTGGTGGCGATGCGGCCCGCGATTGCCTCGATCGGGAGGTAGTCGACGTCGTTCTTGAACAGATAGCGCGCGGCATCGCGGGGCGACATCGCGATCTCAGGCATGTGCTCGGGCATGAACTGTCGCGCTTGGAGCGCGCTGACATCGCAGGCGCGGAAGAAGCCGTGCATCTGCCCACAGAGGTCGCGCAGCCGCACGCCGGCATAGCGCGCCTGCCGACGTTGATAGAACTCCGGGATAACCTCCGCCAGCAACGCATTGTCGTCGTGCAGCTTCTTGAAGGCAACGAGGCCGGAGATCAGCGTGCCGGCCTTGCTGGCCTCGACGCCGGGCGTGAGCAGGAAGAGCAGGGAGTTGAGGTCATTCTTCTCCGGCACGATGCGGTTTTCGCGCAAATATTGCGCGACCACGGGGGCGGGAATGCCGTGCTCGGCATAGGCGCCGGTGGCGCGGTCGAAGCCGGGCGTGAGCAGCGTCAGCTTGTTCGGGTCGGTCATGGCAAAGCCTTCGGTGACGCCGGGGAAGCCATGCCAATTGCTGTCGAGCGAGAGCTGCCATAGCGCAGGATTGGTGGCGAGCTCATCGGTGGAAAGCGTCTCCCAGGCGACATTATGCGTGGCGCCGGGGCGGCTGACGTCGGGAATGGCGACGCGGTCGGGCACGAAAGGCTCGAAGAACCAGCGGCGGTCCGGATTCTGTTCCTTCTCCTCGAACTCCCTGCGCATCGCGCGGATCTTCTTGCGCAGCTCGATGCCAAGCCGGATCGTGTCGTCCCACAGCACTTCACCGGAGCGGCCCTTCATCATCTGTGCGCCCACATCCAGCGATGCGAAGAGTGGGTAGAAGGGAGATGTTGAGGCGTGCTGCATGAAACTTTCGTTGAAGCGGCGGTGCTCGACGCGTCGCTTCTGGCCGCGGATGTGGCGGTCCTTGATGTGGATCTGCGAAGCCTGCGAGAAGCTGGCAAGCTGCTTGTGGGTTGACTGCGTCGCGATGATACCGGGCGCTTCCGGGGGAAGGTTCGAAAGGCCCATGGCGAAGCGGCCGGCATAGAGCGGGTGAAATTTCATGAAGCCGGCCCAGGCCTCGTCGAACAGGATGTAGTCGCAGAGATGGCCGATGCGCTTCAGGATCATTTCGGCGCTGTGGATCGAGCCGTCATAGGTGCACTGCTCGACGACGGCGACGCGAAATGGCCGCTCCTTGCGCCAGGCGTCGCGATCCCGGACCAGGGGATGGTTGCGGATCGCCTCGCGCAAGGTTTTCTCGTCGAGCGCGTCCCAGCGCATCGGACCGATCAGGCCCCAGGCGTTGCGGATGGTCGGGACATAGACCGGGATGCCGCCATTGATCATCAGCGCGCCGTGATGGGCGGCCTTGTGGTTGTTGCGGTCGAACAGCACGAGGTCGCCGTCGGTGACGAGGGCGCCGAGCGCGACCTTGTTCGAGGTCGAGGTGCCGTTGAGAACGAAATAGGTCTTTTCCGCGCCGAAGATCTGGGCTGCTTCCTTCTGCGCCTTTAGCGCCGGCCCCTCATGGGTGAGGAGATCGCCGAGATCGAGCACGGAATTATCGAGGTCGTCTCGGAATACGGATTCGCCGAGATGCTCGACGAAAACGCGGCCGATCGGGCTGCGATTGTAGAACACGCCGCCATTGTGGCCCGGGCAGGTCCAGAGCTGGTTTCCCTCCTCGGCATAGTCGACGAGGGCGCCGAAAAACGGCGTCTTCAGCGTCTCGGCGTATTGCTTGAGCCGGCTGATCAGATTCTTGGCAATGAAGGGCGGAGTTTCCTCGGACAGGAAGACATAACCGTCGATGAAGTCGAGCACCTCGACCGGCAGATCTTCGAAGCGCTTGCGCCGGATCAGGAGGATGATCGGAAAGTCGAGGCCACGGCGCCGCATCAGATTGATCAGGGCAGAGGTCTTGCCTTCGAGGCCCTTCTTGCCCCAGTCCACCACCATGCAGCCGATCGCGGCATCGGTTTGCACCGCCATCTCGGCATCCTCCAGCTTGCGAGCCCGGACCACCTCGAAGCCCGAGCGCTGGATTTCCTCGATGATCTGGTTGAAGCGAATGCCCTCAAGGTCGTCGGCGTCGAAGGCCGGTGCGGCGAATAGGAAGTTGAAGCGCTTGAAATAGTCCATGGTCTGTCCCGAATGTGCCAGGAGATACAGCTCTCTGCACATTCGATGACAGCTGGATGACAGAAGGCGGGGAGAGGGAGAAGCGCTACCGCTTCGCCTCGCCGAACACCACCGTCGGCACCGCGCGGTTGACGATTTCGCGCAAGGCAAAGCTCGATTGCACGCGCGCAACGCGCGGCAGCCGGGACAGCTCGGTCCGGTGAATGCGCTCGAAATCCTGGATGTCACGGGCCAGCACGATGAGGATGTAATCGTCGGTGCCCGACATCAGGAAGCAGCGCACGACGGAGGGGCATTTCACCACCGCCGCCTCGAAGGCCTTCAGCGCCTCGTCGCTCTGGCTCTCCAGCGCGATGCGAACCAGCACGGTGGTGGTGAGGCCGAACTGGGCGAGATCGAGCGTGGCCTGATAGGCCTGGATGTAGCCGTCATCTTCAAGCGTCTTCTGTCGCCGAGCCAGCGCCGTGCTCGACAGGCCGATCTTGCTCGCGAGCTCGGCATGACTGGCGCGCGCATTGGTCGTGAGTTCCGCGAGGATCGCGAGGTCTTTCCGGTCGAGGGCCAAGGTTTCGTTTCCAGCGTGAAAGAGCCTTTCGGCGCCGGAAACCGGCGCGAGCCCGTTCAAACTAGCGGATATTTGCACGAAACCAAACCGGCCCCGTCGCTACGATGAAGCGCGGAATCAATGCGTTGGCACAGGAGCTCAAGATGCGCGTCGGCGTTCCCAAGGAGATCAAGGTGCAGGAATATCGCGTCGGGCTCACCCCGGGCGCCGTCCGTGAATATGTCGCGGCCGGTCATCAGGTTGCGGTCGAGACCGGCGCCGGCGCCGGCATCGGCGCATCCGACGATGTGTATCGGCGGGCAGGGGCCACTATCGCCGACAGCGCCCACGACATCTTTGCCAGGTCGGACATGATCGTGAAGGTGAAGGAGCCGCAGAAGAGCGAGTGGGCCCAGCTCCGGGAAGGCCAGATTCTATTTACTTATCTTCATCTTGCGCCGGATCCGGAGCAGGCCATGGGCCTGCTCGCCTCCGGCTGCACCGCGATCGCCTATGAAACCGTCACGGACGCGCGCGGTCACCTCCCGCTGCTCGCGCCGATGAGCGAAGTCGCCGGCCGCCTCGCCATCGAGGCCGCCGGCGCCGCGCTCAAGCGATCGGCCGGCGGCCGCGGCCTGCTGCTGGGCGGCGTGCCCGGCGTGCAGCCGGCGCGCGTCGTCGTGCTCGGCGGCGGCGTGGTTGGCACCCAGGCGGCCCGCATGGCCGCGGGTCTCGGAGCCGAAGTCACCGTGATCGACCGCTCGATCCCGCGCCTGCGCGAACTCGACGATCTCTTTGCCGGACGTCTGCGCACCCGCTTCTCGACCATCGAGTCGGTCGAGGAGGAGGTGTTTGCCGCCGACGTCGTGATCGGCGCGGTGCTGGTGCCGGGCGCCAGCGCGCCGAAGCTGGTCACGCGCGCGATGCTGAAATCGATGCGGCCGGGCGCCGTCCTGGTCGACGTCGCGATCGACCAGGGTGGCTGCTTCGAGACTTCGCATCCGACCACCCATACCGATCCGACCTATGAGGTGGATGGCGTCGTGCACTATTGCGTCGCCAACATGCCGGGCGCGGTGCCGGTGACGTCGAGCCAGGCCCTGAACAACGCGACGTTGCCGTTCGGCCTGATGCTGGCGAACAAGGGTTTTGCGGCGGTGCTGGAAAATCCGCACCTACGCAACGGCCTCAACGTCCATCGGGGCCGCATCACCAACAAGGCCGTGGCGGAAAGCCTCGGGCTGGACTTTGCTCCGGTGGAGAGCGGGTTGGCGGCGTAGCTGCGCGCCCTCTCCCGCTTGCGGGAGAGGGTAGGGGAGAGGGTGTCTCCGCAGTGGGATTGTCGCCGCGATGCCGAGGAAGTCCCTAGAGGAGAAAGCCTCTCCCGGCGCTTCGCGCCGACCTCTCCCGCAAGCGGGAGAGGTTGCAGCGGTGCTGGGGCTTTGTATCACCCCAACTCTGACGCCTTCGTCACCTTGTACTGCCCCAAATCGGGGTCATGCGTCATGCGCCAGTAGTCGACGAAACGCCACGGCATCGCCGAGAACACGCGGCCACTGCTGTTGCGGTAATAGGTGCTCATGCCTGGATGGGTCCAGATCATCGCCTCGTGCTCGGCATCGACCTTGCGGACATAGTCGTCGAGCACGTCCTGGCGGACGTCGATCGCCGTGACGTCTTGCTCGATCATGTCGACCAGGCACGCCGCGATGTAGGGCTCTGGCATTCCGACTGGAAGATGACGCTGCCGCCATGGGCCGGGCCGGAGTTGGGACCGAGCATGCAGAAGAAGTTCGGAAAGCCGGGCACGGTGAGGCCGAGGAAGGCGGTCGGATTGTCGTTGGCCCAGGCCTGCCGCAAATCCTTGCCTTCGCGGCCGCTGATGTTGAGACGGGCCGCCATTTCCGTCACCTTGAAACCGGTCGCCACCACGATGATGTCGGCGGGACGGTGCTTGCCGTCTGCGGCGACGATGCCCGTCTCGTCGAAACGGTCGATCGCATCCGTGACCAGCTCGACATTGTCCCGCCGCAAGGTCTTGAACCAATTGTTGTCGAGCAGGATGCGCTTGCCGTAGGGCGGATAGGTCGGCACGCATTTCTCGATCAGATCGGGCCGGCCCTGTAGCTCCGACAAGATGAAGTCCGTCAGTTCCTGGCGGTGCCGGTCGTTGCCTTTGTTGACGGCGCGCTCGGGATGCGGCCACGCCGGATCCTTGCGCAGGAAAGGCAAGAGCCCGTCGCCATAGCGCCAGAACATGTTGAAGCGATACCACTGCACATAGAACGGCAGATGCGACAGCAGCCAGCGCGCGCCCTCGCTGATCGGATCGGCATAGCCCTTCACCGGCCGCGCCCATTGCGCGCTGCGCTGATAGACCGTGACCGAGGCGACGCGGCCGGCGATCGACGGCACCAGCTGCATCGAGGTCGCACCGGTGCCGATCACGGCGACATGCTTGCGATCGACGTTGATATCGTCTGACCACAGCGCCGAATGCAGGATCGTTCCCTTGAAGTCCTCCTCGCCTTTGAAGCGGGCGCGGGAGGGATCGTTGAGCTGGCCGATCGCGCTGACCAGCGCTGTGGATTCGAACGTCTCTTCGCCGTCCTTGGTTCTCAGCGTCGAGATCCAGCGCCGCCGGCTTTCGTCCCAGCGCGACGAGGTCAGCTCGGTGTTGACGCGCAGATGCTTGCGGATGCCGTACTCGTCCGCGACCTTCTGGAGATAGCCGAGCAATTCCTCGCGCTGGCAGAAGTAGCGGGTCCACGCATTGCCGGAGCCGAACGAATAGGAATAGGAATGGTTCGGCGTGTCGACGCCGCAGCCGGGGTAGCGGTTGATCCACCAGGTGCCGCCAAGCTCGGCGTTCTTCTCGACGATGGTATAGGGGATGCCGAGATGACCGAGTGCGACGCCAAGCGCGATGGCGCAGACGCCGGCACCGACGATCAGCACATGCTGGCCGGCGAGCTTGTCGTCCGGCGGCGGCCTGGTCCAGCGCGCCTCGCGTGAGACAAAGCCCATCTCCTCGCGCATCAGGGGCGCGTATTCCGGCGCGACGTTCTCGCCGAGACAGACGCGCATCATCCTCAGCAGCAGCGCCTCGCCGGGATCGGCGATGACGGGCTTGGGCGTGCCATTGGCGAACAGCTCGACCACCGTGGCACGGATCTCGTCCTGGATGTCCCGGGGCACGCCGGCCTCGGGATCGGGGATGAGGCGGATATCGCGCTTGGGCAGGTACGGCGGCGCGAGCCATTTCTCGTCGCCGGTCATGTGCACCAGCACCATCAGCAGGCACCGGATGTCGCCTTCTGCGATGGTCGAGGCAAGGTCGAGCCTGTGCGGAAGGTCGATGTTCATGGCGTGTCCTGGTCTCCGGACGGACTGCCGGATCTATGAGCCGAAGGGCAACGAGAGATTCGCCGGCGCAATCTGACCCTGTCGCTGGATTCCGGTGTCCAGATGGGCCCGGAGAAGAAAACTATCGCTGCGACTCGGCTGCAAGGAAGGAGTTTCCCCACCGGAACGCAAAAAAGCCAATCGCTTCCATTGCCGTTTGGGGCCGAAACGACGACATTTCCACCAGGAATTGATGGATCGGCAGCTATGGAACGCACCGGATTTGAGCCCTTCGGCGAGCAGCTGGTGTCCGCGACGGACACCCAGCCGCGGTCGCGTGCGTCAAAGCTGCTGTTGCGGGTTGGCACTGGTCTGTTCTGGTCGCTGGTCGCCGGCATCGTGCTGGCGCGCGCGGCCTTCTTCGAGCCGGGCATCTATGACGGCTTCAGCCGGGTCGCCACGCTCGCCAAGAATCTGATCTTCTAAGGCCGCCGGATCTTCCGACGGTCGAATATTCCGGTCCGAGGACAGAACTTCCCTCGGCCCTGATATGTCGAAAACTTATTCCCCATCGAGCTGACGCTGCGTATAAATATTTCTCCTCGGGGAGAGATTTGTGTCGCAGAATCAAGCATCCAGCCCGGCCGATGCCAAGCCGGCCAGCGCCGCAAGCCGCATCGCGGCGCTGATTCCGGGCATCCTCCTTTGCGTTGCCGTCGCTGGTGTCTCGGCCCTGCTGGAGCGGGCGGAATTGGGCGTTTTCGAGCATCCCTATGTCGAAGCGCTGGTGATGGCGATTCTGCTCGGCATGGCGCTTCGCAGCTTCTGGAAACCTGCGCCGCGCTGGCAGGCCGGCATCGCCTTCAGCGCCAAACAGCTGCTTGAAGTCGCGGTGATGTTGCTGGGCGCTTCCATCAGCTTCGCCGCCATCGCTGCCTCTGGCGTCGCGCTGCTGGCCTCGATCGCCGCGGTCGTCGTGGTCGCGCTCTGCGCCTCCTTCGGCCTTAGCCGGCTGCTCGGCCTGTCGACGCGGCTGTCGATCCTGATCGCCTGCGGCAACTCGATCTGCGGCAATTCCGCGATCGCGGCGGTGGCGCCGATCATCGGCGCCAGCAATGACGAGATCGCATCATCGATCTCCTTTACCGCCATCCTCGGCGTGATGATGGTGCTCGGCCTGCCGCTGCTGATCCCGCTGCTGCATTTGTCCGCCACGCAATACGGCATCCTCGCAGGCCTCACCGTCTATGCGGTGCCGCAAGTGCTGGCCGCGACGGTCCCGGCCGGCCTCGTCTCGACGCAGATCGGCACGCTCGTCAAGCTGATGCGCGTCCTGATGCTCGGACCGGTGGTCGTCGGCCTGTCGCTGGTCGCCTCGCGCTGGCAGGGCGACGCCAAGAAGACCAATGTCGGCTTCTTCCGCCTGGTGCCCTGGTTCATCCTCGGCTTCCTCGCGCTCGCGACCCTGCGCTCCCTCGAGATCGTTCCGCCCACGGTGGTCGGCCCGGTGACGAAGATCACGAGCTTTCTCACCGTGGTGTCGATGGCCGCGCTCGGGCTCGGCGTCGACGTCCGCGTGCTCGCCAATGTCGGGGGACGGGTGACCGCCGCGGTGACGCTGTCGCTGATGCTGCTGCTCGGCATCAGCATCGCGCTGGTGCACTGGTTCAAGTGATCAGGGCAAACCTGCCGTAGGGTGGGCAAAGGCGCGAAGCGCCGTGCCCACGATCTCTCCAGTATGGCGACAGGTGGTGGGCACGCTCCGCTTTGCCCACCCTACGAGACCGTCATCGCCGTGGCTAAGTCAGATCACATCCGCCAGCGAGTGCCCTTGCAGCTCGATGCTCAGCCCCTGCATGCCCATGTCGTTGATCTCGCCGCCCATCGCCTTCAGGCTTTCCTCGCGGATCAGCGACATCAGCCCGCGGCGTAGCGCCAGGAACTCCGACGACATCATCATCGATTGCTGCCGCGGCCGCTCCAGCGGGATCGGGATTTCCGCCTTGATCGAGCCGGGCCGCGCGGTCATGCAGTAGACGCGATCGGACAGGAAGATCGCCTCGTCGATGTCGTGGGTGACGAACAGCACCGAGATCTTGAGCCGCTGCCACATGTTGGTGAGGATCTGCTGCATGATGACGCGGGTCTGCGCGTCGAGTGCACCGAACGGCTCGTCCAGCAGCAGCACTTTCGGCCCTGTCGCCAGCGCGCGGACGATGCCGACGCGCTGCTTCATGCCGCCGGAGAGCTTTTCGGGATAGTGCTTCTCGAAGGCTTCAAGTCCGGCAAGGCCGAGCAGCGTACGTGCCGCGCGCTCGCGTTGCGATCGCGGCATGCCGCGCATCTTCAGGCCGAACTCGACGTTCTCACGCACCGTCTTCCAGGGAAACAGCGAATATTGCTGGAACACCATGCCGCGCTCGGCGCTGGGACCGTTCACGCGCTCGCCGTCAACGGTGACGATCCCGGTGGTCGGCTTGAGGAAGCCGGCGACCGCGTTGAGCAGCGTCGACTTCCCGCAGCCGGAGGGGCCGACGATCGAGACGAACTCGCCGGGCTTCACGTGGATCTGCGTGTCCGTGACGGCCTGCACCGCTCCCTCGATGGTCTCGTAGGCGAGGGAGAAGTTCTTGACCTCGATATGGCCCTTCGGTGTGCTCGCAATCGTCTCGCTCATGTCGACCTCCACGGCATCACCAATCGTCCGGCGCCTCTGATCAGGACGCTCGATCCGAGCCCGAGCACGCCGATCGCGATCATGCCGAGCGCGATGTCGGCGTACTGGACCAGCGAATAGGCTTCCCAGGTGAAGTAGCCGATGCCGTATTGACCCGAGATCATCTCGGCGGCGATCAGCGACACCCATGCGACGCCCATGCCGACCGTGAGGCCGGTGAAGATGTGCGGCAGCGAGGCCGGAAAATACACCTCGCGGAAGATCGAGCGCTCGCGCGCGCCGAGACATTGCGCGGCGCGCACCAGCACGGGATCGACCAGCGACATGCCGTGCAGGGTGTTGACCAGGATCGGGAAGAACGAGCCGAGGAAGGTGATGAAGACGATGCTCTGCTCGTTGGTCGGCCATAGCATGATCGCCATCGGCACCCAGGCGATCGCCGGGATCGGCCGCAGCACTTCCGCGACCGGGAAGATGATCTCGTGCACCAACTTGAAGCGGCCCATGATCAGACCGAGCGGCACGCCGACGATGGCGGCGAGCGAGAAGCCGATGAAGATGCGCCGGCAGCTCAGCACGATGTGCATGAGGAATTTGGGATCGTGGATCGCCTTGGTGAAGCTTGCATAGACCGCAAGCGGGGAGGGCACGTTGGTGAATCGCACGAAGAACACGACGCGATAGGTCGTGAGCAGGTGCCAGACCAGCAGGAAGGCGAGCAGCGAAATCACGCCGATCGCGGTCGCGCGCAGCCCGGCCCGATTGAGCCGGTACCAGCGCAGCGCGAGTGTGCCAAAGGAAGGCGGCGTCGTAGGCTGGGCGATCACGGCGGGCAAAGGTCCGGCCTCTGCGACGGCTGTTGCCGGCATGCTGTCCTCGGGATGTCTGAGGAGGGCGGGACTGCTCACGTTTTGCCTCCGCCGACGGCGGCCTTCACCGCGTCGTCGAAGCCGAGCACCTTGCCGCCGACCTTGGCGGCGTAGGCTTCGGCGTCCTTCTTGAGAAGGAACGGGGCGACCTCGCCGTTGCCGACCGCGAAGAACGCCTGGTCGGCGAACAGCTTGATGCCGCGCGTCGTGTCGAAGACATAGGCGACGTTGATCTTCTTGCCCTTGGCCTTGTAGTCGGCGTAAGCCCCGAGGGTGCAGGCTGCGGACGAGAAGGGCATGATGCCCGCATCATCCACCCAGACCTCGCCGGCCTTGCGCGGATCGGCGATCGGCTTCTTGCAGAAGGCATCTTCGCCGGAGATCTCGTAATTGTTCGTGCTGGCAAGCTGTGCGTCGTAGTCGAGCTTCATCTCGGCATAGGCCTTGCGGATGTAGCTGTCGTCGACCCATTTCTTCGGATCGAACTCCTTCATGCGGCCGAGATTCTGCAGCACCTTGACGTCGGTCGTGGCCGCATCGATCAGCGCCGGCTTGATCGTGGGATCGGTGGTCATGTTGCCGCTCGGCCCCAGGAAGATGTAGACGACCTCCTTGTTGATGCCGGTCCATTCCTGGATTTTTTCGGCGGCCAGCTTGGGATTGTTGCGCAACCACTGATTGGCGGCGATCAGCGCCTTGAAATAAGCGACGACGACCTCCGGGTATTTTTCCGCGAAGTCGGTGCGGACCACGATGCCGTGGAAGGTCGGCAAGTTCGTCTCGACGCCGTCGAAGATCTTTCGCGCGAAGCCGCGGAACGGCAGCAGCTCGGCGAAGGGGACGAAGTCGGCATGCGCGTCGATCTTCTTCTCCTGGAGATTGGTCGAGCCGACCTCGGGGCTCTGGCTGACGAGCTGGAAGAAGTCCGATGCGTAGCCGCGATCCTGCATCGCCTTCAGCACCATGCCGTGCGCGGCGGAGCCGAAGGGAACGCTGACAAGCTTGCCCTTGAGATCAGCGAGGTCGTAGTAGGGCGAATCCTTGTGGACCACCATGCCATTGCCCGAGCCGGACAGGCTGTAGGCGGCGATGCCCATCAGCCGGCTCTTGCTCTCGGGGTTGCTCTCAAAGGTGAAGCCGTTCACGATCAGGGGATAGTCGCCCATCATGCCGATCTGCAGCTTGTTCGCCATCATCGCATTGGTGACAGGCGGACCTGAAGTGAAGTTCTGCCACTCCAGCGCGAACTTGATGTTGGCGTATTTCCCGTCCTTGGGCAGATATTTTTCCAGAAGATGGAGCTGGCGGATGACGACGCCGGCAGTCACCGTATTGGTCGTGGTGTCCTGCGTTCCGATACCGAGCGTGACGGTTTCCGCCGAGGCCGGCTGCGTGACCAGTAGCGCCAGCGACGTCACCGACATCGCGATCGAGAGCGTGGGAAGATGGCGGACCATTCTCATCCTCATTCGGTTGGATGTGCTGTGGTTGCCATGATTGGGTGAGGGCGGGGGCAGGGCAAATCCGGAATGATGACCGCAGTCGATTAGTTGCCGGGAATAAGGTGATTGCATACTCCTTGGGCAGTCCTGCACTATAAAGCCGCTTGCCTGTGCACCGGCCTTGGTCGCAAATTCGTCTAGTCGGATGCGAGACCGCGCATCTCCTCCAGCACGTCGGTCCGGCAGACCACGATCTGCGACCGCTTGGTCTGCACGATTCCCTTTTCCTGCATGCGCTTCAGGCTGATGGTGACCCACTGCCTGGTGGCGCCGACCATGTGGGCGATGTCGGCGTGGGTGAAAGCCGCCGCGATCACGGTGCCGTCGGCGTCGTCGACGCCGTAGAGCTCGACGAGATGCAAGAGCAGATGCGCAAGGCGCTGCGTGATCGAGCGCGTCCCCAGCATCTGCGCCAGGGCCGAATAGCATTTGCCCTTGAAGGTCAGGCCCTCGATCAGGCCGATGGCAAGGTTCGGGATCTCGGCGGCAAGGGACCGCAGTTCCTTGCCGGGCAGGTGCACGACGCTGCAATTGCTCGAGGCGACGCCCGACCATTGGTGCACGGTGCCTTCGAACACTTCGGGGCCGCCGACGAAATTGCCAACATGCCAATAGGCGAGCGTAATCTCGCGCCCCTGCGGCGAGGTGTAGAACACGCGGATGCGGCCGCTCTCGATCAGCCAGATGCCGTCATGCTTGCCGCCCTGGTTGAACAGGGTCTGGCCGCGGTTCAGCACTTTTCGCCGTCCCTGTTTCAGCACCAGTTCCCGCTCGCGCGGCGACAGCTTGTCCATCAGCGGCGGCGGTCCGCCGATCCATTGCTGGTTCTCGGTGAGCAGCAGCGAGGAGCTGCCCGCGGGCCGGACTGCCGGGGGAACGGCCCCGCGAACCGCATTCGCCGCCTGCAACATCACCTGCCTCCGGAACGTTCAAATCGTTCTAAAGAAGAGCAATGTCCGTGCCAGATTCACTCCGCCGTCGTCGCCCGGCTTGCCGCCTTCGCTGAAGCTTCGGCGTGCCGAGCACTCGTGTGGGCCTCGGCGTAGCCTTAGCGGAGCCGGGACCGGGCGACCCAGTATTCCAGAGACGTCAGTGGGATACGGAAGGGCCGCGGCGTACTGGATTCCCCGCTTTCGCGGGGAATGACAGCGGAGCAGGGAGGGGCGTTCGCGCCCCTTATCGCCCCGCCAGGCTCAGCAGATACGGCTTCGGATAGATTCCCCGGTTATGCCCGTCCGAGAACGAGATGTTCAGCCCGTAGCCGAGATCGCCGATCTCGGTGATTGCAATTCCTGGAAACGTTGCCGGGAAGCGGCCGTCGAACCGGGCGCGGGTGCAGTGGGCGCATTTGCAGGAGAGGCGGAGTGTTTCGGCGGACACGCTCAGCGCATCGTCCTGCGTGGTGCGGACGAGAAGCGCGGCCAGATCGGCGCTGGCTTCATAGTCGGCCACGGTCGGCGCCACCAATGCGGTCATGGTCATGACGAACCTCCGCCTTCTATCTATGTCGACGGGGGCGTGCACGAATAGCAACTAATTGCCGGCGCGGGCTCGGCCACCGCGCTCAGTTCGATCACCGCCCCGCGAAATGGGAAACTAATCGACCGGGAAACCCACTTCCGAATTGCCGGACTCTTCTCTTGCCCTGACCTTGGCGTCATCGAGAAGGAGAGATCATGAGTGCCTTTCAGAAGGAAATGGTTCTGTCGGTTCGACACTGGACCGATTCCCTGTTCAGCTTCACCGCGACGCGCGATCCCGGCTTCCGCTTCCAGAACGGCCAGTTCGCGATGATCGGGCTCGAGGTCGAGGGCAAGCCCCTTACGCGCGCCTACAGCATGGCCAGCGCCAACCACGAGGAGGCGCTCGAATTCTTCTCGATCAAGGTGCAGGACGGCCCGCTGACCTCGCGCCTGCAGAAGATCCGGGAAGGCGACATCATCCTGGTCGGCCGCAAGGCGACGGGCACGCTGATCACGGGCAATCTCATTCCGGGAAAGCGCCTGCTGCTGCTCTCGACAGGCACGGGCCTTGCGCCCTTCGCCAGCCTGATCAAGGACCCCGACGTCTACGAGAATTACGAGACGATCGTGCTCGCCCATGGTTGCCGCCAGGTCCCCGAGCTCGCCTATGGCGAAAATGTCGTCGAAAGCCTGCGCGACCACGAATTCTTCGGACCGCTGATCCGCGACAAGCTGGTCTACTACCCGACCGTGACGCGCGAGCCGTTCCGGAACCGCGGCCGCATCACCGATCTGATCGCCTCGAACCAGCTGTTCGAGGACGTCGGGCTATCAGGCCTCGATATCGAGACCGACCGCATCATGCTGTGCGGCAGCCCCGCGATGCTGGAAGAGCTTCACGCGATGTTCTCGGCGCGCGGCTTCGTCGAGGGCAATCACAGCCGGCCCGGCCATTTCGTGATCGAGAAGGCCTTTGTCGAGCGCTGAGGCGCAAATCGCGCTCCGGCGACAACTAATTGCTATCGCCGCGAAGCCCTCTGAACAACTCTGACGCAAAGGCGCCGGGATCGGCGAACCAGGAGCAAGTGATGGCACTAGATCAGATCGTCGACGGACTTTCGGAGGTTTCCTGCGATGTGCTGGTGATCGGCGGCGGCACGGCCGGCCCGATGGCGGCGCTGAAGGCGAAGCTGAAGAACCCGAAGGCCAACGTCGTCCTGCTCGAAAAGGCCAACGTCAAGCGCTCCGGCGCGATCTCGATGGGCATGGACGGGCTGAACAACGCCGTCATCCCCGGCTATGCGACGCCGGAGCAGTACACCAAGGAAATCACCATCGCCAATGACGGCATCGTCGACCAGAAGGCGGTCTATAAATACGCCCAGAATTGCTACAAGATCATCGAGGAGCTCGACAGCTTCGGCATCCGATTCCTGAAGAACGAGAACGGAGACTACGCCGTCAAGAAGGTGCACCACATCGGCACCTATGTGCTGCCGATGCCGAACGGTGAGACCGTGAAAAAGGCGCTCTATCGCCAGCTCCGCCGCGCCCGCATCCTGATCTCCAACCGCTACATGGCGACGCGGCTGCTGAAATCGTCGGACGGCCGCATCGCCGGCGCGGTGAGCGTCAACACCCGTACTGCCGAGATGCTGGTGATCAAGGCCAAGGCCGTAATCCTCTGCATGGGCGCCGCCGGCCGCCTCGGCCTGCCGACCTCGGGCTACATGTTCGGCACTTATGAGAACGCCGCCAATTCCGGCGACGGCTACGCCATGGCCTATCATGCCGGCGCCGCGCTCGCGAACCTCGAATGCTTCCAGATCAATCCGCTGATCAAGGACTATAACGGCCCGGCCTGCGCCTATGTCGCCGGTCCCTTCGGCGCGTATACGGCGAATAACGAGGGATCGCGCTTCATCGAATGCGACTACTGGTCGGGCCAGATGATGCTGGAGTTCTACAACGAGCTCTTGTCCGGCAAGGGCCCGGTGTTCCTTCAGCTCAAGCATCTGCATCCGGACACCATCTCGGAGATCGAATCCACGCTGCACAAGGTGGAGCGGCCGACGCGCGGGCTGTTCCAGCAAGGACGGGGCGTCGACTACCGCAGCGAGTCGATCGAGATGCACATTTCCGAGATCGGCTTCTGCTCGGGCCATAGTGCCTCCGGCGTGTTCGTCGATGACAATGCGCGCACCACCGTGCCCGGTCTCTACGCCGCCGGCGACATGGCGAGCGTGCCGCACAATTACATGCTCGGCGCTTTCACCAACGGCTCGGTCGCGGGCATCGACGCGATGGATTTCGCCGACAGCCATGATTTCGCGGAGTTTGATGCGGCCGATGTCGCGATGGAGCGCGACCGCGTGATGGCGCCGACGAAGCGCGAGGACGGCATTCCGCCCAACCAGGTCGAATACAAGACCCGTCGTCTGGTCAATGATTATCTCCAGCCGCCGAAAGTCACGCGCAAATACGAGCTCGGCATGCGCCGCCTCGCCGAGGCGCGGGAGGACATGCAGGAGCGCATGATCGCGCGCAACGCGCACGAGCTGCTCCGCGCGCTCGAAGTGCAGTCGATCATGGACTGCGCCGACATGGCCGCGCACGCCTCGCTCTACCGCGAGGAAAGCCGCTGGGGCCTCTATCACTGGCGCACCGACTTTCCGGAGAAGGACAACCAGAACTGGTTCTGCCACACCCTTCTGAGCAAGCAGGACGGCAAGATGACCAGCGCGAAGCGCGCGGTCGAGCCCTATGTCGTGCCGATCGCCGACGACGAGAAAGATCTCTACGACAAGCAGCGCATCCGCGCCTCCGCCTGATCCACCGCGCATAAGCAACAGGAGACATCAAATGCCTCTCGCGTCCTATCAGACATCGGTTCCGGTGGTCGTCGACGACGCCAAATGCATTGCGGACAAGGGCTGCACCGTCTGCGTCGACGTCTGCCCGCTCGACGTTTTGCGCATCAGCGACATGACCAACAAGGCCTACATGGCCTATGATGAGTGCTGGTACTGCATGCCCTGCGAGGCAGATTGCCCGACCGGCGCCGTCACCGTCAACATTCCCTATTTGTTGAGGTGATCATGTCGAGCCCGTTCGAATCCTACGACGATTTGGAGGACGCCGACGAGCGCCTCCAGGCGGCCGATCCCGCCGAACGCCGCGTCGCCATCATCGCGCTCGGCCATTCCGGCGATCCCGCAGCCGTCGCGCATCTCGCCAACATGGTGGCCGATCCCGACGCCGGCGTGCGCCAGCAAGTGGCGATGGCGCTCGGCGAGTTCGACGGGCCCGAGGCCGCAAGCGCGCTGGTCAAGCTGCTTGTCGACCCTGAAAGGATCGTCGCGGCGGCCGCGGCCGACAGCATGGCCGAGTTCAAGGATCCTGCCTGCGCAGACGTGATCCTGCCCCTGGTCCGGCACGCCCACGCCTTCGTCCGCATGGGCGCGCTGCGTGCGCTCAAGGAATTGCGGTGCAAGGACACGCTGAAGCCGGCGCTGGAAGCGCTTCAGGACACTGACGCCGCCGTGCGCGTGCAGGCGATCGGCGTGATCGGCTTCCTCAAGCTGGAGGAATCCATCCCCGCGCTGACCGCGCTGATCAACGATCCCGACGCCCATGTCCGCCGTGCCGCCGTGAGCGCGCTGGCGTTCTCGCAGATGAAGCCGGCGGCCGAGACCATCACCCGTGCGCTGAAGGATTCGGACTGGATGGTGCGTGAGATGGCCGCGGAGACGCTGGGTCTAAACGTCAATGGCACGATCGCGGCGGATCAGCTCGTCGCTTGCCTCGCGGACGAGTTCTGGCAGGTGCGGCTGAAAGCGATCCGCAGTCTCGGGAGGATGAAGATCGAACGTGCGGTGCGGCCGATCGGCAACTGCGTCAATCACGACCAGGCCAACCTGCGCAAGGAAGCGGCCGCCGCGCTCGGCGAAATCGCCCATCCCGACGGCGAGGCGTTCCTCGCCGTGATCGCTGACGATCCCGATCCCGATGTCCGCAAGAATGCGCGTTGGGCGCTGCAGCAGATCGCGGCGCGAAAGGCGCGGGCGGGGACATAGCGGCTGTTCGCGGCCGCTCTGGACTTCCCCCGCCAGACGTTTATTGGTCTTCGCCAATGGGATCGGCGGCTGCAAAAGCAGCTGGTCCTTAGAAACAGCGAGGGCGCGGCCATGACGACATTGACGGTGAAGGATCTTCTCCCCGAGGATGGAACGAAAGGGACGCTGGTCGGCCGCGTCTGGCTGCCGCAGGTGAACGGTCCTGCCGTCGTTGCCGTGCGCGGTGATGGCGTGTTCGACGTCACGGCAAGATTTCCGACCGTCAGCGCACTGTGTGAGGAAGACGATCCGGCCAAGGCGCTCAGCTCGACGAAGGGCGAGCGCATCGGCGATCTCGACGCCATCGTGGCCAACACGGCACCCGATGGGCGTGATCCGAAGAAGCCTTGGTTGCTCGCCCCGGTCGATCTCCAGACCCTGAAGGCGGCCGGCGTCACCTTCGCCATCTCGATGCTGGAGCGTGTGATTGAGGAGCGCGCCAAGGGCAATCCGGCATCGGCCGAGGCGATCCGCAAGGAGGTGACGCGGCTGATCGGCGACGATCTGTCGAAGCTCAAGCCGGGCTCCGATCAGGCCATGCACCTGAAGCAGGTGCTGATCGATCAGAACGCCTGGAGCCAGTATCTCGAAGTCGGCATCGGCCCCGATGCCGAGGTCTTCACCAAAGCCCCGACCATGTCCTCCGTCGGCACCGGCATGGATGCGGGCCTGCACCCGAAATCAACCTGGAACAATCCCGAGCCTGAGCTCGTGCTGTTCGTCTCCAGCCGCGGCAAGATCGTCGGCGGTGCACTCGGCAACGATGTCAATCTGCGCGACTTCGAGGGCCGCTCGGCGCTGCTGCTGTCGAAGGCCAAGGACAACAACGCCTCCTGTTCGATCGGCCCTTTGCTGCGCCTGTTCGACGACACCTTCACGCTCGACGATGCGCGCAAGCTCGACATCAGCCTGAACGTGAAGGGCACGGACGGCTTCGTTCTCGACGGCCATTCCTCGATCAGCAAGATCAGCCGCGACCCGACCGACCTCGTCGCGCAGACCATCGGCAAGATCCATCAATACCCCGACGGCTTCGTGCTGTTCCTCGGGACGATGTTCGCGCCCGTGAAGGATCGCGATGCGCCGGGGCAGGGCTTCACCCACAAGCGCGACGACATCGTCACGATCGCCGCGCCCCAGCTCGGCAAGCTCGTCAACCGCATGCGCACCAGCGACGAGTGCGAGCCCTGGACCTTCGGCATCGGCGCGCTGATGAAGAACCTGGCGCAGCGCAAGCTGATCTAGCTCGCTCCAGTCCCAGCTCGCCTAGCGAATTTACGGAAGTCGTCATGCCCGGGCTCGTCCCGGGCATTCACGTTCTTCGTGCCGCGCGGCAAGACGTGGATGGCCGGGACAAGCCCGGCCATGACGGCGGCTGTCCCACCACCCCACACGACTGCGTTCATCTTCTCGTTGCATAACTGTAATAAAGTCGCGCTTGGCGTGTTATAGAGCCGCGCGCTGCCCCTGACGCGCTTTTCCACCAAATAGTCAAATAATATGACTAGTCGGAACCGATCTTCCATGAAATAGTGCCTTCCGCCGCCTCAAAGGGACGGCCTGCGGGTGCCATGCTACCAATTGGCGCCCCGGATAACATCTTTTGGGAGACACGCCTGATGATCCTCAAAGCCCTCTTTGCGGCCAGCGCCACCGCCGCGCTGCTGCTCGCGTTGCCCGCCAATGCCGGCCAGCTCACCATCGGTTTCTCGCAGATCGGATCGGAATCCGGCTGGCGCGCAGCCGAAACTTCGGTTTCCAAGCAGGAGGCCGCCAAGCGCCAGGTCAATCTCAAGATCGCCGACGCGCAGCAGAAGCAGGAGAACCAGATCAAGGCGATCCGCTCCTTCATCGCGCAGAACGTCGATGCGATCTTCCTCGCGCCGGTCGTCTCGACGGGGTGGGATTCGGTGCTGAAGGAAGCCAAGGAGGCCAAGATCCCGGTCGTGCTGCTCGACCGCGACATCGATCCCTCCGGCAAGGAGCTCTATCTCACCGCCGTCACCTCGGACAGCGTGCATGAAGGCGAAGTGGCAGGCGACTGGCTCGCCAAGACCGTCGGCAGCAAGCCCTGCAACATCGTCGAATTGCAAGGCACCGTCGGTGCCAGTGTCGCGACCAACCGCAAGAAGGGGTTCGATACCGCCATCGCCAAGCACGCGAACCTGAAGGTGGTGCGCAGCCAGACCGGCGACTTCACCCGCGCCAAGGGCAAGGAGGTGATGGAGAGCTTCATCAAGGCCGAAGGCGGCGGCAAGTCGATCTGCGCGGTCTATGCGCACAACGACGACATGATGGTCGGCGCGATCCAGGCGATGAAAGAGGCCGGCCTCAAGCCCGGCAAGGACATCCTCACCGTCTCGATCGACGCGGTGCCCGACATCTTCAAGGCGATGGTCGCCGGCGAAGCCAACGCCACGGTCGAGCTGACGCCGAACATGGCGGGGCCGGCGCTCGATGTCGTCGCGGCCTTCAAGGACAAGGGCACGGTTCCGCCGAAGTGGATCCAGACCGAATCCAAGCTCTATACAGCCGCCGATGATCCGCAGAAGATCTACGACAGCAAGAAGGGTCTGGGTTACTGAAGCGGGCTTCGCCGGACCGCGCCTTGCGGTCCGGCACCCCTCTTCGCAACCGCTGCGCGAACGAATAGGCTGGGTGTCCGCAAGGTCGGCGGGCGCCGGTGGGAGTGACGTCGCCATGGAGAACAGCCCCGATTCTGCTCCTCCTCTCCTGGAGGTGCGCGGGATCAGCAAGAGCTTCGGCGCCGTGCGCGCGCTGCAGGAGGTCGACTTCACGCTGCGCGCCGGCGAAATCCACGCGCTGCTCGGCGAGAACGGTGCCGGCAAGTCGACGCTGATCAAGGTCGTCACTGGCGTGTTCCCGCGCGATGCCGGCGTTGTCCGAATCGGTGGTGAAGACATCGCGCCGCGCTCGGCCAAGGCCGCGGTGGCCGCGGGAATCGCCACCGTCTACCAGGAAGTCAATTTGCTGCCGAACCTCTCCGTGGCGCAGAACCTGTTTCTTGACCGCCAGCCGATGCGCTTCGGCATCGTGCGCGAAGGCGAGATGCGGCGTCGCGCCAAGGCGCTGCTCGCGGATTTCGGTCTTGACATCGACGTCGCCGCACCGCTCGGCAGCTATTCGGTGGCCGTGCAGCACGTCACCGCGATCGCCCGCGCGGTGGATCTCTCCGCGCGGGTGCTGATTCTGGACGAGCCGACCGCGAGCCTCGACCGTCACGAGGTCGAGATCCTGTTCGGCATCATGCGGCAACTGACGAAGCGCGGCATCGGCATCGTCTTCGTCAGCCATTTTCTGGACCAGGTCTACGAGATCTCCGACCGCATCACCGTCTTGCGCAATGGCCGCCTGGTCGGCGAGCGCGAGACCGCCTCGCTGCCGCGGCTCGAGCTGATCCGAATGATGCTCGGCCGCGAGTTGGCGGAGACCACCAGCGAACGGGCGGCGGCGAGTGAACATCAAGCGCGCGAGGTCTGCGCGAGCTTCGAGGGTTACGGCAAGGTCGGTTATGTCGCGCCGTTCAATCTCGAGCTGCGCCATGGCGAGGTCGTTGGCCTTGCCGGCCTGCTCGGCTCGGGCCGCACCGAGACGGCGCGGCTCGTGTTCGGCGCCGAGCGCGCCGATCGCGGGCAGGTGAGGGTGGAGGGCGCACCGGTCCGGCTGCAGTCGCCCCGCGACGGCGTTCGTCATGGCTTCGGCTATTGCCCGGAGGAGCGCAAGACCGACGGCATCGTCGCCGAGCTCACCGTGCGCGAGAACATCGTGCTCGCGCTTCAGGCCAAGCGTGGCCTGCATCGGCCGCTGTCGCGCCGCGAGCAGGACGAGATCGCGCGCCGCTATGTCAAGATGCTCGACATCCGTCCGGCTGATCCCGAACGTCCCGTCGGCCTGTTGTCCGGGGGCAATCAGCAGAAAGTGCTGCTGGCGCGGTGGCTTGCGACCTCGCCGCGGCTCCTCGTGCTGGACGAGCCGACCCGCGGCATCGACGTCGGGGCGCATGCCGAGATCATCCGCCTGATCCGCGAGCTCTGCGACGACGGCTTGTCGCTGCTCGTGATCTCCTCCGAGCTCGACGAGATCGTGACCTATTCGGACCGCGTCGTCGTGTTGCGCGACCGCGCCCATGTCGAGGAGCTCGCGGGCGAGGCGATCGACGTCGGCAACATTCTCGCAGCCATTGCAGCCGATGGCGCTGCGGTTGCGCATGAGGCCCACGCATGACAGCGCTGCTGCCGCGCCGCGGCCTTGCCCAGATCCTGGCGCTGATCGTCATCCTCGCGGTCGACCGCATGGTGTCGCCGCAATTCTTCGACCTGCGCCTGCAGGACGGCCGTCTCTTCGGTAGCCTGATCGACGTGCTCAACCGCGGCACGCCGGTGGCGCTGCTCTCGCTGGGCATGGTGCTGGTGATCGCAACGCGCGGCATCGATCTGTCGGTCGGCGCGGTGATGGCGATCTCAGGCGCAATCGCGGCGAGCCTTGCCGACACACACGGCCTGCCGGTGGTGCTCGCGGCTGCCCTTGGTGCCGGGCTCGTCTGCGGATTGTGGAACGGATTTCTCGTCGCCGTGCTGGGCATGCAGCCGATCGTGGCGACGCTGATCCTGATGGTGGCAGGGCGCGGCATCGCCCAGCTCATCACCGAAGGGCGCATCGTCACCTTCAGTTCGCCAGACCTGGTCTGGCTCGGGAATGGCTCGGTGCTCGGCCTGCCGGTCCCGGTCGTGATCGCCCTGGGCATGCTAATCCTCACCGGCGCGGTGGTGCGCGGCTCGGCGCTCGGTCTTCTGATCGAGGCGACGGGCGGAAATGCGCGCGCGAGCGAGCTTGCCGGCGTTGGCACCCGTGCGATGATCCTGTCGGTCTATGTCTGGTGCGGCGTCTGCGCCGCCCTCGCGGGCGTGATCGCGGCCGCCGACATCATGGGAGCGGATGCCAACAATGCCGGCCTTTGGCTCGAGCTCGATGCGATCCTGGCCGTGGTGATCGGCGGCACCTCGCTGTTCGGCGGCCGTTTCAGCCTCGTGCTGGCCGTGCTCGGCGCGCTGATCATCCAGACCATGAACACCGGCATTTTGCTGTCCGGCTATCCGCCGGAGTTCAACCTGCTGGTCAAGGCGGTGGTGGTGCTCGCGGTGCTGCTGCTGCAATCGCCGAAGCTGCCCGGCATTGCCGGTGTGGTGACGCGGCTGCGGAGGACGAAAGCATGAGAGGCTTGCCGCCTGCCCTCATTACGGCGATCGTGCTGGTCGCGGGCTTCGCGGCCTGCGCGGTGCAGTTTCCCAACATCGCATCGACCCGCGTCGTCGGCAATCTCCTCACCGACAACGCCTTCCTCGGCATCGTCGCGACCGGCATGACCTTCGTCATCATCTCCGGCGGCATCGATCTGTCGGTCGGCTCGGTGATAGGCTTCACCACCGTGTTCGTCGCGCTCGCGATCGAGCGCTGGGGCATGCCGCCGCTGGTCGCCTTCGTCGCCATTCTCGTGCTCTCGGCGGCCTTCGGTGCGGCGATGGGCGCCGTGATCCACGTCTTCGATTTGCCACCGTTCATCGTGACGCTTGCCGGCATGTTCCTGGCGCGCGGCGCGAGCTTCCTGCTCTCCACTGAATCGGTGCCGATCACGGCGCCGGTCTATTCCACCGTGTCCGATTTCGCGCTGCGGATGCCCGGCGGGGGGCGATTGACGGCGATTGCGATCATCATGCTCGCGATCGTGATCGGCGGCGCCCTGCTGCTGCATCTCACCCGGTTCGGCGCCAACGTCTATGCGCTCGGCGGCAGCCGGGCGACCGCAAGCCTGATGGGCGTTGCCGTCGGCAAGATGACGGTGAAGATCTACATGCTGTCGAGCCTGCTGGCGGGCATCGCCGGCATCGTCTTCTCCTTCTACACCAGCGCCGGCTATTCGCTCTCGGCCGTCGGCGTCGAGCTCGACACCATCGCCGCCGTCGTGATCGGCGGCACCCTGCTCACGGGCGGGCAGGGCTCGGTGATCGGCACCTTCCTCGGCGTGCTGATCCAGGGGCTGATCCAGACCTACATCAATTTCGACGGCACGCTGTCGAGCTGGTGGACCAAGATCGCGACCGGAATCCTGCTGTTCGCCTTCATCGCCTTGCAGCAGGGGCTGGTCGCGCTCGCGCGCCGGCCGGCGACGAAGAGCGCAGGAGCCACCACATGACCTCGCGCATCGTCATCATCCCGACGCGGCGGGCCCACTCCAACCATGCGGAGGTCGCCCGCTCGATCGGCATCGACATCATCGCCGGACGTTACGCGGAGGGGACGCGCCTGCCGGGCGACGCCGAGATGATTGCGATGTTCGGCGTGTCGCGGCCGGTGCTGCGCGAGAGCGTGAAGACCCTCGTCGCCAAGGGGCTGCTCACCACCAAGGCGCGCGTCGGCACCGTCGTGCGCGAGCGTGGCGCCTGGAACATGTTCGACGCCGACGTGCTGGCCTGGCATCTGGACGCCGGCATCGACAAGCGTTTCCTGAACGATCTCGCCGAGATCCGACTTGCGGTCGAGCCGCGCGCGGCGATGCTGGCGGCAACGCGGCGGTCCGAGCGGGATCTTGCCGAACTCCGGCAAAGCATGGAGCTGATGCGACACGAAGCGTCCGACTCGGTCGGCTTTGCCGATGCCGACCTCGCGCTTCACGTCGGGGTGGCGCGCGCCTCCGGCAATCTGTTCATGCGCTCGATCGGCCATGTCATCGAAGCGGCGCTGAGGACGTCGTTCCTGCTCAGCGCCCCGGTCGAGCCGGAGGACCGCGACACGGTGCTGCTGTGGCACCAGAACATCGTCGATGCGATCGCGGCGGGCGATCCCGAGGCCGCCTCGGAGGCGATGGTCTTCGTCATTCACAACGGCATGCACCGCCATGAAGATACGGTCATCGAGACCGCAGCGGCCGAGACGGTGCCATCGGCCGAATCTGGAGAGGGATCGTGACGGAACTTCGCATCGCCATCGTCGGCTTCGGCAAGATCGCGCGTGACCAGCACGTCGGCGCAATTGCCGCGGTGCCGGGCGCGACGCTGTCGGCGATTGCCAGCCGCAATGCTTCGCTGCCGGGGCTGCCCCACTTCGCCACCATCGAGGAACTGCTGGAGAAAGGCCCGCCGATCGACGCCGTGTCGCTCTGCACGCCGCCGCAGGTGAGGCGCGCGCAGGCGGCCGCGGCGCTCGCTGCCGGCAAGCATGTCATGCTGGAGAAACCGCCGGGCGCCGGCGTGGTCGAGCTCGATCCGCTGATCGAATTGGCGGCGGAGGCAAAGCGAACGCTGTTTGCGACCTGGCATTCGCGCCATGCGCCGGCGGTCGAGCCCGCGCGACAATGGCTCGCCGAGCGACGCATCAAATCGGTGCACATCAGCTGGAAGGAGGATGTCCGCGTCTGGCATCCCGGTCAGAGCTGGATCTGGGAACCAGGCGGACTTGGCGTGTTCGATCCCGGCATCAACGCGTTGTCGATCCTGACCAAAATCCTGCCCAGGCCGGTGTTCGTCACCGCGGCCGAGCTTGCCTTTCCCGCCAACCGCCAGGCGCCGATCGCTGCGAACCTGACCCTGACCGACATTGGCGGCCTGCCTGTGACCGCCGAGTTCGACTTTCGCCAGACCGGGCCGCAAAGCTGGGATATCGTCGTCGATACTGATCGCGGCCGGATGACCTTGTCCAGCGGGGGTGCGCGCATGGCCATTGACGACAAGGTTCTTGCCGAAGCCCCCGATGAGGAATATCGCGGGCTCTACCGGCGCTTCGTCGAGCTCGCGGCGACCGGCGCAAGCGACGTCGATCTGACACCGCTACGTCTCGTCGCCGACGCCTTCCTGCTCGGCAAGCGCACAATTGTCGAACCGTTCGTGGATTAGACATGGCTGGCTCAACAATCGAAAAAGACGTCTTCGGAAGACTGCCGGACGGCCGCGATGTCGAGCGCATTGTGCTGCGAGGGGCAGGCGGGTTCGAAGCGCGAATCATCACCCATGGTGCGGTGCTTCAGGCGCTGATCGCGCCCGATGCGAAGGGCGGCCATGACGACGTCGTGCTCGGCCATGACGCGTTCACCGGCTATCTCGCGGAACGAAAGTTCTTCGGCGCCACCGTCGGCCGCTACGCCAACCGCATCGCCAAGGGACAGTTTTCGCTTGACGGCGAGACGGTGCAGCTTGCCGTCAACAACGGGCCGAATGCACTGCACGGCGGTCTCGATGGATTCGACCGCAAGCTCTGGGAGATCGTTGAGCTCGACGAGGGCGCCGCGCCCGCAGTGACGCTCGCCTATACGAGTCCGCACGGGGAGGAGCATTATCCCGGCCAGCTCGATGTCCGCCTGACCTATCGCGTCACCGGCCCCTCCGAGCTGTCGCTGAGTATGGAAGCGCGCACCGACCGGCCGACCATCGTCAACCTGACCAACCACAGCTTCTTCAATCTCGAAGGCGCAACGTCAGGTGCCTCCATCCTCGACCACCGCTTGACGGTTGCCGCCGAGCATTTCCTCGCGATCGATCCCACCGCCATTCCGTTGCCGGAGCCGCCGCGTCGCGTTGCCGGCACGCCGTTCGATTTCCGCGAGCCTCGGCCGGTCGGCGAGCGCATCCGGCAGGGCGACCAGCAATTGCAGAACGGCAGGGGCTACGATCACACCTATTGCCTCGGCCGCGACGGCAAGCTCGCGCTCGCCGCAAGGCTGGAGGCGCCACGCTCGGGGCGGATCATGGAGCTGTTCACCGACCAGCCCGGCCTTCAGGTCTATTCCGGCAATTATCTGGACGGCACGGTTTTGGGGAAGGGCGGCAAGCTCATCCGGCAGTCGGATGCCATGTGCCTGGAGCCGCACATTTGGCCTGATGCGCCGAACCGGCCGGATTTTCCGAGTCCGCGCCTCGATCCCGGCCAGGTCTATCGCCATCACACGGTCTATCGCTTTGCCGTGAGGACGCCATGATGGAGCAGGTGCCCACCTCCGTTCTCTCGGACGATCCTTGCCATCTCGGCGAGGGCCCGACCTATGACATGACCACCGATACCGCCTGGTGGTTCGACATCCGCGAGGGACGGCTGTTCGAGGCGCAACTTGGCCGTGGCAGCATCCGCGTCCATGCGCTCGGCCGGATGGCGAGCGCGCTCGGGCGCATCGATGCCGAACGGCAGTTGATCGTCGCCGAGGACGGGCTTTACATCCGCAAGCTCGCCGATGGCGCCATGACGCTGTTCCTTGCGCTCGAGGCGGACAATCCCGCCACGCGCTCCAATGATTGCCGTGTGCACCAGTCCGGCACGTTCTGGATCGGCACCATGGGCAAGAAGGCCGAGCCGAAGGCTGGGGCGATCTACGCGCTCCATCGCGGCAAGATCTCGACGCTGTTTCCCGGCATCAGCATCCCCAATTCGATCTGCTTCTCGCCGGATGGCGCCACCGGCTATTTCACCGACACTTCGCGCGCCGTGCTCTATGCCGTGCCGCTCAATCCCACGACTGGCCTGCCGCGCGGCGAGCCGGAGGTGCTGCTGCGCCATACCGGCATTGGCGGTCTCGACGGCTCGGTGTGCGACGCCGACGGGCAGATCTGGAACGCCTGCTGGGGCGCGAGCCGGATTGACGTCTATTCTCCGCAAGGTGAACGCCTGCGCTCGCTCAGCGTGCCGGCCCGGCAGGCGAGTTGCCCGGCCTTCGTCGGCCCCGGCCTGTCGCGTCTGCTCGTCACTTCCGCCTGGCAGGATATGGACACGGCCGCGCGCGCCGCCGATCCGCAAGCCGGTTACACTTTTCTATTGGAGGCCTCCGCGCGCGGTCGCGCGGAGCCCGACGTCAAGCTCGCATAGGAGACAAGAAAGCAGCCCACGACCACGTTCTCGACGACACGAACAAACAATCTGACACCCAAGGGAGTGAAACATGCTGAAACTGAAGACCGCATTCCTCGCACTGGCGCTGGCGGGCGCTGCGACGATGGCCACAAGCCTTCCCGCTGCCGCCCAGGACAAGGCGACCGTCGGCATCGCCATGCCGACAAAGTCGTCGGCGCGCTGGATCGACGACGGCAACAACATGGTCAAGGTGCTGAAGGAGCGCGGCTACAACACCGACCTGCAATACGCTGAGGACGACATTCCGAACCAGCTCTCGCAAGTCGAGAACATGGTGACCAAGGGCGCGAAGGCGCTCGTGATCGCCGCGATCGACGGCACGACGCTGTCCGACGTGCTCAAGCAGGCGAAAGCAAAAGGCATCACCGTGATTGCCTATGACCGCCTGATCCGCGGCACGCCGAACGTCGACTATTACGCGACCTTCGACAATTTCCAGGTTGGCGTCTTGCAGGCGCAATCGATCGAGCAGGGGCTTGGGCTGAAGGAAGGCAAGGGCCCGTTCAACATTGAGCTGTTCGGCGGCTCGCCGGACGACAACAATGCCTACTTCTTCTACAACGGCGCGATGAGCGTGCTGAAGCCCTACATCGACAGCGGCAAGCTCGTCGTCGCCTCGGGCCAGATGGGCATGGACAAGGTCGCGACCCTGCGTTGGGATGGCGCCACCGCCCAGGCCCGGATGGACAATCTGCTCAGCGCCTACTACGGCAACAAGAAGCTCAATGCCGTGCTGTCGCCCTATGACGGCATCTCGATCGGCATCATTTCGTCACTGAAGGGCGTCGGCTATGGCAGCGCCGGTCAGCCGATGCCGATCATTTCGGGGCAGGACGCCGAGGTGCCCTCGATCAAGGCGATGCTGCGCGGCGACCAATATTCGACCATCTTCAAGGACACCCGCGACCTCGCCAAGGTGACCGCCGACATGGTCGACGCCGCGCTCGCCGGCAAGCAGGTCACGGTCAACGACACCAAGACCTACGAGAACGGCGTCAAGACCGTGCCGTCCTACCTGCTCAAGCCGGTCGTGGTCTACAAGGACAATTGGGAGAAGGTCCTGGTCGACAGCGGCTACTACAAGAAGGCGCAGTTCCAGTAACTTTCTTCTCCCTCTCCCCGCGTGCGGGGAGAGGGGGACTCTCGATGAGGGACGAAAAGCGCGTCCACAAACTCGTCATGGCCGGGCTTGTCCCGGGCATCCACGCCTTCGTCGCAGGCGGCTGCACGTGGATGGCCGAGACAAGCCCGGCCATGACGACGCGGAGACGTTCAGGAGTATGATCACATGACCGCCATGCTGGAGATGCGCAACGTCAGCAAGAGCTTTGCCGGTGTGCAGGCGCTGCGCGACGTCAACTTCTCGGTTCACGCCGGGCAGATCCACGCGCTCGTCGGTGAGAACGGCGCCGGCAAGTCGACGCTGATGAAGGTGCTGAGCGGGGTCTACCCGCACGGCAGCTACGAGGGCACCATCGTCTTCGAAGGCGAGGAGCGGCGCTTCCGCGACATCAACGATTCCGAGGCGCTCGGCATCATCATTATCCACCAGGAGCTGGCGCTGATCCCGCTGATGTCGATCGCGGAAAACATCTTCCTGTCGCATCCGCCCTCGAAGCTCGGCGTGATCGACCGCGACGAGGTGTACCGGCGCACGCAGGAGTTGCTGGCGCAGGTCGGCCTGAAGGAATCTCCGGATACGCTGATCACCGATCTTGGCGTCGGCAAGCAGCAACTGGTCGAAATCGCGAAGGCGCTGTCCAAGCGGGTGCGGATGCTGATCCTGGACGAGCCGACCGCCAGCCTGAACGAGGCCGACAGCGCCGCGCTGCTTGAACGCCTGATGACCTTCCGCGAGCAGGGCATCGGCTCGATCCTGATCTCGCACAAGCTCAACGAGGTCGCCAAGGTTGCCGACCACATCACCGTGCTGCGCGACGGCCGTACCGTCGACAGCATCGATTGCCATGCCGAGCCGATCCAGGAAGACCGCATCATCCGCAGCATGGTCAATCGCGATATGGCGCACCGTTTCCCGGAGCGTAGCGCCAAGATCGGCGAGCCCGTGCTCGACGTCGCCAACTGGTCGGTCTATCACCCGATCCATCCCGAGCGGCAGGTGATCAAGAATGTCAATTTCGGCGTCAGGCGCGGCGAGGTCGTCGGCATTGCCGGATTGATGGGCGCCGGACGCACCGAATTTGCCATGAGCCTGTTCGGCCGCTCCTGGGGGACCAATATCAGCGGCACCATCCGGCTGGAGGGGCGGGAGATCGTGCTGCCGAGCGTCGCGGCGGCGATCGACGCCGGCCTTGCCTATGTCACCGAGGACCGCAAGCAGCTCGGCCTGATCCTGGCCGACGACGTCCGCAAGAACATCACGCTCGCCAGCCTCGACCAGGTCGCGCCCGGCCGGGTGATCGACGACATCGCCGAGCTGAAGGTCGCCAGCGACTATCGCACCCGCATGCGCATCCGCTGCTCCGACGTCTACCAGGAGACCGGTCAGCTCTCCGGCGGCAACCAGCAGAAGGTGGTGCTGTCGAAATGGCTGATGACCGACCCAAAAGTCCTGATCCTGGACGAGCCCACGCGGGGCATCGACGTCGGTGCCAAATACGAGATTTACTGTATCATCAACGAGCTGGCGGAAGCCGGCCGCGGCGTCGTGGTGATATCCTCGGAAATGCCCGAGCTGCTCGGCATCTGCGACCGCATCTGCGTCATGAATGAGGGCGCCTTCGTTGGCGAGTTCAAGGGCGCGGACGCGACGCAAGAGAAGATCATGCGCGCCATCATGCGCAACGAACGAAACATTGGGAACGCCGCACCTGCGGCCGCGGAAATGGGAGGAATGCAGCCATGACCGACAAGACGGTATCGCTGCCCGAGGAGCGCCGGCACGGCAGCTTCATCAAGAACAATCTGCGCAACTACGGCATGCTGATGTCGTTGATCGCGATCATGTTGTTTTTCCAGGTGATGACCGGCGGCACGCTGCTGCAGCCGCTCAACCTGACCAATCTGGTGCTTCAGAACAGCTACATCGTCATCATGGCGCTGGGCATGCTTCTGGTGATCGTCACCGGCCATATCGACCTCTCGGTCGGCTCGGTCGCCGGCTTCGTCGGCGCGGTCGCCGCTGTGCTGATGGTGACCTACAAGGTCGACTACACGCTCGCCTTCATCGCCTGCCTGCTGCTGGGGGCGGCGATCGGTGCGGCGCAGGGCTACTGGGTGGCCTATTTCGGCATTCCGTCCTTCATCGTCACGCTGGCGGGCATGCTGGTGTTCAAGGGGCTCGCGCTCGCGGTGCTGCAGGGCCAGTCACTCGGCCCGTTCCCGGCAACCTTCCAGAAGCTGTCGTCCGGCTTCATTCCGGAGCTTCTGCCCGAGGCCGGCACGCTGCATCCGACCTCCATGCTGATCGGCGCCGTGCTCGCGCTCGGCCTCGTCTATGCCAGCGCAAAGGGGCGGTCGCGCGAGCAGTTGCATGGCATCGAGGTCGAGCCTTATGCGTTCTTCCTGGGGAAGAGCGTCCTGCTGGCCTGCGCCGTGCTCTATTTCACCTATCTGATCGCTTCGCATCGCGGCCTGCCGAACGTGCTGGTGATCATGACCGCGTTGATCGCGCTCTACGGCTTCGTCACCCGTCGCACCGTGATCGGTCGGCAGGTCTATGCAGTCGGCGGCAATGCGAAGGCGGCGAAGCTGTCGGGCATCAAGACCGAGCGCCTGACCTTCTTCACCTTCGTCAACATGGGCGTGCTCGCCGCACTCGCGGGCCTTGTCTTCGCCGCGCGCCTCAACACCGCGACTCCGAAGGCCGGGCTCGGCTTCGAGCTCGACGTCATCGCTGCCTGCTTCATCGGCGGCGCTTCAGCTTATGGCGGCGTGGGTCGGGTCGGCGGCGCCGTGGTCGGCGCCATGATCATGGGCGTGATGAACAACGGCATGTCCATCCTCGGCATCGGCATCGACTATCAGCAGGTCATCAAGGGCCTGGTGCTGCTCGGGGCGGTGTGTATCGACGTGTATAACCAGCGGCGGTAGCCGCAACGGCGCTGTCGTAGGGTGGGTTAGCGGAGCAGATGCGCGAAGCGCGTTTGCTCTGCGTAACCCACCAACTTCGTCCCGCGTGCGCGGAAATAAGGTGGGTTACGCCTTCGGCTAACCCACCCTACGGCCCTACCTTATTACGGCAGCGGTGATTGCGTCGTGAACAGCACCGCCGCGATCGCGACGGAAAGGCTCACCGCCGACACCGTTGCCACGGTCGACAAGACCCCCATTCGCCGGAGCGCGAGGGCGAACACGATGATGATGGGGGTCGCGGTCATCAGCCCGATTTGTGCATCGCTCATCTTTTCGCTCGCCGTTTCGCGGAACCGCCGGATGATATCCACCCTATGACGGCAGGGCGGGCGGAACGTTGCGGCAGCGCAAACGCGCCTCTGGCCGGTCGCACTCTTTGTCCGGCGACAAAGTCGGAATCGCGCAGGTGAGATATCTGTCCGACGACTTGATGCGGAAGGCAGATGTCGGCTACGGACTTCGAACAACAAGGCACCGGCTGGGGAATCCTGGAAGATCTTCCCGGCGATCCCATGATGTGGGTGCTCATCTTCAGCGAACTCGCCGCCTTCGGCCTGTTCCTCGGTGCGTTCGTCGTCGCTCGTGCGCTTCACCCGGCGGTCTTCGCGGCCGGTCAGGCCACGCTTGATGCGCATCTGGCGGGACTCAACACCATCGTGCTTGTGACCAGTGGCTGGACTGCCGCACGGGCGACGGCTGCAGCACGGGCGGGCGCAAGGGGATGTGCGCGCGGCTGGCTGTTCGGCGCCATGGCGCTCGGCGCGCTCTTCATCGCGATCAAGCTGCTCGAATATGCCGGCGAGATCGCGTCAGGAAACGGCCTGGAGACCAGCCCGTTCTTCACGTTGTACTTCCTCCTCACCGGATTCCATCTTCTGCATGTCGGCCTCGGCATCGTGATCCTGGCCGTCGTTTCCCGGGGTGCCCGGCCGGCAAGCGTCGAGACCGGAACCGCGTTCTGGCACATGGTCGATCTGCTTTGGATCGTCATATTTCCGATTCTATATCTCGTGCGCTGATGATTCCGGATCGTCTCGACATCACCTGGATCGTGCTGATCGGCCTCGCGCTCGCAACCGTTCTGGTTCCATCAATTGTCACGCGACCGCTGCTCGGCAACGCCCTGCTGCTGGCCTTCGTCGCGCTCAAGGGCCGCCGGATCGTGCTCGATTTCCTCGATCTTCGCGCCGCGCCGGCGCTCTGGCGCGGCCTCGTGAGCGCCTGGCTCGTCATCGTCCTGCTGTTTGCCTGGTCCGTGTCGGCCGTGGTCGCCCTGATCTGACGCGCTCATTGCGCCCTGACAAAGAACCGGCCGGTCGGAGCGGCAATAAATCGCAGCATCGCACCTCGACTGGAATCAACCGGAAAGGATTGGCAATGGCTGAACGCCTGACCAAGTCGGCCGCTCGAAATGTCTTCTACGGCGGCTCGGCCTTTTTCTTCGCCATTTTCATCGGGCTGACGGCGCACAGCCACTATTACATGGTCACGACGTCCACGGACGCAACGACGCTGACGTCGTCGGTCGCCCGCGGCAAGCATGTCTGGGAGAAGAACTCCTGCATCAACTGCCACACGCTGCTCGGCGAGGGCGCCTATTTCGCGCCTGAGGTCGGCAACGTCTGGGATCGCTGGGGCGGCAACGAGGATCCGGCCGCAGCGCGCGAGACGCTGAAAGCCTGGATGCAGTCGCAGCCCTCCGGTGCGCCGGGCCGGCGGCAGATGCCGCAGTTCAACCTCACCAACCAGGAGCTCGATGATCTCGCCGACTTCCTGCAATGGACCGGCAAGATCAAGCGGCAGGAATGGCCGCCGAACAAGGCCGGCTGAGCGCATTCCTCTTTCAAGACAGAGAGAACCCGAGATGAAATATCAAACCCAGAAAGTCGCGATGCTGTATTTCTACGGCGCGCTGACCCTGTTCCTGGCCCAGGTCCTGTTCGGCCTGGTCGCAGGAACCATCTACGTCCTGCCCAACACGCTGTCGACGCTCCTGCCGTTCAACATCGTCAGGATGATCCACACCAACGCGCTGATCGTATGGTCGCTGATCGGCTTCATGGGCGCGACCTACTTCCTTCTCCCGGAAGAGACCGAGACCGAGCTCTATAGCCCGCTGCTGGCGAAGATCCAGTTCTGGATGTTCTTCGGTGCCGCCGGCGTCGCCGTGGTCGGCTATCTCTTCCACTATCACGAGGGCCGCGAGTTCCTCGAACAGCCCTTCATCATCAAGGTCGGCATCGTCGTCGTCTGCCTGATGTTCCTGTTCAACGTCACGATGACGGCGCTGAAGGGCCGCAAGACCACGATCACCAACATCCTGCTGTTTGGCCTGTGGGGCGTCGCGATCTTCTTCCTGTTCGCCTTCTACAACCCGGCGAACCTTGCCGTCGACAAGATGTACTGGTGGTACGTCGTCCATCTCTGGGTCGAAGGCGTCTGGGAGCTGATCATGGCCTCCGTGCTCGCTTATCTCATGATCAAGCTCAACGGCATCGATCGTGAGGTCGTCGAGAAATGGCTCTACGTGATTATCGGCCTTGCCCTGTTCTCGGGCATCCTCGGCACCGGCCACCACTTCTACTGGATCGGCGCGCCCGGCTACTGGCAGTGGATCGGTTCGCTGTTCTCCACGCTGGAGGTTGCGCCGTTCTTCACCATGGTGATCTTCACGGTGCAGATGACCTGGAAGGCCGGCCGCAAGCATCCGAACCGTGCCGCGTTGTTGTGGTCGGTCGGATGCTCGGTGATGGCGTTCCTCGGCGCCGGCGTGTGGGGCTTCCTGCACACGCTGTCCTCGGTGAACTACTACACCCACGGTACGCAGGTCACCGCCGCGCACGGCCATCTCGCCTTCTTCGGCGCCTATGTGATGCTGAACCTGTCGGTGATGGCCTATGCGATCCCGCAGCTGAAGGGACGTGCGCCCTATAACCAGTGGCTGTCCATGACGAGCTTCTGGATCATGTGCACGGCCATGATGGTGATGACCTTCGCGCTGACCTTCGCCGGCGTGGTCCAGGTCCATCTCCAGCGCGTGCTCGGCCAGGGCTACATGGACGTGCAGGATCAGCTCGCGATGTTCTACTGGGTCCGTCTCGGCTCCGGTGTGTTCGTTGCGATCTCCGCGCTGATGTTCGTCTGGGCCGTGCTGGTGCCGAGCCGCGAGAAGCAGGCGGTCATTCCCGCCGCGCTGCAGCCGGCTGAGTAAACGCAAAAGGCGGCCGCGGTTCTTCGCGGCCGCCGTCTCTTTGTGAATTCCGGAGGAAGATCATGAACGCAGCACTTCTCGCCGTGGCGGCACCTGGACCCGGGTTGCCGGCCTATGTCGCGAGCGGCAACGAATGCGCGCTGTTCGAACACGCCTGGCGCCATCAACTTCCTGTGCTGCTCAAGGGGCCGACCGGCTGCGGCAAGACCCGCTTCGTCGCGCACATGGCGGCGCGGCTGGGGCTGCCGCTTCACACCGTCGCCTGTCATGACGATCTGACCGCCGCCGATCTCACCGGCCGCCATTTGCTCAGGGGCGGCGACACCGTGTGGACCGATGGTCCACTGACGCGCGCCGTGCGCGAAGGCGGCATCTGCTATCTCGACGAGGTCGTGGAGGCCCGCAAGGACGTCACCGTCGTGCTGCACCCTCTGACCGACGATCGCCGCATCTTGCCGCTGGAACGTACCGGCGAGGAGCTGGTGGCGCCGCGCAGCTTCATGCTCGTCGTCTCCTATAATCCCGGCTACCAGACGCTGCTGAAGGCGCTGAAACCCTCGACGCGGCAGCGCTTCGTGGCCATCGAATTCGATTTCCTGCCGCCGGAGCAGGAGATCGGCGTCGTGTCCGCTGAAAGCGGGCTGTCGCCGGAGCGCGTGCGGCCGCTGGTGGGGCTGGCTGGTCGGCTGCGTGCGCTCAGGGGACACGATCTGGAGGAGGGCGTCTCGACCCGGCTCGTGGTCTATTGCGCGACCCTGATCGCCGCGGGCACCTCGATCGGCGATGCCGTGCTGGCCGGCATGATCGAGCCGCTCACCGACGACGCCGACGTCAAGGCGGCGCTGCTGGACGTCGCACGCGCCGTCATCGGGTGAGGCCGCACCGATGCTCGACTTCCTCGAACTGGAGGAGACGGTCGGCCGCGCCTGGCACAGGATGGTCGGCGGCACCGCAAGCTATCCGGCTCACGATGATCACGCCGTCGCACTGACCGAGGTGAGGGGGCGGCTGGCGGTGATGTTCCGGGCCCTCGGCGGTGAGACGGGGGTGCAGATTGCAAGCGCGGGCGCGCGAAAATCGGGGCACCGTCTCGGCTGGCGGCAGCGCATCGGCCTCGGAGACGAGCGGCTCGAGCAGCCGGGCCGCGACGCTGCGACCATCTTCCTTCCCGATCGCATCTCGATCTTTCCCGACCGCGCCTTGAACGCGGCGCTCTATCGCTGGCTTGCGGCGTGGTTTGCAGCCGCGCCGATCGACACGATCACGGAGGTCGATCCGCTGCGGCGGGATATACTGCTGTTGCGCCGGGCAAGCGAGACGGCGGTCTTTGTGCTCACGCAATTTCCCGGGCTTGCAGGCGATTACGCGACGCTCACCGCAGCAACTGCCGCGGCCCGGCCTCGTCGTCCCCTCCCGCGCATCGAGCAGGAGGTCGAGAAGATCGTGCTGGCCCTGCTCGGAGCCGGCAAGGCGCCTGCCGGCAAGCTGTGGCCGGCGATGATGGGCACCGGCCCGCTGCCGGACAAGGCGCCGCCGGGCTATCGTTCGATCCTGCCGTGCCCGCTCTGGGGGGATTGCTGGATGCGCGAGCTCTCGCCCGCACATGCCGGCGAGGACGAGTGCGCACCGGGCGCGGAAGCCGCCGCCGAGAACGATCGCAAACGCTTTGCCGTTCGCGAGCGCGAGGACAACGCCGACCGCCGCGATCCTTTCGTGCTCAACCGCTTCGAGAAGATCCTGGCGATGGCCGAGATGGTCAATGTCGACCGTCCCGCCGACGACAGCGAGGACGAGGATGCGCAGAAAGCCGCCGACGATCTCGAGGAGATCACGCTCAGCCGCCGCACCGGCAAGCCGGCGAGCCGGTTCAAGTTCGATCTCGACCTGCCGCCGGAAGCCCTCGATGCCTCGAAGCTGAATGCGGACCTCGCCTATCCCGAATGGGACTATCGCAGCGGCTCCTATCTGCCGGATCATTGCCGCGTGCTCGCAGGCGCAGCCTCCGAGCAAGGTGAGAGCTGGACGCCTGACGACGCCATGCGCCGGCACATCCGCCAGGTGCGGCGCCGCTTCGAGGTGCTGCGGCCGCGCCACGAATTGATGCGCGCCCAGGCCGACGGACACGACCTCGATCTCGACGCGCTGGTGCGGGCGCAATGCGACCTGCGCGCCGGCAGCGGCGGCAGCGGCCTCGATCGCATCCATGTCGCAATGCGCCAGCAAGGGCACGATCTCGCCGTCACGCTGCTCGTCGATGTCTCGCTCTCCACGGATGCCTGGGTCGACGGCTACCGCGTGCTCGACGTCGAGAAGGAGGCGCTGCTGGTACTTGCCCACGGGATTTCGGCCTGCGGCGATCACCACAACATCCTGACCTTCACGTCGCGCCGGCGCTCCTGGGTGCGGCTCGAGACGGTCAAGGCCTTCGGGGAGCCGATGAGCGCGGCGGTGGAGCGTCGGATCGGCGCGTTGAAACCAGGCTATTACACGCGGATCGGCACGGCGGTGCGCCACGCCGCGGCCGAGCTCGCCCGCCAGCCGCAGCGCAAGAAGCTGCTGATCGTCCTCACCGACGGCAAGCCGAACGACGTCGATCATTACGAAGGTCGCTTCGCGGTCGAGGACACCCGCAAGTCGGTGCAAGAGGCGCGCCGGCTTGGCATCGCCGCCTTTGGCGTCACGGTGGACGCGACCGCGCAATCCTACTTCCCGACGCTGTTCGGCCGCGGCGGCTACGCCATCGTCGGCAACATCAAGCGGCTGCCCGCGGCGCTGCCGGCGATCTATCGGCAGGTCGCGCATTGACAAGGAACCGCCAGCGCCTCGCTGCTTGAGCTATTGCTCACCTAATGGGTATATGATCGAATGGCCGGATGGAGCAGGGCCGGCCGAGACCTGAACTGATCATCTTCGATTGCGACGGCGTGCTCGTCGACAGCGAGCTGCTGAGCTGCCGGTGCCTGTCCGAGGTGCTGGCCGAGTTCGACATCGCGCTCAGCCAGCAGCAGGCGCTCGAGCTCTTTCTCGGCCGCAGCACCAAGGCGATCGAGCAGCATTATCGTGGTCTCGGCCGGATCGTGCCGGAGAGCTTTCTGCCGCGCCTGAAGTCGCAGGTGCTGTCGACGTTCGCAGCCTGTCTTCAGCCGATTCCCGACATTGCCGGCGTGATATCCGACTTGTCCGTGCCGTTTTGCGTGGCCTCGTCCAGCGATTTCGATCGCGTCGCGCTCGCTCTCGACGTGACCAGCCTGCGGGCGCATTTCGGCGAGCGGATCTACACCGCGCAAATGGTCAGGCATGGCAAGCCGGCGCCGGACCTCTTTCTGCTCGCGGCGGAGAAGATGGGGGTGCAGGCTGCGCGCACGCTGGTGATCGAGGACAGCGTCAGCGGAGTCGCGGCGGGCAAGGCGGCCGGCATGACGGTCTGGGGATTTGTCGGCGGCAGCCATTACCGCGGCCGTGACGGGCAGGCTATATTGTCCGGCGCGGGGGCCGACCGGGTCTTCGCGCGCATGAGCGATTTCTGGGAGGCGTGAGGCCCGCATGGCCGCCGACAACGACAAGTCGCGACTCGACGATGCCGCGCGCGCCGGCTGGCTCTATTTCATCGCCGGTCACACCCAGGACGAGATCGCAAAGATGCTCCAGGTCTCGCGGGCCTCGGCGCAGCGGCTGGTCTCGCTGTGCCTTGCCGAGCGCCTCATCACCTTCCGGCTCGAACATCCCATCGCCGCCTGCATGGAGCTTGCGGCGCGGCTGAAGCAGCGGTTCGACCTCGTCCATTGCGAGGTGGTACCGGCCGATCCTGCTGCTCCCCAGGCCACCGCAGGCATCGCGGAGCGCTGTGCCAATCTGCTCGACGCGACGCTGCGTTCGGAGACGCCCGTGATCGTGGCGCTCGGCACCGGCCGTGCCGTGCGCGCCGCGGTCGAGCGCGTCACGCCGATCGACCGGCCCAATCACCAGATCGTCTCGCTGGTCGGCAACATCTCCGCCGACGGTTCGGCGAGCTTCTACGACACCGTCGGCCGGCTCGCCGACCGCACGGGGGCGCGGCACTATCCGATGCCGCTGCCGTTCCTGATGTCGTCGGAGGACGAGCGCAACAAGATGGTCCGCATCGAGCCGATCGCCAAGGTGAAGGCGGTCGCGGCCAAGGCGGATTTGCGCCTCGTCGGCATCGGCCAGATGGACCAGAAGGCGCAGGTTCACATCGACGGCTTCGTCACCCGCGACGAATTGTTCGAGATGATGCGGCTGGGCGCCATCGGCGAGATCACCGGCTGGGCCTATGATTCCAGGGGACGTCTGCTCAAGGCCGGCACCAACAAGCGCCTCACCAGCATTCCGCCGGAAGTGCCGGCGAAGGCCACGACGATCGGTGCCGCGGTGGGGGCGGCGAAGGTAACCGCGATCGCCGCGGCGTTGAACGGGGGGCTGATTAACGGCCTCATCACCGACGAGACCACCGCAAGGGCGATTCTGGAGCGGTAGGGCGGTCTCGCCACTTGCTCCGCTGTCATCATCCGCGAAAGCGGATGATCCAGTACGCCGCGGCCCCGCTTGGGGCAAACCAACTGACGACACGGAGTACTGGGTGCCCCGCTTCGCGGCGCATGACAGTGTGGGTGAGGCAACACCTGCCACTAACACCTGCCACCCCTCCCGCACCGCAGCACTCATAAGTTGCGCAAACGCCCGCGCGCCTGCTTGACAAGGCTCCTTCCTTGAGTTGAACATACGCCCAACGCGTGGGTATATGCTCAAACGCGATTGAGGGGAGGTCACCGTGAAACACATCCTGGGCGCCGTCTGCGGCGCATCTGCACTTTTGCTGGCCGTTCCCGCGATGGCCGAAACGACCCTGACGATCGCCACCGTCAACAACGGCGACATGATCCGCATGCAGGGGCTGACGAGTGAGTTCACCAAGAAGAACCCCGACATCACGGTGAAGTGGGTGACGCTGGAGGAGAATGTGCTGCGCCAGCGCGTCACCACCGACATCGCCACCAAGGGCGGTCAATTCGACGTGCTCACCATCGGCACCTATGAGGTGCCGATCTGGGCCAAGAAGGGCTGGCTGGTGCCGCTCGCCAATCTCGGGAGCGATTACGACGTCGCCGACCTCCTGCCCAAGATCAAGGACGCGGTCTCCGTCGACGGCAAGCTCTACGCCGCGCCGTTCTACGGCGAAAGCTCGATGGTGATGTACCGCACCGATCTGTTCGAGAAGGCCGGCCTGAAGATGCCGGAAAAGCCGACCTGGGATTTCGTGGTCGATGCCGCCAAGAAGATCACCGACAAGGGTGCCGGCACCTACGGCATTTGCCTCCGCGGCAAGGCCGGCTGGGGCGAGAACATGGCGTTCCTCTCGGCCATGGCCAATTCCTACGGTGCGCGCTGGTTCGACGAGAAGTGGCAGCCGCAGTTCAACACGCCGGAATGGAAGACGACGCTGACGACCTACGTCAATCTCATGAAGGAAGCCGGCCCGCCCGGCGCGAGCTCCAACGGCTTCAACGAGAATCTGGCGCTGTTCAACGCCGGCAAGTGCGCGATGTGGATTGACGCCACGGTCGCGGCATCCTTCGTCACCAACCCGAAGGAGTCCAAGGTCTCCGACAAGGTCGGTTTCGCGCTGGCGCCCAACACCGGCCTTGGCAAGAACGCCAACTGGCTGTGGGCCTGGAATCTCGCGATCCCCGCCGGCTCCAAGAAGACCGAGGCTGCCGAGAAGTTCATCGCCTGGGCAACCAGCAAGGACTACACCAAGCTCGTCGCCTCGAAGGACGGCTGGGCCAACGTGCCGCCGGGCACGCGTACCTCGCTGTACCAGAATCCCGACTATCTGAAGGTCGCCCCGTTCGCCAAGCTGACGCTGGCCTCGATCGACGCGGCCGATCCGAACAAGCCGACGGTGAAGCCGGTGCCTTACGTCGGCGTGCAATACGCCGCGATTCCCGAATTCCAGGGCATCGGCACCCAGGTCGGCCAGCAATTCTCGGCCGCGCTTGCCGGCTCGATGACGGTCGATGCCGCGCTGACGGCGGCACAATCGGCAACCGAGCGCGAGATGAAGCGCGCCGGCTACATCAAGTGAACCCGAGCTCGACCTCCTGAGCTCAGACTTGCGGCCATCCGCCGATCCCCGGATGGATGGCCGCCTTCTTCCCGAGGTTTCATTTTGACGCATTTTCTTCTTCTTCCCGTGAACCGGTCTCCACTTCGCTCGAAAACGCTCTGAAGGAGAAGTCAGGGATGGCAACCCGGCAGACGCAGCTTCTTGCGCGCTCGCTCCTGACGCCTGCGGTCGGGCTGCTCTTCATCTGGATGATCGTTCCGCTCGCGCTGACGATCTACTTCTCGACCCTGCATTACAGCCTGCTCGATCCCGGCTCCGAGTCGTTCGTGGGCCTGGAGAACTTCCGCTACTTCCTCACCGATCCCGCCTTCCTGGCCTCGCTTCAGAACACGCTGGTGCTGGTCGGCTCCGTGCTCGCGCTGACGATCCTGCTCGGCATTCCGCTCGCGCTGTTGATGGATCAGCCGGTGATCGGGCGCAATTTTGTGCGGCTGATGGTGATCGCGCCGTTCTTCGTGATGCCGACGGTCAGCGCGCTGGTCTGGAAGAACCTGCTGATGCATCCGGTGTCCGGCCTGTTCGCCTGGCTCGCCCAGTTGTTTCACCTGACGCCGATCGACTGGTTCACCGACGCGCCGCTGCTCGCCGTGATCCTGATCGTGACCTGGCAATGGCTGCCGTTCGCGACGCTGATCCTGCTCACCGCGCTGCAATCGCTCGACGAAGAGCAGAAGGAGGCCGCCGAGATGGACGGCGCCAGCGCGGTATCGACCTTCATTTACATCACACTGCCGCATCTGGCGCGCCCCATCACGGTGGTGATCCTGATCGAGACCATCTTCCTGCTGACGGTGTTTGCCGAGATCTTCGTCACCACCGGGGGAGGGCCGGGTCTGCAAACCACCAACATCGCCTTCCTGATCTATTCGCAGGCGCTGATCCAGTTCGACGTCGGCAGCGCCTCGGCGGGCGGCCTCGTCGCGGTGGCGATCGCCAACGTCGTCGCCTTCTTCCTCGTCCGCATCGTCGGCCGCAATCTGGAGGCTTGAAGCATGGCGCGGATGGCGACGACAGGGCGGGTGGTGGCCTCGACGATCGGAGCGTGGTTCTTCGGCTTCCTGATCTTCTTCCCGATCCTGTGGATGATGCTGACGAGCTTCAAGACCGAGCTCGAGGCGTTTGCGATACCGCCGTCCTTCCTGTTCTTCCACTGGACCACGGAAAACTATGCCACCGTGCAGGAGCGCAGCGACTATTTCCACCACGCGATGAACTCGATCATCATCGCCGGCGGCTCGACGCTCATCGCGCTCTTGATAGCCATTCCCGCGGCCTGGTCGATGGCGTTCTCGCCGACCAAGCGCACCAAGGACATCCTGCTCTGGATGCTCTCGACCAAGATGATGCCGCCGGTCGGCGTCCTGGTGCCGATCTACCTGATCTACAAGTCCTTCGGTCTGCTCGATTCCCGCATCGGCCTCGTCATCATCCTGTGCCTCGGCAATCTGCCGATCGTGATCTGGATGCTCTTCACCTATTTCAAGGAGATCCCGCGCGACATTCTCGAAGCCGCGCGCATGGACGGCGCCACCATCGGCCGCGAGCTGGTCTACGTGCTGACGCCGATGGCGATCCCGGGACTGGCGTCCACGATGCTGTTGAACCTGATCCTGGCCTGGAACGAGGCGTTCTGGACGCTCAATTTGTCGACCTCGAACGCGGCGCCGCTGACCACGTTCATCGCCTCCTATTCGAGCCCGGAAGGGCTGTTCTGGGCAAAGCTGTCGGCGGCCTCGACGATGGCGATCGCGCCCATTCTCGTCCTCGGTTGGTTCAGCCAGAAGCAGCTCGTGCGCGGGCTCACCTTCGGCGCGGTGAAGTAGAGGGGCTGCCGGATCATGGGTCGGATCACACTTCAAGGCGTGCAGAAATCGTTCGGCCCCGTGCACATCATCAAGGGCGCCGATTTGGACATCGCCGACGGCTCCTTCGTGGTCTTCGTCGGCCCGTCCGGCTGCGGCAAGACGACCTTGCTGCGTCTGATTGCCGGGCTCGAAGACGTCTCTGGCGGAAAGATCCTGATCGACGGCAAGAACGTCGTCGACACGCCGCCCGCCAAGCGCGGACTGTCGATGGTGTTTCAGTCCTACGCGCTCTATCCGCATATGAGCGTGCGCGGCAATATCGGCTTCGGCCTGAAGATGGCCGGCCTTGCCAAGGACGAGATCAACCGCAAGGTCGAGGCGGCCGCCGCCACGCTGAACCTCACGCCTTATCTCGACCGCAAGCCGCGCGAGCTCTCCGGCGGCCAGCGCCAGCGCGTCGCGATCGGCCGCGCCATCGTGCGCGAGCCCAAGGCGTTCCTGTTCGACGAGCCGCTGTCCAATCTCGATGCCGCGCTGCGCGTGCAGATGCGCATCGAGGTGACCAGGCTCCAGAAGCAGCTCGGCACCACCGCGATCTACGTCACCCACGACCAGGTCGAGGCCATGACCATGGCCGACAAGATCGTCGTCCTCAACGGCGGCAAGATCGAGCAATATGGCTCGCCGCTCGAGCTCTACGAGCGACCCGACAATCTCTTCGTCGCCGGCTTCATCGGTTCGCCCAAGATGAATCTGGTGACCGGGGATCCGGCCAAGCAGCACGGTGCATCCACCATCGGCGTGCGGCCGGAGCACCTCAAGATCGAACGCGACGGCACCGGCGGCTGGCAGGGCACGATCGCGGTCGCCGAGCATCTCGGCAGCGACACGTTCCTATACGTCGATGCCGGTGCGCTCGGCATGCTGACGGCGCGCTATATCGGGGAATTGAGCCTGCATGCCGGCGACCGCGTCTCGCTGGTGCCGGACCCTGCGCGCATCCACCGCTTCGACGAGGCCGGCAACGCGTTTTGAGGCTGACAAGAAACGTCAAGACAACGGAAACACCACCATGTACCTGGAAAAATTCAAGCTGAACGGCAAGACCGCGTTCATCACCGGCGGCGGCCAAGGCATCGGCCTTGGCTGCGCGGAAGCGCTGGCTGAAGCCGGCGCCAGGGTCGTCATCGGCGACCGCGACGGCAAGGTCGCCGACAGCGCCAAGGCCAGCCTGAAGGCGAAGGGCTTCGACATCGAAACCGCGATCATGGACGTGACCGATACCAAGCGCGTGGCCGAGGTCGCGAACGACCTCGTCGCCCGCCACGGCAAGGTCGACATTCTCGTCAACAATGCCGGCATCGCCCGCAGCGAAACCCCGGCCGAGACCGTCACCGACGAGCACTGGCTCAACGTCATCGACGTCAATCTCAACGGCACCTTCTGGTGCTGCCGCGAATTCGGCAAGCACATGCTGAAGGCGAAAAGCGGCGCCATCGTCAATGTCGGCTCGATGTCCGGCTTCATCGTCAACAAGCCGCAGGAGCAGTGCTTCTACAACGCCTCCAAGGCTGCCGTGCATCACCTGACCAAATCGCTGGCCGCCGAATGGGGCGCGCGCGGCATCCGCGTCAATGCGGTGGCGCCGACATACATCGAGACGCCGCTCAACGCTTTCGTGAAGAGCAATGCCAAGATGTACGACGCCTGGATCGGTGGAACTCCGATGGCGCGGATGGGGCAGGTCGAGGAGATCGCCTCCGTCGTGCTGTTCCTCTCCTCGGAGGCCGCGAGCCTGATGACCGGCAGCATCGTGCTGGTGGATGGCGGCTACACTTGCTGGTAGGCTCACCGTCAAAACTGACGGAAAGCGACCGGGAGCGACAATGCCGCGAGCGTATATCGGCGTCGACGTGGGGACCACCAGCACGCGGGCAGGGGTGTTTGACGAGGCTGGAAACCTGCTTGCGACCGCGCGACATCCGATCCGAATCTGGCACGAGGCCGGCGACATCGTCGAGCAGTCGTCTCAGGACATCTGGGAGGCCTGCACGACGTCGGTGCGAGCCGCGATGGCGCAAGCGAGCATTGCGCCCGACAGCATCGGCGGCATCGGCTTTGACGCCACGTGTTCGCTGGTTGTCCTCGACAGACAGGGCGAGCCGCTCACCGTCAGCGCGTCCGGCGAGGCGCAGCGCAATGTCATCGTCTGGATGGATCATCGTGCCATTGCCGAGGCGCGGCTGATCAACGAGACCGAGGATGCCGTGCTGCGCTACGTCGGCGGCTCGATCTCGCCGGAGATGGAGATGCCGAAGCTGCTATGGCTGAAGCGGCACCTTCGCGGCAGCTTCGACGCCGCCGGCCACTTCTTCGATCTGGCGGATTATTTGACCTGGCGCGCGACCGGCTCGCTGCAGCGCTCGACCTGCACCGTCACCTGCAAGTGGAATTATCTGGCCCATGACGGCGGCGGCTGGAGCGCGCAGTTCTTCAAGCGCATCGGCCTGTCGGACTTCGCGAACGAGGCATACGCCCGCATCGGCACCGAGATCGTCGCCCCCGGCACGCGGCTCGGCAGCGGTCTCACCCGCACGGCCGCGGCAGAGCTCGGCCTGTCGCCGGGCACGCCGGTCGGTGCCTCGCTGATCGACGCCCATGCCGGCGGCATCGGCGCGATCGGCGGCCGCGACGGCTCGGGCGGGGCCAGCGATGTCTGCGACCGGCTCGCCTACATCATGGGGACGTCGGCCTGCATCATGGCGACGACCAAGGAGCCGTGCTTCGTCCCCGGCGTGTGGGGGCCTTATTACTCCGGCATGGTCCCGGACTTCTGGCTCAACGAGGGCGGCCAGTCTGCCGCGGGCGCGGCGATCGACCATCTCCTCAAGTCGCATCCGGCCCATGCCGAAGCCGGCGCGCGGGCGCGCAACGAGGGGCTCGACCTCATCGACTTCCTCGAGCGCCGCATCATCGCGCGGGCCGGCGATGCCAGCCGCGCCGCGCTGCTCGCGCGCGACGTTCATGTCCTGCCTGAATTCATCGGCAACCGCTCGCCCTACGCCGATCCTGATACGCGCGCGGTGATCGCGGGCCTCGATCTCGACACCGACATCGCCTCGATGGAGCGGCTGTTCGTCGCCGGCCTGTGCGGGCTCGCCTATGGGCTCGCCGAGGTGATCGAAGCCTTTGCCGCGCATGGCGTGCGCTCCAGCATGATGATCATGGGCGGCGGCGCCAGCCGCAGCCCGCTGGTACGGCAGATCATGGCCGACACGACGGGGCTCGCCGTCGCGCTGCCGCAGACCAAGGAGCCGGTACTGCTCGGTGCCGCGATGTTGGGTGCGGTGGCCGGCGGTGCCTATGCGTCGATCGGCGAGACCATGGCCAAGATGTCGGCGCTGGGACGGAAGAGCGAGCCGACCGCGCCTGACATGGCGGCGTTTCACACCCGCAAGCGCGAGGTCTACAAGCTGCTGCGCGAGCTCGATCGCGGCAGCCGCGCGGCGATGGGCGGCATCGCGAGAGGTTGAATGACATGCTGATTGCCTGCGGCGATGCGCTGATCGATTTCGTGCAGACGCGAACCGGCGAGGGACGCGAGGCGGTGATGCCGGCCGTCGGCGGCTCCTGCCTCAATGTCGCGATCGGCATGGCGCGGCTGGGAGCGCCGACCGGCTTTGTCGGCGGCATCTCGACCGATTTGTTCGGGCGGATGATCGCAGATCATGCCGCGGCCTCTCACGTCGAACTCAATCTCGCGACCCGCAGCGATCGTCAGACCACGCTCGCTTTCGTCCGCATCGTCGCGGGCGAGTCGCACTATGCCTTCTACGATGCCGAGACCGCGACGCGGAACTGGACCTATCGGCGCGGGTCCATTCCCTTCGACACGGTTGAGGCCGTCCACATCGGCTCGACCACCCTGGTCAACGACCGGGGCGCGGCCGAGACCAGGGCCTTGATCGCGGACGCACGGCCGACTTCGACGATCTCCTTCGATCCAAATTGCCGGCCCAATCTGGTCAAGGACAAGCCGGCCTATCTCGCGCGCATGGCCGAGTTCGCGAACCAGGCCGATCTCATCAAGATGTCGGACGTCGACTTCGACTATCTCTTCGGCGACGAGCCGTATCAGCAGCGCGCGCGCGTGCTGCTCGGGCAGGGCACCAGCCTCGTCGTCATCACCCGCGGTAATCATGGCGCGATCGCGTGGCACGCGGGGGCGGGGCAGATCGAGGTCGCAGCGCCGGAGGTCGAGGTCGCCGACACGATCGGCGCGGGCGACAGCTTTCAGGCGGCGCTGCTGTTTGCCCTGTACAAGCAGGGCCGCATTGCCCGGGAAGCCTTGAAGGACATCAGTGCCGACGAGCTCCGCCGCGCGCTGTCCTTTGCCGCCAGTTGCGCCGGCCTCACCTGCACGCGCCCGGGCGCCGATCCGCCCTGGAGCCATGAGATGAGTGGGAACTGGTAGCGCGCCTCATATCCGCGCGACAACCTTCTCGGCGCATTTGAGAAATCTGGAGATCAGCGGGCTCTGGGAATCTCTTCGCCAGCACACCGCGATGTCGATGGAATCGGCTGCATCGCGCAGCGGCCTGAACACGATGCCGCGTGGCGCGCCGAGCTTGGCGCAGGCCGGCACGATCGCAAAGCCTTCGCCGGCGAGAACCAGGCTCATCGCCGAATGCACTGTCTCCACGCGGCTCGCAATCGGCATCACGATCTGATGTCGACGCAGCATGGCTGCGACTGCGGAGGAGGCCGGATCCTGCTCCGGCGGCGGCAACGCGATCAGCGGGCGGCCCTGCAACCGCTCCATCGGCACCGCGCCGAGCCGTGCGAGCGGCGAGTGGATCGGCATTGCCAGCATGAAGGGCTGTGCGCCGATCCGAGCCACCTGGATCTCGGGATGGTTGATGGCCGGCATGCACAGCGCGACCGTGACGCTGCGATCGAGCAGCCGGGCCTCGCGTGTCGATGCGCTGAGCTCGGCGAATTCGAGGTCGACGCCGGGAACCGAGCGCCGTAGCTCGGGGATGAGCCGCGGCAGCATCGCATTCGCCAGCACGAACATGTAGCCGACCGAGAGCCGCCCGCGCTTGCCGGCGGCGACCGCGCGCGCGGCTTCGGCGCCGTCGACGGCCAGCGCCAGTGCCTCGCTCGCGCGGGCCAGCAGCGCCTGGCCGGCCTCGGTCAGGTCCATGCCACGGGTGCCGCGGCGGAAAAGCGGCGCCCCGATCTCGGCCTCGAGCTTGCGGATCTGGACGGACAGCGGAGGCTGCGCCATCCGCAGCCGCTCGGCGGCCTTGCCGATGCTGCGCGCCTCGGCGACGGCGACGAAATAGCGGAGCCGGCGAAGATCCATTGGCATACCGAAAACGTATGGGTTGGCGATCAAAATCGTATTGGACGGCGAGTTAACAAAACTGTCATTCTCGCTGTCAATGTCCTCGGGCCAACGGCGGCCCGCTCCGGAGCGTGACGTGGCGATGAACGGCGACCCCTGTCTCTTGTCCGCAACCGAACTGCGCGGCCTCGTCGCCGCAAAGCGGATTTCGCCGGTCGAGATCGTCCGTGCCGTGCTTGCGCGCGCCGAGGCGCTCCAACCCGAGTTGAACTGTTTCATCACGCTCTGTGGCGACGAGGCGATGGCGCAGGCGCGTGCGGCCGAGCGCATGCTGATGGCCGGTGAGCCGCTCGGCCTGCTGCACGGCATCCCGGTCACCGTCAAGGACATCGTCAACACCAGGGGCGTCAAGACCACCTTCGGCGCCGTTCCCTACAAGGACAACGTGCCGACCGAGGACGCCGTCGCGGTGGCGCGGCTGCGCAGCGAAGGAGCCATCCTGATCGGCAAGACCACGACGCCGGAATTCGGCAGTAAATGCCTGACGGATTCGCCCTTGTTCGGCCGCACCCGCAACGCCTGGGACGCCTGCCGCTCATCCGGCGGCTCCAGCGGCGGCGCGGCGGTTGCGGTCGCCAGCGGCATCGCGCCGCTCGCGATTGCGACCGATGGCGGCGGCTCGACGCGGATTCCCGCCGCCTGCAATGGCGTGGTGGGTTTGAAGCAGAGCAACGGAATCATCCCGCACAGCCAGGCGCTGGATGTATTCGGTAATCAGACCTATGTCACACCGACCACGCGCACCGTCGCCGACACCGCGCTGATGATGCAGGCGATGGCGGGCGAGGACGCCTGTGATCCCTGGTCGATCGGCGTGCCCGTGCCGGACTTCATCGGCAGCGCCGTACCGCGCGCCGATCTGCGCGGGCTCAGGATCCTGTACTGCCTGACGCCGCCGGGCCGTCCGGTGTCCGCGGAGGTCGCCGCCAATTTCAAGGCGAGCCTCGACCGGCTGGCAGGGTTGGGGGCCGAGCTCGAGGAATTCTCGGGCGAGGGTTTCGACATCGAGCCGATCTGGCGCGCCATCAACCACACGGTCTGGCGCACGCGCTTTGCCAAGCTCGCCGCCGAGCACAAGGACGAGCTGAGCGAGGCTTTCCTCAAGCAGCTTGCACTTGCGACCGAGGTCAGCGGCGTCGACTATCAGGAAGCGATGTTCGCGCGCACCGCGCTGTTCCGCCGCGTGCAATCGCTGCTTGCGCGCGGGCACCTGCTGGCGATGCCGACCCTGACGCGGACCGCACTGCCGATCGGCCAGGACCTGTTCGGCACCATCGAGATCGATGGACGGCATTTCGATAGCGTCCGGCCGCACTGGTTCCCCTGGACCATGCCGTTCAACATGACCGGCCATCCCGCCATCAGCGTGCCCTGCGGCTTCGGCCGTGACGGCCTGCCGATCGGCCTGCAGCTCGTCGGCCGCTTCCGCGGTGATGCGGAGCTGCTGCGCGTCAGCGCGCTGTTCGAGGCGTCGAGCGACCTTCTGTCCCGCTGGCCGGCTTGAGGGGACGGGCATGCAGCAGAGGGCTCGTGCGCAAGGGACTTGCCTCCGGCGTCCGGACATGTTGATCGTGCCGCAGCTGAGCCCTGAAGCCGAGCGCGCATGAGCGTATTTGTCCTCCGACGTCTGGTGACCCTGCTGGCGACGCTGGTCGGCGCCTCGCTGATCATCTTCCTGGTGCTCGACGCGCTTCCCGGCAATGCCGCGCAGATGTTGATGGGCGCCGATGCCTCGCCGGACGCGGTGCGCGCGCTCACCATCAAGCTCGGGCTCGACCAGCCCCTGGCGGTTCGCTATCTGCAGTGGATCAAGGGACTTCTCTCCGGCGATCTCGGCAATTCCTATGTCTATGGCACGCCGGTCGCCAGCCTGATCGGGGAGCGGCTGCTGCTGACCGTTCCGCTCGCGATCATGGCCATGGCGATCACGGTGACGCTGGCGCTGTCCGCCGGCATATACACCGCCGCCAACCACAACAAGCTCGGCGACGTCGGCGTGATGTCGCTGACGCAGATCGGCATCGCGCTGCCCAATTTCTGGTTTGCGATCCTGCTGGTGCTCTTGTTCTCCGTGCGGTTGCAATGGCTCTCGGCGGGCGGCTTTGCCGGCTGGGAGGACGGCATCTGGCTCGGCTTCAAGTCGCTGCTGCTGCCGGCGATCTCGCTCGCGGTGGTGCAGGCCGCGATCCTCGCGCGCGTCACGCGCTCCGCCGTGCTGGAAGTGCTGCGCGAGGATTTCGTCCGCACCGCACGTGCCAAAGGGCTCGGCAGGCGCGAGGTGCTGTGGAGTCACGTGCTGCGCAACGCCATGATCCCGGTGATGACGGTGATGGGGCTGCAATTCGCCAATCTGCTGGCCGGCACCATCGTGATCGAGAACGTGTTCTACCTGCCGGGGCTCGGCCGCCTGATCTTCCAGTCGATCGCCAACCGCGACCTGATCGTGGTGCGCAATTGCGTGATGCTGCTCGCGACCATGGTCGTCATCGTCAATTTCGTGGTCGACGTGCTCTACGCCTTCATCGATCCCCGCATCAAGGTCCACGACCTGTGAGCGCGCCCATGACCATCGACGCGCCGCTTGCGACGCGGCCGCTGCCGGCCCGGACCTTCTGGCGCCGCGCACTGCGCCACCGCAGCTTCGTCCTCGGCGGCGCGTTGAGCCTTCTCGTGTTGGCTTCGGCACTCCTGTCGCTGGTGTGGACGCCGTGGTCGCCTTACGAGATCGACATCGCCTCGAAGCTGCGGCCGCCGTCGGCGGCGCATTGGCTCGGCACCGATTCCTTCGGCCGCGACATCGTCTCGCTGCTGCTCGCCGGCGCCCGCTCCACCATCATGGTTGGAATCATCGCCGTCAGCATCGGTCTCACCTTCGGCGTCACGCTCGGTCTGATCGCCTCGGCGCGGCGCGGCTGGACCGAAGAGATCATCATGCGCTTCTCCGACTTCACCTTCGCGTTTCCGGCGGTGCTGTCCGCGATCATGCTCGCCGCGGTGGCGGGGCCGGGCATGGTCACCTCGATCATCGCGATCGGCATCTTCCAGATCCCGACGTTGACGCGGCTGACGCGGGGCTCGGCCAACGCGATCTGGGCGCGCGAATTCGTGCTGGCCGCGCGCGCCGCGGGCAAGGGGCGCTTCCGCATCACCATCGAGCACGTGTTGCCGAACATCCTGTCGATCCTGATCGTGCAGGTCACCATCCAGTTCGCGCTCGCCATTCTCGCCGAAGCGGCGCTGTCCTATCTCGGCCTCGGCACGCAGCCGCCGCAGCCGTCCTGGGGGCGGATGCTGAACGATGCGCAGAGCCTGCTGTTCCAGTCGCCGATGCTCGCGGTCTATCCGGGCGCGGCGATCGCGGTCGCGGTGCTGGGCCTCAATCTGCTCGGCGACGGATTGCGCGACCTGCTCGATCCCAGACTGGCGCGGGAGCGATGACGATGGCCGAGCGCTCCGACGTGCCGCTGATCGAAGTTGAAAACCTCGGCGTCCGCCTCAACACCAGCCGCGGGCCGGCGCAGGCCGTACGCGGCCTCAGCTTCTCGCTGAAGCGTGGCGAGACGCTCGGGCTCGTCGGCGAGTCCGGTTGCGGCAAGTCGGTCACCGCGATGTCCCTGATGGGATTGCTGCCTGATAGCGCTGTGGTCTCCGGCAGCATCAAGCTCGACGGCCACGAGCTCGCCGGGCTGCCGGATGCGGAGTATTGCCGCCTGCGCGGCAACCGCATCAGCATGATCTTTCAGGAGCCGATGACCGCGCTCAACCCGATGCACACGATCGGCGATCAGGTTGCCGAGCCGCTGCGGCGGCACAAGACATACTCGGCGGCGCAGGCACGCAGGGAGACGATCGCCTTGCTCGACCGCGTCGGACTGCCCGATCCCGCACGGCGTGTCGATGCCTATCCGCACCAGTTCTCCGGCGGCCAGCGCCAGCGCATCACCATCGCGATGGCGCTCGCCTGCGAGCCGGACCTCCTGATCGCGGACGAGCCGACCACCGCGCTCGACGTCACCATCCAGGGCCAGATCCTCGACCTCATTGCCGATCTCGTCGAGGAGCGCGGCATGTCGATGATCCTGATCTCGCACGATCTCGGCGTCATCGCCGAGAACGTGCAGCGCATGATGGTGATGTATGGCGGCGCCGTCGTCGAGAGCGGACCGACCGACGAGGTCTTCCGCCGCATGGGCCATCCCTACACGCAGGGCCTGTTCCGCGCGCGGCCGAAGCTCGGCGCGCGCAAGGGGACGCGGCTGCAGACGATATCGGGCACGGTGCCGGAGCTGGCTGATCTGCCGGCGGGGTGCACCTTCTCCGACCGCTGTCCCCTGGTGATCGATGCGTGCCGCGCCGCGCTGCCGCCGATGGTGGAGGTCGGACCGCGCCATGGCGTGCGCTGCATCAGGACTGATGTGTCGATGGCAGAACGCGTTGGAGCGCTGACCGCATGACCGCCGCGCCGCTTCTCGACGTGAAGGATCTCGAACAGCGCTATGCGCTGCCGCGGGAAAGCCTGTTTCGTCCGCCGGGGCAGGTGCGCGCGCTCAATGGGGTGAGCGTGCAGGTTGCCGCGGGCAAGAGCCTCGGCGTGGTCGGCGAATCCGGCTCGGGCAAGTCGACTTTCGCGCGGCTGGTGATGGCGCTGGAGCGGCCGACCTCGGGACAGGTCGCGCTGCTCGGCCGTGATCTCAACCGCATCCCCGCGGATGAATTGCGCCGCGCCCGCCGCGATTTCCAGATGGTGTTTCAGGATCCTTACGGCTCGCTCGATCCGCGCCAGACCATCGCGCGCATCGTGGCCGAGCCGCTGACCGTGCTGGAGGGGGCCGACCGCACCAGGTTTCGCGACCGCGTCGCGGCGGCACTGCGCCAGGTCGGCTTGCGCGATGCGGACATGGAGAAATATCCGCACGAGTTCTCCGGCGGCCAGCGCCAGCGTATCGCCATCGCGCGCGCGCTGATCACCCAGCCCAAGCTGATCGTCGCCGACGAGCCGGTCTCCGCGCTCGACGTCTCCGTGCAGGCCCAGGTGTTGAACCTGATGCAGGATCTCCAGGAGCAGTTCGGCCTCAGCTACATCCTGATCAGCCATGACCTCGCCGTCGTCGACTATCTCTGCGACGAGGTCGCGGTGATGTATCTCGGCCGGATCGTCGAGCAGGGGCGGCCCGAAGACCTGTTCGAGCATTGCGCCCATCCCTATACGCGGGCGCTGCTGGAGGCCGTGCCGCGGGCGCGTGCCGGCGGCGGTCGGCGGCGGCGCGGTGGCCAGGCGATCGCCTCGCAATCGGCGGCGACGGCCGGATGTCCCTATGTCGCGCGCTGCCCGCTCGCCGAGCAGCATTGCCGCGAGGCCCTGCCTGCGTTACGCAAGGTCGGCGAGGGACACCTTGCCGCCTGCCACAGGGCGGAGGCCGTGATGGCGTTGCCGCAGGTCGCCATGGAAGGTTAGTGTCCGGAGCCGGAATGGCGTAGGCTGAAGAACGGAACAGGCCGGGGAGTTACGCATGTTGAGGAAATTGTCGATTGTTGCCGTTGCGGCCGCGCTCGTCGCGGCGCCGTTGCCGGTGCTGGCGCAGAGCAAGAAGGACAGCGTCGTCATGGGGATGACGCTGGAGCCGCCGGGGCTCGATCCCACCAATGCCGCCGCCGCGGCGATCGCCGAGGTCACGCTCTACAACATCTACGAGACGCTGACCAAGATCAACGAGGACGGCTCGGTCTCGCCGTTACTGGCCGAGAGCTGGACCGCTTCGCCCGATCTGAAGACCTACACCTTCAAGCTGCGCAAGGGCGTCAAATTCCACAATGGCGAGCCGTTCGATTCCGCGGCGGTGAAGTTCTCGTTCGAGCGCAACGCGGCGGCGACCAGCACCAACAAGGACAGGAGCCTGTTCCAGGCGTTCGAGAAGGTCGAGACGCCCGACGCCGACACCGTCGTGATCACGTTGAAATATTCCGAGCCGAACCTGCCGTTCCTGCTGGGACAGGCGAGCGGCTCGATCGTCGAGCCCAAGAGCGCGGCGACCAACGTCACCCAGCCGGTCGGGACCGGACCCTATCAGCTGGGCGCCTGGGCCAAGGGCTCCTCGATCACGCTCAACAAATGGGCCGACTATCGCAACGCCTCGGCGATCAAGCTCTCGAAGGTGACGATCCGCTTCATCTCCGATCCGGCCGCCCAGGCCGCGGCGCTGCTCTCGAACGATGTCGACGCATTTCCGCGCATCGCCACCCGCGTCGTTGCTCAGTTCAAGAGCGATCCGCGCTTCACGGTGCTGATCGGCGGATCCAGGGCCAAGACCATCGTCGCGATCAATCATCGGAAGAAGCCGCTTGACGACGTCCGCGTTCGCCGCGCCATTCTCGCTGCGATCGACCGCAAGGCCTTGATCGACGGTGCCGTCGAGGGGTTCGGCACGCCGATCGGCAGCTTCTACACGCCGGGATCGCTCGGCTATGTCGACACCACCGGCGTCAATCCCTACGACCCCGAGAAGGCCAAGAAGCTGCTCACTGAAGCCGGCGTCACCACGCCGCTCGAGCTGTCGCTGAAGCTGCCGCCGCCGCCTTATGCGCGGCAGGGCGGCGAGATCGTCGCGGCCCAGCTCGCCAAGGTCGGCATCGTCGCAAAGATCGAGAACGTCGAGTGGGCGCAGTGGCTGTCGCAGGTGTTCGCCGGCAATGGTCCGCACAATTTCGACCTCACCATCGTCAGCCATGTCGAGCCGTTCGACCTCGTCAAGATCACCGAGCCGGACTACTATCTCGGCTACAACAACGAGAAGTTCAACGCGCTCTACAAGCAGATTGTGTCGACGCCGGAGGAAGCCGCCCGCGCCAAGCTGCTCGGCGACGCCCAGCGCATGCTGGCCACCGACGCCGTCTCCGCCTACCTGTTCCAGCCGCAATGGCCGACCGTCATCAACAAGAAGCTGAAGGGCGTCTGGAAGGAAGTCCCGCAGTTCGAGAACGATTTTTCGGCGTGGGCCTGGGAGTAAGAGCAGCACTCGATCCAGTCGAGCCTCTCGCTTCAATTTTGGCCTCTCCCGTCGGGAGAGGTCAATCGTTTGGCAGGTCCAAGACAAAAACTGAAGAACAACCCCATGCACAGTAGCTGGGCGTAGTCATTTCAATGGCTTGCGCGTTGCGCGTTCAACGGTCGGGGCGATGCGCCGGGATGTTGATGCGTCGGGCAAAACACCGGCAATCGACCATCATCGCGTTTGCGTGGCTGGGGACGCCGTGAGGCGGCACGCCGTGAGCGGAGCGACCGATTGATCGACGTGCAATCCACCGCTTCACGCTTCGCCGCCGATCGAAGAGGCCGACCTTGGAAGGTTGTCGGCTGGTCGCGCCGGCCGTCGCCACGCAGTGGGAACGTAACGCAGTTCCCTGCGCGCAATCAAACTCTCTCCCGAATTCCTGCAAATCTCTGCCATGTGCCAAAGGTAGATTCGCTCCCGGTGAAGCGTGGTCAACAACGCGTCTTGCAAAGAAAAGAATTCTGCAGGCGTCAGGCCCGCTTCCGACAATGAAATGGGAGTTACGCCATGCAGCATCTGCCGAACGACACCATCGACGTCCTGCTCGACCAGTTTGGCCAAATCGAATCCGTCATCGGAGATCCGAACTTTCCGACCGCCACGGACGCGTGGGGCGGCAACGACACCGTGACGGCGACCATCAGCCAGCCCGAAGCAGAAGTTACGATCTTCGGCGATGACAACACGACGCTGCATGGCCTGTCCCACGGTGGCAACGACACGCTCACCGTCAATTTCAACTACGGCTGGAACGAAGCCCTCGTGGTCGGCGATGCCCAGGCGATGATCGACGACGCCAGGGGCGGCAACGACACGATCAATGTCGAGGCCGACTCGCTGTACACCAACGTGCATGCTTTCGGCGACGTCGCCGGCGACATGTCGGGCAATGCGCAGGGAGGCAGTGACACCATCACCGGTGCCGTGGGCTGGCGAAGCTATGACAATGTCTACGCCGGCGATGCCGGCGGTTCCATGAGCGGCACCGCGCAGGGCGGCAATGACACGCTCGAGATCGGTGTGAACACCCGGGAGGGCTCAGCGAACGCCAGCGGCGATGCCATCGGCTCCATCGGCGGCGATGCGCATGGCGGCAACGACAACATTACCATCACCTTCGGCGGCGACATTGTCATGACCGGCGGGTTTGCGTACGGAGATTCGGCGACCTCACTGACCGATAATGCCCAGGGCGGAGATGACATTCTGACGCTCAAGGCCGATGGCCCTGACACGCTCCAGCTGACGCACCCAACGCTTTACGGCGATGCACCGACCATGTCCGGCAATGCCCAGGGCGGCAACGATATTCTCACCGGCACAGTAACCAGTGATTTCCTGTATGGCGATGCGAAGGTCTATGCCCCGGCGGCGCCGGGCTCGATCACCGGCGGCCGCGATATTCTCGACGGCGGCGGCGGCGATGACCAGCTTTCGGGTGGAGGAAACAGCGACACCTTCGTCTTCAACGCCGGCTCCGGCAATGATCTCATCACCGACTTCGATCAAGGCAACACGGCCGTGGGCAGCACCGTGACTGAGCACGATCTGATCGACGTGCAGGACTACGGGTTTGCGGACTGGACGGCGCTGTCGAGCCTGATCAGCGACAATGCCGCCGGTGATGCCGTGATCCATCTGTCGGCGAGCGATACCATCACGCTCGACGGCGTCCAGGCGGCGAACCTGCATGCGACCGACTTCCTGATCTGAGCGAGTTGCTTTGGGCGTAAACGTCTTGCCCTGCCTCCAGCGGGGCGAGACACCGGTTACACCTTCGCCGCCGGCGGCACGACCATTTCCCCGCTTGGACGCCCGATCCTGTCCCGGCACCGAAAGAGCGGAGCGTGTCAGCCTCGCCGGCGATTCAGACTTCGATCCGCTCCGTGATGAGGAGCGCGTCGTCCACGTCCCACCTAAGTATCGAGCGATGTTCACAATTCTTACGCCGCTGAACAAGAATTCGGCGTTAACCATCGCTGGCGGTTCTAATCTGAACGAACTCGCTTCGAAGTTTCTTAAAACTTGCTGGATACCTCTCTTGGGCATGGTGACCTGGGGAAGCATATGAGCAAGCGGGCCAAGCGTAAGAAGGCGGAGACGCTCGCAATACCAATGGCCGCCAGAGTTGCAATTGGCGCCGTGGCCGTCGCCGCATTGGGCTACGGCTTGCTGTCTCGCCCGGCGAGCGTGCAAACGGCGCGGAAGCCGTCCGCGCCCCAAGCCCAGGCATCGTCAACTCCGGTTTACGTGGCGCCTCCGGTTCATGCATCAGTGTCGGCTCCGGCTCCGATTCCGGCCCCGGCGCCTCTGGTCGAGCCACCAAAAGCCGCTGACGGTCCCGGCGCTTTTGTCCGGCAGGTGGTTGACTATGCAAGCCGCCAGGCACCGGGCACCGTGATCATCGATACCAAGAACACGTTTCTTTATTTCGTCCTGAACGACACGCAGGCGATGCGCTACGGCATCGGTGTCGGCCGCGAAGGTTTCACATGGTCCGGTGAGCAGACTGTGGCCCGTAAGGCAGAATGGCCGGATTGGCATCCGCCCGCGGAGATGGTCTCGCGTCAGCCTTATCTGCCGCGGTTCATGGCAGGTGGCCCCGGCAACCCGCTCGGCGCCCGGGCGATGTATCTGGGCGAAACCGAATATCGAATTCACGGCACCAACAAGCCCGATACGATCGGGAAGCGAGTTTCGTCCGGCTGTATCCGGCTGACCAATGAGGATGTCGTAGACCTCTATGAGCGGGTGAAGATCGGAGCGAAAGTGATCGTGCTTCCGACGAGTGCTGCGCGTCGACCCTCCCAGGGCGGGCCGTCCGACGCCGCCTTCCGGTTGCCGGACCCGGCATCGCCGTCGAACCGGTCCTTGGCAGCCAACGCGAAGATGCCGTCGTTTGGACCGGAAATCGCCGAGGCCCGGTAACTCAACCCTCCGTCCGAGTGAAGGTGGCGGCGCATCGTTCGGAAAACGATGCGCCGCCCCTCTCATGCGGCTTTCGCTTCAAGATTGCCGATCCAGTCGCGGGCGAGCGTCACGTCGGCTTGCGACAATTGATGGCCCGCCGGCAGGACCCTGTGCGTCATGCTCGCGCCTGCTTGCGAGAGCAGGGTCGCGAGCCTCGCCGAATTGCCGGCCGGCACGATCGGGTCGCCTTGCCCGGACAACAGCAGGATCGGCTTGCCGGCAAGATCCGCCGTTGGCGGATCAGACAGCGGCACCATCGCGCGCAGCAGGATCGCGCCGGCAAGCACGTCCGGCTCCAGCAGCAACAGCGCGGCGGCGATATTGGCGCCGTTGGAGAAGCCGACCGCGACGGGCGCGGCGATGCCGTAGCGCTGCCGCGCCTCGCTCACGAAGTCGCCGAGTTCATGCGCGCGGCGGCGCACATCTTTCTCGTCGAACACGCCTTCGGCGAGGCGGCGGAAGAACCGGGGCATGCCGTGCTCGAGCACGCGGCCGCGGGGCGAGAGCAGGGCGGAGCCGGGCGAGATCATCTTGCCGAGCCCAAGCAGGTCGTTCTCGTCGCCGCCGGTGCCGTGCAACAGCAGCAGCGGAGGGGAGCCCGCGCGGGTCGCGGGCTCGAAGCGGTGGATGAAGGCACTCTCAGTCATGACGCGGTCTCTTCCAGGCTCGGCAGCACGCCCTCGATCTGCTTGCGGTGCTGCTCGAGGAAAGCAGGCAGCTTGAGGTCCTGCCCCAGCGTCGCGACGGGCTCGTCGACGGCGAAGCCGGGGATGTCGGTCGCGATCTCGAACAGCACGCCGCCGGGCTCACGGAAGTAGATCGAGCGGAAGTAGTTGCGGTCCCTCTGCTCGGTCGGATGCAGGCCGTGATTGCTCACGAGCTTTTGCGCCATGCTGCCTTGCTCGGCATCGTCGGCCGCGCGGAACGCGATGTGATGGACCGACCCGCCGCCCTGATGCCCGCGCAAAAATCCCTTGGCCTCGTAGATGTCGACGATGCTGCCTTCGGCATCGCCCGCAGCCTTGAAGCGGATCACCGAGCCTTCGCGGCCGGTCTCCTTGAAGCCGAAGACGTCGGTGAGGATGGCGGCGGTCTTCGCAGCGCTGTCGAGCAGCAGGGTCACGCCGTGGAAGCCGCGGATGGCATGCTCGGCGGGCACGTCGCCATTGCTCCAGCCGGGTTCGCCTTCGGCGCCTGATACCCCGACCAGCGCGAGCGCCATGCCGTCAGGATCGGTGAACGGCAGCACGGATTCGCCGAAGCGCTTCTCCAGCGCCTCATAGGCAATGCCCTTCTCGGTGAAGCGCTGGGTCCAGTAGCCGAGCGAGCGCTGCGGCACGCGGAAGGCGGTCTGATGGGTCTCGCCGACGCCGCGGCGTCCGGGCGACACGCCGGCCCAGGGAAAGAAGGTCAGGATGGTGCCGGGGCGGCCGGTCTCATCGCCATAATAGAAGTGATAGGTGCCGGGATCGTCGAAATTGACCGTCTTCTTGACGAAGCGCAGGCCCAGATCCCGGGTGTAGAAGCCGAAATTGCGGATGGGGTCGCCGGCGATCGCGGTGACATGGTGCAGTCCAGACATGGTCGTCCTCCTGAGTTCGGGGAGCGTCTTGCTCTGGCCGGAAATATTGTTCCGCTTTGGATTGGAGACAATCCATGCAAATATGACCGCTATGTCTACGATTTGGAAACAATCGGCGAAGGCGGCCCTTGGATAAGCTCGGCAGCCTCCGGGCCTTCGTGAAGGTGGTGGAAAGCGGCAGCTTTGCGGAAGCCGGCCGGCAGCTGCGGCTGTCGCGCTCGGCGATCAGCAAATACATCGCCGACCTCGAGGAGAGCCTCGGGGTCCAGTTGCTTATCCGGACCACGCGGCACGCCAGCCCGACCGAGAACGGCAAGCGCTATTTCGAACGCGCGCTCGTCATCCTCTCGGAGGTCGAGGCGGCCGACCAGGCGGTGACGCAGGCGCAGTCGGCGCCACGCGGGCTGCTGCGCGTCAACGCGCCGATGTCGTTCGGCACGATGCGGCTCGGTCCCGTGCTCGCCGATTTCATGGCGCGATATCCGGAGCTTCAGCTCCAGATCGTGCTCAGCGACGACCTGCTCGATCCGGTCCAGGACGGCTTTGACGTGACGTTGCGGATCGCGGAATTGGAATCGTCGAGCCTGATCGCGCGAAAGATCATGCCGGTGGCGCGCATGATCTGCGCTTCGCCGGATTATCTCGCCCGTCACGGCACGCCCAGGCATCCGCAGGATCTGCGCGAGCATGTCTCGCTGACCTACGGCTTCCTGCTGACCGGCAATCAGTGGAAGCTCACAGGCCGCGATGGCGACCACTGGATCCAGCCGGCCTGGTCGCTTTGCGTCAACAATGCCGAGGTGCTGCGTGATGTCGCGATCAAGGGCAGGGGGCTGGCGCTGCTGCCGGAGTTCATCGCTGCCGACGCGTTGACGAAGGGCGAGCTGCAAGCCGTGCTCGACGATTATGCCGCGCCGCCGCTCGCGCTCTATGCGGTGTATCCGCCGACGCGGCATCTGTCGGTGAAGGTGCGGCTCTTCATCGACTTCCTGGTTGAGCGGTTTGGCCGCGAGGACGAGGGCGTGCGAACGCGCTGAAGACAACTCATGATCGCGCCTAAGTCAGGTCTCGATTTCGAGCCGAACTTCCACATCCTCACCAATGCGGGCAAGCCTGCGCGCTCGTGTCTCCGCAATCGCTGAGGCGCTCCCATTGCAGCCTTGAGCGCTAGTCGAAAATCCTGAGCCGTTTTCCAACTGCTTGCATCGAGTTCTATGTCGTGCATGGCATACCAAGTGATTGTCTAGCCGACCGTACGCTGCTCGGCCGGCCGCAGCAATTGGTCCAATGCGCCCATCGAGGCCTCCTGAAGCGCGGCGAGTCCCTGCGCGGCTTCTTCGCATTCGGCGGGAGACATCGAGGGCGCAGCCAGTTCAACCTCGCGGCAGCGTTCGAACAGGCGGACGAGGCCGAGCGCGCCGGCGGCGCTGCCGAGCTGGTGCGCGGAACGCGCCACCTGCTTGTGATCGCCGGCTGCCGCGGCGCTGACGATGTCGGCGATCAGCCTGTCGCTGGTTTCCCGTAGCAGACGGTGCAGGCTTGCGATCTGTGCGGCACCCAGCAGCTCGCGCTGGTCGTCGAAAAAATGCCGGTCGATCAATGCGCCCGCGGCAAGCTGCGTGGCGGTCGGCTCGGCTTCCGGATCGTCCTCGATCGCCTCGCGCAGCGCGCCGATCAGGATCGGCTTGCTGATGATCCGGACGATGCCGGCGTCTGCGAGCCGCTCGCGCGCGCTGGACGACACGTCCGCCGTCACGGCGATGATGCGCGGTATCTTCGGCAGATCGAGTGCGCCGATCCGGGTCGCGGCCTCGACGCCGTCCATGTCGGGCATGTGCAGATCCATCAGGATGACGTCGAACGAATGATCGCCGGCGAGCTCGACGGCCGATGCGCCGCTCCTGGCGATCGTGGGGTGATGGCCGAGCCGCTTCAGGATCGCCTCCCCGACCTCGCAATTGACGGGATCGTCGTCGACCAGCAGCACGCGGCGCGGCCGCGACGGCGGCGGAAGCGCGCCTTGCGCGATGCCGCCTGCGGCCAGGCCCAGCGGCACCTCGAAGCTGAATGTGCTGCCCACCCCTGGCGTGCTCGCAACCGTCAACTGGCCACGCATCAGGCGGGCCAGGCGCCGCGCGATCGCAAGGCCGAGGCCCGTGCCGCCGAACCGCCGGGCGATGCTGTCGTCGGCCTGGACGAAATCCTCAAAGATCCGCTCGTGCATATCGGTGGCAATGCCGATGCCGGTGTCGCGCACGGTGACGCGCAGCAGGACATGATCGTCGTGCCGCTCGGCGGCCGCGGCCACGGCGATCCCACCCGACGGCGTGAACTTGACGGCGTTGCCGATCAGGTTGAGCAGGATGCGATTGAGCCTGACGGGGTCGCCGTGCACCGAGGTATGGACCGACGCATCGCAGGCAAGATCGAAGGTCAGTCCCTTGCCGACGGCCTGCGGACGCATCAGCTCGGCGGCGGTCTCGATCAGTTGGTCGAGGCGGAAATTGCGCGGCTCCAGCGTTTCGGCGCTGGCCTCCAGGCGCGCATATTCGAGGATGGTGTCGACCAGCGCGATCAGCGTCTCGCCCGACGCGGCCGCGGTCGCGAGGTGGCGCCGTTGCGCCTCACCGAGGCTGCCGTCGTCGAGCAGCTGCACAACGCCCATGACGCCGTTCAGCGGCGTGCGCAGCTCGTGGCTGACGACGGCGAGGAAGCGCGACTTGGTCTCGTTGGCCGCCACCGCCGCGCTGCGCGCGCGCTCGGCGGCGTCGTGCTCGGCGAGCGCGTGATCGCGAGCCTTCTCCAGCTCGGAGGTGCGCTCGATCACCTTGCGCTCGAGCGTCGCGTAGGACTCGCGCAAGTGCGCCGCCATCCGGTTGAACTGGTCGCCGAGCGCTTCCAGCTCGTCGCCGGTCCTGATCGCGAGCCGCAGACCGAGATCGCCGCTGCCGATCCGCCGGGCGCCCTGCGTCAGCAGCTGGATCGGCCCGGTCATGCGCCGGCTGAGGAAGAGCGACACCAGCACCGCACCGATCAGCAGGACGACGAGGAGAAAGGTCGAACGGCCGATCGATGCATAGATCGGCGCATAGGCTTCGCTGAGCGGCAGCTCGACGAACACCAGCCAGCCGAGCGAGGGCACCGTCGCATAGGTCGACAGCACGCGCTGGCCGGTCAGATCCTCCTTGACCAATCCGCCCGAAGGCGGCCCCACGCCTTCGAGCGCGGCGCGCACGTCCGCATGGCCGGAAAGATCGCTGCGCTGCAGTGCCCGCCACAGATCGGGATGGGCGATCAGGACCCCCATGCGGTCGACCACATATGCCTTGCCGGTGTTGCCGACCCTGATCCCGGTGACGAGGTCCCAGATGAAACGCAGATTGACCTCGGCGACGATCACATTCGGATTGCGGCCGGTGCCGCGCGTGGCGAGCGTCATGAACGGCTCGGTGTCGGCGAAGAAATAGACCGGCCCGTAATAGGCGCGGCTTTCGTTGGCGCCGCGGAAGGCGGGCGAGGCGGACAGATCGGCCTTGCTGCCGATCCGGTCGGCGACACGGCGGGACACGCGCACCTGCTCGAGCCCGCGCGAGTCGAGCTCGGCGATTTCCGCGATCGCCGGCGAAAGGCGCAGGAGACGGATGGCGTTGAGGCGCTCGTCTTCGTTGGTCGACAGCTCCGGCGGCAGGCGCGAGAGCCATCTGATCTGGTTCTCGATCTGGCCGACGAACTGGCCGATCTGGATCGCCGCGGATGCTGCCTGCTCGCGCTGGGTTGCCGCCAGAAGCTGCTTCTGCTCGCGATAGGAGAACCAGACGTCGAAGCCGGTGTTGATGGCGAGCGCGGCAAAGGCGAGGGCGAGGATCGAGTAGAGATATTTGCGGAACAGCCGCCCGGGAGGCGTCCGCAAATGTCCCTGGTCGACCGTCTCGCTCACTCGCGGATCTCGTCGGCGCGCGCGAGCAGCGTGAACGGAATGGTCAATCCCAGCGCGCGCGCAACCGTGCGGTTGATCAGGAGCTCGTATTTCCGCGGCGATTGCACCGGAAGATCACCTGCCTTGGTGCCGCGCAGGATGAGATCGACATAGTCGGCCGAGCGTACTTCCAGCGTCGGCCCGTAGCTCATCAGCCCGCCGGCATCCATGAAGTAATGGAACGGATAGATCGTCGGCACGCGATACTTGACCGCCGCCGCGACGACCGCCTGCCGGTTGACGATGAGGAAGCTGTCGACCAGCGCAATCATCGCCGCCTTGGGCGGTTCGGAGAAGCGCCTGACGGCTTCGTCGATGTCCGCCGGCGCATTGACGGGGGCGGGGAGGACCGACACGCCGGACTCGGCCCCCTGTTGCTCGATGGAGTCGAGGAAGAAGCGTCCCGCCCGAGGCGAGGTCGCCGGATTGAACATGACGCCCACGCGCGCGAGATCCGGCACGGCCTCCCGGATGAGCTGAAGCCATTTGCCGCCCATCTCGGCGGTGCTGTTGGTGAAACCGGTCACGTTGCCGCCGGGATGGGCAAGGCTATCGACGAAGCCATTGCCGACGGGATCGTTGGCGGTCGCAAAGACGATCGGAACGGTCTTGGTGGCGGCGAGGACCGCTGCGGTTTCGACGGTCGATCCCGTCAGGATCACATCCGGCTTGAGCTCGAGCAGTTCCTGAACAGCCGCCTTCAGCCGGTCCGGTGCGCCGAAGCTCGAACGCAGCTCGAGGCGGAAGTTGACGCCTTCGACCCAGCCGCGCTGTCTCAAGCCGACGATGAGGCTGCCGAGACGAGAGGTCGCGCTGTCGATCATGCTCCGCCTCGTCAGCTCGTCGTCGAGCGGCAATGCGGTCAACGATGCGACGATCCGCATGCGGTCCGACGTTGCGCCGAGCGCGATCCATCCCGCGGCGGTTGCTCCCGCAACACGAATGAAGCCGCGGCGATCGACCGCGAAAGCGGAAGGCCGTTTGGTCATGGAGTTCTTTGCATGATGGCTTGCCCCAGCTCGGATGCTTAGCGCGAACGGCCGGTGTCCACAATTGATCAAAAAGCCCTTGTGAATGTTCATTCGCAGCGTTTGGCAGCTCGATACCGTATTCGTACGCGGCCCGAGGGATGGTCCGGTGCGCTAACGCCGCAGCGTAAACTCGTCCGCCCCGCGCCGATGCTCCCATTTCGCCTGCTCCAGCTCCGGCCGGTCGCATTCGGTCTCGGGATAGCCGATGCAGAGATAGGCGATGAACTTCCAGGGATCGGGCACGTCGAGGACGGCGTGCACGCGATCCGGATTGAGGATCGACACCCAGCCGAGGCCGATGCCTTCCGCGCGCGCGGCGAGCCACATCGCGGTGATGGCGGCGACTACGGAATATTCCGTGGTCTCCGGCATGGTCGCGCGACCCAGACCGTGGCCGATGTCGCTGGTCTTGTCGGCGAACACCGCGAGATGGCCGGGCGCCTGTTCAAGGCCGGACAGTTTCAGGGTAGCATAACGCGCGGCGCGTTCGCCGGAATAGCAGCTCAGCGCATCGACGTTGCACGCCCTGAAATCGTCGATCACGGCGCGGCGGCGCACGGCATCGTCGACGATGACGAAGCGCCAGGGCTGGCTGAGGCCGACCGAGGGCGAGAGGCAGGCGGTCTCGATCAGGCGGTCCATGGCGCCGTCCGGCAGGGGATCGCTGCGAAAGCGGCGCACGTCGCGGCGCCACACGAACAGCTCGCGCAATTGCCGGCGGAAGGTGTCGTCGAATTCGACCATGAGGTCAGCCTCCGATCTGGAAGGAAGCGGCGACCAGCAGAATGATGATCTCGCCCAGCTGCTCGAACGCGCCGAGGATGTCGCCGGTCTGCCCGCCGATCTGGCGGACCGCAAGCCGCGCCAGCATCAATCCGGCGAGCGACAGCAGGACCAGGCCGACCAGCGCCTTGCTCGGCCCCAAAGCCAGGGCGAGCGCGAGCGTTCCGACTGCAAAGGCGACGGCGATGCTCCGGCCCGGCGGCGCGCCGGCGCTCGCCGACAGCCCGTCCGGCCGGGCGGGCGGGACCAGGGCCATGAAGGCCGGCACGCCGGCGCGGGCAGCAGCATGCGCGGCGCAAAGCGCGAGTGCGACGGAATACGGATTGGCGATGGTCGCGAGCGCGCTCCAGCGCAGGCCGAACGACAGGATCAGCGCGCAGACGCCGTAGGTGCCGATCCGGCTGTCGCGCATGATCTCCAGCTTGCGCTCGCGCGTGCGGCCGCCGCCGAGCCCGTCGGCGGCATCTGCGAGACCATCCTCGTGCAGCGCGCCGGTGATGAGGGCAGTGGTAGCCAAGGCGAGCAGGGCAGCAAGGTTCGGCGTCAGCCCGAACCGCGTGGCGACCTTGTAGACGAAAGCGCCGGCAAGGCCGACCAGCAGTCCCGCGACGGGAAGCGCCCAGGTCGCGCGCGCGACGGCGCCGTCAGGCGCCGGCTTCGACGACGCCACCGGGAGGATCGTGACGAACGATGCCGCCATCCTGAGATCGGCGACGATGTCCTTGAGGAGCTCGGCGCGCGGCATCATTTCAATTTCATGGGAAGGCCGGCGACGACGAACTCGACTTCATCGGCGGCGGCCGCGATCGTCTGGTTCATGATCCCCGCGGCGTCGCGAAAACTGCGCGCCAGCGCATTGTCGGGCACGATGCCGAGGCCGACCTCGTTGGTGACGAGGACGACGGGGCTCTTCAAGCGGGGCAGGGCGCTGGCGAGCTCGGTCACGTCACGCTCCCAGTCGCGCGCCGCATGCATCAGGTTGGAAAGCCACAGCGTCAGGCAGTCCACCAGCCGTGCGCCGCCGCCATCGCTCGCGACCAGCGCATCCACGAGATCGAGCGGTACCTCGCGCTCGATCCAGTCGGCTCCGCGCCGCGCGCGATGCCTTGCGATGCGCGTTTCCATCTCGCTGTCGAGCGGCTCGGCCGTTGCGACATAGACCGGCTGCCCGGGAAAGGCGCGCGTGCGCATTTCCGCGCGCATGCTCTTGCCCGATCGCGCTCCGCCGGTGATCAAGATGACAGCCATAAAGGTCTCCTGGAGGCCTGACTAACCACCAATCGCGGCCAAAGACAAAGCCGAAATCGGGCGTGGAGGGGCTTGCGCTCGCGCCTTGCTTTGCGCAACAGGGGCGGGACAGGAGGCAGGATTGGGCTTTGCGGGCGCGATGGTGGTGGCGATGGCGGTGGATGCCCTCTCGGGCTGGCCGTCATGGCTGTTCGCGCGGATCGGCCATCCCGTGACCTGGCTGGGGCGGCTGATCGGCGCCATCGATCGCGGCTGGAATCGCGCAGCCGATCCGCCGGCGCTTCGCCGCGCCGCGGGTATCGCTGGAGCGCTTTTGGTGATTGCAGTCTCCGTTGTGATCGGCTGGATGATTCAGACCTTGCTTCCCAAGGGTTGGATCGAGATCGTGCTGGTCGGCATCCTCTCCTGGCCGCTGGTCGCGCTGCGCTCGCTGCACGATCATGTGGCTGCCGTGGCGAAGCCGTTGCGGGCCAGCGACATCGCCGCCTCGCGCGAGGCGGTCTCGCGGATCGTCGGTCGCGATCCCACAGCGCTCGACGAGGCCGGCATCGCGCGCGCGGCTATCGAGAGCCTCGCGGAAAACGCCTCGGACGGCATCGTCGCTCCGGTGTTCTGGGGGGCGCTGTTCGGATTGCCCGGCGTTTTGGGTTACAAGGCGATCAACACGCTGGACTCCATGATCGGCCATCGCAGCGAGCGGCACGAAGCCTTTGGCTGGGCCGCGGCGCGCATCGACGATGTCGCCAATTTCATTCCGGCGCGCCTGACCGGATTTTTGTTCGTGCTGCTGGCGCCGAGGCGGTCCGAAGCGCTGTCATGCATGACACGGGACGCGCGCCGTCACCGCTCGCCGAATGCCGGCTGGCCCGAAGCGGCGATGGCCGGCGCACTCGGCGTACGGCTCAGCGGTCCCCGCATCTATCACGGCAGCATCACGAACGAACCCTGGCTCAACGAGGGCGCGCGCGATCCGCTTGCCGCGGATATCGGCGAGGGACTGACGGTCTACCGCCGTGCCATGCTGCTGCTCGCCGGCGTGCTTGCGATCCTGGCCTTCGCGTGAAAGAACGGGGCATGCGCGAGCACGGCGGAAATCTCGATCAAGCCCAAGAGCGTTTCGGCGGACGCGCCGAGGACTGGATCGACCTGTCGACCGGGATCAACCGGCTGCCTTATCCCGTCGGCGAGGTGAGCGCGCGCGCGTGGAGCGCGCTGCCGTCGCGCGCCGAGATCGAGGCGCTGCATCAGGCCGCGCGGCATGCCTATCGCACCAGCGCACCGATCGTCGCGCTCGGCGGCGCGCAGGCCGCCATTCAATTGCTGCCGCAACTCGCGCCGCCCGGCCGCGCGCGCATCCTCGCGCCGACCTATAATGAATATGCCGGCGTGCTGTCGGCCGCGGGCTGGGATGTGCAGGAGGCAGGCGAGCTCGACGCGCTGGCGGGCGCCGACCTCGCCGTCGTCGTCAACCCCAACAATCCCGACGGCCGGACTCATGCGCCAAAGGATTTGCTGGCTCTGCTGCTGCGGGTCGGCCGTCTCGTGATCGACGAGAGCTTTGCCGACGCGGTTCCGCTGTCGCTTGCACCTGAGGCGGGACGGCCGGGGCTGCTGGTCCTGCGCTCGTTCGGAAAGTTTTACGGCCTTGCCGGCCTGCGGCTGGGCTTTGCTCTTGGCGATGCGGCTGATGTGGCCAAGCTCGCGGCGGCTTCAGGGCCATGGCCGGTCTCAGGGGCAGCGATCGCAATCGGTTGTCGCGCGCTGCATGACGATGCCTGGGCCGAGGCCACATCCGCGCGGCTTGCGCGCGACTGCGTTCGCCTCGACGAGATGGCGCGAGCGCAGGGCTGGACCTTGGTCGGCGGCACCCCGCTGTTTCGTCTTTACGAGACGCCTGACGCACGTGCTGCGCAGGAGAAGCTCGCGCGCGGCCATATCTGGTCGCGCGTGTTTGCGCGAGAGCCGACATGGCTGCGGCTCGGGCTTCCCGGCAGCGAAGCCGAATGGACGCGCCTCGCCGAAGCCCTAGCGTGCTAGCGCGAGCAGGCCTGCGACGTCGAGATGTTTTTCGATGTGATCGGCCAGCGCCTCGAGCGCGCTTTCGACCCGGGCCATATAGGGCTCGTTGCCGGCGGGAATGTCGAGCTTGGCCAGATACGCCTTGCGGAAATCATCCGACGTGAACAGGCCGTGCAGATAGCTGCCCTGCACGCGGCCGTCGCGCGAGACCGCGCCTTCCGGCTCGCCGTTCAGCGTCGCGAAGGGGCGGATGCGATCCGGTCCGTCGGTGCGCCCGATGTGGATTTCGTAAGCCTCGATCGCCTGCTTTGTGGCGGCATGCACGGCCGCGACACGCGTCAGCGTCTTCTGCGGGCTCATCACCGTCTCGACATCCAGCAGCCCAAGTCCTGGCGTATCGCCCGCGGGGCCCTCGATGCCATCGGGATCAGCAACGCTGCGCCCCAGCATCTGATAGCCGCCGCAGAGGCCGAGCACGTGGCCGCCGCGGCGATGGTGCGCGAGCAGGTCGATGTCCCAACCCTGCGCGCGCAAAAAGGCGAGATCGCCGCGGGTCGATTTCGAGCCGGGGATGATGACGAGGCGCACGTCGCCGGGAATCGCTTCGCCGGGCCGCACCATTACGAGATCGACGCCAGGCTCGAGCTTCAGCGGATCGAGATCGTCGAAATTGGCGATCCGCGACAGCGCAAGACAGGCGATCTTGCATTGGCCGGGCTTGCGCGCGTCGCTCAGGCCCAGCGCGTCCTCGGCCGGCAGCTCGCCGGCGCGGGCAAACCAGGGCAGCACGCCGAAGCCGCGCCAGGCGGTCTTTTGTTCGATGAGCCTGTAGCCGTCGTCGAACAGGGTAGGATCGCCGCGGAACTTGTTGATGACGAACCCCTGGACCATCGCGGCATCGTCGGGGTCGATCACCGTCTTGATGCCGACGAGCTGTGCGATGACGCCGCCACGGTCGATGTCGCCGACCAGCACGACCGGCACGTCGGCCTTGCGGGCAAAACCCATATTGGCGATGTCGGACTTGCGCAAATTCACCTCGGCCGGACTGCCGGCGCCCTCGACCAGCACGAGATCGGCGCGCGCCTTCAGCCGTTCAAAACTCTCCAGCACCGCGCCCATCAGCGAGGGCTTCATTGCGGCGTAGTCGCGCGCACGCGCCGTGGCAATGCGTTTGCCTTGGACCACGATTTGCGCGCCGACATCGGTCTCGGGCTTCAGCAGCACCGGGTTCATGTCGGTGTGCGGCTCCACGCCTGCGGCGAGCGCCTGAAATGCCTGGGCGCGGCCGATCTCACCGCCGTCGACGGTGACGGCCGCGTTGTTCGACATGTTCTGCGGCTTGAAGGGCAGCACGCGCAAGTCCCGCCGCGTGAACGCGCGCGCGAGGCCGGCGACGATGAGCGATTTGCCCACGTCGGAGCCGGCTCCCTGGATCATCAGCGCGCGTGCCATCGTCGTTCAGAACTCGACGCCGGCCTGAGCCTTGATGCCGGAGCGGAAGGGATGCTTGACCAGCGTCATCTCGGTGACGAGGTCGGCGATCTCGATCAGCTCGTCCTTGGCGTTGCGCCCGGTGAGCACGACGTGAGTCATCGGCGGCTTCGAGGTGGTCAGGAAGTCGACGACCTCGGCGATGTCGAGATAATCGTAGCGCAGCGCGATGTTGATCTCGTCGAGCACGACCATGCGCAGGTTCTCATCGAGGATCAGCTCCTTGGCCTTCTCCCAGCCGGCGCGCGCGGCGGCGATGTCGCGGGCGCGGTCCTGCGTCTCCCAGGTGAAGCCTTCGCCCATCGCATGGAACTGGCAGAGCTCGCCGAAATGACCGGTGAGCAGGCGGCGCTCGCCGGTGTCCCAAGCGCCCTTGATGAATTGCACCACCGCGCAGGGGAAGCCATGGGCAACGCAGCGCACGATCATGCCGAAGGCGGAGGAGGACTTGCCCTTGCCGGCGCCGGTGTGGACGATAATGAGGCCCTTTTCGCCGCTCTTGGTCGCCATGATCTTGTCGCGGGCGGCTTTCTTCTTCGCCATTTTCTGGGCGTGCCGGGCGTCGGTTTCCTCAGGTGTTTGGGTGTCCGGTTCAGGCGTCATTGGATCCGGTCCTTCGGCTTGACAAGAGGCGGCCACCGGCAAATGGTGGCCCGGCGTTGGTTCCTGTCCTATGACAGGCGAAGAGGGAATGCGATAGGGTCCGAATCGGCAAGATTTGGGTCCAAAATGCAGCCGCCCCCGCGACCGTGACCGGAGAGATGCCCAAAGCCACTGATTCCCCAGGGAATCGGGAAGGCGGGGATCGAAGGGCCTAGACCCTGCTCCGCAAGCCGGGAGACCTGCCAGCGCGGACGAGTTTTGGACCGGCGGACGGGGTGTTCCGCGACGGGGAAGCGGGCCTTCTGACGAATGGTCCGTGTGCCTCATCGCCTCCCGCTGTTATCTGGAAGAGGCGATGACCGTCACACTTCACGTCTGCATCACCTGCCGTGCCGGCCAGACGCTTGGCGAGGGCGAGACCACGCCCGGCAAGCGCCTGCACGGTGCGATCCTCGAGGCCGGCGTGCCCGACGGCGTCAATGTGGTTCCCGTCGAATGCCTGTCGGCCTGCAGCCAGGGCTGCTCGGTGGCGCTGAGCGCACCCGGCCGCTGGTCCTATGTTTACGGCCGCCTGTCGGATGCGAATGCGCAGGACGTAGTCGCAGGCGCTGCGGCCTATGCGGCCGCGCCGGACGGGCTCGTGCCCTGGCGCAGCCGCCCCGAAATCTTCCGCAAGCAGTCGCTTGCCCGCATTCCCCCCATTGCAATCGTGCCGGAGGCCGCCGAATGAGCTCGCTCGCAAAAGTCCCGGTCACGGTGGTCACTGGTTTCCTCGGCTCCGGCAAGACGACGCTGATCCAGCATCTTCTCGCAAATCCCAACGGCAGGAAGCTCGCCGTGCTCGTCAACGAGTTCGGCAGCGAGGGCGTCGACGGCGAGATCCTGAAGTCCTGCGCCGATGCGAACTGCCCGGAAGAGAACATCGTCGAGCTTGCCAATGGCTGCATCTGCTGCACCGTCGCCGACGATTTCATTCCGACCATGGAGAAATTGCTGGCGCGGCCGGTGCGGCCCGATCACATCCTGATCGAGACTTCGGGCCTGGCGCTGCCGAAGCCGCTGCTGAAGGCGTTCGACTGGCCACAGATCCGCTCGCGCATCACGGTCGACGGCGTGATCGCACTCGCCGACGCCGAGGCCGTGGCGGCGGGCCGCTTCGCGCCCGATCCTGACGCCGTCGAGGCGCAGCGCGCGGCCGACGCCAATCTCGACCACGAGACGCCGCTGTCGGAAGTGTTCGAGGACCAGATCGCCTGCGCCGACATCGTGCTGCTGACCAAGGCCGATCTCGCGGGCGCCGCCGGCATCGAAGCCGCCAGGGCGGCCATCACCGCCGAGATGCCGCGCCGCGTGCCGATGCTGCCCGTCACCGACGGCGCGATCGACGCCCGCGTCATCCTCGGCCTCGGCGCGGCCGCCGAGAACGATCTCGCCGCGCGCCCCTCGCATCATGACGGCGAGGAGGAGCACGAGCACGACGATTTCGCTTCCGTCGTGATCGACCTTCCGGAAGTCGCCGACATCGATGCGCTCGTTGCCTCCGTGCAGCGCCTGGCGCGCGAGCAGAACGTGCTGCGTGCCAAGGGCTATATCGCGGTCGCGGGCAAGCCGATGCGTCTCTTGCTTCAGGCCGTGGGCGAGCGCGTGCGCCACCAGTTCGACAAGCCCTGGGGCGCAGGTCTCAGGCAGTCCAAGCTCGTCGTGATCGGCGAGCACGGCGATATCGATGAGGCCGCGATCAGGTCAGGACTTGGTATCTGATGCACGTCGTTTTCCGCGAGAGCCGCGGTCTGGAGGAGACCGCGACACCCAGAGACATCGGCCAGGACCCGGCCGATCTCGTGGTGCTCTCGTATTCGGATTCCGACCTTGCCGCGTTCGCTGCCGGCTGGCGGCGTGGCCGCAGCAGCCTGCCATCATTGCGGCTCGCCAATCTCGCCGAGCTGCGCCATCCGCTCTCGGTCGACACCTATATCGAGAAGACGCTGTCGCAGGCGCGGGGCATTCTGGTGCGGCTGATCGGCGGCGAATCCTATTGGCAATACGGGCTCGCTGCGCTCCAACAGCTCGCGAAGGACCGCAACATCGTGCTCGCCGTGCTGCCGGCCGACGGTCGCGATGACACGCGGCTCGATTCATATTCGACCTTGCCGGTCTCGACGCTGCGACGGCTCAAGGTGCTCTGCGACACCGGCGGTCCGGTCGCCGCGCAGGCGGCGATCGCGCAGCTCGCGCTGGCCTCGGGGCTTTATGCCGGGCCCGTCACCGGCGAGATGACCGTGCCGGAGATGGGCTTCTACGATCCCTCGCGCGGCGTCATTGCTGCGCCGGCCTCGAGTGAGGACAGGCCGCTCGCGCTGGTGACATTCTATCGCTCGTACCTTACGGCCGCAGATGCAGGCCCGGTCGATGCCCTGATCGCCGCGCTGCGCGAGAAGGGCTTTGACGCATATGGCGCGTTCGTCACCTCTTTGAAGGCCCCGGGCGTTGCCGATTGGTTGCGCGCGCATCTCGCGCAAAATCCTCCGGCCGCGATCGTCAACGCGACGGCGTTCTCGGCCATCGGCGAGGACGGCACGACGCCGTTCGATGCCGCATCCTGTCCGGTGTTCCAGGTCGCGCTCTCGACGGCGCGGCGCGAAGACTGGGCAGAGTCGCTGCGAGGTCTCTCGCCCGGCGATCTCGCGATGCATGTGGTGCTGCCCGAGGTCGATGGCCGGCTGTTCACGGGTGTCGTGAGCTTCAAGTCGGCAGGGATGCGCGATCCCGATCTGCAATTCGCCCATCTGGCGCACGGGCCCGACGAGGAGCGCGTCAAGGCCGTCGCCGCGCGCGTTGCGGCCTGGCGGCGACTTGCACAGAAGCCCGCCGCCGAGAAACGGGTGGCGATCGTGCTCTCGAACTATCCGGGGCGGCCACACCAGATCGCGCATGCGGTCGGCCTCGATGCGCTGGCTTCGGTGGAAGCATTACTGTCCGATCTCGCTGGGGCCGGCTTCGCTGCCGCGCCGGTTCAAGCACTCGGTGGGACACTGTTGAAGCAGAAGCTCGCCTGGAACGTTGCCGATTATCGCGCGGCCCTTTCGCGCCTGCCGCAATCCCTGCAGGATGATCTCGCGCAGGCCTGGGGCGCGCCGGAGGATGATCCCAGCTGTCGCGATGGCGCGTTCCGTTTCGCGGCCATCGCAAGCGGCCGGTCCATCATCGCGGTGCAGCCGGAGCGGGGCGATGCGGTCACGCGCGATGCCGATTATCACGATCTCGCCCGCACGCCGCGCCACGCTTATGTCGCGTTCTATCTCTGGCTCCGCGCGCAGGGGATCGATGCCGTCGTGCATATGGGCGCGCATGGCACGCTGGAATGGCTGCCCGGAAAATCCGTCGCGCTGTCGTCCGCGTGCTGGCCGGAAGCGCTGATCGGCGATCTGCCCGTCATCTATCCCTTCATCGTCAACGATCCCGGTGAAGCCGCGCAGGCCAAGCGCCGTATCGGCGCGGTCACCATCGGCCATCTGCCGCCGCCGCTCGCGCAATCTGCGGTGCCGGAGGGGTTGCGCCGGCTCGAACGTCTGCTCGACGAATATTCGACCGCCGATGGTCTCGATCCCGCGCGCCGCCAGCGGCTGATCGCGGCGATCCGCGACGAGGCACGCGCGGCCGGTCTCGAAGACGATCTCGGCCTCGATGCCTCGGCCGCGCCAGCTGAAGCTATTCCGCGGATCGATCGCTTCGTCTGCGATCTCAAGGAAAGCCAGTTCGGCGACGGCCTCCATGTGTTCGGCCGCGGCGCCTGCGGCGACGCCGAGCGCGATGCGCTGCGTTCCGCACTTGGCGGCAAGCGCGTCGCACCCGGGCCGTCGGGCTCGCCCTATCGCGGCCGCCAGGACGTGCTGCCGACCGGGCGCAATCTCTTTGCCGTCGACCCGCGCGCGGTGCCGACGCCGTCGGCGCATGCGCAGGGGATAAAACTCGCGGAGGAACTGCTGCGCCGTCACCTGCAGGATCACGGCGACTGGCCGAAGGGCCTCGTCGTCGATCTCTGGGGCTCGGCGACTATGCGCACGGCGGGCGAGGAATTTGCGATGGCGCTGCATCTGGCCGGCCTCGCGCCGCGCTGGGATCACGCCTCCGGCCGCGTCACCGGCTATGACATCATCGCCCCGGCCGAGCTCGGCCGCCCCCGCATCGACGTCACGTTGCGGGTCTCGGGCCTGTTCCGCGACGTTTTTTCGGGCCTCGCGCAATTGTTCGAGGCCGCCTGCGAGGCGCTCGCCGCGCGCGAGGACGAGGGCGAGGAGAATCCGTATCGCCACCGGACCTCCCGTGTGTTCGCGCCGCGTCCCGGCCAATATGGTGTCGGCCTCTCGGCGATCCCCGATGCGTTCACGCCGGAGACACGCGAGGCCGCCGGCGAAGCCTGGCTGTCGGCCTCGTCCTGGGCATTCTCGGCCGATGGCGAGATGCAGCACGATCGCGCTGGGATCGAAGCGCGGCTTGCCTCTGCCGACGCCTTCGTCCACGTCCAGGATTTGCCGGAAACCGACCTGCTGCTCGCCGCCGACTATGCCGCGCATGAAGCCGGCATTGCGGCCGCCGCAGCGCATCTCGGCGCGGCAGGGCCGGCGCTCTATCACCTCGACACGACACGTCCCGAACAGCCGTATGCGCGTACGCTGACTGAGGAGATTTCCCGCGTCGTCCGGGCGCGCGCCGCCAATCCGGCCTGGATCGCCGGCATGATGCGCCATGGTTTCCGCGGCGCCGCCGAGATCGCCGCGACGCTGGAGCACATGGCCGCGTTCGCCCATCTTGCCGGCGCCGTGCCGCCACATCTGTTTGATCTCTACTACGATGCGACGCTCGGCAATGACGATATCCGGGCTTTCATGGCGCGCGAAAATCCGTCGGCGCTCGCCGCGATGCAGACCTGCTTTGCGCGCCTGCATGATGCGGCGCTGTGGCAGACGCGCCGCAACTCGATCGCCGCGGCACTGCGGGAGGCCTCATGAGCGCTTCCGCGGTCAAGGGCTGGTGTCCCGGCGCGCTACGCCCGATGCTGTCGGGCGATGGGCTCGTGGTGCGGGTGCGCCCGTTCGGCGGGCGCCTCGAACCCCCACAGATCACCGGGCTTGCCGAGCTCGCCGGGCAACACGGCAATGGCCTGATCGACGTCACGAGCCGCGCCAATCTCCAGATCAGAGGCGTCAGCGAGCAAGGCCATCGGCCGCTGCTCGACGGCCTCGCGCAACTGGCGCTGCTCGACCCCGACGCCGAGATCGAAGCTCGGCGCAACATTCTGGTGACGCCGTTCTGGGACGGCGGCGACGAAACGCAGTCGCTCGCTGCCGAACTGGAGGAGGCGCTCGCCGATAGCGGCCTCGCTCTTCCGACCAAGTTCGGGTTCGCCATCGATGACGGAAGGTCACGGGTGCTCGCCGGCGATTCCGCCGACATCCGCATCGAGCGCGATCGCTCGGGCCGTCTCCTGGTGCGGGCCGATGGTGCGAGGCTCGGCCGCTCCGTCGCACGCGGACAGGCCGTGAGCACGGCGCTGGCGCTCGCAAGCTGGTTCCTGGTCTCCGGCGGCGCGAGGAGCGGGCGAGGGCGGATGGCGGCCCACATCGCGTCCGATGTGGCATTGCCTCAATCGCTGCGCGGCGAGACCGAGCCTGCGCCCGTAATGGCCGCCTCGCGGCCCGGGCACTATCCGCAAGGCGCGATGGTCGGCGTTGCGTTCGGGCAGATGCTGCACACGACGCTGCATCAGTTCGCCGGTTGCGGACACGCGCTACGCATGACGCCCTGGCGGATGCTGCTGAGCGAAGGCAAGCGCGAGATGCCGAGCGCGCCGGGACTCATCACCGAGCCGTTCGATCCTGCGTTGCGCGTCATCGCCTGCAGCGGTGCGCCGCGCTGCCGCGAAGCCCACGCCGATACGCGCGCGCTGGCCGCGGCGCTCGCGCCGCGCATCGCCGCCGATGCGCGGCTGCACGTCTCGGGCTGCGGCAAAGGCTGTGCCCATTCCGGCACGGCCGCAGTCACACTGGTTGCGACGCGTGCCGGCTTTGATCTCGTTCGCGACGGCTCGACGCGCGATGAGCCGGTGCTGCGTGGCCTCAACGGCGCCGACATCGTCAGCGACCCCTCCATCCTGGTGGGAGGGAACTGATGCCGCACACCTACGAGACCGACGGCGCGGCGATCTACCGGCAGTCCTTCGCCACGATCCGGGCCGAGGCCGATCTTGCCCGCTTCACGCCGGACGAGGAGCAGGTGGTGGTGCGGATGATCCACGCCGCCGGCATGGTCGGGCTGGAGTCGCATATCCGCTTCACGCCAGGCATGGCGATAGCCGCGCGCGCGGCCTTGCAGAAGGGGGCGCCGATCCTGTGCGACGCGCGCATGGTCTCCGAAGGGATCACGCGCGCGAGGCTGCCCGCGGCCAACGCCGTCATCTGCACCCTTGGCGACGAGACCGTGCCCGCGCTCGCGCAATCGATGCGCAACACCCGGTCGGCCGCGGCGCTCGAGCTGTGGCGGCCGCATCTCGCCGGTGCGATCGTTGCGATCGGCAATGCGCCGACGGCGCTGTTTCATCTGCTCAACATGCTGGAGGATCGTGACTGCCCGCGGCCCGCCGCGATCATCGGTTGCCCTGTCGGCTTCGTCGGTGCGGCCGAATCCAAGGCGGCGCTGATGGCCGATCCGCCGGCGCCGGCGTTGACCGTCGCGGGCCGCCTTGGCGGTTCCGCAATCACGGTCGCGGCCGTGAACGCCCTGGCGAGCCGGAGCGAATAGCGATGGGACGCATCATCTGTTGCGGTCTCGGCCCCGGCGATCCTGATCTGATGAGCGTGCGCGCCGATCGCACCGTGCGCGGCGCCAGCCACGTCGCCTATTTCCGCAAGAAGGGCAGGTCGGGCCAGGCGCGGCGTATCGTCGAGGGCATGCTGGCAGCCGGCGTCACCGAGTATCCGATGGAGTATCCGGTCACGACCGAGATCGCATTCGACAGTCCGGAATACATGCACTTGCTCGCCGGTTTCTACGATGAATGGGCCGAGCGCTTGGCGCGGCTCGCGCGCGCGGTCGATGTCGTCGTGCTCTGCGAGGGCGATCCCTACTTCTACGGCTCCTTCATGCATCTCCATACGCGCCTGCAAGGCCGCGTCGAGATTGAGGTGATCGCGGGCATTCCTGGCATGGTCGGCTGCTGGAACGGCGTCGGACAGCCGATCGCGCTCGGCGACGACGTGACGACCGTGCTGATGGGGACGCTGGCTGAAAGCGAGCTCGAGCGGCGCATGCGCGATTCCGATGCGCTCGTCGTCATGAAGACCGGCCGCAATCTCGCAAAGGTGCGCCGCGCGCTCAGCTCAGCAGGCCGGCTGGACGACGCCTGGCTGGTCGAGCGCGGCACCATGCCGGGCGAGCGCGTGGTACGGCTCGCCGAGATCGACGCCTCCGACTGTCCCTATTTCGCGATCGTGCTGGTTCACGGCAAGGGCCGGCATCTGGACGCCGCCGAATGACGGGCACGCTGACCATCGCGGGCCTTGGTCCCGGCAGCGATGCGCTGGTGACGCCCGAGGTCACGGCCGCGCTTGCATCCGCGACCGACATTCTGGGCTACGCGCCCTATGTCGCGCGCGTGCCGCGGCGAGCCGGTCTCACCCTGCATCCTTCGGATAACCGCGAGGAGCTGCAGCGCGCCCGCGAGGCATTGCGGCTTGCGTTCGAAGGCGGGCAGGTGGTCGTCGTGTCCTCCGGCGATCCCGGCGTGTTCGCGATGGCCTCCGCCGTGTTCGAGGCGCTCGAACAGGCGCCGCACTATCAGGCGGTTCCGATCCGCGTGCTGCCCGGCATCACCGCGATGCTGGCGGCTGCCGCCCGAGCCGGCGCCCCGCTCGGCCATGATTTCTGCGCCATCAACCTTTCCGACAATCTCAAGCCCTGGGCCGTGATCGAGAAGCGCTTGCGTCTCGCGGCCGAAGCCGATTTCGCGATCGCGATGTACAATCCGCGCTCGGCGAGCCGGCCGGAAGGATTTGGCCGCGCGCTTGCGGTGCTGAAGGACGCGCGCTGTGGCGAGCGCCTCGTGATCTTCGCGCGCGCGATCAGCGCGGCTGATGAGAAGATCGAGATCGTGACGCTGAATGAAGCGACGCCAGAAATGGCCGACATGCGCACGCTGGTGATCGTCGGCAATTCGCAGACACGCCGGGTCGGCCGCTGGGTCTATGCGCCGAGGCGGGTCGAATGACCGAGCCATTGCATCACATCAGTAACGCTCTCGACCCGCCGCCGCTCGGGCAGCGCCGGTCGCGAGATCATGATTACGGGCAGGCCGAGCCTGCGGGCCGCGTCGATCTTGGCGCGCGCGCCATCGCCGCCGGAATTGCGGGCGACGATCCAGGCGATGCCGCGCCTGCGCATCATCTCGAGCTCGCTATCAAGCGTGAACGGTCCGCGCGATACGATCACGTCCGCCGCAAAGGGCAGGGGCGCTTCGGGCGGATCGACGAAGCGCAGCGTGTAGGAGTGCTGCGGCTTGGTCGCAAACGGCGCGATATGCTGGCGGCCGATGGCGAGGAACACGTTTGCCGGCGCCTCGGGCAGCGCAGCGGCCGCGGTGTTGACATCGGCGACGTCGATCCAATTGTCGCCGGAGGCCTTCGTCCAGGGTACGCGCTCCAGCGCGATCAGCGGCGTGGCGGTTTCCGCGCACGCTTCGACCGCATGACGGCTCATCTCGGCTGCGAACGGATGCGTCGCGTCGATCACGTGGGTGATCCCCTCGCGACCGATGTAGTCGGCAAGCCCGCTCACGCCGCCGAAGCCGCCGATGCGGGTCGGCAGCGGCTGGTCCGCGGGCGTGCGGGTGCGGCCGCCATAGGAATAAACGGCATCAAGCCCGGCGCGCGCGATCTCCGCGGCGAGCAGGCTCGCATCGGCCGTTCCGCCCAGTATGAGGGCGCGCATCGTGTCTGATCCCTGGCTGACCATCATCGGTATCGGCGAAGATGGCCTTGCCGGCCTGTCCGAGGCAAGCCGAAAGGCGCTCGATGAGGCCGAAACCGTGTTCGGCGGTGAGCGGCACCTTGCGCTTGCCGGCGTCGGCAGCCGTGGCCGACCGTGGCCGGCGCCCTTCGACGCCGCTGTCGTTCTGAGCTGTCGCGGCCGGCCGACGGTGGTGCTCGCCTCCGGCGATCCGTTCTGGCACGGCGCCGGCGCCGTCCTCGCCGAGATGCTCGGCGGCGGCGAGTGGATCGCGCATCCGGCACCGTCGACCTTCTCGCTCGCGGCCGCGCGGTTGGGCTGGCGGCTGGAGACCACGACATGCATCGGCCTTCATGCCGCGCCGTTCGAGCGCCTGATACCGCATCTGGTGCGAGATGCGCGCATCATCTGCCTGATGCGTGACGCAAGAGCGGTCGGCGATCTCGTGAAATGGCTGACGGAACGCGGATGGGGCGCCTCATTGTTGTGGACGCTCGAGGCGCTTGGCGGGCCGCGAGAATACATTGACCAGCATCGCGTCGACCTCTTTGCCGAGGAGGTCGCCGCAAATCTGGTCGCGGTGGCGGTTTGGGCGAGGGGAACGCAGGGCATTCCCCGCAGCTCGGGCTTGCCAGACGATCTGTTCGTTCACGACGGCCAGATCACCAAGCGGCCGGTGCGCGCGCTGGCGCTCTCGGCGCTGGCGCCGCGTCCGGGCGAGCGACTGTGGGACGTCGGCGCCGGCTCGGGGTCGATCTCGGTCGAGTGGGCGCTGTGCGGGGGGACGGCGACCGCCGTCGAGCCGCGCGAGGATCGCGTCGCGAACATTCGCAAGAATGCAGCCGCGTTCGGACTGGCGCATCGGGTTGCTGCCGTCACCGGGAAGGCGCCGGAAGCTCTTGCCGGGCTAGACGCGCCGGATGCCGTCTTCATTGGCGGCGGTCTCGACAGCGCGATGTTCGATGCGATCTGGTCGCGCCTCGCGCCTGGAGCGCGGCTCGTTGCACATTCGGTCACGCTGGAGACGGAAGCGCTGCTTGGCGATCTGCAGCAGCGCCACGGCGGCGATCTGATGCGGGTCGAGATCGCGCATGCGGGCCCGCTCGGCCGCTATCGTTCCTGGGAGGCGGCACGGCCGGTGGTGCAGTGGAGCGCGGTCCGATGAAGGTGGCCGGGCTTGGATTCAGAAAGGACGTCACGCTGGCTTCGCTGCGTGAGGCGCTGTTGGCAGCGGGTGGCCCGGCGGGGCTCGACGCGGTGGCAACTGTCAGCGACAAGGCCGATACGGAGTCGCTGAAGCAGCTCGCACGCGAGTGCGGTGTGCCGATCAAGGCTGTTCCTGCCGACATGTTGACCGGTATCGCAACGCCAACCCAGTCACATCTCGTGATGGAGAAGTTCGGCACGGGATCGGTTGCCGAAGCCACGGCGCTCGCGGCGGCTGGCCCTCGGGCGCGGCTGATTGCGACCCGCGTGGTCTCGCGGGATCGCACCGCAACCGCCGCAATCGCGGAAGGAGACGCGGCATGACGGTGCATTTCATCGGCGCAGGGCCGGGCGCACCTGATTTGCTGACCTTGCGCGGACGCGATCTGATCGCCGCGTGCCCGGTCTGTCTCTATGCCGGCTCCCTGATCCCTGATGGCGTGCTGGCGCATTGCCCGCCCGGCGCGCGCATCGTCAACACGGCGCCGCTGTCGCTCGACGAGATCATCGCGGAGATTGCCGCCGCGCATGCGGACGGCAAGGATGTCGCGCGGCTGCATTCCGGCGATCTCTCGATCTGGTCGGCGATGGGCGAGCAGCTCCGCCGTCTGCGCGCGCTCGGCATTCCCTATACGGTCACGCCAGGTGTGCCGTCCTTTTCCGCAGCTGCGGCCGCGCTGGAGGCCGAGCTGACGCTGCCTGGGCTTGCCCAGACGGTGGTGCTGACGCGCACGCCGGGTCGCGCCAGCGCGATGCCTGACGGCGAGAAGCTGGCCGCATTCGCCGCGACCGGCGCGGTGCTCGCGATCCATCTGTCGATCCACCTGCTCGACAAGGTCGTGGCCGAGCTCACGCCGCATTATGGCGGGGACTGCCCGGTCGCCATCGTCTGGCGCGCGAGCTGGCCGGACCAGCGTATCGTGCGCGCGACGCTGGCCACGCTCGATGCTGCCGTCGGCACGGAGATGGAGCGCACTGCGCTGATCCTGGTCGGCGAGACGCTTGGTGCTGCGGATTTCGACGACAGCCGTCTCTATGCGGCCGACTACGACCGCCGCTATCGGCCTGTTGGCGCCGAGCCGCGCTTTCCGGAGGCGTCGTGATGGCAGCAGGCCTCGTCATCTCCGCACCGGCCTCCGGCGTCGGCAAGACCACGCTGACGCTGGCGCTGGCGCGGGCCTGGCGCCATCGCGGCTTGAACGTGCAGTGCTTCAAGAGCGGGCCGGATTACATCGATCCCGCCTTTCACGCCGCCGCCACGGGACGCGCCTCCGTCAACGTCGACAGCTGGGCGATGGACCGCGGGACGATCCTGCATCTGGTCAGCCGCGGCAGGGATGCCGATATCGTGCTCGCCGAGGGCTCGATGGGCCTGTTCGACGGCGTCGCCGCGCGCGGCGTCTGCGGCACCGGTGCCACCGCCGACATCGCGGAGATGCTGGGCTGGCCGGTGCTGCTGGTGATCGATCCCTCGGGCCAGGCGCAGACCGCCGCCGCAATCGCCGCGGGCCTGCGCGATTATCGCCCCGGCGTCAGACTTGCGGGCGTCGTGCTCAATCGCGTCGCCAGCCCGCGCCACGAAGACCTGGTGCGGCGTGCGCTTGTTGATGCCGGCATCGCCGTGTTCGGCGCGCTGCCGCGCCATGCCGAGATCAGCCTGCCGAAGCGGCATCTCGGTCTGGTGCAGGCCGAAGAGCAGGCCGAGATCGGCAAGCTGGTCGACGAGGCCGCGCGCTTCGTCGCCGAGCATGTCGATCTCGATGCGGTGCTGCGCTCCGCAGCCGGATGGTCGCCGCAACCGGCGGCGAGCGGCCTGAACGTGGCGCCGCCGGGACAGCGCATTGCGCTGGCGCGCGATGCGGCGTTCTCCTTCATCTATCCGCATATGCTGGAAGCCTGGCGCGCGGCGGGCGCCGAGATCTTGCCGTTCTCGCCGCTGGCCGATGAAACGCCTCATGCGAGCGCCGATGTGTGCTGGTTGCCCGGGGGCTATCCCGAGCTTCATGCCGGCAGGATCGCGTCCAATGCCCGGTTTCGCGACGGCCTGCGCGCCTTCGCGGAAACGCGGCCGGTGCATGGCGAATGCGGGGGCTATATGGTGCTGGGAGCCGCTTTGACCGATGCGGACGGGGTCCGCCATGAGATGACAGGCCTGCTTGGCCTTGAGACCAGCTTTGCCAAACGCCGCATGCATCTGGGCTATCGTCTCGCGGCGCTCGCCGCGCCGATGCCGGGCCATCGTTCCGGCGCGCGTCTGCGCGGTCACGAGTTTCACTATTCGACCATTGTTGCCCAGCCTGACACGCCGCTGGCGGTCGTGCATGATGCAACGGGCGCGGTCATCGCCGAGACCGGCTCGCAGCGCGGCCATGTCAGCGGCACCTTCTTTCATCTGATCGCGGAGGACCGGTGAGCGGGTTCGTTTCCTTCATCTCCGCCGGACCCGGCGACCCCGAGCTGCTCACGCTCAAGGGCGCCGCGCGGCTGCGCGAGGCCGACGTCGTGCTCTATGACGATCTCGCCTCGGGCGCGATCCTCGATCTCGCCCGGCCGGGCGCCAATCTCGTCGCGGTCGGCAAGCGCGCAGGGCGGCCCTCGACCAAGCAGCATCACGTCAACCGCCTCCTGGTCGACTATGCCGCAACCGGCGCGCGCGTGGTTCGGCTCAAGTCCGGCGATGCCGGCATTTTCGGCCGGCTCGAGGAGGAGATCGAGACGTTGCGCGAGGCCGGCATCGGCTATGAGATCGTTCCCGGCGTCACCTCGGCTTGCGTCGCCGCCGCGCAGGCGGGCATTCCCCTGACCCGGCGCCACACCTCGCGCCGGGTGCAGTTCATCACCGGCGCCGACGTCACCGGCGAGCTGCCGCCGAATCTGAACTGGGCGGCGCTGGCCGATCCTGAGGCGACGACCGTGGTCTATATGGGCCGGCGCACCTTTCCGGCGCTTGCCGCAAAATTGATCGCGCACGGCCTCGCCGCGGAGACCCCGGCGCTGTTCGCCGAATCCCTCGGCCGATCCGACGAGCGGCTGGTTCGCACCACGATTGCCGAGCTTGCCGAGCAGCTTGCCCGTGGTGGCGCTGCTTCCACCGCCGCCGTGATCCTGTTCGGTGCGCTGGCGGGGGATTATCCCTCATGATCGTCTCGGCCGCGCCTCGCCCCTTGACGCAGGCTCGGCGAAAGGGGCACACAGGAGAGGCAAGGTGCTCAACGCGGCGCAAAGCGCCGGAGCATAATCGGGAATGGGGATGGGCGGACCAAGTTGCGGCGCCCAAAACCCCAGCCGCCCCCGCGACTGTAAGCGGTGAGGAGCTCCGATCAGCCACTGGGCCGCAAGGTCCGGGAAGGCCGGAGAACCCAGTGAACCGCGAGCCAGGAGACCGGCCCTGCACGTTTTGAGGCCAAGGCCGTCGGGTGTGACGGCAGGAAGGATCTGAGCCATGCATATCGAACCCGGAATCGTGACGGGCGCCAAGCTCGTGTTGAGTTACGCAACCGGCATCGCCGCAGGCGGCGTTGCCTTGAAGCTCGCAGCCGAAACCGTGCGCGAGCAGGGCGTCGGCTCGTTCGCGGCGCGGACGATCGCCACCACGATCCTCGTCTTCACGTTCTTCGAGATCCTGCCGCACTTCCCGGTCGGCGTCTCCGAGGTGCACTTCATCCTCGGCTCGACGCTGTTCCTGCTGTTCGGTGCCGCGCCCGCGGCCTTCGGCCTCGCGTTCGGCCTGCTGCTTCAGGGCGTGTTGCTCGAGCCGGTCGACCTGCCGCAATACGGCATGAACGTCACGACGCTGCTGGTGCCGCTGTTCGCGATCCAGGCGATCGCCACGCGGATCATTCCGCGCAACACGGCCTATGTCGACCTGAAGTATCGGCAGGCGTTGGCGCTGTCGACGACCTATCAGGCCGGCGTGATCGCCTGGGTGGCGTTCTGGGCGCTCTATGGCTCCGGCTTTGCGATGAGCAACCTCGCCAGCATCGCGACGTTTGCGGCTTCCTACGCGCTGGTGATCGTGATCGAGCCGCTCGCCGATCTCGCCGTGCTGGCGCTGGCGAAGTCGCTGCGCGGCGTCACCGCGCCCGGCCTCGTCACCCCGCGCCTGCACAACGCAGCTTAAGCGAGACAGGGGGCGGCCGTCATGGCCGCCCCCACGCGCGATGCTCACGCTTTCCCTGATCGGCATCGGTTGCGGCGATCCTGGCCAGCTCACGCGCGCCGCCGTTCAAGCCATCAACGCCGCCGACCTCGTCCTGATTCCGCGCAAGGGAACGGCGAAGTCAGATCTCGCCGATCTCAGGCGGACGATCTGCGCGGATGTGCTCACCAGCGACACGACTGCCATCGCCGAGTTCGATCTTCCCGTGCGCGATGCCGCCGAAACGGATTACCGCAAGGGCGTGGACGACTGGCACGATGCGGTCGCCGCGACCTGGTCGCGGGCGATCGCAGATCATCTCGGAAGCAAGGGCAAGGTCGCGCTGCTGATCTGGGGCGATCCTTCGCTGTACGATTCCTCGCTGCGCATCGCGCGGCGGCTCGATCCCTTGCCCAAGATCGAGGTCGTGCCCGGCATCACGTCGATCCAGGCGCTGTGCGCGGCACATGCGCTGCCGCTGAACGATATCGGCGAGCCGTTTCTGGTCACGACGGGGCGGCGCTTGCGCGAAGGCGGCTGGCCGCAAGGCATCGACACCGTGGTGGTGATGCTCGACGGCGGCACGGCATTCGAATCGTTGGATCCGGCAGGGATTCACATCTACTGGGGTGCCTATCTCGGCATGCCCGATCAGATCATCATGTCCGGCGCCCTCGCCGAAACCGGCCCGCGCATCGTCGCGGCAAGGCAGGAAGCGCGCGCGCGGCATGGCTGGATCATGGACAGCTATATTCTCAAGCGCAGGCGTTAAGCGAGGCAGCATGCTCCCCGAATGGGTCACCCGGAACTGCCCCGCGATCTCCGCGATCCATCGCGAGGCGGCGATTGCGCGGCAGGCGCAGCTGACGAAGCCGACCGGCGCGCTCGGCCGGCTCGAGCAGCTTGCGATCGAGCTCGCAGGCCTGCAGGCAACCGAGCAGCCGCGCGCGGCGCGGGTGCCGATCATCGTCTTCGCCGGCGACCACGGCATCGTCGCGCAAGGCGTCTCGGCCTATCTGCAAGAAGTGACCATCGCGATGATGGCGAATTTTGCCTCCGGCGGTGCTGCGATCTCGGTGCTGGCGCGCGAGCTTGGCTCCAGCCTGGAGGTGGTCGACGCCGGCACGCTGGCGCAGCAGGAGATGGCGGGGATCGTCACCGACAAGCCGCGCCACGGCACCCGCGATTTCAGCGTGGAGGCTGCGCTCACACCGGCCGAACTGGCGTTTGCCTTCGAGGCCGGCCAGCGCGCGGTTGCGCGCGCGGAGGCCAATCAGCCCGATCTGTTGATCTTCGGCGAAATGGGGATCGGCAACACCACGGCGTCGGCAGCGATTGCGGCAAGCCTGCTCGGCATCAGCGCCGAGGAGATCGCGGGCAGCGGCACTGGCGTCGACGCGGCCGGCCGGGCACACAAGGCACGCGTGATCGATGCCGCGATTGCACGTCACGGCGTTGCGGGCGCGGCGCCTGAGAAGATACTGTGTGCTGTCGGCGGGCTGGAAATCGCCGCGATCTCGGGCGCGATCATCGCGGCCGCGCAGCGCCGCATCCCGGTGCTGATCGATGGCTTCATCGTGTCGGTCGCAGCGCTCGCAGCGGTGCGGCTGAACCCGTCATGTCAGCCCTATCTGCTGCCGTCGCATCAATCGGCCGAGCAGGGCCACCGCCTGGTGCTGCGCGCCCTGAACGTGCAGCCGCTGATCAGCCTCGATCTCAGGCTCGGCGAGGGATCGGGCGCCGCCATCGCGCTGCCGCTGGTGCGCGTCGCCTGCGCGCTTCACAACGGCATGGCCACCTTTGCAGAGGCCAATGTGCCCGACAGGCCTAGCTGATCCGCTGATTGACCGAGACGACGCGCCAGCCGGTCGCGAGGCGATCGATCCGGGTCAGCGACAGCGGATCGATCACGAAGCGCAAGGCGGCTTGTGGCGAGAGATCGAGTGCGATGCACAGCGCGGCGCGGATGGTGCCGGAATGCACGATGAGCGTGGCTGGTCCGGCTCCGATCCGCGACAGACCGAGCCGCACGCGCGCGACTTGATCCGCAAAGCTTTCGCCGCCCGGTGGCCGTCCGCCGGCCGGATCGTTCCAGAACTGCGCATAGGCCTCGCCGCCGGCGGCAGCGAGCGCGTCGTGCCGATGGCCGGTCCAGTCGCCGAAATCCTGCTCGCGGAATTCGCTGACCTGCTCCGGTTCGAGGCCCAGCGCTTGCGCGGTCTCGACCGTGCGCCGCGACGGGCTGGCGTAGCTCGCAGCGTCCCGCGGCAGGCGCTGCCGCAGCGCCTCCAGTTGTGTGCGATCGCGGAGAACGGCCGGCGCATCGGCGGCATGGATCGTCCCTTTGACGCCATCGACCGGCGCGTGCCGTATCAGCCAGAGGAAGGTCTCGCCTTCCATGCTCATCTCCAAGGAAGTTGGTCGCTGTGGCAATAACGCCGCAACTGGCACATTGACTCTGTTGTGACGGTAATCCTAGATGCTCGCGACGGTTTCCCCGAGAGGGGATGAAAAGGGAATGCGGTGCGGGGACGTTGTCCCCAATGCCGTGGCTGCCCCCGCAACTGTGAGCGGATAATCCTTCGTCAGAAGCCACTGGGTCCTCGGTCCCGGGAAGGCGACGAAGTGGTGATGACCCGCGAGCCAGGAGACCTGCCGTCAGCCGTGGTCACACGCGAAGATGTCGGTCGGGGAGTACAGACATTCGGCTTCATCGGGCGGCCGCAAGGCCAAAAGGTGAGACCTCGTTCGCTGTGACGTGCCACTGACGTCATACCGAGGTTTCCAGCCGTGTCTTCCATCCGCATCTTCCGACCGCGCCATTTCCTGCTTGCTTCGGCGGCTCTCACGTCCTTTGCAGCGCTCGATCTGCCCGCCGCACAGGCGCAGCAGGCTCGCGAACCGCTGCCGCCGGTCGAAGTGTCGCCGGCCCAATCCCGCAAGCCAGCCAGATCAGCCGGCCGGGAGGCGCAAGGCCCACGCCGCGCGGCAGCGCGCAGGCCTGCCGCCGCATCCGCAGCGCCCAAGCCCGTCGTCCCGGCTGCGACGGTGCAGACGCCGCTCAACTCCAATGCCGTGGCCGAGAGCGCCTCGCGGCTCGGCCTGACGGTGCGCGAGATGCCCGCGACCGTCGAGGTGATCTCGGCCGAGACCATGCGCGAGCAGGGCTACCGCACCGTCTCCGACGTGGCCCAGGGCGCGGTCGGCGTCACCTCCGGTGACGATCCGGCCGAGCCGTCCGCCTTCTCGATGCGCGGTTTCACCAACAGCCAGATCAACACCCTCTACAACGGCATCAAGATCGGCCCGCAGAACATGACCTCGCGGATCATGGACACGGCCAATCTGGAGGCCGTGGAGTTCTTGAAAGGCCCGGCCTCGCTGATCTCGGGCGAGGGCGCAGCCGGCGGCGCGATCAATTTCGTCACCAGGCAGCCGCACACGGGACCGATCAGGAACGAGGCCGATTTCTCCTGGGATTCCCTGAACTCGTTCCGCGCGCATTACGGCTCAGGCGGCAGCACCAACGTGCAAGGCCTCGACTACCGCTTCGACGTCAGCCGCTCCGCGCTCAACGGCTTTGCCGACGACACCAATACCAAGATGCTGGATGTGTCCGGCCAGCTCAACTACCGCATCTCCGACAGCCTCAAGGTGTGGGGTGCGATCGAGTACCGCGAGGATCGTGGCAAGGCCTATTGGGGCGCGCCGCTGGTGCCGATCGCCTTCAGCGGCTCGCATGCGACGAGCGGGATCGTTTCGGGCAATTACGTCTCGAACTACAACAAGACCGATCTCGGCGCGGTCACCATCGACGACCGCACCTTCAACACCAATTACAACGTCCTCGACAATCGCAACGTCGCGCAGGAAGTCTGGTTGCGCGGCGGCTTCGAGCTGAAGCTCGCGCCCGATCTCACGCTGAAAAGTCAGGCCTATGGCTATGGCGCCGAGCGCACCTGGTTCAATAACGAGATCGAGGCGTTCAACTCGACCACGAACCTGGTCGATCGCGAGCGCTTCTACGTCGCGCACAGCCAGCGTCTCGTCGGCAACATCACCGACCTGATCTGGGACACGAACATCGCAGGTTTCGACAATCGGCTGGTCACGACGTTGTCCTCGAGCTATCTCGATTTCGTCAGGCCGGGCGCGGCCAATTTCCCTGGCGATTCCGTTTCGCTGGTCGATCCCAACCGGGGCTTCTACGGCCTTCTCACGACGCAGCAACAGACTGCGCGTATCGACAACGAAGCCCTCTCGTTCGAGGACCGGCTGAAGCTGACCCGGACCTTCGCGCTGATCGGAGGCATCCGCGTCGAGCATATCGGACTGGATCGCAACTCGACCGACAAGAGCGGCTTGGAGAAAGCAGGCTTCCCGTACACGAAGGACTGGGCGCCTGTGACGGGGCGCATCGGCTACACTTGGGAGGCCGTGCCCGGCCTGACCTTCTTCAGCCAGTATGCGACCGGCGCGGATGTGTCGGCCAACAACATCTTCCTGCTCACGCCGACCCAGCCGCTGGACCTCACCACCGCACGCACCTACGAGACAGGCGTCAAGCATCTGTTCTGGGACAACAGGGCGGAGTGGTCGTTCTCGGCTTACGACATCGTGCGCAAGAACGTCTATGCCGCGGCCGGCGGGCAGGCGCTCAACATCGCCGGGCGGCAGGAGTCCAAGGGCGTCGAGCTTGCGGCGTCGTTGCGTCCGATCGAGCCGCTGCGGCTCTGGGGCAACATCGCCTATGTCGATGCGCGCTATGCCGATTACAATTTCGCCGGCGGCTCGTTCACCGGCAACACGCCGCCGAACGTCCCGCGCATCGTCGCCAATGCCGGCGCGTCCTGGCGCTTCTTCACGCCCTGGCCGGTGGAGCTCGGCATCACCGGCCGCCATGTCGGCGACCGCTACAACACCGATGCCAATGTCGTGACGATGAAAGCCTACACGGTGGCCGACGTCTACGCCTTCGTCGACATCCCCAAGACGGTGTTCAACGTAGTCGACCAGGCCCGCCTGACCTTCCGCGTCCGCAACATCACCGACAAGCGCTATGCGATCTGGGGCGATCCGTTCTATCCGGACCAGATCCTGCTCGGCGCGCCGCGGACTTACGAGCTCTCGGCGGCGTTCAAATGGTAGGACGCTGACCGCATGCTGGGCGCGGTCGTCCTGTTGCATCGCTGGCTCGGGGTCGCGTTCTGCGTGCTGTTCGCGATGTGGTTCGCGACCGGCATCGTGATGCACTTCGTTCCGTTTCCGTCGCTGACGGAAGCGGAGCGCTTTGCCGGCCTCGCGCCGGTGGAGCATGCGGAGACGAGGATCTCAATCGCCGACGCGGTCGCCGCGAGCGGGGTCATCGATGCCACCCGCGTGCGTTTGGTCCAGCGGATCGGCGGATCGGTCTATATCGTGTCGGGTGCATCGCGCGTCCGTGCGGTCCGTGCCGCCGACGGGCAGGACGCAGCTTTGATGTCTGCCGATCTCGCGCTCGCCATCGCGCAAGATCACGCCCGCCGCCGCGGGCTCGATGCCGCGCGGGCCGGGAACGTCGCGCTGGAAGACTACGGTCAATGGAGCGTGCCGAACGGCTTTGACCGCCATCGGCCCTTGTTTCGCATCGCCCTCGGCGACGCCGCTGGAACGGAGATCTATCTGTCGTCGCGCAGCGGCGAGGTCGTCCTCGATACGACGCGAGGCGAGCGCGGCTGGAATTGGGCCGGCAGTGTGCTGCACTGGATCTATCCCACGGTCCTGCGGAGCAACTGGTTGCTGTGGGATCGCCTCGTCTGGACGCTGTCGCTGCTGGCCTTGCTCGCGGCTTCGCTGGGCGCGCTGCTCGGGATGGTGCGGATCAGCATGCGAGATCGCCGGATCTCGACGCCCTACCGCGGCTGGCATGCGCTGCATCACCTCGTTGGCCTCGCGGCAACGGTGTTCGTGCTGACCTGGATTTTCAGCGGCTGGCTTTCGATGGATCACGGCCGGCTGTTCTCGCGCGGGGAGCTGAGCCCCACCGAAGCCGGCGTGATGAACGCGGCACCGGACTGGACGGCGGCTCCGTCATTCGATCGACAGCCGACAGCGGCGCCGGTCCGCGAGGTTGAATGGTTTGCCTTCGGCGGTCATGTCTATCGCCGCGATCGCTCCGCCCTCGGCGTCCAGACCTTGGCCATGGCAGGGGATGCGTCCCGTGCGGAATTTCTGACCGCGCGCGACGTCGAAGCGCTCGCGGTGCGGCTCGCCGCTGGATGCGGCACGCCGTCAATTTTGGCCGGAAACGACGACTATCCCGCGCATTCCGCCGTCCCCGGAGCACCCGTCTACCGCGCGCGCTGCGGCGATCTCTGGTTCGACATCGACGGTGCCGGCGGCCAGGTGCTGCAACGGCTGGATGCCTCGCGGCGCGCCTATCGCTGGTTCTACAGCGCGCTGCACACGCTCGATTTTCCGGTCCTCATGGCGCATCCACGATTGCGCGATATCGTGATCGTCGGGCTCTGTGCGCTGGGCTTCGTGTTCTCCATGACCGGTGTGGTCATCGGCTGGCGCCGCTTGCGGCTCTCTCTGATGGTCTGACCAGGCGAATCAGCCGCGATCTCGGCGCGCTGCACACGTTCTGCGACCGCACCCTCGTGGATCGCAACGTTGGCGACAACTCTTTGAGGCCCCGGGCGGCTCAAAATCGCGATGAGATCCTGCTGGCGAAGGGCCGGTTAGTGGCATACCATTTGCAAGCGAATGGGCTCTGGTTTCAACTGCTCTTGGCCAACGATTGGCCGGCATCACGGCATTACTTGGAGGACTTCATGGATCGCAGGACCGTATTGAAGGGACTGGCTGGCGCGGGTGGTTTGGCATTGACCGGCCTCGCGGCCCCGGCGATCGCACAAGGCGCATCGGCCCGCACCCTGCGCTTCGTGCCCCAGGCCAATCTCGCCAATTTCGATCCGATCTGGGGCACGCAATATGTCGTGCGCAACGCCGCCGCGATGGTCTGGGACACGCTCTACGGCATCGATTCCTCGCTGCAGCCGCAGCGTCAGATGGTCGAGTCCGAGGAAGTGACGGACGACGGCACCACCTGGACGTTCAAATTGCGGCCGGGCCTCAAGTTCCATGACGGCGAGCCGGTGCTGAGCAAGGACGTCGTTGCGAGCCTGTCGCGCTGGTCGGCGCGCGACCCCATGGGATTGATGATCAAGGCGCTCCAGCAGGAGCTCACTGCCGTCGACGACCGCACCTTCAAATGGGTGCTCAAGCAGCCCTTCCCGAAGATGCTTTACGCGCTGGCCAAGAACAACTCGCCGTGCAGCTTCATCATGCCGGAGCGAATCGCGCAGACCGATCCGTTCAAGCAGATCACCGAATATGTCGGCTCGGGGCCGATGAAGTTCGCCAAGGGCGAGTGGGTGCCCGGCGCGAAGGCTGTGTTCGAGAAGTTCACCGACTATGTGCCGCGGCAGGAGAAGGCCTCCTGGCTCGCCGGCGGCAAGCAGATGCAGCTCGACCGCATCGAATGGATCGTGATGCCGGATCCGGCCACGGCAGCCGCAGCGTTGCAGAACGGCGAGGTCGACTGGTGGGAAAACCCGATTGCGGACCTCGTTCCGGTCCTGAAGAAGAACAAGAACATCAGCGTCGACATCGGCGATCCGCTCGGCAATATCGGCTCGTTCCGCATGAACCATCTGTTCGCGCCCTTCAACGACGTGCGGGCGCGGCGCGCGGTGCTGATGGCGCTCAGCCAGGAAGACTACATGCGCGCGATCGTCGGCGACGACAACGCGCTCTGGAAGCCGCTGCCCGGCTTCTTCACGCCGGGCACGCCGCTCTATAGCGAGGTGGGCGGCGAGATCCTGAAGGGCAAGCGCGATCTCGATGCGGCCAAGAAACTGCTCGCCGAGAGCGGCTATTCCGGGCAGCCAGTGACGTGCATCGTGGCGCAGGACCAGCCGATCACCAAGGCGCTGGGCGACGTCACCGCCGACCTGCTGAAGAGGCTCGGCATGAATGTCGACTTCGTCGCTACCGATTGGGGCACGGTCGGCTCGCGCCGCGCGCAGAAGACCCCGCCGGGGCAGGGCGGCTGGAACATGTTCCACACCTGGCACGCGGGCGCCGACTGCATCAATCCGGCACCGTACACCGCCATTCGCGCCAACGGCGACAAGGCCTGGTTCGGCTGGCCGAACAGCCCCGGCACGGAGAAGGAGGTCGCGTCCTGGTTCGAGGCCAAGAACCTCGACGAGGAGAAGGCCGCCATCGGCCGCCTCAACAAGGCGGCCCTCGATGACGTCGTCTACGCGCCGACGGGCTTCTTCCTGAGCTACACTGCGTGGCGCAAGAACGTCTCCGGCATCACCAAGGGGCCGCTGCCGTTCTTCTGGGGCGTCTCCAAGTCTGCATGATCGTGCGCTGAGGCCAGATGCTCTCCTATATCCTCCGCCGCATCGCCGCGACCCTGCCGGTCATGGCCATCGTCGCGCTGTTCGTGTTCAGCCTGCTCTACATCGCGCCGGGTGATCCGGCCGTGGTGATCGCGGGCGACCAGGCGAGTCCGGAGGATGTGGAGCGCATCCGCCAGAGCCTCGGCCTCAACCGTCCGTTCCTGGTCCAGTTCGGAAGCTGGGTCTGGCGCATCCTGCACGGTGATCTCGGCACCTCGATCTTCACCAATCTGCCGGTGTCGGCGATGATCGGGCAGCGTCTCGGACCGACGCTGTCGCTGATGATCGTCACGCTGCTGCTCACGATCGTGGTGGCGGTGCCGCTCGGCGTGGTGGCGGCGTGGAAGGCCGGCAGCCTGATCGACCGCGTCATCATGGGCTTTGCCGTGTTCGGCTTCTCGCTGCCCGTCTTCGTGGTCGGCTACATGCTCGCCTACATCTTCGCACTAGAGCTCGAATGGCTGCCGGTGCAAGGCTACACGCCGCTCAGCTCAGGCTTCTGGCCGTGGCTGGAAAACCTGATCCTGCCGGCGATTGCGCTCGGCTGCGTCTACATCGCGCTGGTCGCGCGCATCACCCGCGCGTCCATGCTCGAAGTGCTGCAGCAGGATTATATCCGCACGGCCAAGGCGAAGGGCCTCGGCCAGGGCGGCATCCTGTTCATTCACGCGCTGAAGAACGCGGCGGTGCCGATCGTGACGGTGATCGGGATCGGCATCGCGCTGCTGATCGGCGGCGCGGTCGTGACCGAGAGCGTGTTCGCGATTCCCGGTCTCGGCCGGCTCACGATCGATGCGATCCTGCGGCGCGACTACCCCGTCATCCAGGGCATCGTGCTGCTGTTCAGCTTCGTCTACGTCCTCGTCAATCTGATGATCGACGTCATTTACACGCTCGTTGACCCGAGGATCCGCTATTGACCGACACGACCGTCAATCCGCAATCGCTTCCCGCCGGGTTCGTCCTTGCACCACAACTGCCTGAAATCCTGCGACCGGTCACGATCCGGCGCGGCTTCCTCGGATTCCTGCGCGGCCATCCCACCGTTGCGATCGGCGGCGCATTGCTGCTGACGCTGGTGCTGATCGCGATTTTTGCGCCCTATCTCGGGTCGGTCGATCCGACCGCGCTGGCGCCAGCCAAACGCACGCGCGCGCCGTCAGCCGATTTCTGGTTCGGCACCGACGTGCTCGGCCGCGACATCTATTCGCGCGTGCTCTACGGCGCGCGGGTCTCGCTCACGGTCGGGCTATCGGTCGCAATCTTTGCGTCCGCCGCGGGGCTGGCCATCGGCATGGTCTCCGGCTTCATCCGCTGGGCCGACGGCATTCTGATGCGCTTCATGGACGGGCTGATGTCGATCCCGCCGATCCTGCTCGCGATCGCGCTGATGGCGCTGACCCGGGGCAGCGTCGGCAACGTCATCCTGGCCATCACCGTTGCCGAGATCCCGCGCGTCTCCCGTCTCGTCCGCAGCGTCGTGTTGTCGCTCCGCGAGCAGCCCTATGTGGATGCGGCGGTCGCCTGCGGCACGCGCACGCCGATGATCATCCTGCGCCACATCCTGCCCAACACGGTTGCACCCATGCTGGTGCAGGCGACCTATATCTGCGCCAGCGCCATGATCACCGAGGCGATCCTGTCCTTCATCGGCGCCGGCACGCCGCCGACCATTCCGTCCTGGGGCAACATCATGGCCGAGGGCCGCGCGCTGTGGCAGGTCAAGCCCTACATCGTGTTCTTCCCGGCGGCGTTCCTGTCCGTGACCGTGCTCGCCGTGAATCTCCTCGGCGACGGCCTTCGCGATGCGCTCGACCCGCGCATGGCCAAAAGCCTGTGATGGATCGAGGCTGATCGCAATGGCCCTGCTCGAAGTCGACAACCTCCAGACCCATTTCCGCACCCCTGGCGGCATCAACCGCGCCGTCGACGGCGTATCCTTCCATGTCAATGAAGGCGAGACGCTGGCCATCGTCGGCGAGTCCGGCTGCGGCAAGTCGGTGACCTCGATGTCCTTGATGCGGCTGATCCCGGAGCCGCCGGGCCGGATCGCAGGCAGCATCCGCTTTGCGGGCAAGGACCTCCTCAAGCTGTCCGATCGCGAGATGCGCGCCATCCGCGGCAACGACATCTCGATGATCTTCCAGGAGCCGATGACCAGCCTCAATCCGGTCCTCACCGTCGGCCGCCAGATCCGCGAGACGCTGATGATCCATCAGGGCCTGGACAAGCAGGCCGCCGAGGCGCACGCGATCGAGATGCTGACGCTGGTCGGCATCCCCGAGCCGGGGCGGCGGGTGCGCGAATATCCGCACCAGCTCTCCGGCGGCATGCGCCAGCGCGTGATGATCGCCATCGCGCTCGCCTGCAACCCGAAGCTTCTGATCGCGGACGAGCCCACCACCGCGCTCGACGTGACGATCCAGGCCCAGATCCTCAAGCTGATGCTGGACCTCAAGCGCCGGGTCGGCGCCGCCATCATCCTGATCACCCACGATCTCGGCGTCGTTGCCGAGATCGCCGAGCGCGTCATGGTGATGTATGCCGGCCGCAAGGTCGAGGAGGCGCCGGTCGCCGAACTGTTCCGCTCCCCGCGTCATCCCTACACGCAAGGCCTGTTGGGCGCGGTGCCGCGGCTCGGCTCCTCGCTGACGGGCACCGCGAGGCGGCTGGCCGAGATTCCCGGGCAGGTGCCGGATCTGCGCAAGCCGATCGTCGGCTGCGTCTTCGCCGGCCGCTGCGCGCTCGCGACCGATCTGTGCCGGCAATACGCGCCGGGGCTCGAAGAGAAGGGCCCGCGCCACATCGCCGCCTGTCATTACGCGGCCAAGGGAGCCGTCGCGGCATGAGCCCTCCGTTGCTCCAGGTCAACGACCTCAAGAAACATTTTCCGGTCAAGGCCGGGCTGTTCAGCCGCAAATCCGAATTCGTCTATGCGGTCGACGGCGTGTCCTTCGAGATCGCGCGCGGCGAAACGCTGTCGCTGGTCGGCGAGTCCGGCTGCGGCAAGTCGACGGTCGGCCGCGCCATCCTGCGGCTGTTCGACATCACCGCGGGGCAGGTGATCCTCGACGGCCAGCGTATCGACGATGCCGCGCCGAGCACGATGCGCCAGATGCGACGGCGCGTGCAGGTGGTGTTCCAGGATCCGTTCTCCAGCCTCAACCCGCGCATGCGGGTGCGCGATATCCTGGCCGAGCCGATCCGCAATTTCGGCCTCGCCAAATCCGCAGAGGATCTCGAAGTTCGCCTCACAGCGCTGATGGACACCGTGCGATTGCCGCGCGAGGCGCTCAATCGTAGGCCGCACGAATTCTCCGGCGGCCAGCGTCAGCGCATCGGCATCGCCCGGGCGCTTGCGGCCGAGCCCGAGCTGATCGTGTGCGACGAGGCGGTGTCGGCGCTCGACGTCTCGGTCAAGGCGCAGATCGTCAATCTGCTGCAGGATCTCCAGAGCGAGTTCGGCCTCGCGCTGCTCTTCATCAGCCACGACCTCGCGATCGTCGAGCACATGACCCACCGGGTTGCGGTGATGTATCTCGGCAAGATCGTGGAGGTGGCGCCGCGCCGCGAGATCTTTGCCGCGCCCAGACATCCCTATACCAAGGCGCTGCTCTCCGCGGTGCCGCTGCCGGAGCCGGGTGCCCAGCGCAATCCGATCATCCTCAAGGGCGACGTGCCGAGCCCGATCAATCCGCCGAAGGGCTGCCGCTTCCACACCCGCTGCCCGCTCGTCTTCGATCGCTGCCGGGTCGAGGAGCCGGTGCTTCGCGCAGCCGGAGCCGAGCAATGGGTGGCCTGTCATCTCGAAGAGGGCGCGCCAGCGGCGAGCCCTGAAGGGTGAGATTCGCGTTGGAAATTCGTTAGCAAAAACAACCCCGTTCTACTGTGCATGGGGTTGTTTTCGCGTTTTTGACGTGGCCGGCCTCAGCCTTGGCGGCGCAGGAAGCCGGTGATCGTGACCTTGTCCCAGATCCCGGCGGCGGCAAAGGGATCGGCGCGGTTGAAGGCCTCGACCTCGCTGCGGCCGGGGGCCTCGATCAGGAACAGGCTGCCGATCATGGTCTGGCCGTCGTCGGAGACGAGCGGCCCCGACATCACGATCTTGACGCCGAAGCGCGAGGTGTCGCTCAGGAACGCCTTGTGGGCATCGTAATTGGCGAGCCGGGTCGGCAGCGCCCCGGCGCGGTCGAGGGCGTGAATGGCGAACAGCATGGGGTCTCCGTTTCTTGACTTGGTTTTGGGACGGCCGCTACGGCGGCCGTCCGGGCGTGATGGGTGGACTTACTTGGCGCCAAGCTTGCCGGCGTCCTCGAAGGTCGGGCAGGTGCGCTGCTCCAGCGGCACATCGAACGGCTGGTAGTTGTCCTTGGTGATGACGGTCGGCTTCAGCACGATCTCGCTGATGACGGGCTGATTGCGCAAGGAGCGGATCGCCATCATGGTGCCGAGGCAGCCTTGCGCAAAGCCGTTGTAGTCGCCGCTGGCGAGCAGCTTGCCGGACTTGATCGCGTCGATCGCCTCCTTGGTGCCGTTGATGCCGATCACCTGCGCCTTGCGGTTGGCGCCGTCGAGGGCTTCGATCGCGCCGACCGCCATGGCGTCGTTGGCGGCAAGCACGCCGTCGATCTGCGAATTCGACTGCATCAGGTTCTCCATGACCTGGAGCGCCTGCAGCCGCTGGTAATTGCCGGGCTGCGAGGCCAGCAGCTTGGCGCCGGGCGCTTCCTTCAGCGCGTCGTTGAAGCCGCGGACGCGGTCGACATTGGTCAGCGAGCCCTTGACGCCCTCGATGATGACGATGTTGCCCTTGCCGCCGAGCGTCTTCAGCAGGAAGCGTGCGGTCTCCAGGCCGAGGCTGTAATCGTCGGCGCCGACGAAGGACAGGAACTTGCCGCCCGCGGAGCGATCAGTGATGTTGACGACCGGGATCTTGGCCTCGTTGATCTTCTCGACCCCCGGCACCATCGCCTTGTAGTCGACCGGCGTGAACACGATCGCGCTCGGCTTCTTCACCACGACGTCCTCGATCTGGCTGAGCTGCTCGGGGATCGAGTCCGGCTTGGTCGGGATGTATTGCAGCGTCTTCGCGTTCAGCGTCTTCGCCATGCTGTCGGCGCCGACTCGCACCGTCTGGAAGAACGGGTTGGTCTGGTTCTTGGTGAAGACGGCGATGGTCTCGCCGTCAGCACGGGCCTGTGTCGTGAACGCGGCAGCCACCAATAACGGCACTGCCAAATATCCCAGTTTCTGTTTCATGTTGCCTCCATCCCTCGTTTTGCTTGTTGGACCTCTTGGAACTCATTGCGTGCGCCGGCGCGTCTTCATGTCGAGCCAGACCGCGAGAATGACGATGATGCCGGTCACCAGCGGCTGCCAGTTGGCGCTGACCGAGAGCAGGTTCATGCCGTTCAGCACCAGTGTCAGGATCAACGCGCCGATGAAGGTGCCGAACACGGTGCCGACGCCGCCGAACAGCGAGGTGCCGCCGATCAGCACGGCCGCGATCGCCGGCAACGTCAGGCTTTCGCCGATGTCGGCTTCGGCTGAATTGAGCCGCGACAGGAAGATGATCGAGGCGAGCCCCGCCATGAGGCCGGAGACGGCATAGACCAGCAGCAGGCGCCGCGCGACCGGAATGCCGGAGAGCCGCGCCGCGACCGGATTGGCGCCGATCGCATAGATCTCCTGGCCCCAGATCGTGCGCTGTGCGAAGAACGTGCCGATCCCGAGAAACACCAGCAGCAGGTAGACCGGGATCGGAAGGCCGAACAGATAGCCGCTGCCGATCTGGCGGAAGCCGGCCGGGAAGCCGTGCAGGGTCTCGCCGGCCATGTACCAATAGGTGAGGCCGTTCAGCACCCAGAGCATGCCGTAGGTGGCGATGAAGGAGGGGATGCGGAGCGCGGTGACCATGATGCCGTTGAGCAGTCCAACGATGCCGCCGCAGGCAAGTCCGGTGAGGATGCCGAGCGCCGGCGAGCCGGTCTTGTGGATCACGGTGCCGGCGATGCAGGCCGACAGCGCCACATTGGCGCCGACGGAAAGATCGAGGCCGGCTGTCAGCACCACCAGCGTCAGTCCGGAGGCGATGAAGAAGGTCAGGCTTGCCTGGCGGAGCACGTTGAGGATGTTGCCGAGGCTGAGGAAGGAATCGCTGAGCACGGCGAGCACGGCACAAATCAGAAGCGCCGCCAGCAGGCGGTAGAACACCTGGATCGCGTCCTGCGACAGGAAGGAGCGGGGCGGCATGATCGCCTCTTTGCTGATGTCGGTCATGCGCGGCTCCTGAGACCATCGAGGAACAGCGCGACGATGACGAGGACGCCGACACTGGCAACCTGCACCGAGGAGGGCAGCGAGATCAGGTTCAGCCCGTTGCGGAGCACGCCGACGGAGAGGACGCCGAGCAGGGTGCCGAGCAACCAGCCATTGCCGCGCTCGAACGAGGTGCCGCCGACGGCGACGGCCGCGATGGCATCGAATTCGAGGCCGAGGCCGGCGGTGGGGTGACCGGAATTCATCCGCGCGGTCATCAGCAGGCCGGCGATGCCGGCCATGGCGCCGCCGATCGCGTAGACCGCGATCAGCAGCCGGTTCGGCGACAGCCCGGCATAGCGTAAGGCTTCGCGGTTGCCGCCGAGCGCGAAGATGTAGGTGCCGAAACGGGTGTGATAGAGCAGGCCGTGGAACGCAGCGTAGGTGACCAGCGCCATCACGATCGGCACGGGAATGCCGACTAGCGTCGCCGAATAGATGTCGCGCACGCTGTGGGGAATGCCGACCACGCTCTGGCCGTCGCTGACGATCAGCGACAGGCCCTGCGCCATGCCGAGCGTGCCCAGCGTCGCGACGAAGGGCGGAATGCCGAGGATCGCCACCAGCCAGCCGTTGACGGTGCCGAAGGCCACGCCGACCAGCAGGCCGGCACCCAAGCCCAGCAGCATCGACTTGGTCGCGAGCGAGACGATGGCGACGCAGAGCGAGGTCAGCGTCAGCACCGCGCCCATCGACAGGTCGAGCCCCTCGGTCATGATGATCAGCGTCATCGGCAGCGCGAGCATGGTCAGGATGGTCGACTGGACCAACACGTTGGAGAGATTCGCGACCGACAGGAATCCGGGCGCGATCGCGCCGAACAGGGCGATGAGCAGCACCAGCACGATGGCAACGCCGGGAATGCGTTGCAGCGGATTGGGCTCTGAAGCGACTGCGGCCTCACGCATGATGCATCCCCAATCGCACGATGTTCTCCTCGGTCAGTTCGTTGCGGGTCAGATGTCCGGCAATGCGCCCCTCGCGCATCACATAGGCGCGGTCGCAGACATGGCAGATCTCGATCTGCTCGGACGAGATCATCAGCGCCGCCGCGCCGTCGGCGACCAGGCGGTCGATCAGCGCAAAGATCTCGGACTTGGCGCCAATGTCGATGCCGCGCGTCGGCTCGTCGAAGATGAAGAGTTTCGAGCCGGCCGCCAGCCACTTGCCGATCACGACCTTCTGCTGGTTGCCGCCGGAGAGCAGGCCGACGGTCTGTCGCGCGCTCGGGGTTGCGATGCGCAGCTGACGAATCAGGCCGTCGGCAGTGCGCTGTGCCCTGCGTTGGTCGAACAGGCCGCTCGGAAAAAGCTTTCGCAGCGCCGATACCACGAGATTGTCGCTGACCGAGCGCAGCAGCGCGAGGCCTTCGCTCTTGCGGCTCTCGGGGATCAGCGCAATGCCGCGGCGGGCGGCGAGGTCGGGCTCGCCGGAAATGCTCTTGCCGTCGAAGATGATCTCGCCTGACGTCATGGGATCGGCACCGAAGATGGCGCGCGCGACCTCGCTGCGGCCGGAGCCGACCAGGCCGCACAGGCCGACGATCTCGCCCCGGCGTACCTCGATGTTGATGTCGGAGATGCCGGTTGGCGCGGTCAGGCCCTTGACCTCGAGCAGCAGCTCGCCGGGCTTGTCGGCAAAATGGCGCGGATAGGTCATGTCGACGTTGCGGCCGACCATCATGCGGACGAGCTGGTCCGGCGTCACGTCGGCGGGGCGAACGCCGTCGATACGGCGGCCGTCGCGCAGCACCGTGATGCGATCGCCGAGCGCGAACACCTCCGCCATGCGATGCGAGATATAGACGATGGCGACGCCGTCGGCCTTCAGCCGCGCGATCAGCGCAAACAGCAGCTCGGTCTCGCGGTCGGAGAGCGCCGCGGTCGGCTCGTCCATCACGAGGATGCGGGCGTCCTGGCTGATTGCCTTGGCGATCTCGACCATCTGCTGCTGGGCCACGCCGAGCTTTTCGACAGTGGTGGAGGGATCGATGTCGAAGCCGATCGTATCGAGCACGCGCTTCGCATCGGCCAGGATCTTGCGCCGGTCGATGGTGCCCGGAATGCGGCCTTTGGGCTCGCGGCCGAGGAAGATGTTCTGCGCGATGTCGAGATGGGGGACGAGCGAGAATTCCTGGAAGATCACGGCAATGCCGAGCTTCTGCGCGTCGGCGGTGGAAGCGATCGCGACCTTCTCGCCCTTGTAGAAGAACTCGCCGGCATCGGCGCCATAGGCACCGCACAGCACCTTCATCAGGCTCGACTTGCCGGCGCCGTTCTCGCCCAGCAGCATGTGCACTTCGCCGGGATAGACGGCAAAGGACACATCATCCAGCGCCTTGACGCCGGGAAACTCCTTGCTGATGCCGCGCAGCTCCAGCAGCGGGGTGGGCGAGGAGACCTCGATCGGGAGCGCGTCGCTCATGCCGTCTCCTTCATGCTTTGGCTCCGCTCGCAAAGATCTTGCCGGGATTCATCAGGCCATTCGGATCGAGCGCGGTCTTGATCGACCGCATCACGTCGACGGCCTCGCCGAGCTCGTCGGTGAGATAGTCGATCTTGCCGAGCCCGATGCCGTGCTCTCCGGTGCAGGTGCCGTCCATGGCGATGGCACGGGCGACCATGCGGGCCTGCAGCGCCTTGGCGCCTTCGGCTTCCTCCGGCTTGGCCGGATCGATCAGGATCAGCATGTGAAAGTTGCCGTCGCCGACATGGCCGACGATCGGTGCGGTGAAGCCGTGCTCGTCCGCGTCCCGCCGCGTCTCGGTCAGGCATTCCGCCAGCCGCGAGATCGGCACGCAGACATCGGTGATCACCGCGCGCGCACCCGGCCGCAGGCCCAGGCCGGCATAGAGCGTGTTGTCGCGGGCGTGCCAGAGCCGGCTGCGGTCCTCCGGTGCTTTGGCCCAGGCAAAGCCATGGCCGCCATGATCGGCGGCGATCGTCTGCGCGGTCTCGGCCTGCTCGGCGACGGAGCTCTCGGAACCATGGAATTCGAAGAACAGGGTCGGTGCCTCGCGATAGCCGAGCTTGGCGTAGGCGTTGATGCCGCGCATCATGACGTCGTCGAGCAGCTCGATGCGGGCCACGGGGATCGCGGACTGAATCACTGAGATCGCGGTGTCTACAGCGTCATGCAGCGTATCGAAGCTGCACACGGCAGCCGAGATCGCCTGCGGCACCGGATGCACCTTCAACGTGATTTCAGTGATCACACCGAGCGTGCCTTCCGCACCGACGAACATGCGGGTCAGGTCATAGCCCGCTGCCGATTTCCGCGCGCGCCTGGCGGTGCGGATCACGCGGCCATCGGCCAGCACCACCTCGAGCGCCATGACGTTGTCCTTCATGGTGCCGTAGCGCACGGCCATGGTGCCGGAGGCGCGCGTCGAGGCCATGCCGCCGATCGAAGCGTCGGCGCCGGGATCGATCGGGAAGAACAGGCCGGTATTGCGCAGCTCCGCATTGAGCTGCTTGCGGGTGATGCCCGGCTGCACCACGACGTCCATGTCGCTGTCGTGCACGGCCAGAACTTTGTTCATGCGTGCGAAGTCGAGGCAGACGCCGCCCGCGACCGCGGCCGCGTTGCCTTCGAGCGAGGTGCCGGCGCCGAACGGCACGATCGGCACGGCTGCGCCGGCGCACAGCTTGACGATCTCGGCCACTTCCTGTGTCGTCTCGGGAAAGACGACGATGTCGGGCGGCAGACTGCGATAATGCGACTCGCTCTGCCCATGCTGATCGAGCACGCCGCGCGCAACGCTCGCGCGCGGGCCGATCATGCCGGTGAGGCGATCGGCCAATATGCTCGTGCTGACCCGAGGTCCCATTCGCAGCTCCCTGTCTGCCCGATCGCGGACTCTTGCGGTCCGCTGTGTGTCGTCCGGCTTAGGCGGCTCTTGCGTTGCTCGCAACCTGCTTCAAGCCGAAATCATAGTTGAGATGAAAATACTCGCGCTCCACCATGCGACCATCCGGCGCACGGCCGGCGGGATGTCGGACGAACTCCCGGATCAGGCTGTCCTTGACGCCGAACACCACGTCGCTGTCGAGATACTGGTCGCCGGCAACGAACACGTGCGTCACGAGTTGTTCGAAACCGGGCGCCGAGATCATGACGTGCACATGCGCCGGGCGCCAGGGATGGCGTCCCTGCGCCTCCAGCATGTCGCCGACCGGCCCGTCATGCGGGATCGGATAGGCGGCCGGCTTGATCGACCAGAAATGGAAGCGGCCGTTGGCATCGGTGTGGAAGCGGGCGCGCATCGCGAGATCGCCGATCCGGTCGAGCTGCTGCACGTCGTAATAGCCGTCATCGTCGGAGTGCCAGACGTCGACGATGGCGCCCGCCAGCGGCTTGCCGTCGACGGTCGAGACCGAACCGGTGACCAGCATCGGGTCGCCTTCCATCGGGCCGGAGATATCGGCGCCGTTGTCCTTCTCGGGCGCGGCCTGCACGAAGAACGGCCCGAGCACGGTGGTCTCGGTCGCGCCTTCCGGCACCGGATGGTTGATGGCATCCACCAGCATGGAGACGCCGAGCGTGTCCGACAGCAGGATGAACTCCTGGCGCTTGTCGTTGCACATGTGTCCTGTGCGGGTCAGGAAGTCGATGCCGAATTCCCATTCCTTCTGGGTCGGCCGCACCTCGCGGACGAAGGCGTGCAAGTGCCGCACCAGCGCTTCGCTCACCTGCTTGATGCGCGGATCGGTCGCGCCCGCGATCCGCTCCAGCACCGCATCCGTGATCGTGTTTTCGTTGAAGTTACGCATAGGGACTCCGTGGGTCAGAGCTCTGGTTCGCCGAGGCCGGACAGCCGCTCGAGATGCTTGACGGTGGCAATGAAATCGGTGTCGCCGTCGCCTTGGGCGACCAGCGAGCCATAGGTCTCGCGCACTTGCGCGGCGAGCTGAAGCGGCACGCCGACGGCGTGGCCGGCGCCCAGGATCAGGTCGAGGTCCTTGGCCATCTGCTTGCAGGAAAAGGTGGACTGGAAATCGCGAGTCCGCAGCGGCGCGGTCTTGTACTTGACCATGGGCGAAGCGACCGCGCTGTCGTCGAGCACCTTCAGGATGTCCGGCCAGGCGATGCCGCCTTTGCGCGCCAGCGCGAGGCTCTCTGCCATCATCGCGGCCGAGACCGCGATCATCAGATTGACCGATAGTTTTGCATAGCGCGCTTCTTCAGCGGGCCCAAGATAGGTCTGCGCGCGGGTGAAGGCCGCGAACAGGGGCTGGAGTGTCTCGAACGCGTCCTTGGGGCCGGAGACGAAGCAGGTCAGGGCGCCGGTGTGGACGATGCTGGCGTTGCCGGAGACCGGCGAACGCAGATAGGCGATGCCGCGCGCCTGAGCTGCCGCTGCAACTTCAGTTGAAGCTTCGACGCTGACGGTGCTGGTCTCGATCAGGACGGCACCCGGCGCCATCGCGGCGATGAGGCCGGTGGAACCGAGCAGCGCGGCGCGCAAGGCGGCGTCGTCGGGCAGGGAGGTGATGACCGCGGTCTTGCCGCTGACGGCCTCGGCCAGCGCGGCCGCAGTTGAAATGCCCTGTGCGCGTGCCTCATTGAGCCGCGCCGTGCTCTGATCGGATGCGGTGACGGCGTAGCCGGCCTTGGCAACGAGCACCGACATCGGCAGGCCCATCTTGCCGATCCCGATGAATGCGATGTTCCTTGAGCTGTCTGTCATTATTGTTGTCCGTTGGCGCTGCTAGGCAGCGCGTCCTTGTCGTTCGATGTCCTGCACCAGCCTCCGGCCGGATTGCGCCAGCAGCTTCTTCTTGGTCTCCAGCCCCTCGACCAGCAGTCGGCCGTTCCGCTTCTTCCAGGCGCCGCCGATCATCACGGCCTCGATGTTGGCAAGGCTCGTCTGCATCACGACGGTTGCGACGGGATCATGTACCGGGTGGAGATTGAGGTCGGAGGCGCTGATGATGACGAGGTCGGCGAGCTTGCCTGGCGTCAGCGAGCCGACCTGGTGCTCGCGGCCGAGCATGCGGGCGCCTTCCGTCGTAATCCAGCGCAGCGCCTCGCGCACAGGGATCGTGGTCGTCGCCGGAATCGTGCCGCCGGTCTTTCGCGACTCCGCATTGTCGAGCGCGCGCTGCATCGACAGCGCAACGCGCGCGGCGGAGAGGAGATCGCCGGCCAGCACGGATTCCAGATCAATGCCAATGGTCGGCCGCACGCCGCGCTTGAGCAGCCGGCCGGTGATCGGGAAGCCGTGGCCCTGGATCATCTCGTTCTCCGGCGTGACCGAGAAGGACACGCCGAGATCGACGAGATGATCGAGCAGATCGTCAGGCAGATCGTTGCCGTGGACGATGTTGATGCCGGAGCCGACGAGGCCGGCCTCGATCAGCCTGTCCCAGCCGCCCGGGGTCTTGGCCGGACCGCCGCCCTGGTGCATGGATGCGATCAGCTTGTGCTCACGCGCCAGACGGAAATCCTGCATTGCGACGTCGAGCGTCGAATAATGTGGGCCGAGAATGGCGAGCCCGAGCGTGACGAGGCCGTCGCGGTCGGCGAGGGGCCCCGCCAGCAGCCGCTCAACCTCGCGGCGCGGATGCGGCACTTCCGAGAAATGCGGCTCGCCCAGCTTCGGCTCCGGCTTCGGTGAGCCATGGAAGAAGGCGGCGCGGATGCCGCTCTCGATCAGGCCGCGCACAGCCGCGTCGGTGTGATCGGGCGTCGGATTGTTGTGGCACCAGTCGACCAGTGTGGTGACGCCATGGTTGATCTGGTTCAGCGCGCCGACCAGCGTTGCGATATGGATATCGTCGGGCCGGAACACGGTGGCCAGGCCCGCATGCATGCGGCGGAAATATTCCAGCAGCGTCCAGTTCGCGGCAAAGCCGCGCAAGCCGGTTTGCCAGGTGTGCATATGCGCGTTGATCAGGCCGGGGATGACGATGCGGCCCTTGCCGTCAATGATCTCCGTGTCCGCCGCGATATCGATCGTCGGCCGCACGTCGGCGATGCGACTGCCCTCGACCAGCACGTCGCCGGTTGCGAGGTCGCCGATCGAGTCATCCATACTGATGATCGTTGCAGATCTGATCAGCGTGCGCGGCATCGTTTCAAGCCGCCGCTTTGACGGCGACCGGCGGCTCGCCGGCCCAGGCGCGTGCGATCAAGTCGCGAATGGCGTTTCGGTCGAGCGGGCGCGGATTCCAGTAGGCATTCGTCACCGCGAGATCGGCCGCCTTGTCGATGCCGCCTTCGGGCATGCCGATGTCGCGCAGCGCCAGCTTCGCGCCCAGCCGCTTGGCGAGATCGTAAAGACCTTGCGGGGCGTCAGCCGCGCCGATCGCGCGCGAGATGCGCGTCATCGCCTCCGGCACGGCCGGCGCGTTGTAGGCCAGCGCATGCGGCAGCACGATGGTGTGGGTCTCGGCATGCGGCAGGTCGAAGGTGCCGCCGAGCGTATGGCAGAGCTTGTGATGCAGCGCCATGCCGACGGTGCCGAGACAGACGCCGCACAGCCAGGCGCCGTAGAGAGCCTCGGTGCGGGCCTCGCGGTCGTTGGCCTTGGCGGCGATCGCGGGCAGGGCACGTGCCAGCGCGCGGATGCCTTCCTCGGCCATCAGCGACGTCACCGGATTGGCGTCGCGCGCATGCAGCGCTTCCACCGCATGCGCGATCGCGTTGATGCCGGATGTTGCGGCCAGATTCGCCGGCAGCGTCAGGGTCAGATCGACATCGTAGATCACGGTCTCGGGCAGGATCGCCGCGTCGCGCACCGTGGTCTTCAGGCCGTTCTCGGTTTGGCCGACGATCGGCGTCATCTCGGAGCCGGCATAGGTGGTGGGAATGCAGAGCTGGTTGACGCCGGTGCGCAAGGCCAGCGCCTTGCCGAGGCCCGTGGTCGAGCCGCCGCCGAGCGAGACGACGCAGTCGGCCTCGCACGCCGTCATCGCCGCGAGCGCGCGCTCGGTGACCTCGACCGGCGTGTGCATGGTGGCGCCGGGAAAGAGCCCGGCATAGAGCGGGCCGAGCGCTGCCCCCAGGCTCTCGCCCTGCGCCTCCTGCTGCGGCGTCGTCAGCACCAGCGCGCGCTTGCCGCCGAGCCGCTCGACCTCGGCCTTGGCACTCGCCAGCGTTCCGCTGCCGAACACGACGCGGCAGGGCAGGTTTTCGAAGGTGAACGAACCGATCATGCGCCGGTCTCTTTGATGGGATAATCGACCTGGAAGCGACCGATCCGCAAGTCGCCCAATGCTTCGCGTACCCGCAGATGTTCCGGATGGTTAGCGTAGGCGCTGAGTGCCGTCTGGTCGGTGAATTCGGAGAACAGCACGACGTCGCAGGCGTAATCGACCGCGCTGACGTCGATGCCGACCTCGATGTGGGTGAGGCCGTCGATCCGGCCCTTGAGGCCCTCGAACAGGGTCTTGACCTTGAGCCGGGCGGCGGAGCGCTCCTCGGGGGTCTCCCCGCGCAGCCGCCACATCACGATGTGCCTGATCGGGCCCGACATTTCCTGATTTCCTCGCCTGCATCGCGCTTTGTTGGCACCATTTTGCCTTGCAGAAATCGGAAATAAAGGCCAAAAATTGTAAGTCTCTTTTCCTGATTTCGCAAAAATGGACCGGCTGCTTCAACTCGAGGTCTTCTCCAAAACCGCTGAACTCGGCAGTCTTTCCAAAGCTGCCGAGATCCTGCGGATGTCGAACGCGGCTGCGAGCCGTCATCTCAGTGCGCTGGAGGAGCGGCTTGCGGTCAGGCTGATCGAGCGCAACACGCGCCGGCAATGGCTGACCGAGGCAGGACAGGAGCTATTGCAACGCTGCGGCCCGCTGCTGAACGAACTCGCCGAAGCCGAGGACGCCGTCTCCGACCGTGCGCTGTCGCCGAAGGGCATGCTGCGCGTCACCTCCTCGCTGTCCTTCGCGATGATCTACCTCGCGCCGATGCTGCCCGCCTTCCGCGCGCTCTATCCCAATCTCAACGTGCAGATCATCAGCGCAAACCGCTATCCGGACTTCATCGAAGCCGGCATTGACGTCGCGATCCGCACGCGCGAGCACGAGCCGGATTCCAACATCATCGTCCGCCGCATCGGCCAGATGCACCGCGTGCTCGCGGCGGCTCCCTCCTATCTGGAGAAGCACGGCCGGCCCGAGCATCCCGCCGATCTCGCCCGTCACGACATGCTGGTCTACAATCTCGCCAACGATCCCTATTCGCTGCGGCTGAGCCAGGGCAGCACGACGCAGACGGTGCGGATCGCGCCGACGCTCGACAGCAATGACGGCCAGATCATTTGCGGCGCGGCGCGTGCAGGGCTCGGCATCCTGATCCAACCGCTCTATATCGTGCAGGGCGATATCGCGGCCGGCCGGCTGGTGCCGGTCCTGAGGGACTGGCAGCTTCCGTTGCTCACCATGAACATCGCCTACCAGAACCGCGTCAGGCTGCCGGCCAAGATCCGGGTCTTCTCGGACTTCCTGGTCAGCCACATCCGCGAGCATTCGGAGCCGGGGATCTGGATCGACGCGGCGAAGTGAGCGGGAAGCACCATGTATCTCGGCATCGATCTCGGCACCTCCGCAGTCAAGACCGTTCTCGTCGACGACGCCCAGCGCGTGATTGCAAGCGCGAGCCGGCCGCTGTCGATCGCCTCGCCGCGGCCGGGTCATTCCGAGCAGGATCCTGCGCAATGGATCGAGGCGACCTTCGCCACGCTGGATGCCCTGAAGGCGAGCCATGCCGGCGCGCTGGCGGCCGTCGAAGGCATCGGGCTGTCCGGCCAGATGCACGGCGCCACGCTGCTCGATGCGGACCTAAGACCCTTGCGGCCTTGCATCCTCTGGAACGACGGACGCGCAGCCCTTGAGTGCCGTATCCTGGAGCAGCGCTGGCCCGCCTTGCGCGCGACGACAGGCAACAAGGCGATGCCGGGATTCACCGCGCCAAAACTGCTCTGGATCGCGACGCACGAGCCTGACATCTTTGCGGCGACCAAGCTTGTGCTGCTGCCAAAGGCCTATCTGCGTCTGGTGCTATCAGGCGAGGCTGTCGAGGACGTCTCGGATGCATCGGGATCGCTGTGGCTCGACGCCGCGCGCCGGGACTGGTCCGACGCCGCACTGGCCGCGACCGGCCTGACGCGCGAGCACATGCCGCGTCTGGTCGAGGGCTGCGCGCCCGCAGCGAAGCTGCGTAGCGAGCTGGCGCGGCGCTGGGGTATGACCCGCCAGCCGGTGATCGCGGGCGGTGCCGGCGACAATCCGGCGGGTGCCGTCGGCATCGGCGCGATCGAGCCGGGAACCGCGTTCGTATCTTTGGGGACGTCGGGTGCGCTGCTCGCACCGACCGGCACGATCGCCGCCAATCCGGACCGCGCGGTGCATACGTTCTGCCATGCCATTCCCGGCATGTGGATTCAGGCCGGCGCGATCCTGTCGGCCGCCTCGTGCCTGGCCTGGGCCGCGCGCCTCTTCGGCGTCGCCGAGGCCGAGTTGCTGGCACCGCTGGGATCGCGCCCGCAGGCACCGTCGCCGGTGAGCTTCCTGCCTTATCTCGCCGGCGAGCGGACGCCGCACGACGACCCCGTTGTGCGCGGCATGCTCGATGGCTTGAGCCATGGCACCGATCGCGGGACGATCGTGCAGGCGGTGCTCGAAGGCGTTGCCTTCGCGCTGGCCGATTGCCGCGACGCGCTCGCGGCTGCCGGCATTGCGATTGCGGAAGCCGACGCCATCGGCGGCGGATCGCGCTCGCCATTCTGGCTCTCGGTTCTCGCAAACGTGCTGAATGTTCCGATCCACCGCTTTGCCGGCGGCGAGACCGGCGCGGCGTTCGGTGCGGCGAGATTGGGGCGACTTGCTGTCACGGGTGAGGCGATCGCCGCGGTGTGCACGCGGCCGCAGCGCATCGAGACGTTCGAACCTGACGCCGGGCTGATCGAGGCCTACGCCCAGCGGCTTCCCGCATGGCGCGAACTGTATCGGCCGCGCCACTAGCTGGCCCAATCTGGTTTGCATACTTCGGTATACTCGCCTTCGGTATTGCCCTGCGTCACCCGCTTTTGTTTAATGACCAAACCGCGCTGCCGAGAAACGAGACGCGGGTGGGAAACGCATTGTGCGCCGGGAGGCACGATGAACGATCCGATCCTCGAGATGCGCGGGGTCTCAAAATCCTTCTTTGGCATCAAGGCGCTGCGTGCCGTCGATCTCACCGTCTACGCCGGCGAGATTCACGCCTTGATGGGTGAGAACGGCGCCGGCAAGTCGACGTTGATGAAGATCCTGTCCGGCGCCTACAGGCCTGATCCCGGCGGCGAGATCCGCATCGAAGGACATCCGGTACGGATCGAAGGCCCGCTCGGCGGCCGCGCGGCGGGCATCTCCATCATCTATCAGGAGCTGTCGCTGGCGCCCAATCTCAGCGTGGCGGAGAATATTTATCTCGGACGGGAGATCTCGCGTTCAGGACTGCTGGCGCGCGGGGAGATGCGCGAGGGCGTCGGTCCCATTCTGAAGCGGCTGGGCGCAGACTTCCAGCCGTCGACGCTGGTGGCGCATCTGTCCATGGGCCAGCGGCAACTGGTCGAGATTGCGCGTGCACTGCACGCCAGATCGAAAATTCTGATCATGGACGAGCCGACCACCGCGTTGTCGGCCGGCGAGAGTGCGCGGCTGTTCGCGCTGATCCGTCAGCTCAGGGCGGAGGGGCTTGCCATCATCTACATCTCGCATCGCATGGACGAGGTCTACGCGCTCGGCGACCGCGTCACCGTGCTGCGCGACGGCCGGCTAGTCGGTTCGCTCGACAAGCCCGAGATCCGTGCCGACACCATCGTGCGGCTGATGGTCGGGCGCGACGTCTCGTCGTTCTACAAGAAGGATCACGATCCCGACGCGGGGCGCGGACATCCCGTGCTCGCCGCGATCGACATGGCCGACGGCCAGCGCGTCAGAGGCTGCTCGCTCACCGTGCATGCGGGCGAAGTGGTTGGCATGGCCGGCCTGATCGGCGCCGGCCGCACCGAGCTCGCCCATCTCATCATCGGCGCGCAGCCAAAAACTTCCGGCCGGCTCGAGCTGGAGGGACATCCGGTCGAGATCCGCAACCCCGGTGAGGCGCTCGAGGCCGGCATCGCCTATCTGACCGAGGACCGCAAGGCGCTCGGCCTGTTCCTGGATATGTCGTGTCTGGACAACATCAACCTCGCGGTGCTCGGCCGCGACGCAAAGCTCGGCTGGTTCCTGGATCGCGACAAGGCGCGCGAGCGCGCCGAAAGGGCCTTCGCAGGCCTCAGCATCCGCGCCGCCAATGTCGGCGTTCCCGCCGGTGGCCTGTCCGGCGGCAATCAGCAGAAGCTGCTCCTGTCGCGGCTTCTCGCCATCGGGCCAAAAGTGCTGATCCTGGACGAGCCGACGCGTGGCGTCGATGTCGGCGCCAAGTCCGAGATCTATTCGATCATCGACAATCTGGCCAAGGCCGGCACCGCCATCCTCGTCATCTCGTCCGACCTGCCCGAGATCATCGGCATTTGCGACCGTGTCGTCGTGATGCGGGCCGGCCATATCGCCGGCGAGGTGAGGCGCGGACCCAATTCGCCGCTGACACAAGAAGACATCATGGCGCTTGCCACGGGGATGGAGCATCTCGATGCCTGACAACGGTGCTGCGGAGGTTCAGTCCGCCCCGACGACGACCAACGGTGCTGCCGCTGAGACCAAGCGCCAGCGGGTGAGGATGCTGATCAGCGCGCTCGGCATGCTGCCGGTGCTGCTGATCCTCTGCATCGGCTTCCATTTCCTGTCCGAGGGGCGCTTCTTCACCGGACAAAATCTCGGCATCGTGTTGCAGCAGGCCGCAGTGAACACCGTGCTGGCCGCAGGCATGACCTTCGTCATCCTCACCGGCGGCATCGATCTCTCGGTCGGCTCGATCCTGGCGGCCGCCGCGATGGCCGGGCTGACGCTGTCCAAGCTGCCGGAACTTGGCGTGCTGTGGCTGCCGGCGGCGCTGCTCACCGGCCTTGTCTTCGGCGTCGTCAACGGCGCGCTGATCGCGCTGCTCCGCCTGCCGCCTTTCATCGTCACGCTCGGCTCTCTCACGGCGGTGCGCGGCCTTGCGCGACTGCTCGGGGCCGACACCACCGTGTTCAATCCGTCCATTCCCTATGCCTTCATCGGCAACGGCTCGCTGACGCTCGTTCCCGGCGTCGCGTCGATCCCGTGGCTCTCGGTGATCGCCTTGCTCGTCATCCTGGTCTCCTGGCTGGTGCTGCGCCGGACCGTGCTCGGCGTGCACATCTACGCGGTGGGCGGCAACGAGAGCGCGGCGCGGCTCGCGGGCATCAAGGTCTGGGGCGTGCTGATCTTCGTCTATGGCATCTCCGGGCTCTTCGCCGGGCTCGGCGGCGCGATGCAGGCGGCGCGGCTCTACGCCGCCAACGGCCTGCAGCTCGGCCAGTCCTACGAGCTCGATGCGATCACCGCCGTGATCCTGGGCGGCACCTCGTTCGTCGGCGGCATCGGCTCGATCTGGGGGACGCTGGTCGGCGCGCTGATCATCGCGGTGCTGTCGAACGGCCTCATCCTCGTCGGTGTCTCCGACATCTGGCAATATGTCATCAAGGGCCTGGTGATCATCGGCGCCGTGGCGCTCGATCGCTATCGGCTGCAAGGCTCCGCCAGAACCTGAAAGGCTCCGCCAGAACTTGAAAGGCTCGGCCAGAACTTGAAGGCTCGGCCAGAACTTGAAAGCTTCCGTTGCGGCAACTGGTCTGCCGTGCCGGGAATGAAGACAGACCAGGGAGGGAAGTCCATGTTGAAGACGATCATGCTCGCCGGCGCCGCGACGGCGCTTGTTCTTAGCACCGCGCCATCCTCGGCCAAGGAGCTCAAGTCGATCGGCGTCTCGCTGGGGTCGATGGGTAACCCGTTCTTTGTCGCGCTGTCGAAGGGCGCCGAGTTCGAGGCAAAGAAGACCAATCCCAACGTGAAGATCACCGCGGTCGGCTTCGAATACGATCTCGGCAAGCAGGTCACCCAGATCGACAATTTCATCGCCGCCGGCGTCGATCTGATCCTGCTCAACCCCGGCGATCCCAAGGCGATCGGGCCGGCGATCAAGAAGGCGCAAGCCGCGGGCATCGTCGTCGTTGCGGTCGATACCGCGGCCGAGGGCGCCGATGCCACCGTGACCACGAACAACGTGCAGGCTGGCGAGATCTCCTGCCAGTACATCGTCGACAAGCTCGGCGGCAAGGGCGACGTCATCATCGAGAACGGGCCGCAGGTCTCCGCCGTGATCGATCGCGTCGTCGGCTGCAAGAACGTCTTTTCGAAGAATCCGGGCATCAAGGTGTTGTCCAGCGACCAGGACGGCAAGGGCTCGCGCGAAGGCGGCCTCACCGTCGCGCAGGGCTATCTGACCCGCTTCCCCAAGATCGATGCCATCTTCGCCATCAACGATCCCCAGGCGATCGGCACCGACCTTGCGGCGCGCCAGCAAAACCGCAGCGGCATCATCATCACCGCGGTCGACGGCGCGCCCGATATCGAGGCCGCGCTGAAGGATCCGCAGTCGCCGCAGATCCAGGCCTCGGCTTCGCAGGACCCGTTCTTCATGGCGCGGCGGGCCGTGCAGGTCGGTGTCGGTATCCTCAACGGCCAGAAGCCGGCCTCGACCGTCGAGCTTTTGCCGTCCAAGCTCGTGACCAGGGACAACGTCGCCCAGTACAAGGGCTGGACCTCGGATCGTTCGCAGTAAGCTTCCCTTGCTGAGGCGGCAAACTACGAAATCGCGGGCGGTGTGTCTGATTCACGCCGCCCGTGGCGTCATGGCCGAAGGCTCGCGCTGATCCGCGTCAGCGCGCGGCGGAAGGATTGGTTCGCGCGGACACCACGGTCGACGGAGACTTGCTGGCAAAAGCGCTCGTCTTGGGTTGGACGCGCGAGCCGTCGATCACCTCGAGCCGGCCGCAGCGATTGAGGGTGTGGAGCTTCCTGCCGGGCCATGCCGGTCCGGGCTTCAGCCAATGGCGCACGGTCTGCCTGAAGGCCGTCGGCGACAGCTCGACCACTTCCGCCAGGGCGAGCGCCGCGCCGTATCCGTCGGCGCAGTTCTGGACCGGGCGCCACAATTTATCGTTGATCGTGACGAAATTCCCTGCCGGCCGCGCGCTCGCGCGGTCGATCAGGACCGGATTGCTGGCATGCGGCAGCCAAGGCCCCAGGAGGTGCTCCGCGTAATAGATCGCCAGCGAATCCGAGTAGCCGCCGGTCCCGTCGCGCCAGGCGCCGAACAGATAATGCAGGCCATCGTGCCGCGTAATCGTCACGTCGGCCAGCTCGAGGCCCGACAGCAGCGTCGCGTGCCGCTCCCATTTATCCGGGAAGCGGACGCATTTGTAGAGGGCGACGTCACCGTTGGTCGAGCTCTCGGGGATCATCCACAAGGCGCCACCGTGTTCGATCAGAAACGGATAGGAGAGATGCCACGGCTCCTCCAGCACCGGCACGGCCTCGCCGACCGGTCCGTCGTCACCAAACTCGACCGCCGAAATGATGCCTTTTCCGACGCGGTGATCGAGGTCTTCGAAGAAGACGAACGTTCGTCCCTGCCACGTGATCGGAAACGGATCGGCGTAGAAGTGGTTTCCGGGATCTTTCAGAACGTTCCAGCTCGGACCCGACAGATCGCCGGTCTGCCAGATGCCGGCGCCGTCATTGAAGCGCCATCCGATATGCCAATGCGGGGCATAGCAGCAGAGACGATAGATCTCCTTGGCGATCGATACGGCGAGGCCGCGCACGACATAGGCCGTCGGCTGCCGGCTGACGCCTGCTCCAGCGGGGCGCGCCAGTTGCGGCACGATGCGCGGTCTTCCCGACAGGATCGCCGCCACCATGGTCAGGGTTCGCGCCATGACGGTTTCGAGCGCGCCGCTGAGGCCTGCGGCAATTTCGCCGGATGGATGGCCGCGATCGACGACCGAGCCGTCGACCTCGTTGACGATCTCGATCACCGGCAGGTCGCCGGCCAGAATGGCGGCGAGCGCGGCATTCTCGCCTGCAACTCCATTGAACAGCGGACGGAGATACAGCCGGGCGGCGCTGCCCGGATCGCGCGCGGCACCGGTGAAATCGACGATGACGTCGGCGGTCTCAGGATGAGCCCGCGTGCGCTCCGGAATGCTGTCGAGCCTGTTGGTGCCGCTGGGCTTGCCCTTGTGCAACACCAGACGTTCGAGCTCGAAGAGAGTGTCGAGACCCGCGGGCCGCGGCTCGGCATTTGCCGTCCAGGCGATTTGAACCGGAACATCCCGGCCGTCGATCGACAGCGTCTCGCGGCGCATCCACCGCCGCGCGTATTCTCGTTCACAGCGAAACTCGATGATCATGTCGAGCCAATCTGTTCCGACGTATCAGGTCAAACGACCCGGTCGAGAATTCGGACGTATTCCTCGACCATGGCATCTACCGAATAGCGCAGCCGCAGGCCTTTGGCGTTTTGTCGCAGCTCGTCACGTAATTGCTTGTCGGTTACCAGCCTGGAGACCGCCGCGGAGAGCTTCGCATGATCGGAGGCATCGACGAAGAGTGCAGTCGGTCTGCCCTCGTAGGACAACACTTCGCGCAGGACGGGAAGATCGGTCACGACTGAGGGAACACCGGCGTTTGCGGCCTCCACCGCGGCCAGACCGAAGGTCTCGGCCTGGGTCGGAAAGACGAACACGTCGAGACAAGCGAGGAAGTCGGCCATCCGGCCGGGAGGGATCTCCCCCAGCAGATGCAGGCGGTCCGAGACGTTCAAGTCGTTCGCCAGCCGCCTCAGCCGCGCCTCGTCGGCTCCCTGGCCGGCCAACGCAAGATGCCAGGTCGGTTGATCGGGCAGCAGACCTATCGCCAGATCGAGTCGCTTGTGCGGATGCAGCCGTGCCGCGCAGCCGAGCAGGACGCGCTCCGGCGGCAGATTGAATTGACCTCGTGCAGTCTCCTTCGACAGGGTGAGGGCCTTGTCGTCGAAGCCGTGCGGCACATGCACCATGCGCGACCGGTAGGCGGCGGGATAGCGCGAATATTCGCGCTCCATGTCCTGCGAATTGAGCGTGATGCAGTCGAAGAAGCCGAGGCTGCCCATGGCGATGTCGGCGGTGCGGACCGGCCAGCTCATCGCCAGCGCGGATGAAACCTGATTGGCGACGACGGGTGCCCGGCTGACGAGGCGCGTGACGCCGGCACCGATGACGTTGCCGAAATGCTGGAAGGTCAAGACGGCGTCGGGCCTGGTGGTTCTGATGTGGCGGCCGAGCGTCCACAGCATCCGCAGCAGCGCCAGCGGATTGCCCGGCCGGCTCGGCGCGCAGTAGAGCGTGGCGGGCGGCTCGTCAAAGGAGTCCGATTTGCGGAAGAAGAACAGATTGGTGACCCGGTGACCGCGCGCGGTCAGCCCGGCGCCGAGCAGCCGGGAGATCTCCTGTGCACCGGCGTTCTCGGCCTGGGTTTGCGCAAGAAGCACGTGGAGTTTTCGCCCATTGCCGTTCGGCCGCGCAGGTGCCGTCGCGCTCGTCTCGCCCAAGTCCTTGTTCGGCTGATAATGGAGCACGGATCCCGACCCGCTAAAGCAACGAAATCTTCACCTTCTTAACTCCGTACCTATCATGCGGGCATCCCGCGGACACCGGCTAGCAACAAACGGAGTTAATGCGACCTCATTGCGACGCCGTGGTTCGCGCAGCATTTCCGCTGGCTTGCGACTGGCGCACAGAAGGCGCGTTAACCAATCGATCCTGCGCGCAACTGCTGATAACGCGAGCGGCGCGTGACGACACCTAGTCACGCGAGTCCGCGCTGCGAACTGCGTAATTGCCACGCCTCGATGCAGGGAAGCGCAAGAGCACGAGAACTGAGGGATCCACCCCGCTGCGCCGGCGGCAGAGGACGTTCAGGGCGATGGTCGCGAGCGCGAGCGACACGGTCGTCGAAATCGCCGCGCCAAGCACGCCGAGGAAGGGGACCAGGACGAGAAATCCGACGAGCCGCAGCGCGACGTTGGCGGCGACAACCGGCACATAGATTCGTTCATGGCCGGTCAGCTGCAGGATCGCAGCAGCCGGGCCGCCCGCCGCCTGGATGGCGGTTCCGATTGCGAGCACGATCAGGACCGAATGCTGCTCGGCGAAATGAGGTCCGAACAGGTTGAGGAGATAGGGGCCGCCGATCCAGATCGTGGCGAGACCGGCGACGACGCACAGCGCAGTCACTTCCGCCATCAAGCGCGAGGTCCGCTCGAATTCTCTGAGGTTCTTGCTGAAATACAGCGACGGGAGCCGGCGCGCACCGAACGTGTAAAGCGCCGCGGAAACCATGGCGAAAATGTTGGCGAGGCGCGAGGCGGCAAAGTAGACTCCTGCGGTCGTCGGATCCAGCATCCAGTAGACCAGGATGACGTCGAGATACTGGCTGGCGACTTCGAGGATCGATGCGATCCAGAAGTGCAGGGCACTCGATCGCCAGCGTGACGTCTCCGAGCGCGCCGGCGTCCTACGCAGATCCGGCAGCACGCGCGCGACGGATACGATCTGTGCGACAAGGCCAACCGACATGGCGATCGTCATCGCCGCGAACATCTCGGCTGGATCGAGTTGGCGATGGACGAGCAGCATGACGAGCAGGAACAGGACGACGATGGCCCGCCAAAGGAACTCGCGGTTTCCTTCGCCCATGAGAATGCTGACCAGGGAGCGCGCGATCTGGCTTCCGAGCATCAATCCGGCATTGACGGCCGTGTAGGCCGACACCGCAAGGATCAGCAGCCACCAGTTGCCTCTCATGCTCGCGACTATCGCGATCCCGCCGATCACGATCAGCATTGCGAGCGAGGCGATCTTCAAGCTCGATTTAAGGACGCCCTTGGTAAGGTCCGGCCTTTCGCCGACCTGATATTCGTTCAGGAATCGCACCAGCAAGGATTCCTGGCCGACCAGTCCCACGACGGCTGCAATCTGCGCAACCGAAAGCCAGGTCGCAAAGATGCCGAAGCCGTCAGGCGACATCGTCCGCGCCGCCAGCGAGAACAATGCGAACGCGAGCACGCCGCTGCCAACCTTGAGCAGGATGGTCCCGGCAACACCGCGCGTGACGTCGCGCCGCATGAACTGGAGAATGGATGCGATCATGGAAGGGTTAAGGGGCTGCGCTTCCCCTGACGAGACATGTTCCGATACCGGCGAGAACCTAGCATGTCGAGCAAACGCGAGTGTTAATGGACGAGCTGGAGGATTTCGGCGGTCGCGGCGATATCGCAGTGATGCCGGTTGCTTCGTTCTGGAACATCGCTGTCTCCATTGTCCAACATCTGCGAGTTCCAGGTCGCGCGACTGACGGCATGGCGCCGCATCGACGACTGAGAAGGCGCGATCTTGGGCTCGCGCGCAGAATGGATTCGGGACAGCAAGACGCGTGCCGCGGCGAGTCGGCGAACTGGGCGCTTCCGGTCATTAACCTCAATCTCAGGAAATGTTCGCACCTCGCCCTGCGATGCGACATCAGGCGAGAGAATTGCACTGCAGACGCCGTTAACCGTGGGAGCCGGAGCCATGACCAGAACCGTGACCGAGCCGGTCGACGGGGGCGAGACCGCAACCATCGACTCGGACGTCGCCATCGTCGGTGGCGGCCTTGCGGGATCGCTTGCGGCAGCCGTGCTGGCGCGGGCAGGGCATCGCGTCGCTCTGATCGACAAGCGCGCGGTCTATCCGGACGAATTCCGGGTCGAGAAGATCGGCGGGCATCAATTGGCGATGCTCCGCAAGCTGGGCTTCCTCGACGCGCTCGACAAGGTCGCCTGTCGATATGATCAGGTGCTCAATATCCGGGAAGGCAAGGTGGTCGATGTCAGCGTCGGCCAGGCCTACGGGTTTCCCTATGCCGATCTCGTGGCCATGGCTCGTAGCCAGATGCCCGATTCATCCGGCCTGATCGTCGACGAGGTCGCGGCGATCAGCTGCAGCGACGACGTCCAGCATCTCGAACTGGCCTCCGGACGGCAAGTGACCGCGCGCCTCGTCGTTCTGGCCACAGGCATGGCGGGAGCTCTCGCTTACAAGCTCGGGATCAGGCGGCGCGTGCTGGCCGAGCGCCATTCGGTGTCGTTCGGCTTCACGATTGTCCGCCAGGATGGTCGTCCGTTCGATTTCGAGGCGCTGACCTGCTATGGCGAGCGCACGGCGGACGGCATCGACTATCTCAGCCTGTTTCCCGTCCGCGCCGGCATGCGGGCCAATCTCTTCATGTTCCGCGACCCGACCGATCCGATCATGCGCGAGCTGCGTCGCGAGCCGGAGGCGACGTTGTTGCGTCTGCTGCCGGGATTGCGGCCCTATCTCGGCGATTTCCGCGTCGCGGACCGGGTCCAGAACTGGGTGATGGATCTGACCGTCGTCGAGGGACACCTGCAGTCCGGCGTCGTGCTCATCGGCGATGCGTTCCAGACCAATTGTCCTGCCGCCGGCACAGGCGTCGCGCGCCTGCTGGTGGACGTCGATCGTCTGTGCACCGAATATGCGCCGCGATGGCTCATGACCGCCGGCATGGGCCAGGAGAAGACTTCGCAGTTCTATTCCGATCGCGACAAGATCGCGGCGGACCAGCAGTCGCTGAAGATGGCGCGCTTCCGCCAGGCCCTGACGTCCCGCAACGATATCGGCTGGGATGTCCGGCGCCGATTGCACTTCCTGCGGCGCAGCCTGACACACCGTGTCGATCAGATGCATCCGGGCTGGCTCGGGCGTGTTCGCGGCGCGCTGCGCGCCTGAGCCTGCGTCTTTCGCCCGCCGCCGGATCAGCGCGTAGGCGTCGGCGTGCGGGCAGGAGGGGGCCGCAAATCCGCTAGCCGCTTGGCCGCCAGCTTCAGCCAGGGCGCCTGATTCAGCGCGAACAGGGCGACGGCGCCTGCGGGGCTGCCGACCTGCGTGACCGCCCACATCGGCGACGGCTGCCCGCCGAACAATTTCTTGTATGGCTCGTCACCAATGGTGAAATCGAGCATCTGATCGCCGCGCTCGATACAGTCCCGCGCCACCTGCTCGAACATCAGAGCGCCGAGGGACTGGCTCTTGTACCCGGCAATGTCGAAGGCGCTCATGATGACGAGGAAGCTGTCCCGATGGCACAGTCCGAGCACGGCCGCGATCACTTCGCCGTCCATCTTCATGGCGTAGAGGCGTACGAAGTTGCCGAGACCACGAAGGGCCACGTCGGAATAGAAGCCGAAATACTCGGGACGCTGAAGCAGGTCGCCGTCGCCTTGTGCCTGAAAGCGCGGACCGCGAAACCTCTTCATCACCTCCATCGTCTCGAGCACGGAGGCGCTGTCGTTGCAGCATGAGAAGCTCAACGCGCCCTTCTTCTGGAGCTGGCGATATTTCTTTGCAAGCTCCTTCTGATAGGAGCGATCGAGCGCACTGGCCCGCCATTGCTCGAACGGTGCGACGAGAACCGTCGCGTAGGCATTGGTGTCCATCGACACGCGGCGCGATGCAGCCAGGAGGTTTTCGATCGGAAGCCGGCTGTCGGGCAGCTTGGTCATTCGCAGCAGATCGAAAGGGCGAACGAGGCGGCGGATCTGCGCGCAGGCCTCCGCGTCGTCGAGCAGCTGCGAAAACACCTCCGGGCTGCAAACCGGTGCCAGATAGTCGGAGACGCGCAGGTCGGCAAACTCGACCGTTCGGATCGGACCGCGCCGGATCCGCAGCAGGGGCAGCACCATCGCAAGCGCCCCCGTCGCGCGGTGGCGGACCACGACGACCAGCGGTGCCGCGCCGGCATGCGAGGCGAGCCTGGCGTAGAGGCTGTGCAGCCAGATCGGATGCTGGAACGCGGTCGCGGCCGAGCGATCAAACAGCCCGGCATATTCCGGGGATAGAAAGTCGAACGACTGCTCGATGCCGACGTCGAACGTGTTGCTTAGCTTGTTCATGCGCAATCAAGGACACCAGGCAGTTCGCGAAGATCGATCGAGCCGTAGCTGCGCTTTATAGCAGGGTCGTTACGGGCGAGACACCGGCGGTGTGCGATTTGCATCAATGCGCTCAACCACGTTCGTATCGTTATCAAAGTCTTAAGTCTCGGATCCGTCTGGATGTTGTTGCACGATCGCGATGGATTTCCAGACCTCGTCATTCGTGTAACATCGCCGGCACAGTCCTGAATGCGCAGACAATGTCCCTCTTCTCACGACGAGAATTGCTCGATGCGGCGGCACGGATCGCGGCGCTGGCTGCCTGGCCCGCTGGCGCAGCCGCTGACGATTACCCCTCCCGGCCCATCAGGCTGGTCATTCCCTATACGGCCGGCGCCGCGGGCGATCAGATCGGCCGTCCCTGGGCCGACAGGACTGCCCCGCTGCTGGGGCCGATCTATGTCGAGAATATCGGCGGCGCGGGCGGCGCGATCGGCTCCGCCGCGGTGGCGCAGAGCGCACCCGACGGCTATTCCCTTCTGCTCGGCAATGGCAGCACCCAAGTATTGATCCCGCTCTCTTCGGCTCAGCCGGCCTACGACGCGGTTCGTGATTTCCGCGCCGTCTACCGCCTGATCACCAGCACGCTTGCATTCGCGGTTCATCCGTCCCTGCCGGTGAAGGATCTGCGGGAGCTGACAGCTTTTGCCAAGGCCAATCCGGACAAGCTCTCCTACGGCACGCCGGGGCTCGGCACCGGCAATCATCTCGTCGGGGAGATGTTCAGACGGCAATCCGGCCTCGGGGCGGACTTCATCCATGTCCCCTATCGGGGCATGGGGCCCGCGACCAACGACCTGGTGAGCGGCCAGATTTCTTCGGTGATTGCGGTGGTCTCGAGCCAGATCCTGCAATTGCATCATGCGGGCAAGTTGCGGCTGATCGCCGTGACGAGCGATCGGCGGTTGAGCGGCGCGCCGGACATTCCGACGGTGATTGAGGCCGGCATGCCCGGCCTCGGATACGCCGGCTGGTTCGGCTTGTTCGCTCCAAGAGCGACCCCGGATACGATCGTGGAGCGGATCGCTGCGGCGACCCGTACGGCGATGGCCGATCCAAAGTTGCAGGAAAGCTATCGTTCGCAAGGTCTGGAGCCTGACGTCGATTCAGGTCCCGACAAGTTTCAGCGCCTGGTCGAGGACGAACTGGCCCGCCTGGCTCCGGTCGTCAAGGCGATCGGGCTGAAGCGTGACTGAGATGAGCTTGCCGACGTCATAATGTGGGCTTTAGAGCGCTCGTTCCGACATGAGCCCGGACCGCATGGCGCTCGGATTCGATCCAGCCATGTTGGCGCGATGTCAGAGACGCACGCCGGTCGTAGCGAACGCTTGGGCGACGGGCTCCTGGACTCCGTTCAAGACCACCATCCCCGCAATCGCCATCAGTAAGGCCACGACACAGCCAAGCAAAAAGGCCTTCATCTTCAGACTCTCTCGATTGGAACATCAAGCCATCTATACGATACATCCTTGATGTGACCAGTCGGAAACTAATCCGGGCGATACCAAAAGTCGGTTATTGCGCTGCACGCTTCGGAACGGAAGGCGGCTTGGCCCATTTCAGTACGGAGATGGGAGGATTCCGCGTGAAATTGCTGACAACGTCCTTGTGCTTCGCAGCACTTTGCCTTTCCGGAAGCGTCTACGCGCAGCCCGCACAATCCGGCTCATCGGCTGCGCAAACCCCGCCCGAGGACAAGGGCCAGCGACAGCCGCAAGGCTGGACCGGCCCGATCAATACGGGGTCGGGTGGCGCCCCCGCCGAAAGTCCGCAAGGTCAGAGTCCGCCTGGAATGCAGGCTGCGCCAGAGGGATCGTCGAAAACCACGACGGCGCCGGCCAAGTAGGCCGGTTCCGATATTCATCTCTGCCGGCGCTTCTGGCAATCTTGAGAGCGTGCATGTGACCAGGGCCGGTCGGGAATGACCAGATCACCTTTGTGCGCGACGATGGCTGCCGCACTGTGGGCCGTCTTTGCCGTCGCATCCGCGCAGGCCGACATGGCGGGACACGGTGGCCCCGTCCGGGCGCTTGCCGTTTCCCCCGACGGCGACGAGCTTCTGTCCGGGAGCTTCGACACGTCGGCCATCCATTGGTCCCTCAGGACGGATAGCGCAGAGCAAGTGCTTAGGTATCATGCTGATGGCGTCAATGCGGTCGTCCTGCTGACGAACCGCCGCATGATAACGGCCGGCGCGGACGCACGGATTGCGATTTGGACGGCGGGCCGGCCGCAGCCGGACCGCGTGCTGGAGGGACATGTCGCGCCGATCGTGGCGCTTGCCGTGTCGCCCGATCGATCGCTTCTCGCATCGGCATCGTGGGATCGGACGGTGCGGCTCTGGTCGCTATCGGACGGCACGTCGCATGTGCTCGAAGGGCATTCGCAGAACGTCAACGGCGTCGCCTTCACGCCGGACGGCAGGCTTGTCAGCGTCGGCTACGATCTTGCGCTGCGCATCTGGCATTTACCGGATGGCCAGCCTGAAACCGTGACGTTGCCGGCGCCGCTGAACGCCGTGGCCGTGGCGCCGGATGGTGAAATCGTCACCGCTGCGGTCGATGGCAGGCTGCGCATGCTGACCAGGGAGGGCAAAGTCAGCGGCGAGGTCGCGGCCAGTCCCACGCCGGTGGTGGCTTTGGCAATGTCGGCGGACGGCACCTTGATCGCTGCGGCCGGCATCGGCGGCACGGTGGCGATCATCGATCGCAAGTCGCGCAGCCTGTTGCGAACGCTGGTTGGACCTGGTCTGCCGGTATGGTCGGTCGCCTTCCTGCCGGATCGCGAGACGCTGCTGACCGGTGGTGCGGACGGCAAGATCAGACGCTGGAATGCGCGCACCGGCGATCCCATCGGCTCGATCCTGGCAGGATTGCCGCCCGATCCTCTCGCCGCCTATGCCGGCGATCATGGTGCCGACGTGTTCCGGGCGTGCGTTGCCTGTCATACGCTGTCGGAGAAGGAGGTGCAGCGCGCAGGTCCGACGCTTGCAGGATTGTATGGCCGCAAGATCGCATCGCTGCCGGGCTACCGTTTCTCCGATGCCCTGAAGTCGATGGACATCATCTGGACGCCAGAGACGGTTGCAAAGCTGTTCGAAATTGGACCGAACGCCTACACCCCTGGCACCAGGATGCCGGAGCAGCGCATCGGCTCGGCCGAGGATCGCCGCGCGCTCACCGATTTCCTTGGCCGCGTGACGTCGCGCTAAAGCATGATCCGGAAAAGTGCGCAGCGGTTTTCCGGATCATGCTTGAACAACAACCTAAAGCGCGATGACGATTCATCCCAGTCGCATCGCGCTTTAGCCGCCGCTCAGATCGAATCCCAATTGTCGATCGGAAGATCCCTCATCTCCTGATGTTGCTTGAGGATCTGAATGACGTCGATGCCGGGGTGCTCCTTGAGCGCCTCCGCGACGCAATGGTTGACGTATTTGCGGCGCGACAGCCATGCGATCTTCTTGCCCTTGGCCTCGGCTTTGCAGCCGACGATCGCCTGCTTCACGGCGACCTTCTGCGCCTTGGTCAGCGGAGGAGCGGCAGCTTCGGCCGCTCCGCCGGCGAGAGCGATGGAGATCATGCACGTCGACAGAGCTGCGATCAAACGAGACATGGTGATGCTTCCCCCTGGTTTCCTGCCCCTTGAGTCTGGTGGTCTTGTCTAGTCCTTGCCCTCGCGCTGGCGCAGGTAGTCGTCCGTGGTGCGCGGTGGTGTTCGTTCCGGAACGCCCTTGAATGGATCGAATTGCTGCTCGCTCGTGACGATGACGCGGCAGTCGGCGCACATCCTGAGCGTCTCGATCCGTTTGTCGCCGGCCGGATACATCCAATGGCGGCCTTCAAGCTTGGCTGCGATGCGGTCGATCGTGCTCTTCACGCCGAACGGCGTGCCGCAACGGACGCAGAGCGCGGGCTCCTCCTCCTTGAGAACAGCGGCGGGCGCGCGGGCGGCGCGGAAATCGATTTGCGGCACGAGGCTGATGACCTTCTCGGGACAGGTGCTCTCGCACAGCCCGCATTGCACGCAGGCATCCTCGATGAACTTCAGCACGGGCCGGTCGGGATCGTCCCGTAGCGCGCCGGTCGGGCAGGCCGAGACGCAGGAGAGGCACAGCGTGCAGCCGCTGGCGTCGACGCGGACCGCGCCGATCGGCGCGCCCTGCGGCAGCGCGATCACGTCGACCGGCTTCGGCGCCAGACGATGCAGCTCGCTCAATCCGAAGCGCAAGAGGTCGCGCCGATTGCCTACGGTCTTGAAGGTCGCGGGCGTTGCGACGGCCGCGAGGGTGCCGATGTCAGTCAAATGCTCGCCGAGCGCGTCGGGATCGTCCGTTTCGATGGTGGCGAGGCGGCGGCCGGCAAATCCGAGACCGTCGAGGATCGCCTCGGCCATGCCGATCGTCTGCAACAGTCCGGTGACGTCGTGACGCGGCTTGGCGCGCAGCAGATAGCGCACGGCGGAGACGCCATAGGCGAAGGCGCCGACGATCGCCTCGAGCCCGAGCTGGGTCAGCTCGTTCACGGCAAAGGGAAGCACGTTCGCCGGCAGGCCGTCGCCGTGACGCGCCAGCGCATCGATCAGCGGCGTGCCGTGCGGGCTGTCGTGAAAGAGCAGCACGGCGTTCGCGCCGCCGGCCTCGCGGTAGGCGAGCAGCATGGCGCGAATTCGCTGCAGCTGCGTATCGGCGGGCGGCAGCGCGTAGGATGCAGCGCCGGTTGGACAGGCCGCCGCGCATTGGCCGCAGCCCGCGCAGATGTTCGGGTCGATCGCGACATGATCGCCGACGGGGGTGATCGCCCCGGTCGGGCAGAGATCGAGGCACCGATGACAGCCTGTGCGCTTGGAGCGCGAATGGGCGCAAAGAGCGGGCGTGACATTGACATATTTCGGCTTGTCGAAGCTGCCGACGAGATCGCGGGCAGTCAGCACGGCGCGCAGCACCGCAGCGGGATCTTTCGTGTCGGCGCGAAGATAGCCGTCGCGCAGGTCGTGAGCGGGAAACAGCGGTCTATCGCCGGAAAGATCGAGCACGATGTCGCAGCGCGAGGTGACGCCGCTTCGCGCCGCATCCAGCACGAAGCGATCGCGCGAGGAGGGGCGGGGACGCGCATAGTCGTCGATCGCAAGCTCGAAGGCGCCGAAATGCCCCTTCGCGGAGCGGATCGTCCCCTTCACGATCGGGAAGACCGTCGCCGCCGGCGGCGCCATGTCGTCGAGCTGCTTCAGCATCACCGTGACGTCGAGGTGATCGGCCAGCAGGCGGCCGGCCTCGATCGCGGCCTCATCGCGCCCATAGATCAGGACCACGCCCTCGCTCGACAAGGTGACGAGAGGATAGTCCGGTGCCTGGACGGAAGCGGACGCGAGCAGGGCGGCCATCTTCGGGCCGGCGCGCCCACCATCGCGCGACCAGCCGGCGGCTTCGCGGATATTGACGAAACTGATCGCATCGGACCGGTCGCCGGCCTCGTCCGAGAACTGCGCAGCCTGCTGCGTGCAGGCGACGGTCAAGGCGCCTTCTGTCGCCGCGATCTTGCGGAAATGATCGAGCTCCGCACCGCAGAGATGGCTGAAGCTCTTGATCTCGCTGCTCGGACATCCGCGCCGGATCGCGGCCGCGTCGAGGCGCATCGTGCCTTCGCACGAGCAGATCAGGACGGTCTTCGCTGGCTGCTCCAGGTTAACCCCTCCGCCATTCGGGCGCCGACGATGGACTCGCGCCGGCCCCTTGCCTCGTATAGACATTATCCATCGGGAAGAAAAGGAAAGCGGAGGACGGTCTGCCGTCGACCCCAGTGAGCCATGTTTCCCTGGCGGAACCGATTCACCTGCCGCCGCCGTTCACGTTGGTGCGGCTGCGCGAGAGTGGCGACGCTTTTGCCCACGCATGCCGCATTGCACCGGAAAGCGGCGCCGGTACGCTCGTCTTTGTCGGCCGCTTCGACCTCGCAGAGTTCGCCGTCGTGCTCGAGCCGGCCGAGCCCTTGCGCAGCGCGCGGCGCGCGTTCTACGCCGGCATGGTCGCGCTCACCGATGCGCTTCGCGCCTATGCGCCGCCGAGCAAGCCGATTACGATCGGCTGGCCCGATGTGGTCAGGATCGACGGCGGGTTGGTTGGCGGCGGCCGGATGGGATGGCCGTCCGATGCCGACGAGGATGCGCCGCCGCCCTGGCTGGTATTCGCAGCCATGATCCGGACGGTGGCCATGAGCGATGACGATCCCGGCGTTCACCCGCTGGCCTCGGCCCTGGATCAGGAAGGCTTTGGCGAGGTCGGCGCCGTGCAGATCACGGAGAGCTTCGCCCGGCACCTGATGCTGGCGCTGGATCGCTGGCGGGTCGACGGCTTTGACAGCCTCGCGCGCGACTATCTCACCCGGATGCCGCGCGAACGGCAGACGATGCAGCGCATCGACGACCGCGGCGATGTTCTGACACGCCGCATCGGGACGGATCGGGTCGAGCGAAGCGACCTCGTGCAGGCGCTCGCGACGCCGTCCTGGCTCGATCCCTCACTTGGAGGACCGCGCCTGTGAAGCTCCTGCGCACCATCGCGCTCGATCCCTCCGACACCTTCGTGTTCGACGTGGCCGCGGAGCCGGGCGAATGGGCCGTCTCCGGCGCCTTCCGCTTCTGGGATCGCGACGGCGCCCGGCTCGAAGGCAAGGAGCGCGCGGCGTTTCGGGGCGGTTTCCTCGGGGTGCAATCCTGGGGCTGGTCGACGCTGGCGCAAATCGTTCCGGCCACCGCGGATGACTACCACAGTCTGATCGAGCTGCTGGCCAGGCAGCTGGTCGATCGTTTCGGCGCGCCGGACATGGCTGCCGCGAGGACAGCCGCGGAAGAAGAGGTCGCATTCGCCCAGTCGCTGTGCAGCCATCCGATCAGCTCGCTTATTGCAGTGCACCGCAGCTCAAGCGATGGCGAGGTGCGCGAATCCTTCCGCCGGCTGCAGCTCCGCGACGGGCAGGGCCACGGCAAGGCGTTCTCGTTCATGGAAATGGAGGACGACGTCCAGCCCGACGGCGATCTCAAGCTTGCGGATCTGGGCCGGGAGCCGACCGACAGATGAACGATTTCTGGATCGCGTGCGGTCATCACCTGCTCGATCGCGACGAGGGCGGCGGGCTCCGCGTCACCGATGAGTTCCTCAAGGCCTATTTTGCCCGTCCGGAACTGATGGCGCCGGAGGACGCGTGCCCGGTCGAACGCCGGCTGCACCGCGAACTGCTCGCCGAGCCGCGGCGCCTGGTCAGCGCTGACGAGATCGCCGGGATCGTCGACGCCGATGCCCGGGAGAATTGGCGCTTCGTGCTGGCGTTTCGCGATCTCCTGGTGCGGCATCCGACGCTCGAAGCCGCCTATCTGGCATTCGTACGGTCCGGAGCGAACGATCTGCCGCCGCTGTTCGTCAACCAGCTCGTGCACGTCATCCTGCGCAACGCGCTCGATGGCTGCGACGATCCGTTCGTGCTGCGCGCGGCCGAGCTGTTCTTCCGGATCCAGCGCATCCTGCCGCATGAGCAGGCCCTGTTGCTCGGCGACGAGGAGATCCTCGGCGGCCGGAGCCCGACCCCCGTGCTCTCTCTGATGTCGATGCTGGGGGCGACCATCGATGCGACGGTCGAGGTGTTGAGCGAGGATAATGCCCAGGCCTATTGGCAGCGCAGCGACCAGTTCGACATGGCGCTCGACCTCACGCCAGACGGGCGTGGACCAGCGGCGCTGGCCCTGGCGATGACGCGCTGGGTATCCCATCTGCTCGGCATCGACGTGACGATCGAGCCGCTGCGGGCACTGCAGGACGCCAGGCTGACCTGGTATGTCGGACTCGACGCCGACGCCACCAGGCTTGGCGACCGTCTTTGGCGCGGCGAAGAGCTCGACGAGCGCAGCGCCGACCGCGTGCTTGCGCTGTTCCGGCTGACCTTTGCGGATTCCAGCCAGGCGCTCGACGATGTCGGGGCTGAGCCCGTCTACTTGATCCTGTCGATGACGCCCGATCAGAAGCTTCGGTTGAAGCCGCAGAACCTGCTGACCGGGCTGCCGGTGAAACGTCTGGAGATGGCGACATGAGCCCTGCGGCGTTGCCGACCCTCTCGATTCCCGTCGGCGTCGTGGTCGAGCGGCGCAAGGCTGCCTCGCCCTGGGTCGACTTCGTCTGGCGCGGGATCGCCGTGCTGCCGGACGAGCCGGCCACAACACCCTGGACCGTGCTTCGGGAGCAGGACGACACCACCCTGTTCTATGCCGGAAGCGCGGCCATCGAGCTTTATCCCTCCGAAACGGCGCGCTATCGCGACAATCTCGCGTCAGGCAATCCAAGCCTATGGACCGTGCTGTCGCCATCGGAAGGCGTCTGGCCCTATGCGGTTGCGGCGGTGACCGCCGATCCTGCGGAGGGTGAGGGCTTTACCGAAGCCGGCGACAATCTGGTCGAGGCGGTGCCGATGCCGGAGGCCCTGCTTGAGACAATTGAAAAGTTCGTTGCCGAGCATCATGTCGAGCGGGAGTTCGTCAAGCGCAAGCGGCGCCGCGCCGACCCGGAGGCGCTGGCGCGGCGCGAACCTGAAGGCGGACAGGAATGAGCGAGGAGGAGTTCCTTTCGCGGTGGTCCCGCCGCAAGCGCGAATCGCGAGCGGAGCCGGCGAAGCCTGCCGAGACACAGCCCACGCCGGCGGCCGAGACCGGGAACGCCGAGAGCGAGCTTGATCTCTCCAGCCTGCCGTCGATCGACGACATCAATGCGGCGACCGACATCACCGCCTTCCTGCGCAAGAACATTCCACAGGAGTTGAGCCGTGCGGCTCTTCGCCGCGCCTGGGCGACCGATCCCGGCATTCGCGACTTCGTCGGGCTTGCGGAGAATGCGTGGGACTTCAACGACCCGACTGCGATGCCCGGCTTTGGGCCACTGGATTGCTCCTCGGAGGAGCTGGCCGCGCTGGTCGATCGCGTCGTCGGCGGCGTGCGTGAGGCACTCCAATCCGCTCCCGAGGTCGGGGCAGCGGATTCTTTGCCTCAATTGCATCAAGCCGATGCCGCAGCGACCGCCGATGTCACCGAGCCGTCGGACGCGACCGACCCATTGGCAATCCCTGTTGCAACGCAACCGGCGGCGGTTGACCGGTTGGCCGACCTTGCTGAACCGATCAGGACTCGCACGCATGGTGGTGCGTTGCCGCGCTGAGCAACGCGACCAAAGGCTATAGGCTAAGCCTATGAGGAGCGATTGACCGCCCGCGGAACCAGGATTACGCTTACCTAGTGCTTTGTAACAAAAGCGATAATCAAGCAGACGGGACTTGGATGGGAGGTCCACGTGCGTGATGACGGGCTTGATCGCGCGATCGATGCCGCGGGCGGCATCGCTCAACTTGCGCGTAAAATAGGCATCAGCCAGCCCTCGGTGTCGAATTGGACCCGCGTACCCGCACAACGGGTGGTTGTAGTCGAATCCGCCACGGGCGTCTCCCGGAATGATCTGCGGCCCGATCTCTACGGCGAACAAGCCGGTTCGGCCGAACTCGTCGATCCCATCGACGCGGCGCGCGCGCAGGAATACGCGCTGCTGGCGACGCTGCTGTCTGCGCCTCCGTCGAAACGTCTGCTCGATCGTCTCGCTGCGCTGACAGGTGACGCAACGCCGCTCGGGCGCGCACACGCGGCGCTGGCCGATGCCGCCGCGAGCGCGGTCGCAGCGCAAGTCGAGCGCGAGTATTTCGATCTGTTCGTCGGGCTGGGCCGCGGCGAATTGTTGCCCTACGCCTCCTATTACCTGACGGGCTTTCTGAACGAACGACCGTTGTCGCGCCTGCGCGCCGATCTGACGGCGCTCGGCATCGAGCGGCTCGCCAACAATTCCGAACCCGAGGATCACGCCGCCATCCTGTGCGAGGTCATGTCGGGACTTGCCGACGGCAGCTTCGATGCTTCGCCCGAGGCGCAGCGCGCATTCTTCGAAAAGCACGTGTCACCTTGGATGGGGCGGCTGTTCGCCGACATGGAGAGTGCCGGCAACGTCAACTTCTATCGGACGGTCGGCGCGCTCGGGCGCACCTTCATCGAGATTGAGACGGAAGCATTCACATTCGCCAACTGATCGACGCGGGTCGGTCCGGGAGAGATGCGATGAGTGACGAGACGAAAGCAAAGGTCGGACGCCGCGACTTCCTTCGCAAGGTCGGCATCGGCACGGTCGGCGCCGGCGCGACGCTAGCGACGCCGCTCGTCGGTTCCGCGCAGGCGGACAGCGAGAACAACGATGAAAAGCGCAAGGCGCGCTACAAGGAATCCGATCACGTGAAGACGTTCTACCGCGTCAACCGTTATCCGGCCTGAGAGGGAGGCTGCCCGTGCTTATCAAGCGAACACACCAGCGTTCCGATCGCCGCGGCTCCGTCGCCGAGTCCCTTGCGGGGCAGGGCGGCGGACTTGACCGCCGTACGTTCCTGCGCAGGTCCGGCCTCGCCGGCGGCGCTCTCGCCGCGCTGGGTGCCATGCCTGTCGCCAGTGTGCGGAAGGCGGAAGCGGCCGCTGCCGGCCCGCTCGCGGCTGGCGCCGTGGTAAAGAAGAGCATCTGCACGCACTGCGCGGTAGGCTGCACCGTGACGGCGGAAGTGCTCAATGGAGTCTGGATCGGGCAGGAGCCGAGCTGGGATTCGCCGATCAACCGCGGCTCGCATTGCGCCAAGGGCGCCTCGGTGCGCGAGCTCGTGCACAGCGATCGCCGGCTGCGCTATCCGATGAAGCTCGTCAACGGGCAGTGGACGCGCGTGTCGTGGGACACCGCGGTGAACGAGATCGGCGACAAGCTGCTTCAGGTCCGGGAGAAGTCGGGCAGCGATTCGGTCTACTGGCTCGGCTCGGCCAAGATGACCAACGAAGGAGCCTACCTGTTCCGCAAGCTCGGCGCGTTCTGGGGCACCAACAACACCGACCATCAGGCGCGAATCTGTCATTCCACCACCGTCACCGGCGTCGCCAACACCTGGGGCTACGGCGCGATGACGAACAGCATCAACGACATGCGCAATTCCAAGACGATGCTGTTCATCGGCAGCAACGCGGCGGAAGCGCATCCCGTCAGCATGCAGCATTTGCTGGAATCCAAGGAGCTCAACAAGGCGAACTTCATCGTCTTCGATCCGCGGCTGACCCGCACCGCGGCGCATGCCACTGAATATGTCCGGATCCGTCCCGGCACCGACATTCCCGTCCTCTACGGCATGATGTGGCACATCCTGAAGAACGGCTGGGAGGACAAGGAGTTCATCTCCCAGCGCGTCTACGGTTTCGACGACCTGCGCAAGGAAGTCGAGAAGTGGAATCCGCAAGAGGTCGAGCGCGTCACCGGCGTGCCCGCCGCGCAGCTCGAGCGCGTCGCCAAGATTTTCGCGACGGTCAAGCCCGCGACCATCATCTGGTGCATGGGGCAGACTCAGCACACCGTCGGCACGGCCAATGTGCGCGCGAGCTGCATCGCGCTGCTGATGACCGGCAACGTCGGCAAGGCGGGCGCCGGCGCCAACATCCTGCGCGGCCATGACAACGTGCAAGGCGCGACCGACGTCGGCCTCGATATCGTGACCTTGCCGTTCTATTACGGCCTTGCGGAAGGAGCCTGGAAGCACTGGTCGCGGGTCTGGGAGGTCGATTACGAGTACCTGGTCTCCCGCTTCGACGAGAAGAAGCTGATGGAGACCCCAGGCATCCCGCTGACGCGGTGGTTTGACGCCGCGCTGTTGCCGAAGGCCGACGTCGCGCAGAAGGACAACGTCAAGGCCGTCTTCGTGCAAGGCCATGCCAGCAACAGCATAACCCGTATTCCCGAATCGCTGAAGGGCCTGAAGGCGCTGGAGCTGCTGGTGATCGCGGATCCGCACCCGACGACGTGGGCGTCTCTGGCGGTCGAGGCGGGACGCAGGGATGGCGTCTACATTCTGCCCGTCGCCACGCAGTTCGAATGCACGGGATCGCGTGTCGCGTCCAATCGCTCGATGCAATGGGGCGAGCAGATCGTCAAGCCGATCTTCGAATCCAAGGACGACCTCGAGATCATCTATCTGCTCGCGAAGAAGTTCGGCTTCGCCGACAAGATGTTCAAGAACATCAAGGTCGAGAACAATCTCCCCGTCGCCGAGGACGTGCTGCGCGAGATCAACCGCGGAAGCTGGTCGACCGGCTACTGCGGCCAGTCGCCGGAGCGTATCAAGGCGCACATGAAGAACCAGCACAAGTTCGACCTGGTGACGATGCGCGCGCCGAAGGACGATCCGGAAGTCGGCGGCGACTATTACGGCCTGCCTTGGCCGTGTTGGGGCTCACCCGAGGTGAAGCATCCCGGCTCGCCGCTGCTCTACAACAACAACCTGCATGTCATGGATGGCGGCGGCGCGTTCCGCCCACGCTTCGGTATCGAGCGCGAGGAAAAGCTGCCGGACGGCACGACGCGGAAGGTGAGCCTGCTCGCCGACAAATCCTTCTCCAAGGGCTCGGAGATCGAGGACGGCTATCCCGAGTTCACGCTGGCGAGCCTGAAGAAGCTTGGTTGGGACACGGATCTGACCGAAGCCGAAATGGCGACGATCCAGAGGGTCAACCCGGCCAATCCGGATGCGGTATCCTGGGCGCTCGACCTTTCCGGCGGCATCCAGCGCGTCGCGCTGAAGCACGGCTGCGTGCCCTTCGGCAACGGCAAGGCGCGCATGAATGCGTTCGGCTTGCCGGACCCGATCCCGGTCCATCGCGAGCCGATCTACACGCCGCGCGTCGACCTCGTCGAGAAATATCCGACGTTGCCCGATGCCAAGCAGTTCCGCCTGCCCAATATCGGCTTCTCCGTGCAGAAGGCGGCGGTGGAGAAGGGCATCGCAAAGCAATTCCCGCTGATCCTCTCCTCGGGACGCCTCGTCGAATACGAAGGCGGCGGCGAGGAGACCCGCACCAATCCCTGGCTCGCCGAATTGCAGCAGGACATGTTCATCGAGATCAGCCCGGCTGATGCCGCCGATCGCGGCATCAAGGACGGCGGCTGGGTCTGGGTGAGCGGCGCCGAAAACAATTCGCGCGCCAGGATGAAGGCGCTGGTGACCGAACGCGTCGGCAAGGGCGTCGCCTGGATGCCGTTCCATTTCGGCGGCTGGCTCGGCGGCGCCGACCTGCGCAAGAACTATCCCGCCGGCACCGATCCGATCGTGCTGGGCGAGAGCGCCAACACGATCACGAGCTACGGTTACGATCCTGCAACGGGCATGCAGGAGCCGAAGGTCACGCTTTGTCAGATCGTCGCAGCCTGAGAGGAGCACGCACATGGCTCGGATGAAATTTCTCTGCGACGCTGATCGCTGCATCGAGTGCAACGCCTGCGTCACCGCCTGCAAGAACGAGCACGAGGTGCCGTGGGGCATCAACCGGCGCCGCGTCGTCACCATCAACGACGGCAAGCCGGGGGAGCGATCGATCTCGATGGCCTGCATGCACTGCACGGACGCGCCCTGTGCGGCCGTGTGCCCGGTCAACTGCTTCTACACCACCGCCGACGGCGTCGTGCTTCACTCCAAGGATCTCTGCATCGGCTGCGGCTATTGCTTCTACGCCTGCCCGTTCGGCGCTCCCCAATATCCGAAGGTCGGCAACTTCGGCTCTCGCGGCAAAATGGACAAATGCACCTATTGCGCCGGCGGTCCGGAGGCCGACGGCAGCAAGGAGGAATACGAGAAATATGGCGCGAACCGGCTGGCCGAAGGCAAGCTGCCGCTGTGTGCCGAGATGTGCTCGACTAAGTCGTTGCTCGCAGGCGACGGCGAGATCATTGCGCAGATCTACAAGGAGCGCGTCATGAAGCGCGGCTACGGCTCGGGCGCCTGGGGCTGGAAGACCGCATATCGCGAGACGATCGAGTCCTGACATGGGCAGTCGAAGGGCGCGCAATACCGGGGAGGACGTCATGGCGTCGTTTGGAAGGTTCGTTCGTCTGGCGTTGGGCGCCTGGGCGCTGCTTCTCTTGGTCATGGCGGTGCCCGCGGGCGCACAACAGGTCAATCCGACCGCAAGCGCGGTCAAGGAGCAGCAGCTTCTTCAGGAGCTCAACCGGATTCAGGGACGCGTCAGCATTCCCGATCAGCGATCGGGCGTTCTCGAGCAGCCGCAGGGACGGGAGTGGCGGGAATTCCGCAACGTGACGCTGCCCTGGATCGGCGGCATTGCCATCCTCGGCATGATTGCGGCCATCGTGATCTTCTATCTCACCGTCGGGATGGTGCGTCTCGAAGCCGGACGGTCGGGCCGCACCATCGTGCGCTTCAACGCGTTCGAGCGGTTCGTGCACTGGCTGACGGCAAGCTGCTTCATCGTCCTTGCCATTTCCGGGCTGAACATCACGTTCGGGCGGCCGTTGCTGTTGCCGCTGATCGGCTTCGAGGCGTTCTCGGAATGGTCGCAATGGGCTAAATACGCGCACAATTATCTGAGCTTCCCGTTCACCATCGGCGTCGTCCTGATCTTCCTGATGTGGATCGGCGGCAATATCCCGAGCAAGGTGGATATCGAATGGGCGAAGCGCGGCGGCGGCCTGATCGGACATGACCATCCGCCGGCCTACCGCTTCAATGGCGGACAGAAGATGATCTACTGGATCGTCGTGATCGGCGGCGGACTCGTCGCAGCGTCCGGCTATGCGCTGATGTTCCCGTTCTACGGCACGGGGATCGAGGGCATGCAAATGGCCCAGATCGTCCACTCGATCGTGGCGGTCCTGTTCGTCGCGGCGATGATCGCGCACATCTATATCGGCACCATCGGGATGGAAGGTGCGTTCGAGGCCATGGGCTCGGGCGAGGTCGACGTCAACTGGGCGCGCGAGCACCACAGGCTCTGGCTCGAGGAGCAGAACGCGCGAACGGGACCGAACGACGGACAACCGCAGCCCGCAACCGCGGCGGCGGAGTAGGGCGCGCAGCCTGAAACCGGGCAGCCGGCTATGGGGCCGGCGCTTTGCCAAACAAGACGGAACGGTCCTGGATGTCCTGTTCGGGGAGCCGGGCCGCTTGACCTCTCTGCATGTCTTGAATGGAGGCCATGCCGCTCTGAGCGGAGCCGAACAGGGCGTGCGATTTGAGCATGGTGCTGGCCGCTCCGGCCAGAACCAGGGCTGCAATGAGCGAGAGCATGACGCGTTTCATGCGCATCTCCGTCTGCCATTTCCACCCGGCATGACCAATACATCCGGATTGTCCTTTTCGATGTGAGCCACTTCACAACGATCGGTTCCATGTTCGTTGAGGCGGCCAACATGCTCCGCGCAGGGCATGAGGATTCGAGCTTCCGATGCAGACGAAAACCAAATCGAAGTTCACCGCAGGCGAGCGCCGAATGTCGGACTTGAGCTCAGCCTCAGAGTAGGTTGCTCAAGCCTAAGAGAATCCGTCCTTGACGATCGCGCTCTCTATTCTCTCTGCGAATTTCAACAGCGCTGATTTGGAATCTTTCAAGGAAGAGCTTTGGAATCTTTCCAGGCCGCAACTCGACGACATCGCAGATGATCGAGACATTCTAAATCGCCATGCACGCATTTGCGTTGCCGTCACGAGAGCATCTTTCTAAAGAGGCGATGCAGATTGCTGGCAATCGGATGGGCTGACAAGACAAAGGCCATCAATGCGAAGTGCGAGCCTGCAAAGGAATTGAGAGACGGGCCATGGGGTCGAACTCGGATGCGAAGAGTGAATCTTCGATCCGTGATCGCCGCTGGCTGCGCGTGATCCGCTTCACGGCGAACCACATGCTATTGATAAAGGACTTTCTTGAAATGCGACGTACGGGTGGGGTCGGTACGGTAGCTCGCTTTGCTGCGGCGCTGCTGGGTGGTGTGGCGTTGCTCGCGTGGTTCGAATCGCCTGCTCGATCCCAAACGCCGCAAGGCGGTACCTCGCTTCCACCCGTGACCGTCGATGCGCCGGCGCAACAATCGGCGCGCCGTGTGCCAACAAGGCGAAACGACGCCCGGGTCCGATCGACGCCGCGGCGCGCGCCGCAGGCCCCAGCCGTCGCTGCGCAATCGCAACCGAGTGTCGTCCCCGAATATGCCGGCGGTCAGGTCGCTCAAGGCGCGCGCCTCGGACTGCTCGGAAATACCGGCACGATGAAGTCGCCGTTCAACGTGACGAGCTACACGGACAAGTTCATTCGGGATCAGCAGGCGGCAACGGGCGCGGACGCCTTGATTCTCGATCCGTCGGTCCGAAGCTCGCACCCGACGGGCGGCGTGGTGGACTCCTTCAACATTCGTGGATTTCCGATCAACGAAGGCAACAACGGTGAATTCGCCTTCGAGGGTCTTTACGGAATCGCGCCGACATATCGCATCTTCACAGACTACGTCGAGCGCATCGAGGTGCTCAAAGGTCCCTCAGCCGCGCTCTCCGGGATGGCCCCCAATGGCGGCGTTGGCGGGGTCATCAATGTCGTGCCCAAACGCGCGGAAGAGGACCTGACCCGCCTGACCGCAAGCTACGGCTCGACTGCACGTTTCGGCGGGCACTGGGATGTTGCGCGGCGCTACGGCGACAGCAAGCAATGGGGCGTGCGCGCCAGCGGGAGCGTCCGCGACGGCGACACGCCCATCGATCGCCAATCCGAGACGACAGGTGTCGGATCGTTGGCTCTCGACTATCGGGGCGAACGCTTCAGGTCCTGGCTCTATCTGATCGCGCAGACCGACCGGTTCGACGCGCCGTCACGTCCCTTTCTGATGGCTCCCGGCCTGCAGGTGCCGAAGGCGCCGGACGGCCGGCTGAACGTGACCCAGCCCTGGGAATGGTCGCGCATCACCGACCAATCCGCCTTGCTGCGGACCGAGTACGATGTCAGCGACCAGGTCACGCTGTTTGCGGATGTCGGCGGGTCCCGGACCAACGTCGAGCGGTTCTTCGGCCTTCCGACGATCGTCAACAGCAACGGCAACACGACCTCGACGCCCCAATTCTTCGGACTTGGCATCGATCGAAGCACCTATGATGGCGGTGTTCGCGCCCGCTTCGACACCGGCTTCGTTCATCACGCCGTGGCCTTCCAGGCTTCGGTTTACCATGACGCGCTGCACCGGCGGCTGACCAACGGCAGCCCGGTCACGTCGAACATCTACAATCCGACCGTCGCGCCGATCCAGTTCGCCAACGAGATCAGCGATCGCCCGCGGCTCTCGGACAGCGAGCTCACGGGGCTCTCCATTGCCGACACCTTGTCGGTGCTCGACGAGCGTGTGCTGCTGACCCTGGGTGTCCGGCGCCAGGGTATCGAGGCGCACAACTACCTCTCCAACGTCGGAACGCTGACGTCGTCCTATGACAGGAGCGCGGTCACCCCGGTGGTCGGCCTCGTCGTCCGACCCGTGGAGAACATCTCCCTGTACGCGAACTACGTCGAAGGCCTCGCACGAGGCGACGTGGCGCCGCAGCAGCCGGGCGTTTCCAATCCCGGCGAAATTCTCCCGCCTTACGTCGCCAAGCAGTACGAGGCCGGCATCAAGGTGGATTTCGGCCGGATCGCAACCACCTTCAGCGCCTTCGAGATATCGAAAGCGAGCGGCGAGCTGTCCGCCGGGCGCTTCGCGGCGACCGCCGAGCAGCAAGTCCGTGGGCTCGAGTTCAACGTCTACGGCGAGCTCATGCCGGATGTTCGCGTCCTCGGAGGCGTTTCGCTGCTGGACGGCACGCTGACGAAAACTGCCGTCGCGGCGAACGTGGGTCACACGCCGATCGGCGTTCCGGACATTCAGGCCAATATCGGCGTGGAGTGGGACCTGCCGTGGATGAGAGAGCTCACGTTGAACGGGGCCGTCATCTACACCGGCAGGCAGTTCGTCGACACCGCGAACAAGCAGCCGATCCCGGATTGGACGCGGCTCGATCTCGGCGCCCGCTACACCACCGCGATCAACGGCAGGAAGACGGTCTTCCGCGCAAACATCCAGAACGTGACCGGTGAGAGTTATTGGTCCAGCGTGGCCTCGTTCGGAACGTTCTTCCTGGGAGCGCCACGCACATATCTGCTGTCGATGACCGTGGACATGTGAAGCGCCTCCGGCCGCTCGTGAAGACGCGGCCGTGGGAGTCGTTGGCAGCGCGTCCGCAGACCGGTCAACCTGGTCGGCAAAGTGGATACTTGCTTGCCAATCCGAGCACCTCATCCCACGCCGGCGTGGCACCGCGCCGGATCGAAACTCTCTGTTGAATCAATGAGGTGGCTTTCCTTTCCGGGTGCCTTTCGACCTGTGGGGCGAAATTGGCGCGGCTCTTGCTCTTGCCAGTATGAGGGTTCTTGATAAACGTCATACTGCGGGATGGGGCGGATGGAGCAAGCGGTGAGGCGGACTTTGCGGGCGATCGAATCCGGCACGCTGGTGCTGTTCGGCGGGCTCGTCGCCGCCAACATCGCGGCATGGGCCTGGGCCTTCGCCCTGTTCGGCGACCGGCCGACGGTGCTGGCGACTGCGCTGCTGGCCTGGGTGTTCGGTCTGCGCCACGCTGTCGATGCCGATCACATCGCCGCCATCGACAATGTCGTGCGCAAGCTGATGCAGACAGGTGGCGCGCCGCAGAGCGCGGGCCTCTATTTTGCGCTCGGCCATTCGACAATTGTCGTGGTCGCCACCATATTGCTTGCGCTCGGCGTAGTGAGCCTTGGCGGCGATAGCCTGCTCAGGGAGATCGGCGGCCTGATCGGCACATCGGTGTCGGCGCTGTTCCTGCTCGTGATCGCGGCCATCAATCTCGTCATCTTCGCCGGCCTGTGGCGGACGTTTCGCGCTGCACGGGAGCAGGGTGTTCACGACGCCGAAGGGCTCGAGAGGCTGCTCGCCAATCGCGGCGTCCTCGCGCGACTGCTCGGGCCGCTGTTCCGCCTGGTCACAAGACCCTGGCACATGTATCCGCTCGGATTCCTGTTCGGCCTCGGCTTCGACACGGCGACCGAGATCGGCCTGCTCAGCATCTCCGCGACCGAAGCCGCGCGCGGCGCTTCGGTCGCGGACATCCTGGTTTTCCCTGCGCTGTTCGCGGCCGGCATGGCGCTGGTCGACACTGCCGACTCCGCGCTGATGGTGAGCGCCTATCGATGGGCGTTCGTCGATCCCCTGCGGAAGCTCTGGTACAACCTCACGATCACGGGCGCCTCCGTGGCGGTCGCGCTGCTCATCGGCGGCATCGAGGCGCTCGGCCTGGCCGCCGAACGGCTCGGCCTGTCGGGGACTATGTGGACGCTGGTCGACGGCCTCAACGAGTCGCTCGCCAATGTCGGCTTCGCCGTGATCGCGCTGTTTGCGATCGCCTGGCTCGTCTCGGTTGTGCTCTATCGTCGCATCTTCGAGAGCGGCCCGCAGCAGGGCGCAACGAAAGCTCTGGAATGCGCCGATGCGACCGAAGCGGCGTGAGCCGGGTCGCGGCGGCGCGCTGACGGTACTCTCGGCCCTGGTGCTGCTCGCCGACGACGGCCACGCCCTGGCGCAGAGCAGTCCAGCCTCACGCGAGCTGCCGCCCATCGAGATTGGTGGCAGCGAAACGCCGGCCCGAAAGAAGCTGGTTGCATCGCGCCGCACCGGCAAGCCGCCCGCGGCCGGCCACCGCATCCTTGTGTATCCAGCGGCGGCGCAGGGCTCGGATGTCCGCAGCGCTGCCTCGGGTGCAAAGAGCCAGCCCAGCATGGCCAGCGAGATCACCATCCCGGGCGAAGAGCTCAACGCCCGCCCTTTCACGCGGCCGGGGGAAGCGCTTGAAGCGGTGCCGGGTCTCATCGTGACGCAGCATTCCGGTGAGGGCAAAGCCAACCAGTATTTCCTGCGCGGCTACAATCTCGACCATGGGACCGACCTCGCCATCAGCGTTGACGGCGTCCCCGTCAACATGCGCACCCATGGGCACGGCCAGGGCTATGCCGATCTCAACTGGCTGATCCCGGAAACCATCGCGGCGGTGGATGTGCGCAAGGGTCCTTATTTCGCCGACGAGGGCGATTTCGCCTCGGTTGGCAGCGTCCATATCGGTCTGATCGACCGCACCAAGGGACTGGCGCAGGTCACCGCCGGCAGCTTCGGCTACCGCCGCCTGCTCGGCATGGACTCCGCCAAGGTCGGCGACGGCACGCTGCTCGTGGCCGGCGAGATCGGCACCTACAACGGTCCGTGGGACAATCTGGACAATGTGCGAAAGCTCAACGGTCTCGTGCGCTACAGCCAGGGCACCGCGACCGACGGCGTGTCCGTCACCGGCATGGCCTACACGAACGCATGGAATTCGACCGATCAGGTGCCGCAGCGCGCAATCAGAGCTGGCTTGCTCGACCGGTTCGGTTCGGAAGACCCCAGCGACGGCGGCAACGCCAACCGTTTTGCATTGTCGGGCCGCATTGCGCAAACCGACGAGCTCGGCTCGTGGCGAGCCAACGCCTATGTGGTGAAGAGCCAGCTCGATCTCTTCAACAACTTCACTTACTTCCTCAGTGATCCCGTGCTCGGCGATCAGTTTCACCAGCACGACGATCGCCTGATGGCCGGCGCCAATGTCTCGCGCACGCTGAACGGTTCGTTTGCCGGCCTGCCGATGCAGACCATTATCGGCCTGCAATCGCGCTATGATGCGATCGACCTCGCGCTCACCAACACCTTCCAGCGCGGCTTCCTCTCCAACGTCCGCAGCGACAAGGCCGGCGAGGGCAGCGTCGGCCTCTATGCCGAGAACACGGTGCGCTGGACCGACTGGCTCAGAACGACGGTGGGCTGGCGCGGCGACTATTATGCCGCTGACGTCACGTCGCGGTTCAATGCCAACAATTCCGGCCGCGCCGACGCCGCGCTCGGCAGCCCGAAATTCAGGATGGTGCTGGGTCCGTTCAGCCAAACCGAGTTCTTCCTCGGCGCCGGCTACGGCATGCACTCCAACGACGCCCGCGGCGCGACCACGACCGAGGACCCCAGCGATCCCGCGACCAAGCTCACGCCATCGCCGCTCCTGGTGCGGACCAAGGGCGCGGAGGTCGGCGTGCGCAGCAGGGTCGTTCCCGGCCTGGACACCTCGCTCAGCGTCTTCATCCTGGATCAGGATTCCGAGATCCTGTTCGCAGGCGATGCCGGCGACACGTCGGCGACGCGCGCCAGCCGCCGCTACGGCTTTGAATGGACCAACCATTATCGGCCGAGATCGTGGATCGACATCGATGCCGATCTCGCCATGACCCATGCGCGCTTCCGCGGCTACGACAGCGAGCAGGCCGAGGTCTATGCCTCGCTCGCCGGCTATCCCGAGGCGCAGCTCGGCAACGCACCCGGCAATTACATTCCGAACGCGCCGGCGATGGTGGCGTCAGCCGGCGTCACGCTGGGCGAGAAGACCGGCTGGTTCGGAACCTTGCGCTGGCGCTATCTGGCGTCGAGCCCGCTGACGGAGGACAACGCGTTCCGCTCCTCGGCGACCAGCATCTTCAACGGCCGTCTCGGCTATCGCATCGACAACGGCTGGCGCCTCCAGCTTGACGTGCTCAATCTTTTCAACACGAAGGCGAACCAGATCACCTATGCCTATGGCTCGCTGCTCAAGACCGATACGCTCTACAACCTCTGCACATCAGGCACCGCGCCGACTTCAGTCTGTCAGAACGGCGTGATGGACTATGTGCTGCATCCCGTGGAGCCGTTGACGTTCCGGGTTACCATCGCCGGGGCGTTCTAGGTTTGCTCGGGTCGCGGCTGTTTCCGCCATCCGGGATTGCTGGAACATGGGTGTGTTGTGGTAGTGAACGGCCAGATGGCGGCACGTCGCGGCCTGAGAGTGCAGCAGGGGACCGCCGATGAACCGTGACCTCGATCTCGCCGAGTTTGAATTGCATCCGCAACGCGGTGCGGTGCTGGCCGAGGTGCATGCTCGCCCTTTCACCCGGCTGACGGCGCCGGTCACTGTGCTCCGCTTTGCCTTTCTCGGCCAGGGCGAAGTCGCGGCGGCGGACCGGCAGGCGTTCGTGGCATTCTGCATCTCGCACGGGCAGGCGCCGCCGGACGCAGGGACCAAGCATCACCAGGTGACGATCGATGCCACCCAGCTCCGCTGGGAGCAGCATTCGGAGTTCAGCACCTTCACCTGGATCCTGGGCGGCTCCGAGGCGCCCGCTCGCCGGTTCGGCGAGATCGGAGAAGAGCCCGCCGCGCTGATCCGGTCGCTGCGGCAGTCCGGGCAATTGCTGGTGGCGGTCAAGCTCGAGGTCGAGCAGACCTCGGCGGCCCTGGAGCGTGCGCAGCAGCTGTTCGAAAGAGGCAGCCTCGCCATCGCCGCGGTCCGCAGCGGACCTGCGGTCGTCGCATCCGACTTTCGCACCGACGATCAGGGCTTCGTCCGTATCCTCGTCTGCAACGACGGCTTGTCGCCGGGTCGGCTCGGCGCCCTCGTGCAGCGCGTGCTTGAGATCGAGACCTATCGCACGCTGGCGCTGCTCGGTCTGCCCGCTGCGCTCGAGCTTGCGCCCTCCGTCGATCATATCGGCCGGCGCCTCGTCGAAGTGCTCGAGGAGATGCAGCGCGCCGAAGACCTCAAGCTCAACAATCATCTCTTGACGGAACTGACCGCATTGGCGGCTTCGCTCGAGAAGGGCGCGGCCGGCAGCCTGTTTCGGTTCGGCGCCAGCCGGGCCTACAACGAGATCGTGCAGGCTCGCCTCGCCGTGATCGAAGGCGGCGAGATCGCGGGCTATCCGACCTGGTCCTCCTTCCTCGCCCGCCGCATGGCACCCGCCATGCGCACCTGTGCGACGATGGAGGACCGGCAGGCCGACCTGTCGATCAAGCTTGCGCGCGCGGCCGACCTGCTGCGGACACGCGTCGACGTCGAGCTCGAGGAGCAGAACCGCGATCTGCTGCGCTCGATGAACGACCGCACCCGGTTGCAATTGAGGCTGCAGAGCACGGTCGAAGGCTTGTCGGTGGCGGCCATCGGCTACTACGTCGTCAGCCTGTTCGGCTATCTCGCCAAGGGCGCCCATGACGGCGGTCTGCATGTCGAGCCTTCGCTGGCAACCGCGATCTTCGTGCCGATTGCCGTGGCGGTGATCTGGATCGTCACCCGCAATATCCGCAGGCGGCACTTGAAGCATGACGAAATATCCGGCGCCCACGACTGAGGCGCAAACGAGCCCCTTGCGCTTCGCCGACGAGCGGTTGAAGCTGGGGCGAGCAGGAGACGTCAGATGAGCCGATCCGATGCAATGACCAACGTGCTCTGGCTGCAGGGCGCCAGTTGCGGCGGCTGCACCATGTCGATCCTCGAAAGCGGCGCCTCGGGCTGGTTCGACGAGCTCCGGCAGTTCGGCGTCAATCTGCTGTGGCATCCGTCCGTCAGCGAGGAGACCGGCGAGGAGGCGGTCGACATCCTGCAGTCCGTGCTCGAAGGCAGGGTGCGGCTCGACCTTCTCCTGCTGGAAGGGTCCGTCGCCCGTGGACCGAACGACACCGGCCGCTTCAACATGCTCGCGGGCACCAACCGTTCCATCTACCGCTGGATGTTGGATCTCGCGCCGCACGCCGGCTATGTGATCGCGGTCGGAAGTTGCGCGGCCTATGGCGGCGTGCCGGCCGCAGGATCGAATCCGACCGATGCCGTCGGCCTGCAGTTCGAGGGAACTGATAGCGGCGGCGCGCTGGGGGCGGCGTTCCGCTCGCGGCTCGGCCTTCCCGTCATCAATGTTGCGGGCTGTGCGCCGCATCCGGGCTGGATGATGGAAACCATTTTGGCACTGACCGCCAGGGATATCGCAGCGAGCGATCTTGACGGATACGGGCGGCCGAAATTCGTCGCCAATCATCTGGCCCATCATGGCTGCTCTCGCAACGAGTTCTACGAGTTCAAGGCAAGTGCCGAGACCATGTCGGAGCGCGGCTGCCTGATGGAGCATCTCGGCTGCAAGGCGACGCAAGCGGTGGGCGATTGCAACCAGCGCTCCTGGAACGGCGGCGGCTCCTGCACCAAGGGCGGTTATGCCTGCATCGCCTGCACGTCCCCGGGATTCGAGGGAGCCCAGAACTTCCTGGCGACCGCGAAGCTTGCAGGCATTCCGGTCGGCTTGCCGACCGACATGCCGAAGGCCTGGTTCGTTGCGCTCGCCGCGCTGTCGAAATCCGCAACGCCGCGGCGCGTGCGGCTCAACGCAACTGCCGATCATGTCGTTGTGCCGCCGGGCCGCACGACGACCAAGACCAAGCCATGACCCGGATCACGATCGGGCCGTTCAACCGCGTCGAGGGCGATCTCGAAGTCCGTCTCGACGTCGAGAGCGGCCGCGTCATGCGTGCCGAAGTGACGGCGCCGCTCTACCGCGGGTTCGAGCAGATTTTGGAGGGCCGTCCCCCGCTCGACGCGCTGGCGCTGGCGCCGCGGATCTGCGGCATCTGCTCGGTGTCGCAATCGGTCGCCGCAGCCGCGGCCCTGCGCGAGGCCATGGCCATCGAGGCTGCGCCCAATGGACTGCTCTCCACCAACATCGCGCATGCCGCGGAGAACGCGGCCGACCATCTGACTCATTTCTACATCTTCTTCATGCCGGATTTTGCCCGCGAGGCCTATGCCGGCCATGACTGGCACGAGGCCACGCGCGAGCGCTTTGCCGCGACCCGCGGCAGCGCGGCCCGCGACGCCCTGCCGGCGCGGGCGCGGCTGCTCGAGACCATGGGCATCATCGCCGGGAAATGGCCGCACAGCCTCGCGTTCCAGCCCGGTGGCACGACACGTGCGATCGATCTCGGCGAGCGCGTCCGGCTGCTGTCGATCACGACGGCGTTCCGGAGCTTCCTCGAGCGTATCGTCTTTGCGGATTCGCTGGAGAATGTGCTGACGATTGCCAGCGCCGACGAACTGGATCGCTGGCGTGACGGCCGTGGCGGCGACTTTGCCCATTTCCTGCGGCTTGCGGACAGCCTCGCGCTGAGCGCGCTCGGCAAGGGCACGGGCCTGATGATGAGCTACGGCGCCTATCACGGCAGCGACGGCGAGCTGTTTCCGCGCGGCCTGTTCGGCCCGCGCGCCGCGATCGAGCCGCTGCCGTTGACGCAGATCACGGAAGACGTCTCGCATGCCTGGATGCGGGAGTCCTCCGTTGATCCCGCCCATAGCAGCACGGTCCCGGATCCCGACAAGCCGGCCGCCTATAGCTGGTGCAAGGCCCCGCGGCTGTCCGGTCAGCCGATCGAGGTCGGTGCCATCGCGCGCCAGACCGTGGCAGGGCAGGCGCTGATTGCGGATCTCGTATCGGTCAGCGGGACCAATGTACGCAACCGCGTGATCGCGCGGCTGATCGAAACCGCGCGCATCGCGCTCGCCATGGAGCAGTGGACGCGCGCGCTCCGTCTGTCGGAGCCGTTCTGCCACAATTCCCGCGACATCCCCAACGGCAGCTATGTCGGACTGGTCGAGGCCGCGCGCGGCAGTCTCGGGCACTGGATGGCGGTACGAGACGGCAGGATCGAACGCTACCAGATCATCGCACCGACGACCTGGAATTTTTCACCCCGCGATTCCTTCGACGTTGGCGGACCGCTGGAGCAGGCGCTGGTCGGCACCGATGTCGGTGATGCCGGCGCGCGCGCGGTTGCGATCCAGCACATCGTGCGTTCGTTCGATCCCTGCATGGTGTGCACCGCGCACTGACCGGAAACTTCGTTGCCGAGTGCAAATCGAATTGTTTCCGCTTCTCTGATTTTGTCGTGCCCGCCCGTCCTCCATCACAGCGATTCAAATACGTAACGTTCTGGAATCTCTCTACATTTGAATCGCTCCAGGCTGTTGGCCTGCTTCTTGCTGTCCTTGGCGTCATCGAAAAGTCAAAGCCGACGGCGGGAGGATTCATGGGCACGGCGACGGAAACGTTTTACAGCGTGATCAGGCGGCAAGGCATCACGCGTCGGAGCTTTCACAAGTTCTGCAGCCTGACGGCGACGAGCCTCGGGCTCGGGCCGCTGGCGGCGAGCCGCATCGCGAACGCGCTCGAAACCAAGCCGCGCGTACCCGTCATCTGGATGCACGGGCTCGAATGCACCTGCTGCTCGGAGAGCTTCATCCGCTCCGCCCACCCGCTGGTGAAGGATGCGGTGCTGTCGATGATCTCGCTCGACTACGACGATACCATCATGGCGGCGGCGGGCCACCAGGCGGAAGCCATTCTCGATGAGACCCGCGCCAAGCACAAAGGCCAGTACATCCTTGCGGTGGAAGGCAATCCGCCGCTGAACGAAGGCGGCATGTTCTGCATCGACGGCGGCAAGCCGTTCGTCGAGAAGCTGAAGTTGATGGCCGAGGACGCGATGGCGATCATCGCCTGGGGCGCCTGCGCGTCCTGGGGCTGCGTGCAGGCGGCAAAGCCGAATCCCACGCAAGCGACGCCGATCGACAAGGTGATCACCAACAAGCCGATCATCAAGGTGCCCGGATGTCCCCCGATCGCCGAGGTGATGACCGGCGTCGTCACCTTCATCACCACCTTCGGCAAATTGCCCGAGCTCGACCGCCAGGGCCGGCCGAAGATGTTCTACTCGCAGCGCATTCACGACAAATGCTACCGCCGCCCGCATTTCGATGCCGGCCAGTTCGTCGAGGAATGGGACGACGAGGCCGCGCGCAAGGGCTACTGCCTCTACAAGATGGGCTGCAAGGGCCCGACCACCTACAACGCCTGCTCGACCGTGCGCTGGAACGGCGGCGTCTCGTTCCCGATCCAGTCCGGTCACGGCTGCATCGGCTGCTCGGAGGACGGCTTCTGGGACAAGGGCTCGTTCTACGACCGTCTCACCACCATCAAGCAATTCGGCATCGAGAAGAACGCCGATCAGATCGGCATGGTGGCAGCCGGCGCAGTCGGTGCCGCGGTGGCCGCGCATGCGGCAGTGACGGCGGTGAAGCGGCTCGCGTCGAAGCGCGAAGACGTCGACCACAACGGCTGAGCAAAGAGACAGATCAGGGTAGGGCAATTATGGGCATCCAGACTCCCAACGGCTTCAATCTCGACAATTCCGGCAAGCGCATCGTCGTCGACCCCGTGACCCGTATCGAAGGTCACATGCGGGTCGAGGTCAACGTCGACGCCGACAACGTCATCCGCAACGCGGTCTCGACCGGCACGATGTGGCGCGGCATCGAGGTGATCCTGAAGAACCGCGACCCGCGCGACGCCTGGGCGTTCACCGAGCGGATCTGCGGCGTCTGCACCGGCACGCACGCGCTGACATCGGTGCGCGCGGTGGAGAATGCGCTCGGAATCGCCATTCCGGAGAACGCCAACTCGATCCGCAACCTGATGCAGCTCGCCCTCCAGGTGCACGACCACATCGTTCATTTCTATCACCTTCACGCGCTGGACTGGGTCGATGTCGTCTCCGCGCTCTCGGCCGACCCGCGCGCGACCTCGACGTTGGCGCAGTCCATTTCGAGCTGGCCGCTGTCCTCGCCTGGCTACTTCAAGGATCTGCAGACCCGGTTGAAGAAGTTCGTCGAGTCCGGGCAATTGGGACCGTTCAAGAACGGCTACTGGGGAAGCAAGGCCTACAGGCTGCCGCCCGAGGCCAACCTGATGGCGGTGGCGCACTACCTCGAGGCGCTCGATTTCCAGAAGGAGATCGTCAAGATCCACACCGTTTTCGGCGGCAAGAATCCGCACCCGAACTGGCTCGTGGGTGGCGTGCCCTGTCCGATCAACGTCGACGGCACCGGCGCCGTCGGCGCCATCAACATGGAACGGTTGAACCTGATCTCCTCGATCATCGATCGTCTGATCGAGTTCAACGAAATGGTCTATCTTCCCGACGTGGCGGCGATCGGCTCGTTCTACAAGGACTGGCTGTACGGCGGCGGCCTTTCGGGCAAGAGTGTGCTCAGCTATGGCGACGTGCCCGAGCATGCCAACGACTATTCCGCCAAGAGCCTGAAGCTGCCGCGCGGCGCCATCATCAACGGCAATCTGTCGGAGGTGTTTCCGGTCGATCTCGCCAATCCGGACGAGATCCAGGAGTTCGTGGTGCACTCCTGGTACAAATATCCTGATGAGACCAGGGGCCTGCATCCCTGGGACGGCGTCACCGAGCCGAACTACGTGCTGGGCGCCAATGCCAAGGGCACCAAGACTGCGATCGAGCAGCTCGACGAGGCCGGAAAATATTCGTGGATCAAGGCGCCGCGCTGGAAGGGACACGCCATGGAGGTCGGTCCCCTGGCGCGCTGGATCGTCGGCTACGCGCAGAACAAGGCCGAGTTCAAGGATCCCGTCGACAAGTTCCTGAAGGATCTGAACCTGCCGACGTCGGCGCTGTTCTCGACGCTCGGCCGCACCGCGGCCCGCGCGCTCGAATCGGTCTGGGCCGGCCGCCAGATGCGCTACTTCCAGGACAAGCTCGTCGCCAACATCAAGGCCGGCGACTCTTCGACCGCCAATGTCGACAAATGGAAGCCGGAGAGCTGGCCCAAGGAGGCCAAGGGCGTCGGGTTCACCGAGGCGCCGCGCGGCGCGCTCGCGCACTGGATCAAGATCAAGGACACCAAGATCGACAATTACCAGTGCGTGGTGCCGACCACCTGGAACGGCTCGCCGCGCGATCCCAAGGGCAATATCGGAGCCTTCGAGGCGTCGTTGATGAATACGCCGATGGTCAATCCGGAGCAGCCCCTGGAGATCCTGCGCACGATCCACTCCTTCGATCCGTGCCTTGCCTGTTCGACTCACGTCATGAGCCCGGACGGCCAGGAACTCGCCAAGGTCAAGGTCAGGTAGGAGGAAGCCATGATGGACGCCATTGCTCCCGGCTCGGACACAAGGCCGGACCTCGCGGCGCTCGCAGCCGATGCTTCCGGAGAACGGGCGGTGGGTCGACCCACCGTCTATGTCTACGAAGCGCCGGTGCGGATCTGCCACTGGGTGAACGCGTTCTCGATTCTCGTGCTGATGGTGACCGGTTACTTGATTGGAGCGCCGCTGCCGACGGTCGCAGGCGAGGCGTCCGACAACTTCGTGATGGGCTACATCCGCTTCGCCCATTTCGCCGCCGGACAAGTGCTCGCGGTCTTCTTCCTCACGCGTATCCTGTGGGCCTTCGTCGGCAATCACCACTCCCGGCAGATCTTCTACATTCCGGTTCATCGCAAGCAATTCTGGAAGGAAGTGCTGCATGAGATCCGCTGGTACGCGTTTCTCGAGCGGGAGCCGAAGATGTATGTCGGCCACAACCCGTTGGCGCAAACCGCGATGTTCACGGGGTTCACGCTGTTCGTGGCCTTCATGATCGTCACCGGCTTTGCGCTCTATTCGGAAGGCACGGGGATCGACAGCTGGCAGCACAAGCTGTTCGGCTGGGTGTTCGCGATCTGGCCGAACAGCCAGGACGTTCACACATGGCACCATCTGGGCATGTGGGCGCTGGTCGTGTTCGTGATGGTGCACATCTATGCGGCGATCCGCGAGGACATCATGTCGCGCCAGAGCATCATCTCCTCGATGGTCTCCGGCGAGCGGCAATTCCGCGATTGAAAACGGGAACCTGACCGATGCCGACATCTTCGCAACGCGACCGCATCCTGGTGCTCGGCATCGGCAACATCCTGTGGGCCGACGAAGGCTTTGGCGTGCGCACGGTGGAGGAGTTCCACCGTCGCTACGCCGTGCCTGACAACGTCACCATCCTCGACGGCGGTACCCAGGGTCTCTACCTCGTGAACTATCTGGAAGAGGCCGACCGCCTGATCGTGTTCGACGCCATCGATTATGGCCTCGCGCCCGGCGAACTGAAGCTGGTGCGCGACGACGAGGTGCCGCGTTTCACCGGCGCCAAGAAAATGAGCCTGCATCAGACCGGCTTCCAGGAAGTGATCAGTGCAGCCGACCTGCTCGGCAGATGCCCGAAGCATCTCGTGCTGATCGGTTGCCAGCCGCTCGATCTCGAAGACTGGGGCGGGCCGCTGACGCTACCGGTGCGCGACCAGATCGCGCCCGCGATTGATCTCGCCTGCCGGATATTGGCCGAGTGGGGCGTCACGGTGAGCCGCCGCGGCGTGCCGTTGGCGGACACCGAGCGGTTGCTCGCCAATGACATCGACCACGCCAATTACGAGATGCGGCCGGCCTGACCGGCTGACCTTTTGGAGCAAGCGCGATGTGCCTCGGCCTACCCATGACGATCGTCGAGACTGACGGAACGTCAGCGCTGTGCGAATTTCGTGGCGGGCAGCGGCGCGTCTCCATGCTGCTGCTCTCCAATCCGCCAGTCGGCGCACATGTGCTCGTCTATATCGATACCGCGATCCGGCTTCTGGATGAGGAAGAGGCGCGCCTGATCGGGGCTGCGATCGACGGGCTTGGCGCCGCGCTCGATGGCGAGGATTGCGACCGCTTCTTCGCCGATTTGATCGACCGCGAGCCGCAGCTGCCCGCTCATCTCCGGTCGGAATAAGCGAACCTCCTCCAACAGTGACCGCCGCGCCGTCGCCGGATCGGCCGCGCCGGGGCCGAGGCGCTGGCTGGAAGTCGTCTTTCCATCTGTAAAGATAGATTCCGTCCAGATTGGAAAGTATCTTATCGTAGCTGGATGCGTTGTTCCGAGCATTTGAAAATCAATGATCTAAATCAATGAGATAGCTCTCAAGAACTGCTGGACTGTCCTGGCATGTGCCTTGCTAATCCTGTCCCGAGCAAAATCATAAGCTTGTCAGGGGAGGTCTGATGGAATTCCAGGTGGCGAAGCAGGATCTGACGCGGCACGGCCTGACCGAGGTCAATGCCGCGACGGTCGATCGTTTTCTTGGCGCGGCCGATGAGGCCGGCGCGGTCGCGGTGCTGCTGTCGGCAGGCGATCCCAACCGTTTCCCCGAGGCGATCGACGTCGCCGTGGTGTTGCCGGAGTTGATCACCGCGTTCAACGGCCGGCTGCGCGGCGCGATCATTGCCCGCGGCGATGAGAGCGCGCTCGGCCAGCGCTTTGGCGTGCGGGTGCAGCCGACGCTGATCCTCGTCGCCAAGGGCGAGACCCTGGGTCTGATCGCCAAGATCCAGGACTGGTCGGTCTATATCGACCGCATCACCAAGCTGATCGACCGACCGCGCGGCCAGACCGCCGCGGTCGCCGTCACCATCGTTCCCCAGCATCGCGCGCAAGGTGTCGAGCTATGAAGGTCGGATTCTGGGATGCGCCCGAAGGCGCCGAGCAACCGGTCAGCGTGTTTCCGATCGGCGAGGAAAGTCTCAATGCATCGAAAGGCAGCCTGACGGCGGCCGGAGCGCTGGCAAAGCTTGCAACGCTCGACAGCGTGGAGCTTGCTGAGCGCTGCCCGAACGCGGTCGCGCTGCTCTCGAAGATCGCGCAAGCCATCGCGGGCCAGAAGGCCGATGCCCCCACCCAATTGTTCCGGCTCGCCAACCTCAACGAGCTCGAGAGCAAGCTCATAGCCGACGTGCTCGGCGAAGGCGAGGTCGGCGGGGTCGTCGCGCTGCCGGACGGATCGCTGGCCCAGATCCAGGAATCGGTCTTGGCGGGAATCTGGCGCGTGCGGCTCGAGACCGACGCTGCTTCCGAATATCTCGAACTCGGCGCCATCCCGGAGATCGTCAAGCGGGCCGCCGCCGATCTGACGTCCGCCGATTTCGAGATCGGGCCGGTGCCGGAAGGCGCCATGAACGTGCTGCCGGTGCTCGCCGAGATCCGCGAGCGCGCGCTGGCCTGGCGGCCCGGCATCCGCTCGCAGATCATCAATTTCACGCTGCTGCCGATGAGCCCGGTGGACATGAGCTTTTTGCAGGACACGATCCGCAACGGACCGATCCAGCTCGTGTCGCGCGGCTATGGCACCTGCCGGGTGCTGTCGACGGGCATCCGCAATGTCTGGTCGGTGCAGTTCTTCAACGCCATGGACACCATCATTCTCGATACGCTCGAGGTCGGCGGCGTGCCGACCGTGGCGCTGGCCGCGGACGAGGACTTCGAGGATTCCGCCGAGCGGCTGCAGGAAATCATCGAGGCCTATTTTAAATGAGCGCCTTCGAGAACTTCGGCGTGCGCCAGGACCTCACCGAGGCCACGCGGCTGGAATGCGGCATCTGCTGGACCGTCTATGATCCCGTCGACGGCGACGAGGTGGCCCAGATCGCGCCTGGCACGCCATTCGCGGCGCTGCCGGAGGAATGGCGCTGCCCGAACTGCGACGCTCCGAAATCCAAGTTCATGGCGATCGAAGCATGACGGGGACCGCGCCAGATCCCGATGCCGCGGACGCCGTCGCGTGGGGCGAGCTTCTGGCCGCAAGCTATCGGGACATCGGCGATCGCGCGATGCGCGATCTGCCGATCTACAACGATGCGCTCGGCGTCGAGGCGCTCGGTTTCCGCCGGTTCAACGGCACGATAATCGGCATCATGGTCACGCCATGGTTCATGAACGTCGTGATGCCGGCGGGCACCATGCGGGAGACGTCGGGCACGAGCTTGCGAATTCGTTTTCCCGCAGGCGACATTGAGTTCGCCCTCAGCGAGGTCGGGCAGATCGGGTCGATCGCGAGCTGCTCGCTGTTCTCGCCGATGTTCCAGTTCGCCGACATGGCTGCCGCGCGGGCGACGGCCGAAGCCGCGCTTGCCGAGCTGATGCTGCCTGATGACAGCGAGGAGGCGGTTCGCCGCCGCGAGCCCGCGACAACCCCGATCGATCGGCGTAGCTTCCTGCGCGGCACCTTGGCGGAGCGGCGCGGATGAACTTGGCGTTCCGCAACGAGATCGACATCACGGTGTGGCTTGCCGGCGGCACCATCGCCGACGTCGCGATCCAGCCGCGCAGCCGGCCGCCGCTGACGCGGTTGTTCGCGGGAAAGCAGGCCTCGTCCCTGCTTCCGGTGCTGCCGCGGCTGTTCTCGCTCTGCTCGGTCGCACATCAGGTGGCGTTCCTGTCGGCGGTCGAGGCGGCGCAAGGGCAGCAGGCGACGCCAGCTGCAGCGCGCAGCCGCGTCACGGCGGTCGTTGCCGAGCGGCTGACCGAATTGCTGCGCAGCCTGTTCGTCGGCCGGCTCGCGCTTGACGGCGCCAGCGCCGCCGCCGTGCGCGCCATGATGCAGGCGAGCACGGTCCTCGGCGGCGCCAGCGAAGGCGTGTCGGAGACCTTGCGGCGTGAGGCCGTGGCACAGATCAAGGCCGCGCTCGCAAGCCTGGGGATTGCCGGCGAAGGCGAGGCTGTTGCGCCGGGCAGCGCGCTCGCTGTCCATGTCGAACGCTGCGAGGGTGACGAATTGTCGCCGCCGTCGGTCGAGCAATCCTTCCTGACGGCGGCCGACGATCTCGACGTCGTTACACGTCTGCTTGCGGGTGGGGCCGCCTATTCCGACGCGCCGGAGCTCTGCGGTAAAATTCCGGAAACCGGTGTCTGGGCCCGGTGGGCGCGGCGCGGACCCGTTTTGCCGGCGGCGGGCTCGGCCGCGCGACTCCAGGCGCGCATCGCCGAGGTCGCGCGGCTCTGCGCCTGGCTCGAGCGCGGCGACGAGGAACTCGACGATGGCGTCGTCGCGAGCTATCGGCTCGCTGCGGGCAGGGGGGCCGCGGCGGTCGAATGTGCACGGGGCCGGCTCTACCACGCCGTCGTCCTCGACGAGGCGGACCGCATCGTCAATTTCGAGTTCCTGGCGCCGACCGAGTGGAATTTCCACGCCCGCGGACCGCTGGTCCGGAGCCTCAAGGGAGCGGTGCTGACTGCCGGCCGGCGCGGCCAGGACGCGGTGCGCGCACTGGTCGGCTCGTTCGACCCTTGTGTCGGATTCAATCTCGACTTCCGCGAGGTGGGCCATGCATGAGATGGCGCTCTGCGAAGGCATCATCGGCATCGTCGAGGAGGAGGCGCGCAAGCGTTCCTTCGCCAAGGTGAATGTGGTCTGCCTCGAGATCGGTGCGCTCAGCCACGTCGCGCCGGAGGCGATGAAATTCTGCTTCGAGGCCGTCGCCGCACAGACCATCGCGCGCGGCGCCAGGCTCGAGATCGTCGAGACCCCGGGAACGGCCTGGTGCATGGCCTGCTCCAGGAGCGTCGAGATCAAGCAGCGTTACGAGCCGTGCCCCTGCTGTGGCGGCTATCAATTGCAGGTGACGGGCGGGGAAGAGATGCGCGTAAGGGAACTGGAGGTCGACTGATGTGTACGGTCTGCGGCTGCGGCGACGGCAAGGCGTCTATCGAACACGCGCATGATCATCATCATGCTCATGCTCATGACCATGACCATGGTCACGGCGGGCACCATCATCATCACGGTCATGGGCACGGCCACGACCATGTTCACCCTCATCACCCTGACCACGCCAAGGACGAGGCGGGGGTGCTCGATTGCGGCGCCAATCCGGCCGGACAAGAGATCGCCGGCATGAGCAGCGAGCGCATCATCCAGGTCGAGCGCGACATTCTCGGCAAGAACGATCGGCTCGCCGCCGACAATCGCGCGCGCTTCCATGCCGACGAGGTGCTTGCCTTCAACCTGGTGTCGAGCCCGGGCGCCGGAAAGACCTCGCTGCTGGTTCGCGCGGTCTCGGAATTGAAGGATAGCTTCCCGATCGGCGTGATCGAGGGCGACCAGCAGACCTCCAACGATGCCGAACGTATCCGCGCCACCGGCGTGGCGGCGATCCAGGTCAACACCGGAAAAGGCTGTCATCTCGATGCCGCCATGGTCGGCCAGGCCTATGACCGGCTGCCCTGGCTGAACGGCGGCATCCTTTTCATCGAGAATGTCGGCAACCTCGTGTGCCCCGCGGCGTTCGATCTCGGCGAGGCCTGCAAGATCGTGGTGTTCTCGACCACCGAGGGCGAGGACAAGCCGCTGAAATATCCTGACATGTTCGCGGCGGCATCCTTGATGCTGATCAACAAGATCGATCTCGCGCCGGTGCTTGATTTCGACCTTGCCAGCACCGTCGAATATGCCCGGCGGGTCAACCCTGGCATCGAGGTGATGACGGTGTCGGCGCGCACGGGCGAGGGGTTTTCGGCGTTCTATGCCTGGATCCGCAAGCACCGGGCCAAGGCGAAGCGGGCCGAGATGGCCATGCAGGGATGACGATGGACGGTGGGACGAGCGCGCCCGAGGTGAGGAGACTGCGTCTGCACGTGCGCGGCGCGGTGCAGGGCGTCGGTTTTCGCCCCTATGTCTACGGCCTCGCTACGCGCTATCGTCTCGGCGGCTTCGTCGCCAACGATCCGCACGGGGTCATCATCGAGGTCGAGGGCGAGCGCGCCGCCGACTTCATCACGGCGCTGCCGCTGGAAAAGCCGCCGCTTGCCCGCATCGACGACATCTCGGTGCATCCGGTCGGGACGTTGGCGAGCGAGGGGTTCTGCATCCGCGCCAGCGAGCAGGGCAGGGTGTCGACCCGCATCGTTGCCGACGCTGCGACCTGCAAGGAATGCCTGCGCGAGCTGTTCGACCCGAGCAGCCGCTTTCATCGCTATCCCTTCATCAACTGCACCCATTGCGGCCCGCGCTACACCATCGCCGAGCGGCTGCCCTACGACCGTTCGGCCACGGCCATGAAGGGCTTTGCGATGTGCAGAGCCTGCGCTGACGACTATGCCAACCCCGACAGCCGCCGGTTCCATGCCGAGGCGATTGCCTGCCCGGCATGCGGCCCAAGGCTCAGCCATGAGATCGCGGACATTGCCGCAGCGATCGCCGGTGGCAGGATCGTCGCGATCAAGGGGCTCGGCGGCTATCAGCTGCTCTGCGATGCGCGCGATAACGAGGTCGTGCGGCGGCTGCGGCAGCGCAAGCAGCGCGACCAAAAGCCGTTTGCCGTCATGGTCGGTGCGGCGGACGCGGTTGCCGATCTCGCCGACGCCGAGACCGCCGAGCTTGCGCTGCTGGAGAGCTCTCCACGCCCCATCGTGCTGCTGAGATCGCGCGATCGGCTCGCGCCGGCCATCGCACCGAAGCTGTCGCGTCTCGGCGTCATGCTGCCGGTCGCGCCGCTCCATCACCTGATCTTCGCTGCACTGAATGCGGCGCATGCGCGGGCCGGCGAAAGCTGGGCCATCGTCGCCACCAGCGCCAATCCTGGCGGCGAGCCGCTCCTGATCGACAATCGGCAAGCCGAGCGACGCCTTGCCGGCATTGCCGACCTCGTCGTCACGCACGACCGCGACATCGTCACCCGTGCCGACGATTCCGTCGTGGCAATGGTCGCGGGCCGGACGCAATTCATCCGCCGCGCCCGCGGCTACGTGCCCGAGCCGGTTCGCCTCGCGCGGTCGGTGCCGCCGATCCTGGCGGTCGGCGGGGCCTTGAAAGCGACGGTGACGGTCACGCGCGGCAACGAGGCGTTCGTCTCCCAGCACATCGGCGACCTCGACACTGCGGCAGGCGTCCGCTTCTTCGAGGAGACGGTGGATCATTTGCTTTCAACGCTCGACATCGAGCCGGTCGTCGTTGCGCACGACCTGCATCCGAACATGGCCTCGACGCGCTTCGCCGAGGCCAGCGGCAAGCGGCTGATTGCGGTCCAGCACCACCACGCCCATGCGGCCTCCGTGATGGCCGAACGTGGCATCGCAGGACCGGCGCTGGCCCTGGTGCTCGACGGCTTCGGATACGGCAGCGACGGGGGCAACTGGGGCGGCGAGCTCCTCGCATGCGACGGCGCTACCTTCCGGCGGCTCGGACATCTGGCGCCGATGAAGATGCCGGGCGGCGACCGCGCCGCGCGCGAGCCCTGGCGCATGGGCGCGAGCGTGCTGCATGGCCTGGGACGCGGTGATGCGATCGCGACGCGGTTCGATGCGCAGCCGCAGGCCTCGCGCCTTGGCGCCGTGCTGGACCAACCCGGCGTGCCGACGACGACCAGCGCCGGCCGGCTGTTCGATGCGGCCGCGGGACTGTTGGGCCTCTGCCCGGTGCAGAGCTACGAGGGCGAAGCCGCGATGAAGCTGGAGGCGCTGGTGCGTACGCCGCGCATCGCGCAAGACGGTTGGGTAATCGAGCGCGGCGTGCTGTCCTTGGCTCCGCTGTTCGCGCGCCTGGCAACCGGGACCATCGATCCGGTCGAAGGCGCCGAATTGTTCCACGGCACGCTTGCCGCGGCCTGCGTCGACTGGATCGGCCGCGCGGCGCGCGCGACCGGCATCAGCACCGTCGCCTTGAGCGGCGGATGCTTCCTCAACGCGATCCTGTCGCGCGAGATCGAGCGCGGCTGCATCGCCGCCGGCCTCTCCCCGCTGCTGCCGCGCCAGATGCCGCCCAACGACGGCGGCCTCAGCCTGGGCCAGGCCTGGATTGCCGCGCTAGGACTCCTCGAACAGCAAGATCTGGAAGGAACCGCCTGATGTGTCTCGCGATACCCGCGGAGGTCACGAAACTCCTGCCCGACGAGATGGCCATCGTCTCGATCGACGGCGTCAGCAAGGAGATCTCGGTCGCCCTGATCGAGAACCTTGCGGTGGGGGACTACGTGATCATCCATGTCGGCTATGCCCTGACCAAGATCGATCCGGAAGAGGCGCGGCGCACGCTCGAATTGCTGCGCGAGCTGAGCCTCGAGGGACAGGGAGTGGCGCCATGAAATATGCCGACGAGTTTCGCGACAAGGAGATCGCACTGGGGCTCGCGAAGACGATTCGCGCGGAGACCCATCCGGGGCGGCCGTATCGCTTCATGGAGTTCTGCGGCGGCCACACGCACGCGATCTCGCGCTACGGCCTGGAAGACATGCTGCCGAGCAACGTGCGGATGATCCACGGACCCGGTTGCCCGGTCTGCGTGCTGCCGGCCGGGCGCATCGACATGGCGATCCGGCTTGCAGAGCGGAGCGAGGTGATCCTGTGCGTCTATGGCGATCTGATGCGCGTCCCCGGCTCGCAGGGCGCCTCGCTCCTGAAGGCGAAGGCACGGGGCGCCGACGTCCGCATGGTCTATTCCACGATCGACGCCGTCAGGATCGCGCAGGAAAACCCCGAGCGCGAAATCGTGTTCTTCGCCATCGGCTTCGAGACCACCACGCCGCCGACCGCGGTGATGATCCGGCTGGCCGAGAAGAAGCAGCTTTCGAACTTCAGCGTGTTCTGCAATCACGTGCTGACCCCGCCCGCCATGCAGAACATCCTGGAGAGTCCTGATATCCGCCACATCGGCCGCGTCGAGATCGACGGCTTCGTCGGGCCGGCGCATGTCTCGACCATCATCGGCACGGCGCCTTACGAGTTCTTCGCGGAAGAGTTCGGCAAGCCCGTGGTGATCTCGGGCTTCGAGCCGCTCGACATGATGCAGGCGATCCTGATGCTGGTGCGCCAGGTCAACGAGAACAGGCACGAGGTCGAGAACCAGTACAGCCGCGCGGTCACGCGCGACGGCAATCTGCGCGCCAAGGAGGAGGTCTCCGACATCTTCGAGCTGCGCGACCAGTTCGAATGGCGCGGACTCGGGCAGGTTCCCTATAGCGGGCTGAAGCTGAAGCGCGCTTACGCCAAATACGACGCCGAGGTCCGCTTCGGCATGAACGAGCTTTGCGTCGACGACAACCCGGCGTGCGAATGCGGCGCCATCCTGCGCGGCGTGAAGAAGCCGGTCGACTGCAAGCTGTTCGGCACCGTCTGCACCCCGGAGACGCCGATGGGATCCTGCATGGTCTCCTCGGAAGGCGCCTGTGCCGCCCATTGGACCTACGGCCGCTTCCGCGACCACCAGCAGAGGCGGGCGTCATGAAGGCCTATCAGCGCAAGCTCGATATCAGGAACGGCTGCGTCGACCTGTCCCACGGCTCGGGCGGCCGCGCCATGGCGCAGTTGATTTCGGGGCTGTTCCACGAGGCCTTCGGCAATGAATGGCTGGCGCGTGGCAACGACCAATCGGCCTTCGACGTCGGCGCCGGGCGCATGGTGATGACCACCGACGGCTACGTGGTCTCGCCGCTGTTCTTTCCCGGCGGCAATATCGGCTCGCTCGCGGTTCACGGCACGGTCAACGACATCGCCATGGCCGGTGCAAAGCCGCTTTATCTGTCGGCAAGCTTCATCATCGAGGAGGGATTTCGCTTCGCCGACCTCAAGACCATTGCGGACTCGATGGGGAAGGCGGCGCGCGCGGCCGGCGTTCACATCATTACAGGCGATACCAAGGTGGTCGAGCGCGGCAAGGCCGACGGCTTGTTCATCTCGACATCGGCGGTCGGGATTGTCCCCGACGGGCTCGATCTGTCGGCCGAGAACGCGCGCGTCGGCGATCGCGTCCTGATCTCAGGCACCTTGGGCGATCACGGCGTGGCGATCATGTCGAAGCGGCAGAATCTCGCCTTCGAGACCGAGATCGTGTCGGATTCGGCGGCGCTGAATGATCTCGTCGCCAGGATGGTCGAAGCCGGCGGCGCCGGTATCCGCCTGATGCGGGATCCCACCCGCGGCGGGCTCGCCGCGACGCTGAACGAGATCGCCCAGCAATCGAGGCTCGGCTTTCACCTCCGCGAGGAGGAGATCCCGGTCAAGCCGGGCGTGGCGGCGGCCTGCGAATTGCTCGGGCTCGATCCGCTCCATGTCGCCAACGAGGGCAAGCTGGTCGCGATCGTCGCGCCCGAAATCGCCGCTGCCGTGCTTGCCGCGATGCGGAGACATCCGCTCGGCCGCGATGCCGCCGACATCGGCGAAGCCGTCGCCGACGACCATCATTTCGTGCAGATGGCGACGAGCTTCGGCGGCGGGCGGATCGTCGACTGGTTGTCGGGCGAGCAATTGCCGCGGATTTGTTGAGGGATCCCGATGCGTATCCTGCTGCTATCGCATTCTTTCAACAGCCTGACGCAGCGCTTCCATATCGAGCTCCGCGAGCGCGGCCATGAGGTCTCGGTCGAGCTAGACATCCACGCCGACGTCACGCGGGAAAGCGTGGCGCTGTGCCGGCCGGACCTGGTGATCGCGCCGTTCCTCAAGCGGGCGATTCCCGAAGATGTCTGGCGCAGCGTGCGCTGCCTGATCGTGCATCCCGGCCCGCCCGGCGACCGCGGCCCGGCCGCGCTCGACTGGGCCATTCTCGACGGAGCAACCGAGTGGGGCGTCACCGTGCTACAGGCGGACGGCGAGTTCGATGCCGGTCCGGTCTGGGCGTTCCGCACGTTTCCGATGCGGCGCGCTGCGAAATCCAGCATCTACCGCAACGAGGTGACCCAATGCGCGGTCGAAGCGGTGCTGGAAGCCCTCGACGCGATCGAGGCGGGACGGCCGACGCCGCAGCCGATGCGTGCGAACGACGCACGCATTCGCGTGCGCGGTCCCTGCCGCCAGTCGGACCGGGCGATCGACTGGCAGCACGACACGACCGAGGCCGTGCTGCGCAAGATCAACAGCGCCGATGGCATGCCGGGCCTGGTCGACAGCCTGTTCTTCCAGGACGTGCGGCTGTTCGACGTCCATGAAGCGCGGGATATCTCCGGCATTCCTGGCACGATCGTGGCCCAATGCGATGGCGCTTTGGCCCGTGCGACGGTCGACGGAGCAGTCTGGATCGGCCATGTGCGGCAGCTCGCGCCGAAGAGCCTGAAGCGATCCGCGGCAAAGGTTTTCGCCGGACAGGCAGCCTGCCTGCCGCGGCGGCCGGATTGCGGCTATGCTCCGATTCAATATCGCGAGCACGGCGAGGTCGGCGAGTTGCAGTTCTCCTTCTACAACGGCGCCATGTCGACGGATGATTGTGAAGCGCTGCGGGATGCCTACCGCGCCGCGCTGGCGCGCCCGACCAAGGTGCTGCTCCTGACCGGTGGTTTCGATTATTGGTCGAACGGCATTCATCTGGCCGAGATCGAGGCCGCCGACGGTGCCGCCGATGAATCCTGGCGCAACATCAACGCCATCGACGATCTGGCGCGCGCGATCATCGAGACCACGGACCGCTTGGTAATATCGGTCATTCGCGGCAATGCGGGGGCGGGCGGCGTGTTCCTGAGCCTGGCGGCCGACGAGGTCTGGGCCAGCGATCAGATCGTGCTCAATCCGCATTACAAGGACATGGGAAATCTGTTCGGCTCCGAGTACTGGACCTATCTGTTGCCGCGTCGCGCGGGCGCCGGGAACGCGACCCGGATCACGCAGTGCCGGCTGCCGATGGGCGTCGCCGAGGCGCAGCGCCTCGGGATCGTCGACCGCGTCCTCGCACGCAACGAGCTGGCACGCGAAAGCCTCGTCAAGCTCGCAGCTGCTGCAGGCGCGGATCATGGCTTCGCGGCCCGTCTCGCCGACAAGAAAAGGCGCCGCGCGGAGGACGAGGCCGAAAAGCCCCTGCAAGCCTATCGTGACGAGGAGCTGCGGCGGATGAGGCTCAATTTCTACGGCTTCGATCCGAGCTACCACGTCGCCCGCTACAACTTCATCCACAAGGTGCCGAAGTCGCGCACGCCTCTGACCATCGCCAATCACCGGGCGCGGCGGACGACCGACCGGCAGAGAGCCGTGGTGGTGCCCTCATGAGCGTTCTGGGAACCATTCTCGTCGTCGACGACGAAGTCCGTTCGCAGGAAGCGCTGCGCCGCGTTCTCAGGGAGGATTTTGAGGTGCTGTGCGCCGGCAATGCGGCCGATGCGGAAAAGCTGCTGGAAGGCGAGATCGTCCACGCCATCCTGTGCGACCAGCGCATGCCGCACGAGTCGGGCGTGAGCTTCCTGAAGCGCGTGCGGGAGCTGTGGCCCGATCCGGTGCGGATGATCATCTCCGGCTATTCCGATTCGGAGGATATCATTGCGGGCCTCAACGAGGCCGGCATCTATCAATACATCACGAAGCCCTGGCAGCCGGAGCGGCTGGTCGACATCGTCAAGGAGGCGGTGCAGCTCTATCGCCTGCAGAAGGAGACGGAAACCGCCGGCGTCGACGTCAAGGCGACGCCGGGGCATATCAAGAAGGTCGTCTCGGTCAAGCGCGGGGTCGCCAAGCAGCTCTATGATTTCGACCGCATCGTGCATTCGCCGGAAAGTCCCATGCACAAGGTGATCGAGCTCGGCAGGCGCGCCGCAGACTACGACATCTCCGTGCTGATCACGGGCGAGTCCGGGACCGGCAAGGAGCTGCTTGCACGCGCGATTCACTACGGCTCGGCGCGCGCCAACAAGGCTTTCGTTGTCGAAAATTGCGGCGCGTTGCCGGACGAGCTGCTCGAAAGCGAGCTGTTCGGCTGCAAGAAGGGCGCCTTCACCGGCGCCTATCAGGACAGGATCGGCCTGTTCGAGGTCGCCGACGGCGGCACCATCTTCCTCGACGAGATCGGCGAGACCTCGCCGGCATTCCAGGTCAAGCTGTTGCGCGTTCTGCAGGAGAGCGAGATCAGGCCGCTCGGCGCGCAGCGGGTGCGCAAGGTCGACGTCCGTGTCGTGGCGGCGACCAACCGGGATCTCGAAGCCGAGGTCGAGGCCGGCCGCTTCCGGCGCGATCTCTACTATCGCCTGGCGGCGTTTCCCGTCCACATGCCGGCCTTGCGCGAGCGCCCGATGGATGTCTCGTTGATCGCCGAAGGGGTGCTGTCATCGGTGAAGACCTCCTTCAACCGGCCGGGCCTGCGCTTTGCCGCGTCCGCGCTCGAAGCGTTCGCCAGGTACCATTGGCCCGGCAACGTCCGCGAGTTGCAGAACGAGATCCAGCGCATGGTGGTGCTGGCGGACGCGGATGAATTGCAGGCGCCGCCGTTGCTCGGCCGGCGCAACGGCAAGCCGCCGGCGGCGGCGATCCAGGGCAAATTGAACGGCTCGGCGACCCTCAAGGACAAGGTGGAGGATCTGGAGAAGGCGGTTATCATCAGCACCCTGGAGCGGTACGAAGGCAATATCAGCCGGGTCGCCAACGAGCTCGGGTTGTCGCGTGTCGGGCTCAGGAACAAGCTGTCCAGGTATGATTTGAGGAAGAATGCCTGAGGTGACGCACCCCCCTGGAGCCAGCGAGCCCGAAACGCTGCTCAAGCTGATCGCCAAGCGTGGCGCGATGGAGCTCGATCAGGAGCGCGAGGGCGCCTGGATCGAGGTCATCCGCAAGATGGACGAGGTCTATTCCGACCTCCTCCGCTACGAGGTCGACCTCGAGCACAAGAATGCGGAGCTGGAGGAGGCGCAGGCCTTCGTCACCAACGTCATCGAATCCGTCTCCGACATCCTCATCGTCTGCGACGCGAAAGGGCTGGTGCAGCAGGTCAATTCCGCCTTCCAGCACACGCTCGGCTGCAGCGTGACGGACATCGTCGGCAGGAACATCGCCGACGTCATCGATATCAAGGACAGGGCCAAGCTGATCCCGCTGCTGAAGCCGCGCAGCGCCTCCGATGTCGTCGACGGCGAGCTGCGGTTTTCGGCCGAGAGCGGCAGCTCGGATCTGTTCGCCATCAACGCCTCTCCCCGCCACGATCATCGCGGACGCTTCATCGGCGTGGTGCTGACGGGCCGCCCGATCGGAGAGCTTCGCCGCGCCTATGAGGAGCTGCACAAGGCACATCACGAGTTGCAGCGTGCCCAGCGGCAACTGGTCGAGCAGGAGAAGATGGCCAGCCTCGGCCGTCTCGTTGCGGGCGTCGCGCACGAGCTGAACAATCCCATCAGTTTCGTCTATGGCAACGTCCATACCCTGATGCGCTACCGCACCGCGATCGCCGCCTATCTCGATGCGGTCCACGGCGAGGCCAAGGAGGACGACCTCGCGGCCAAGCGGCGGAGCCTGCGCATCGATGAGATCCTGGAGGATTTCGGTCCGCTGATCGAGGGCACGCTGGAAGGCGCGGTCCGCATCAGCGAAATCGTGAAGAATCTGCGCCGGCTGTCCTTCAGCAAGCTCGGCGAGGTCGAGCGCGTCAACATCGAGCGGCTCATCAACACCGCAGTGCTGTGGGCCGTGCGCACCAAGCAGGTGCGCTTCGACTTGCAGTTGGAGATCGAGCCGGAGCTCTGGGTCTGCGGCAACGAGGGGCAATTGCACCAGGTGATCGTCAATCTCGTGGAGAACGCGATCGACGCGATGCGCGGCACGGAAGCGCCGCGGCTGGTGGTCTCGGCGGTGCGCAGGGGCAACGAAATCCTGTTCCGGATCTCGGACAACGGACCGGGAATCGACAAGGATCACATCAGCCACATCTTCGAGCCGTTCTTCACGACAAAGCGGGTCGGCGAGGGCACGGGACTTGGCCTCTGGATCAGCTACGGCATCGTGCGCGAGCACGGCGGCGAGCTGGTCGCGGGCTATGGGCCCGAAGGCGGCGCGACCTTCTCGTTCGCGCTGCCGGCGGCCTAGGCGCGGGCTACGGGACCCGCGCCTGTGTCGCCCCGCTGTCAACCCGCTTCGCCGAAAATATTCCACTTTACCGAAATTCGGTTTTGGCGTATGTGTCGGGCCATCCCGGCTCATCCAGGAGGGGCGATCTCGAGGTCGTCTTGTTCGCGAGCCGGGCTTGCGGTGGACGCGGCAGCGTCGGCGCGAGAGGTGCGGGCAGGGCGGGTAGTCCCTGTGAGCCCGTGGCCGCGTGCGGACGAACGGCGCTGTCAGGCTTCGTCTCGCCTGTAAGTTTCCGGCTTCGTCGACAGGGCCGGGAAGACTGCGGCGACATGGCGGGCCGTGCGTACGGCAAAACCGTGTGGTCCTGGCCGTCGTTGCTACGGTCAAGCTTCCGCGAAGGTGCGAGCGAGCCCAACCGGGCAGACTGCATCATCTAATTCGCGGAGGCGAGGGAGGCCAGAAGGAAAGTTCGGCTCCCGGGAGAGCACGGCATAAGCCGTCCGACCACCGCGCAGGGAAGGCCGAGTGATTGGCCACACCTGTATGCTGCTGTGCGGTTCTCTCTGCGTGTGCATTTCGCGCAGCGGACCGCGGGTGCGAGCTGGCACCCGGCCTTCCCTGCGCCCTCTTGGCTTTGAGAGGGTCGAAGACGCAAGCAAAGCTCGGGCGAATTCAGCCGCGAGAGCGAGAAGGTATGCCCGTCGCCACACACGCGGTGTCATCGCCCGGTTCAACCGGGCGATCCAGTATTCCAGAGACGCTCGCGATTGAACCGAGAAGCCGCGGCGTACTGGATTCCCCGCCTTTCGCGGGGAATGACAGTGTTGCTTGGAGGACCAGCTATCGCCTCATCCTCCGTCATTGCGAGCGCAGCGACTTGTCCGCCGAAGCCTTCGCGAAGGCGGAAGCAATCCAGAAATGTGTCCGCAGAAATAGTCTGGATTGCTTCGTCGCAAGGGCTCCTCGCAATGACGGGGAGAGAGCATGTGCGCCACACTCCGCTCTCGTGCCCCGGACGCAGCGCAGCGCCGCTTTGGCGGTGCGCTGCTGAGCCGGGGCCCATGTCGCGGCATTGGACCGTGCCGCCCTGGGTCCCGGCTCTGCGCCGCAACGCTTGCGCGTTGCGGCTTGTCCGGGACACGGCAGAGGCGCCGACTCACTTGCGTGGATCTCGCAATGACGCGGAGGAGAGTGGGTGCATCCTATTGCCCGGACACGTCGCAGCATCCCAGCGATGCGGAGGAGGCGGGGCCAGCAGCATCATCCCGCACCCTTGCGGTGATTCAGGTATCGAAGCGCGAGCTTGATGAAATTGTGCACCACCATCGACGTCTCGTCCGCTCTGAAGACCAGAAACACGTCGGCCGTGGGCGGCGAGGGCCGGATCGGACGGAAGACGATGTCGGACGTGGTGAAGCGCGCGATCGATTGCGGCACGAGCGCCACGCCGAATCCCGCGGCGATCAGGCTTGGGATCGACTGGGCGTCGACGACCTGCTGGGACACCTTTGGCAGGAAGCCGGCATCGACACAGCAGGTCTGCACGTATCGTGCGAAATCGGAGCTATCGGGATCGAGGACGACGTGGTCCTCGGACGCGAGCTCGCCGAGCGCGATGCGCTTGCGGCGCGCCAGCTGATGGGTGCGGGGCATTGCAATGACGACCTCCTCCCGCCACGCGAGCTTGCTGGTCAGGTCGCGCTCGGCGGGAATTCCGCGAATGAGACAGATGTTGGTCGTGCGGCTGAGGAGCGCAGCGATCTGCAGCGCCGGCGCCTGCTCATGCACCGTCATCCTGACCCGCGGAGCGACCTTCCGGTAGGCCGCGAGCAGCTCTGCGAGACGGCCGCGCAGGATCGAGCCGGTCGCTCCGACATCCAGCGTTCCGATCAGGCCGGCGCCGATCGACCGCGCCTCGTCTTCCGCGGCTTTGACCTGTTGCAGGATGGCGCGTCCCCGCACCAGCATGGCCTCACCCGCCTGCGTCAACTCGACCCTGCGGCTGGTCCTGTAGAGCAGCTGGGTCCCGAGCTCTGCCTCGAGGGCCTGGATATGTTGGCTGAGCGGCGGCTGCGAGAGGTTCAGCCGCCGGGCGGCGAGGGTGAAGCTGCGCTCTTCGGCAACCGCGATGAAGTACCGGAGCTGGCGGAGATCCATAGCGAGAACCTATCAATCGTGTCGTTCTATATATTGGACTTGATGTCGCAGCCGGTCAACGAATGACCGATGGAGCCTTCCGAGCGTCCTGTCGCGGCGAAGCGCTCCGCACGCAGTCGACAATCTGCGGGTCGATCCAGCCGGTGCCGATGCTCCCATCGCGGGCCTGCAGACCCTTTGAACGCGGAGCGCTTGGGTTGGCAATGGTGACACTCTCGATCGAGCCTTTGACGAAGCAGGCGTTCGCTCCGTTCGGAGACGTCGTCGAAACGGAAGGCAACACGCCGCTATCGATCAACCAGGGCTACGCTCAGCGCTTCAACGGGCTTGCCAATATCGACGTTGCCGCGGAAGGCGGACAGGTCAACATCAGCTGGTTTGTCGCCTCGGTGCGGCCCGCGCCGATCGCGATCCGCCTGATGGAGCGCCATCCGCTTGGGAGCCAGATGTTCATGCCTCTGAACGGCGCCGACTGGCTGGTCGTTGTTTGCACGGACCCCGCCATCTCCGCGAGCTATCGGGCGTTCGCGGCAAAGGGCCACCAAGGCGTAAACTATGCCCGGAATTGCTGGCACCATCCGCTCCTGGTTCTCAAGGACGCAAGCGCGTTCCTCGTTGTCGACCGCAAGGGGGATGGCGCCAATCTCGAAGAACATTGGCTGAGCGAGCAGCTACAGCTCGGTGTCCTGTCGGCTGCAAGCTGATACGTCCCCATCGGTAACCTTCACGAGGCTTCATGATGTCATCGCGCACCTATCACGTACCGCAGGGCGGCCTTCCGTCGCAGACGGACCTGCTGAGCGGCCGCGCGGTCTTTACGAACGCATACGCCGTCATTCCCAGCGGTGTGCAACGCGATATCGTCGTCAGCCACCTGCCGCACTGGGACAACACGCGCCTGTGGGTGTTGGCGCGACCGCTGTCCGGCTTCGCCGAGACCTTCTCCCATTACCTCATGGAGATCGCGCCGGCCGGAGGAAGTGACATGCCCGAGCCGGACAAGGATGCCGAAGGGGCGTTGTTCGTCGCAGGCGGCACGTTGATTCTCAGCTTGGCAGAAGGTGAACGTGAGCTGAGGCCCGGCAGCTTCGCCTATCTGCCGCCCGGCTGCGCCTGGAGCGTTCGCAACCGCGGCCCTGGCCCTGCACAGGTTCACTGGATCCGCAAGCTGTACCAGCGCGTGCCGGGCTTGGCCGAGCCCGAGGCAATCGTGGCCAACGAAGATTCCATCGAGCCGGTCGCGATGCCGGGCACGGAGGGGAGGTGGGCCACGACCCGCTTCATCGATCCGGCCGATATGCGCCATGACATGCACATCAACATCGTGACGTTCGAGCCGGGGGCGACGATCCCCTTTGCCGAGACGCATGTCATGGAGCACGGGTTGTACGTGCTCGAAGGCAAGGCGGTCTACCGTCTCAATCAGGACTGGGTGGAGGTCGAGGCCGGCGACTACATGTGGCTGCGCGCCTTCTGCCCGCAGGCGTGCTACGCCGGAGGCCCCGGCCGCTTCCGCTATCTTCTCTACAAGGACGTCAACCGGCACATGAATTTGCGGCAGGGCCCGCCGCTGCTCTAGCCCCCGGCGGTCGCCGCGCGCGCGCCGTTGCGATCTAGTCGATCGCGGTGCGCGAGCGGCGGGGGCTGCTCTGAAGCTCGGGATAGCCGGTCAGCATCAGCTTGTCGGCGCGGACGCCCCAGCTCTCCAGGCGGTCGAGAAAGCTCATACCGAGCAGGTTGGTCTTCATCTGCCCGCGTTGGACGACGAGGGCCGGCACCGATTTTTCGACGAGATGGCCGACGGAAAGACGGTCGAGCGTGAGGCGGGCCGCCTTGGTATGGCCGCCCGCGGTTTCGAGATCGACATCGTATTCGAGCATCTCGAGCGGCAGCCCGATGGCTTTCGCGGTTTCCCAGGTCAGCACCACCGACGTCGCACCGGTATCGATCACCATCGGCGCTGCGACACCATTGATCTTTGCACGCAGTGCAAATTCGCCGCCCTGGCCGCGCGGGATCTGCACCGCGGGGGCGGGCGCCACCGTCTGCGCGCGAAAGATGTGCGAGACCTTGTGGCTGGCGCGCGCGATCTGTTCCGGATCGCCATAGGCGACGACCGCGCCTGCCGTGCCGGCGAGCATGGCGAGAACGAGCAGGAAGCGGATCATCGCGCGCCTCCGCAGGCGCGCACGCCGGTCAGGCGCGCTTGGGCAATGCCGCGATCGGCGCAAGCCCGGCTTCCGCCATGCGTCCCGGCAATACGGCCATGACGGCGTGCCGTTCCGCACTTTCCATGGCGTGCCAGCGCGCGATCTCGGGCAAGGTCCGGCCGCAGCCGAAGCACAGCTTGGTCCTGGGATCGATCATGCAGACGGCGACGCACGGCGTTTCTTTGCTCATTCGGACATAGTGGGGGATTGTCGGCCATCTCTGCAAGCTTCTGGTTAAGAGCCCGTACCGGCGCTCATGATCGGCTTGTGGCGCGGCCGGCGCTTCTCGTCGGGCAGCACGGAACCCTCCGGCTGGAGCGGCGGAGAATCATCCGACAGCGGCGCAAGCGCGCTCATCACGCGCTCCGGCGGGAAGGTGACGATCACCTCGGTGCCGATGCGCAGTTTCGATTTCAGCGTGAACGTGCCGCCGTGCAGGTCGATCAGATTCTTGGCGATCGGCAGGCCGAGGCCTGCGCCCTGTTCGGCCGACTTGATCGAGTTGGAGCCCTGGCCGAACGAGGCGAGCACGATCGGGATCTCGTCCTCGGGAATGCCGGAACCGGTATCCCTCACCGAGAGATATTGTCCGCCCGAAGCGGTCCAGCCGGCCTTGAGCCAGATCTCGCCGCCCTGCGGCGTGAACTTGATCGAGTTGGAGATCAGGTTGAGCACGACCTGGCGGATGGCGCGCTCGTCGGCCCAGAGCCGCGGCATGGCCTGCTCGAACACTTCGTGGATGGTGATGCCCCGGCTCGAGGCGCGCAGCTTCATCAGATGGTGGCAGTCGGCGACGACGCCGACCAGCGACACCGCTTCCTCGTTGAGCTCGTAGCGGCCGGCCTCGATCCGCGACAGGTCGAGGATCTCGTTGATGAGGTTGAGCAGGTGGACGCCGGAATTATGGATGTCGGCCGAATATTCCTTGTAGACCGGCACCGCATGCGCGCCGAAGATCTCGCTCTTCATCACCTCGGAAAAACCGAGGATGGCGTTCAGCGGCGTGCGCAGCTCGTGGCTCATCTGCGCCAGGAAGCGCGACTTGGCGACGTTGGCGGATTCGGCGCGGTGGCGCGCTTCGTCCGAGATCGCCTTTGCCTGTTCGAGCTCGCCGATCAGCGCGTCCTTCTCGGCGCGCGCCTCCAGCGTCGCGAAGGTGGAGGAGTGCAGGCGATGCGCCAGCAGCACGAAATAGCCTTCGGCGGCGAGCGCGAGAGCGGCCAGGATGTAATTGTCGAGCGAGCCGGTGATCGCAAAGCTCAGCGCCATGGCGACCGCGACGGGAGCGGTGGCGGCAAGGGCAGCGATCGGCAAGTTCGCGGCGACCATGCTCGATACTGCGATCACCAGCAGCATCAGGAACATCATCAGCGTTTCCGTGACCATGTCGACCACGGGATGGATCAGGATCGCCATCCAGCACAGGCCATAGAGCAGATCGAGCACGACGAAGCGCGTCCGCCATGCGCGCGTCGCCGCGGGCGAGGCGGGCTCGGTCAGGAAGCGCCGGCAGCTGCGGATCATCGCCGCGTGGATACAGAGCATGCCGACGGTCCAGGCGGCGGGGGGGATCGGCTGCATCCACAGCCCGAACAGCAACCCGGTCGCGACCACCAGTAGCATCACGACATAGGAAGCCGACAGCCGGGTCTGGGCGTATTGCCGCAGCATCTCGGCATCGAAGGCCGGTCGGGTTCCGCTGGTCGAGGTTAACTTGTCGCGCGCCTCGCGCACCCGCTGCGCCGCAGCCCTTCGGCTGCTCGCCGATGGAGCGCTCACCGGCTCGGCCGGAAGCTGCACAACCTCAGGCTTTTCAGCGGGGTTACTCATCAAGCAACAACGATTCCTGCCCACGCCGGACGCGGGCCTTCTGCATTGTCTATCTCTGGCAAGAAATCCTTAAGAGGTGACTTAAGGAGCTAAAGAATTACGTTAACGGGGCGTTAATTTGGATCTCGCCCGCGCCCCTTCAGTGCAGCGCCGCGTACTGCACGATGTAGACCATAGCTCCCGCCAGATAGCCCACCAGCGCGGGGCCCGCGATGCGGCGGGCGTACCAGAAGAACTCGATCTTCTCGAGCCCCATGGCGGCAACGCCCGCGGCCGAGCCGATGATCAGGATCGAGCCGCCGGTTCCGGCGCAATAGGCGATGAACTCCCAGAGGAAGCTGTCCGGCGGATGTTGTACCAGATTGTACATGCCCATCGTCGCGGCGACGAGCGGCACGTTGTCGATGATCGCGCTGAGGAGGCCGAGCAGGATTACAATGACGTCCAGACGGCCGACCGTGGCGTCCAGCCATTTCGCGAGCAGCTCGAGCACGCGGGCATGCTCGAGACACGCGACCGCCATCAGGATACCGACGAAGAACACGATCGAGCTCATGTCGATGCGCGCCAGCGCATGGACGAGGGTGAGGGGACGGCGCGCATCCTCGTCCTTGTGGCGGTGGACGATCTCGCCAACCAGCCAGAGGATGCCCAGCCCGAAAAGGATGCCCATGAACGGCGCGAGGTGCGTCACGGCCTTGAAGACCGGCACGGCAACCAGGGTGCCGAGGCCGAGATAGAACATCAAATTGCGCTCGAACAGCTCGACCCTGAGTGCCTTCGCTTGTTCCTGCAGCGGGGGGGCGATCTCCTTGCCCCTCAGCGAATAGCCGATGATGAACAGCGGTAGCAGCAGGTTGAGCAGCGACGGCAGGAACACCGCCTTCATGATGTTGACCGGAGTGATCTGGCCCCCGATCCAGAGCATCGTGGTGGTGACGTCGCCGATCACGGTCCAGGCGCCGCCGGCATTGGCGGCAATCACGATGATGGACGCAAACAGCAGGCGATCGCTCTTGTTGCCGATCAGCTTCTGGATCAGCGAGATCATCACGATGGTGGTCGTCAGATTGTCGAGGATCGCGCTCAGGAAGAACGTCACGAAGCCGATGATCCACATCAGCGTGGTCTGCTTCGTGGTGCGGATGACCGAGGTGATGACCTCGAAGCCGTTGTGGGCGTCGATCACCTCGACGATCGTCATGGCGCCGATCAGGAAGAAGACGATCTGCGCGGTCGAGGCCACGGATTCGTCGAGCTGGTGGTTGACGAGCGAGGCGTCGCCGACGGACATCGCGTAGATGGTCCAGAGCAGGCCCGCCCCCAGCAGAGCCGAGGCGCTCTTGTTGACGCCGAGCGGATGTTCGAGCGCGATGGCAGCATAGGCAACGATGAAAACGGCGGCTATCGCGCTCAGCAAGTCAGTCCCCCCGGAATTCGTTTTTCGGCTCGATGCGGGCCTCGTCGCGGCGCGAGTGCGGCGTCGAGGCCAATGATGGTCGCAGCTGCCCGGCCGCGACCGTCGACACGTTCGTCAGCGTTGCAGGCGCGCGAGCAGGCTCGACGTGTCCCAGCGCTTGCCGCCCATCTTCTCGACCTCGGAATAGAACTGGTCGACCAGCGCCGTCACAGGCAGGTTGGCGCCGTTGCGGCGGGCTTCAGCGATCGCGATCGAGAGGTCCTTGCGCATCCATTCGACCGCGAAGCCGAAATCGTACTTGTCCTCGTTCATGGTCTTGTAGCGATTTTCCATCTGCCAGGACTGCGCGGCCCCTTTCGAGATGGTCTCGATCACTGCGGCGACGTCGAGGCCGCTCTTCTTGGCGAAGTGGATACCCTCGGAGAGACCCTGCACCAGACCGGCGATGCAGATCTGGTTGACCATCTTCGTCAGCTGGCCGCTTCCGGCGGGCCCGAGCAGCTTGCACATCCGCGCATAGGCGCCCGTGATGATCGGCTCGGCGCCGGAATAGGCATCGGGCGCACCGCCGCACATCACCGTCAGCACGCCATTCTCGGCGCCGGCCTGGCCGCCGGAGACCGGTGCGTCGACGAATTTGAAGCCCGCCTTGGCGGCGGCTGCGTCCAGCTCACGCGCGACCTCGGCGGATGCGGTGGTGTGATCGACGAAGGTCGCACCCTTCATCATGCCGGCGAAGGCGCCGTCGGCGCCGATCGTGACCGCGCGCAGGTCGTTGTCGTTGCCGACGCAGCACATCACGAAATCCTGGCCTTCGGCGGCCGCCTTCGGGGTCGCCGCGGTCTTGCCGCCGAACTTGTCCGCCCATTCCTTCGCCTTGGCCGCGGTGCGGTTGTAGACGGTGACCTCATGGCCCCCTTTTTTCACGAGGTGTCCGGCCATGGGGAAGCCCATGACGCCGAGACCGAGGAAAGCGACTTTAGCCATGTGTGGTACCTTGTCCGTAGTTTTGAGTTTTACGGTTGTATCCGGGCGAGGGCGCCGGGCGGCACCCTCGAAGTTCCGCTGCGAGGGCGGATCGGAGGCGCACCATAAACCGTTAAGCCGGGAGGGCAACGGCTTCGTTTGGCGGCCCCCTGTGCTAGGATGGCGGGACCCAAGAACTTCGAAAAAGGGAGCGAGAGCATGGGCGGTGTGAGCGTTGGCGTCCTCGATCATTTCAACATCCGGACCCGGAATCTGGCCGAGACTGTCCGCTTCTACGAGGACGTGCTGGGCCTGGAAAAAGGCGCCCGGCCGAATTTCGCCTTCCCCGGCGCCTGGATGTACAGCGATGGCCGGGCGGTGGTGCACCTGGTCGATATTTCCGCGACGGCGGAGCCGCAGAAGCCGGATTCCGGCGTCGTCCATCATGTCGCCTTCGTCAGCCGCGGCTTCGACGGCATGAAGCAGCGGCTGGCCTCCAAGGGGATGAAGTTCGACTCCCGCCAGGTGCCCGGCGGCGACCTCTGGCAGATCTTCGTTCACGACCCCAACGGGGTCATGATCGAGCTGAATTACGAGGCCGCCAAGGAGCAGGGGGCGGCGCCCGCCGAGATGGCTGACGATATCGGCAGGCAGTAGCCTTTTGGCCGTTTCCGCTCTAATGGGGCATCCTAAAGTCTCGAGCCTGACCTTGCCGGAAAGCCGCTTCCCGCTTTGCGCTGGCGCGGCCCTCCGGGTCCGGATCAGGCTCCGTTCAGGAGATGCGCTTTGAGCGTGACGCAGCAACAGGTTCTCGACAGCCTCGCCAGGATCAAGTCGCCCCGCGGGGTCGCGCTTACCAATGCCAATGTGCTGAGCGCGATCAGCGCGTCCGACGGCAAGGTGTTCTTCTCGATCAATGTCGACGCCGCCGAGGCCAGGGCCTGGGAATCCATCCGGGCCGAGGCCGAGGCCGCCGTGCGCAGCATCCCCGGCGTCACTACCGTCATGGTGGCACTGACCGCCGAGCGCAAGCCGGGCTCCGCACCGCCGCCGCCTCCGCAACCCAGTCGCGGCGCGCCGGGCGTGCAGCCGGCCCATGCCCACAAGCCGCCGCAGGGAGGCGGCTCGCCCATGGCGCGGCAGTCGGAGATCCCGGGCGTCGCCGCCGTGATCGCAGTCGCCTCCGGCAAGGGCGGCGTCGGCAAGTCGACCACCGCGCTGAACCTGGCGCTCGGCCTGCGCGATCTCGGCCTCAAGGTCGGGCTGCTCGATGCCGACATCTACGGCCCCTCGGTGCCGCGCCTGACCGGCCTGCGCGACAAGCCGGAGCTGAACGACGAGCGCAAGATGATTCCGCTTCGGCGCTTCGGCCTCGCCATCATGTCGATCGGTTTCCTGGTCGAGGAAGAGACCGCGATGATCTGGCGCGGTCCCATGGTGATGTCGGCGGTGACGCAGATGCTGCGCGACGTCGAATGGGGCAAGCTCGACGTTCTCGTCGTCGACATGCCGCCGGGTACCGGCGATGCCCAGCTCACCCTGGCGCAGAACGTGCCGCTCAAGGGCGCGGTGATCGTCTCGACCCCGCAGGACCTGTCCCTGATCGACGCGCGGCGCGGACTTGCCATGTTCAAGAAGGTCAACGTGCCCGTGCTCGGCATCGTCGAGAACATGAGCTATTTCCAGTGCCCGCATTGCGGCACGCGGTCGGACATTTTCGGCCATGGCGGTGCGCGGCACGAGGCCGAGAAGCTCGAGGTGCCGTTCCTCGGCGAGATCCCGCTGCACATGGCGATTCGCGCCACTTCGGACGCCGGCAACCCCGTCGTCGACAGCGAGCCGGACGGTCCCCATGCGGCCATCTACCGCGCCATTGCAGGGCAGGTCCGGGACCAGCTCAAGGGCGTCATCGCGGCAGCCTGAGCGCCGCCGGAGCGCCTCCTCGTCCCTTTGGGGGACATGCGACTTTCGTAGACCCCCGTCATGCCATTGTCGCGTTCCGAAAACGGGCCTTCCGTGTTAAAGGCCCACCGCAGTCAAGCCCCTTCGGTTCGACGCGGCCCTGTCGCGTCGCTGGAATCAGCGGCGGCAAAAGAGAAGTTCAAGGGGAAACGCCCCAGCAAGGAGAGACCTGAAGATGAAGCGTCGTGATTTTCTGAAAGTGTCGGCAGCAGGCGCGGCGGCGACCGCAGTGGCCTCACCGGCGATCGCGCAGTCCTCGCCCGAGGTGAAGTGGCGCCTGACTTCGAGCTTCCCGAAGTCGCTCGATACCATCTACGGCGGTGCCGAGCAGGTGTCGAAGTACGTCGCCGAGATGACCGACAACAAATTCCAGATCCAGGTGTTCGCCGCCGGTGAGCTCGTTCCCGGCCTGCAGGCGCTCGATGCGACCTCCAGCGCCACGGTCGAAATGTGCCACACCGTGTCCTACTACTACGTCGGCAAGGACCCGACCTTCGCGATCTTCGCCTCGGTGCCGTTCGGCCTCAATGCGCGCCAGCAGAATTCGTGGCTCTTCCAGGGCGGCGGCAACGAGCTCGCCAACGAGTTCTTCAAGAAGTCGAACGTGATCGGCTTCCCCTGCGGCAACACCGGCGCGCAGATGGGAGGCTGGTTCCGCAAGGAGATCAAGACCGTCGCCGACCTCTCCGGCCTCAAGATGCGCATCGGCGGCATCGCCGGCCAGGTGTTTCAGAAGGTCGGCGTGGTGCCGCAGCAGCTCGCCGGCGGCGACATCTATCCGGCGCTGGAAAAAGGCACCATCGACGCCGCCGAGTGGGTCGGCCCCTACGATGACGAGAAGCTCGGCTTCGCCAAGGTCGCCAAGTACTACTATTATCCGGGCTTCTGGGAAGGCGGTCCCACCGTCCACGCCTTCGCCAACCTGGAGAAGTTCAACGCGCTGCCGAAGAACTACCAGGCCATCCTCGCCAACGCGACCACCCACGCCAATACCTGGATGGCCGCGCGCTACGACATGCAGAACCCGGCGGCGCTGAAGCGCCTGGTTGCCGGCGGCACCCAGCTTCGCCCCTTCACCAACGAAGTGCTGGAAGCCTGCCTCAAGGCGACCAACGAACTCTGGGCCGAGGTCTCGGCCAAGAACGCCGACTTCAAGAAGGTGATTGACGCCATGCAGGCCTACCGCTCCGACGAATATCTGTGGTGGCAGGTTGCCGAATATACCTACGACAGCTTCATGATCCGCTCGCGCACGCGCGGCTGATCTGCGGCTTGAGTCGCAGGACCAAATTGCCCGGCCTCGCTCGCGAGGCCGGGCTTTTTCTTTGCCGCAGTGCGATCGGGATGGCATTCGGCCGCGGCTTGCGTCATGCTGGCCCCAAGCCTCGACAAGAAGGCCCACAATCACTGGTACATCAGGGCAGGAAATCATGAAGAGAAGAGACTTCATCAAGGTCACAGGACTTGGCGCGGCCGGCGCCGCCACGCTCGCGGCTCCCGCGATCGCGCAATCGATGCCGGAAATCAAATGGCGTATGCCGACGAGCTGGCCGAAGTCGCTCGACACGCTGTTTGGCGGGGCCGAGATGATGTGCAAGATGGTCGCTGAGGCGACCGACAACAAATTCCAGATCCAGATCTTCGCGGCCGGCGAGATCGTCCCCGGCCTCCAGGTGCTCGACGCCGTGCAGAACGGCACCTGCGAAATCGGCCACACCGCCTCCTACTATTATTTCGGCAAGGATCCGACCTTCACCTTCGGTTCGGCCGTGCCGTTCGGCCCCAACATGCGCATCAACCAGGCCTGGTACATGCTGGGCGGCGGCCGCGACGTGCTCAACGAATTCTACAAGAGCTACAACGTCGTCTCGCTGCTCGCGGGCAACACCGGCTGCCAGATGGGCGGCTGGTTCAGGAAAGAGGTCAACACGCCCGACGATCTCAGGGGCATGAAATTCCGCATTGGTGGTTTCACCGGCCGCGTGCTCCAGAAGCTCGGTGTGGTGCCGCAGCAGCTCGCCGGCGGCGACATCTATCCCGCGCTGGAGAAGGGCACCATCGACGCCGCCGAATGGGTCGGCCCCTATGACGACGAGAAGCTCGGCTTCTACAAGATCGCGCCGCACTACTACTATCCCGGCTGGTGGGAAGGCGGACCGATGCTGATGGCCTTCGTCAACCTCGACAAGTGGAACGCGCTGCCGAAATATTACCAGAGCGTGCTGGAGCAGGCCGGCCACTACGCCAACAACTACATGATGGCACGCTATGACAATGCCAATCCGCTGGCGTTGAAGAAGCTGCTCGCGGGCGGCACCAAGCTGCATGCTTTCTCGCCGTCGATCATGGATGCCTGCTACAAGGCCGCCAAGGAGCTGCACGCCGAAGTCGCTGCGACCAACCCCAACTTCAAGAAGGTGCACGACTCGCTCGCCAAGTTCACGAGCGACGGCTACTCATGGTTCCAGGTCGCCGAGGTCGGCTACGACATCTTCATGGCGCGGCGCTCGCAGAGCTGATCACGCCATCTCTCGCAGGCAGCGCCCCGGTGCGAAAGCTCCGGGGCGCTGTCATGTCTGGAAGGGCCCAGGCTTGAAAACCGAAAAACAACCCCATGCACAGGTAGCCAACGGCTTGATAAGTCATCGGAAAAAATGTATGACCCGCCCCGCCCGTGCAAGGTCGTTTAATGAGGACGATGCAGTCTGCACAAATGTATCCGGCCTCTTGCAAGTGGGCCGCTGTTGCGGCCAGGCCATGATGAGATCCGCGCGTGCCGTTCCCAGATAAATGGTTCGGGCTCGAAGCCCGCTTTTTTGCACAGGGTTTACGGCGCGCCGATCGACTGTTTCGTCATCACCTTCACGAACCTCGCAGTCTGGAACAAACGGGATCAGCTAAAGGCCGGATCCCGCCGTTCATAGCTTGCGCCGGGCTTGGTCATCACCACCCATGCGATCCGCGCAATCTTGGCCGCCAAGGCGACGGTGACCTTGTTAGTGTGCATGCGTGCCTGAAGTCCATCAAGCCACGCGCCAAGGCGATATCGCGAGCGATCAAGATGAGTCACGCAGGAACGGGCGCCATGGATGATCATCCGGCGCAGATATCGATTGCCGCGCTTGCTTATCCCCAGCAGCTTCGTTTTGCCTCCCGTAGAATATTCTCTCGGGACAAGACCTAGCCAAGCTGCCATATCGCGGGCCCTTTTGAACTGGCGGGCAGATCCAGCTGCTGCCAAAAGCGCCGTCGCGGCCAGCGGACCAATGCCAGGGATGGTCATCAATCGACGTGCGGTATCGCTTTGAGAGGCAATTGCCTCAATCTCGCGGTTGACCTCGGCAATCCGCAGCTCCAGCTGCCGCAGCTCGTCAAATGTAGATGCAAGAATGCGACGCATCGCCGAGGTTAGATCATTCGACTGATCGGCCAAAACCCTCGGCAGATCAGCCTTGAACTTGCCGGCGCCCTGGTGAATAGCGATCCCATATTCCAGGCAAAAAGCGCGCATCTGATTGATGAGGCACGTCCGTTGCGACATCATCCGATCGCGAACACGATGCAGCGCTTGCAGGTCAATGTGCTCAGGCGACCTTAGCTCGACGAAGCGCATCGTTGGTCTCGTCACGGCTTCGGCGATCGCCGCGGCATCGATGAGGTCATTTTTGTTGGATTTCACATATGGCTTCACGAATTGAGCTGGGATAATGCGAACGGTGTGCCCCATGGCGGCGATCTTGCGGGCCAACCATTGCGAGCCGGAGCAGGCCTCCATCCCCACCAAAGCCGGTCCTGCACGTTCGAAGAACTGCAAGAGCGTATCGCGCCGAAAGGTCGCCTTCTGGATCGGCATTCCGGCGGCGTCGAGCCCAACGACGTGGAAAAAGTTCTTGCCAATGTCGATCCCAAACACCGTTGCCGGCCTGGGCTTGTTCCGTGTCCTCATTGCTTCCTCCTTTCAAAAGCCAACTCAGTCTGACTGAGAGGACGGGGCGGGTCATCCCATTAATG